>NZ_JACOGE010000022.1:0-217 GCF_014284265.1 Undibacterium sp. CY21W | reverse complement strand
GCGCTATTAAAAAGCCCAACCCCGGGGTAAATGTCGCCACGGTTAAAGTTGGCTACCACTTCTAAGTTGTAGAGAATCGGGGCAGCAAAGCAAACAAAGGAGCCTGCGGGCTCCTTTTTCTTTACCCGGCGTAGTGACCGCTGGTCAGTAAGAGCGAAGAGCAGAAGACGGCTGAATAAGGAGTGGCGACTGAAGAAGAAGGTAAAGAAACGAAGCA
>NZ_JACOGE010000021.1:0-287 GCF_014284265.1 Undibacterium sp. CY21W | reverse complement strand
ATTAAAATTGACATCACAAAATTGATTTTGCTAAACACACATTTTAGAATATTAGTACCTAAGAAGTTTGAAAAAGAGTTTGATGCCCCTTCTAAGTCAATCATAGTACAACCTCATCATCTTTGTAATGCAACATATTTTATACTTGCCATTAATTATTTTTAATCAAGCCTATCGAATATCTCATGTAAGATCTTGTATTAGTAAGTATTATTTTTTTTTATTTTATATAAGCTATTTAGCTCAACATTTACAATATATGCATAACATAATGACTAAATTTAAAC
>NZ_JACOGE010000020.1:0-295 GCF_014284265.1 Undibacterium sp. CY21W | reverse complement strand
CCCGAACAGGACCGTGAAACGACTCTGCGCCAATGATAGTGCTGCAACCAGTGTGAAAGTAGGTTATCGTCAGGCTTGTATTCTGCGAACCCCCCGTTACTAGCGTAACGGGGGGTTTTGCTTTTAGCGGGCGCAGCTCTTGGTGCTTGGCTGCCCTGCGGCCTTCTCTGCTTCGTTTCTTTACCTTCTTCTTCAGTCGCCACTCCTTATTCAGCCGTCTTCTGCTCTTCGCTCTTACTGACCAGCGGTCACTACGCCGGGTAAAGAAAAAGGAGCCCGCAGGCTCCTTTGTTTG
>NZ_JACOGE010000001.1:0-1025944 GCF_014284265.1 Undibacterium sp. CY21W | reverse complement strand
CAACCGGAAGTGCATCTGCGTCCGAATGCGGTGGTGCCGTACAAATCGGTCGCCGCGGTGATGGCCTCGGCCCAGCGTCTTGGGGTGACCAAGATCGGTATGGTCGGCAATGAGCAGTTCTTGAAGTAATTCAGCCGCAAACGTAGTCACAAAATGCCGTCACAACGCGGCACATAAAAAAAGGCAGGGATTCCCTGCCTTTTTTGCTTTCGGTCCAGTCTGTCAGTAAGGCACCCGCTGAGCAATAAATATACTCCCCCCAGTATCTTAAAACGTCTTTATTTCATAAGGACATCAGGGGTGATTTCATAAAAATAGGGGGGAGTATATGAAATTCAGGATAAAACAGCTGCCGTTGTGTATCTTACTGCGACTCTTTTTCAGCCGCAGTATGAGTTGTAGCATCAGCCGTCGTATTAGTGACAGCTTCGGTAGCAGCTTCGGTTACAGCTGCGGTCGCCATGTCATCCGCAACAACATCCGCAATACCAGCATTAGCAGCAAGCGGAGTGAAACCAGCAGACTCCGGCTGATTGCGGTCTTTCTGCCGTATCGTTTTGAGCGCCAGTGCAATCAATAAAAATAACAAACACAGTAAAGCAATCGCTGGCGCAACCCATTTCACCCCCAGCAAGATCAGCCGTTGCTGCTCTTCTGATTGCGCAAAGAACCAGACATCCACCAATGGCAGCACATAGCTGACAAACACTGATGGCGCCAGCACCAGCACCGCCGTCATCACCAGAGCAATCAGCAAGGCTAACAGTTTAAGCAATACGTTCATTCTCATCTTCCTTCGCAATCGGCGTCGTTATTCTTGCGCGAACTCAGTTACTCACATCCGTGCTACTTAAAGGAACAGCACTGGCATCCACTATCCGGCTCACAGTGCGGATCACCACATATTGCTTACGAAATTCCAGTCCGCGCTGCGGCCATTTTTCTACATAAGCCGTCAGCGCTGGCAATGCCGCCGCAAAATCCTCACCGTTGACGCGGCAATCCGCTGCCTGCGCGCCGAGCTGATCACGCGATGCGAACAAGCGCACACCAAGAAACTGATCGGTCTGCAAGACAGCGTGAAATGCCTCCATGCTCTCGGTAAACAAACAGCAAGGGCAAAACGGATGCGCTTCTTTTTGCTTTGGTGGCGGATTGGTCGCCAGATGCGCAACCGGCCCTAATATCACCTGACGGAACCGCGTCAGTCCGACCGGTTCAGCCGCTTCAACAATTTTCGCGTCATTGGCCACATTCATTTCTATCACGGTGCAATCTCGTGGCACATCACGCGTCGCATCGAGCAAAACCACCAGATCCATTTTGACCCATTGCGCAAAGCCCTCCGCGATGGCGGCCGCCTCGTCAGGACCAAGCGCGTGCTGATATTCAGAAATCCCTTGCGAAAAATACTGTGAATGCCAGGCGTGTATGCGGGTGCAGCTACGAACCCGCCCTTCACCAATCACATTCGTTGTCACCGGCTGCACGGCCAGTGCCAACCCTTCCGGCAGTTGTATGCACGAAGCTAAGCGCTCAAATGCGAATCCGGCATCGCTTAGTGCAGCGGCCAGCACTTCCGTCAACAGCGGGTCGCTCTGCATCTGCGGCGTCTGCACTGACGACGTGACAGAAGCCACCGCAGGCGAGCCAGAGCTGAACTTATTTTTGAGGGTTTTGAGAGATTGAAGCAGCGACATAAAGTACGATCAGAAGACAGATGAAGCGCAATTGCAGGTCACGCTAAACCAGCATTGTACTTTTTTACGCCGCCGCTGAGCAGCAGTGCAATAAATTCTTACACTGCATCACACCAGAACCGGCTGAGTCTTGCTGCTTCGCTGCCGTGAAACCAACGCGGCAGCTCTCCTCAGATCAGCTATCCAGATGTGAAATCAGCAGATGACTCAGACGTGTCGCTTCTTTCTCACGGGAGTCTGCGCTGTGCGGTGCATCGACTGATAAACCGACGGCCAGAATATCGATCAGCAACAACTGCAATATGCGCGAAATCATCGATAAAAATGTAGCGTTATCTTCGGTGTGATTCACCGCCAGACAGACGCTGGCTTTTTTCGCTAACGGTGACTGATGTGGGGCAATCGCAATCACATCGGCACCAGCATTCAATGCAACGTCCACTGCATTCAGCAGTTCCGGCAACTTACCGGAATTAGACACCACAATCACGACATCACCGGGATTGAGTAATTCGGCTGCCATCGTGAACAAATGCGCATCGCCGTAATTGGCGGTCGGAATGCGGAAACGGAAAAATTTGTGCTGCCCATCCAGCGCGACCGCGCGGGAATTACCCATCGCATAAAATTCGACCTTGTTTGCCTTGCGCAATAAAGCAATCGCCTGATCTATCGCGTGCACTTCCAACTGATCGCGGAAATTCAAAATCGCCGACACGGTGTTATCGATCACTTTGGCACTCAGATCGTGGGTGCTGTCATTGCGCCTGACCTGACTGTGACGTACGGGAATAGTACCCGTCAGACTGCTGGCAAATTTCAGCTTGAAATCGGCGAGGCCGGTAAAACCCAGCGAGCGGCAAAAACGGATCACCGTTGGCTGGCTGACATCGGCCAGACGCGATATTTCTGCAATCGCTTCATTCAATACGGTACGCGGATTCTCCAGGATCAGCGCCGCAACGCGACGCTCTGCCGGGCTCAGTTCCAGCTGTATCTGTTGTATGCGATCCAGCAAAGAACTGTCGCCGCTGCGCCCGCGCAAATGCTCAGACAAGATGGCCGACACACCGTAAAAAGCCGGATTCGGTGTGGTAATCACATACGTTGGAATTTGCGCCAGATAGCTGCTGAAGCGCCCTTTCGCCTCGAAACGGCTGCGGAACAGCGACGCTGCAAACTTTTCTCCCATCAGTGGCACAATTCCACCACCAATATAGATGCCGCCAAAAGCACCCAGCGTTACCGCCAGATTCGCGGCGAAACTTCCCAGCATCGCGCAAAAACACTCCAGGGTTTCCAGACTGAGCGGCTCGGCTTCATGCAAGGCGGCATGCATAATTTCCTGCGCCGATAAGGCGCGCACCTGCTGCTGATGCCGCGCTGCCAGCGCACGATAGATCAGCTCCAGGCCGGGGCCGGAAATCAGACGCTCAGTCGAGACGTGCGGCCATTCTTTCCATGCGAACTGCAAGATCGCATATTCACGTTCATCACACGGCGCAAAATTGACATGCCCACCTTCGGAGCCCAAAGTGACGAAACCATCCGAGGTAGGTATCAGCCCGGAGACACCCAGACCGGTACCCGGGCCGAGCACGCCTATCACTGATTTTGCGACGGCAGTGCCGCCGCCGATCTGCATCACATCGCTTGCCTGCAAGCCGGGCAAAGACATCGCCAGCGCCGTAAAGTCGTTCACAATCAGCAAGGTGTACAGGCCAAATTCACGCCACACCGCTTCGATAGAAAAAGCCCAGTCACGATTCGTCATGCGGACATCGTCGCCGTCAATCGGGTTGGCAATCGCAAACGCTGCATGTTGAATGCGGCTACCCTGATGATCATGCAGGTAAGCACGGATCAAGGGCACGATGCCGGTGTAATCATCACATTTCAATACACGTACTGCAGAAAAATTTCCGGGTGCCGTTTCCAGCGTAAAACGGGCATGGGTCGCGCCGATGTCTGCCAGTAAACGTGGGCCACCGGAAAACCCGGCGCTATGATGTTCTGCGTGTTCTGCGTATGCAGGTCCTGCCAACGTGTGTTCTGCCATGTTTTTTTATTTAATTAATTTCCGGAATTTCATCACACCATGATCCAACATTTGTCTCGCTGTCTGCGCTGACAAAGGCTAAGCAATTTACCACAGCCGCTGCCGATTGCCGCATATTCTGTCGTGCTCAGTCCGACATTTGAACAACTAATTTCGCCGTGCTGCCCGCCTTCCAGAGTGCATCCAGCGTCACTTGCCGGCTGGACGCATCCCAGGCAAACGCGACCGGCTGATGTTGCAGCAGAATTTTTTCCGGTGCAGCGGTGATATTGTGAATAACGATTTGCAAGCGTCTGTCGCTGGCAGCACGCTTTTTACCGTTCACGGCATCCAGTGTCAGCACCAGTTGTCGTTGCCGGTATGCGCTGCGAAACTTCATCAGTGTATATGCGCCGTGTTCAAATGCCTTGGCCGTCATACCGTCATCATCGTATAACTGCGACTGGGAAGAGGCAACTGCGGGGTCATAGTAGTAGTGTAAATCAAGCGTCTGAGTCGAATACTCCCGGGTATTCTGCAGCGGCTTTGCCATCGGAATGAAAGCGCCGCCACGAACAAAAACCGGGATATGTTCACGAACAACATCGATGCTATGCCGGCTGCCTGCGGCATAAGTCTGCCCCGTATAAAAATCAAACCAGTTACTGCTGACTGGAAAGTAAACCTCTGCCTTTTTCTGACCTGCACTCAGTACAGGATGCACCAATAAATCACGCCCCCACAGATAACTATCGGATGCCGAGGTCAACACCGGATTCATTGGTTCGGCAAAAAACAGCGGGCGCATCAGTGGCCAGCCATGCTGGTTATTCTCAAATGCCAGCGTATAGTTATACGGCAGCAGGCGGTAGCGTAACTCTATCGCCGCCTTAGCAAGCGCCCGCGTCGCAGGCTCACGAAACACCGGCTCTGAGGCAACTTCCTCCTGTGCATGCGGGCGAAACACCGGTTGAAATACACCATATTGCAACCAGCGGGTATATAACTCGTCGTCCAGATTGGCACCGGCAAAACCGCCAAGATCAGAATGCATATACGCCATTCCCTGCATTCCCATTTGTAGCGCAATTTCGGGTTGCGAACGCAAACCACCCCAGGTCCGGTTCACGTCGCCCGACCACGGAATCATGCCGAAACGCTGCGAGCCGGAATAACCCGCGCGCATCAGAATGAAAGGCCGTTCTTGCGGATATTCTTTGCGGTAGCCTTCCGCAATGAGTTTCGCCCATTGATGCCCGTAAATATTATGAACCTGATCTGCCGATCCGGTTTTATGCTGCAGACCGGCAGGATGCACTTCCGGCTCGCCCAGATCGCCCCACCATCCGGCAACACCTTCGGCTTTCAGATTTTTGTAGATATTCCAGAACCATTGTTGCGCATGCTTATCGAACAGATCAATCAGGCCAGTGTGGCCGAAATAAAAATCATAGGTATAAGGCTGACCTTGCTGATCTTTCGCCAGAATATTTTCTGCAACGGCTTCTTTCCATCTGGCCGAACTGGTCAGGATAAACGGTTCGGTAATCAGTATGGTTTTGACGCCTTGTTGCGCAAAGTCGGCAATCATTTTTTTGGGTTGCGGGAAATTATCGCGATCAAAAGCGAGATTGCCCATGGTTCCTTTAATCTCTTTTCCGAACCAGTACAGGTCAAAAATAATCGCATCAACAGGAATCTGCTCTTCCTTATATTTCGCCAGTACTGAACGTGTCTCGGATTCTGAATGATAGCCAAAGCGGCTGGCGAAATTACCGAAGGCCCAACGCGGCGGCAATGGTTGCCGGCCTGTCAGTTGCGTGTACGCAGAAACGATGTCTTCCCAGCTATCCCCCGCAATCACCTGATAAGTCTGGCGTCCACTCAGGCTTTCATAGGCGAGCAGATTTTTCTTTTTACTATCGAGATCGAGAAATCCTGTTGTCGGATTATCGAAATGTATGCCGTACATTTTGGAAGAAAAAACCAGAGGCATAGCAAAATTCATTTGCTCGGAATGTTCTTCGTAACCGTAATGCGCCTTGTTATATAAGGGCAGGCGATAGCCACGCCGATTCATGCCAAGGGCGCGGGCACCTGCGCCATATAAAGCCTCATCCTGATCCAGCTGGAAATCCAGACTTCGCCCCTGTGCCGATTGCTGATACCCCTGATGTTCTGCAATCAGGGCTTGATTTTTGTAGGTATAACTGATCTGGAATGGCGCACGATTGATATGAACTGCCATGTTGCCGGCGATATAGCTGAGATGCTGGGCATCAGTACGAAGCTGTGCTTTGATTTTTTCCGGCTTCAACACCACTGCATGTGAGGCTTGCTGAAAATGTTCGCCCGCCGGAATAAAACTCGTCTCGATAATATTTTTTGTATACGGCTTGAATAGATAGCGGCCATCATTCGTTACCACTTCGAGATAAGCAGGCTGAACAGAAACACGCTGTATGCTGCGGCTGAGATTTTGCGCGGCAAGATCAGTCACACAGAACTGCATCAACAGCGCCAGCGTTGCCAGACATGAGATGCGTTTGAAATGCGTTTTCTGTTTCATGGTGCATCCTGTGCAATCAGAGCAATCGGAAACTGGCTCGCAAAAGTCACGCGGCCGTTAATGACGATTGCAGTCTTTCCTGAATAATGGTCACGTAATCGCTGACCATCAGAAAATACGCCGGCAACTGAAATCGGATTATCCTGATGTGCAGGTAAATCTAAGGCCACCACTACCTTATCGTGCCGCCCGTGGTCGTCGTATGTGCGCTTGAATGTATAAGGACGATCATTGATTTTCTGATGTATTCCTGCGCCGATGGCAGGATGCAGCCTTCTGAATGACGCGAGCTTTTGCCAGTGTGCGAGTACATCGGCAATCCGGTAATCCTGTTGCATAGCATTGGCTTTCAGCGCGTCCCAGTTCATGAAGGAACGCAGTCTGGCATCGCCCTGCGCTTCTTTCATATCGATATCACGCGCGGTTTCGTCGCCATAATAAATCTGCGCTGCGCCCGGACTCAGCAAGAGCCGCGTCGCCGCCTCAAAAGGCTGGTGTCGTTGCAGATCGAAAGGTGTGCTGTCATCGTGAGAACTGATGTAATTGAGAACCGAGTAACCTTGCAGATCGCCATGCAGTCGCGCTGAATACGTGCTGAAGAGCTGCTCACGATCTTTCTTCGCATCAGACTTGAAGCCAAAATTAATCAGATTATCAAAACCGTTTTGGTAAAAATTAATCTGGCTGCCACCATCCATCGTGAACTTCTGGCCTTCAGTGATCGAATAACCATAAACTTCTGCGGTCATAAAAAAAGGCGTGTCCCCGATTTTTTTCTTGGGATTTGCAGTTTTCCACTCGTCATAAGCACTGCTGGCGAGTTGTTTCAGTTCTTTCCAGACACCTGGCTCAACATGCTTGACGGTATCGGCGCGAAAGCCATCAACACCGTATTTCCGTATCCAGTCGATATGCCATTTCATCAGGTAATACCTGGGCGCGCGCGGATAGCCGGTACGTTGAAAAAAGTGATCAAGCTCGCTGATTTCTTTGGCATAACGGCCTTCGGCTTTCCATTTATCGATCAGAAATGGCGGTAATGGCGTCGACTCATTACTGTCGGTACGGATATCCGGCAAACCTTGCACCAGTGTGCAACTGACGGTACTGGCCACATCTTTGTAGGTACAGACTGGTGCATGGCGCACCCAGCTGTCTGGCCAGGCAGTATCTTGATCGGTCTGCGGACCGACGTGATTCATGACGATATCCAGCAAAATCCGTATGCCATGTGCATGCGCGGTATCGACCAGTTCGTGCATATCTGCTTCGGTGCCAAGATTGGCATCAACGCTGGTGAAATCGCGCGCCCAGTAACCATGAAAACCGTATGATTTACCACTGCCCTCGTCTGTCGCGCCATGTATCTGTTCGACTGGCGGTGTCAGCCAGATCGCATCCACACCCAGCTGATTGAAATAGCCTTCTTTTATTTTCGCAGTAATTCCCGCCAGATCACCGCCCATATAAGCACGCAATGGTCCAGCATCTTTTTTCCGGCCGTAAGCAAGATCGTTCGCAGGATTTGCATTGTAAAAACGGTCGGTCAGTAAAAAATAGATGGTCGCATTGTCCCAGGTAAAGAAGGGCTTCTCAGACGATGCTTTTTTATTTTTTTCGCTGCTATCGCTGCCGTGGCTTTCGGCTTTCAGGTGAACTTCATTGCCCGTACTCTCTGCGCGGACTGAAGGCGATACACATAAACTGCTAAAACACAGGAATAAAAATGGAATGCAGAACAGGAGGTTTTTTTTCATGGCGGAGCTCTTACCGGTCAATGCGGAATTGGGGCGCAGACGAAAGAAAAGTATCAGGTTGCGCCAGAGGAGATTGGAGACACCGCAACCTGAATTCAAATCAGCGTAATACAATCAAAACTCAGACAAAAATAAAGATGATTTTTTAAACCAAACGGTATCGTGGTTTATCTATGCGACTCATCTTTCACGATCAGAGTCAGCAAGCCCGCCAGTATCATGCAGGCACCACCAAGCACCAGCGTTTGCATGGTGTGTCCGTGAAAGAAAGTCTTCGTCACAAAGCCTAACAACAAGCCGCTGACAATTTGTGGAATCACGATAAAGAAGTTAAACACGCCCATGTAGTAGCCCATCTTTTCAGCCGGCAGTGCAGACGCAAGTATCGAATACGGCATAGTCAGAATACTGGCCCATGCGACACCGACACCGATCATCGGCAGCAGCAGCCATTCTTTTTGGGTGATCAGGAACATGCTCATCAAGCCCAGACCACCGAGCACAAGACAGGTCAGATGCACCGCTTTTTTGCTGCTCAGGCGAGCGAAAACCGGTAGCAAAAATGCTGCCAGCGCCGACACACCGTTGTAGACGGCAAACATGGTTCCCACCCAGTTTCCGGCATCCTGAAAAATACCGGAATGAGAATCCGTCGTGCCGAATACCTTATCGGCCACCGCTGACGTGGTGTAAATCCACATCGAAAACAAAGCGATCCAAGTAAAAAACTGTACGATCGCCAGTTGCACCATGGTCTGCGGCATCTGACGAAAACCGGCCATGATCTCTTTGACTACGTGAGCCATTCCGACTTTTTTCTGACGAGCCGCCTGAAACGCCTGCAGATCGGCCGGTGGCAATTCGTAGCTGAAAAATACCGTCCACATCACTGCCAGAAAATAGATAGCACCACCGGCATAGAATGAATATCGGACCGTGTCAGGAATAGTACCGTTCAATGACTCATTACTGAAACCAAACACGTCTGAAAACAGGGTCGGCAGCAATGATGCAATGACCGCACCGCAACCGATGAAAAAAGTCTGCATCGCAAATCCTGCTGTCTGCTGTTCCGGATTCAGCTTGTCGCCAACGAAGGCGCGGAACGGCTCCATCGACACATTGATCGCCGCGTCCATCAGCCACAGCACCAGGACGGCCATCCATAACGCAGAAGAATTCGGCATCAGAAACAAGGCCAGCGAGGCCAGAATTGCACCGATAAAAAAGAATGGCCGGCGACGTCCCCATGTCGGATGCCAGGTGTGATCGCTGAGATAGCCTATCACGGGCTGCACCAGCAGACCGGTGACCGGCGCCGCCAGCCAGAATAAAGGGAGATCATCCGGGCTGGCACCCAGGGTTGAAAATATGCGGCTGGTATTGGCGTTCTGTAATGCAAACCCGAATTGAATTCCAAAAAATCCGAAACTCATATTCCACAACTGCCAGAAAGACAGCAGGGGTTTATTGGTCAAACTAGGCATCTTGGTGTCCCCGTATTATGTGTGAGGCCGGATGAAATCTGGCATTGCGACCGCAAAGTCTTCACATTTTATGCTTGAATGTTTTTCAGATGATGAAGGCAATCACAGCCATGCTGAAAAACCCTTCTCCGGCATGCGTCAGAGAAGGGTCAGATTCACTACAGTGCTGAATTACCGGAGCAATTACATTTTGTAATTGATACCGACAAACATCTGGCGACCATACTTCTGGTAGCCGCGTGGACGATCAGGCGAACCGGAATACGTCTGGAACGCGGTATCGGTCAGATTATTCACCTGGAACAGCAACGATGCGCCTTTCGCAAATCCACTGGAAAAATCATAGCCAAGTTGCAGATCGACGACATTATCCGCCTTCACAAATGTCAGCTCGTTCTGCCCACCCGGGCCACCGATTTCGCCAACAAAATCGCTACGGCGACGCTGACTGATACGTGCGGAATAGCCGTTCTTTTCATAGTAAGCCGTAATATTTGCAACGCTCTTGGAAAGACCTGGCAAAGGAATGCTCTGACTACCGAAGCGGCTGTCTTTGATAGAAATAGCGCTATTGGTCAACGACAGATTGGCTGTCAGTCCAAAGCCATCCAATGCCGACGTCAGCAAATCCAGTGGCAGTGATACCGCCAGTTCCAGGCCTTCGAGCTTGCCACCCTGACCATTAACCGGTTGGGTAAATGTGCCGATATTTGTCGTCGCACCTGCAATATTCATGGCCGAAAAATCATACGGTGTCGTTTGCTTGTAGATATATGATTTCAGGTTTTTATGGAATATCGCTGCAGAAACGTAGGCTTTCTTGCCGAAATATTTTTCGTAAGAGAGATCAATGTAATCTGCCTTCCATGGGTCAAGCTGCGCATTACCACCGTTACCGCTTGGCGTTCCGGTTTTGCCGTTAGACAAACCGACTTCACGCGCTGCATTCAGCTCATCCAGCTTAGCCCGGGCAATCGATTTACCAATACCAAAACGGATTACCTGATCACCAGGCAAATTAGCTGCCAGATTCACACTAGGTAAAACGTCGGTATAAGTTTTTCCATCGGTAATTGGCACCAAAGCAGCGATAGGCCAAGACAACAAAGCATTTGATGTCGATGACTGATCCGTACGCACGACCTGTGCACCAACGTTACCCGACACAGGAATATTGGACACCATCGTTTCCAGATTCAGCTTCGCATAACCAGTCGTAACTTTTTCTGTCAGAGACCAGTTTTTTGTCGCACCCCATGGATTCAGGACGGCGGCTTTGTAGGGGCCGAAATTAGAGGACAGAACGCCCGGAATATCCCAGCTCAGCGTGCTTGGTAAGCCAATGAAACTGAGGTCCTGAGGGCTATACAAAACGCCAGGAGAAAACGTCCCTGCGCCGATTTTATCGAAGCCGGTTTCCAGGTGCTCTTTCGTCTTTTCACGTTTGGAATAATTCACGCCAACTTCCGCGCTGGAAATAACGCCATCGGTAAAATCACGCTTCAGACTGAAGCGGATGGAATTGAGCTTGTCACTCAACGATGGAACATTCACATAACCGTCGCCGTATTTGCCGCCTATGCTGATCGCTGAAGGATCGGAAAGACTATCGGCAAAAGTAAAGGTAGGAATGTCACGTCCATTCAGATAATTATAGGAGATATTACCTGCGCTGCGACCAGAGTTGATCTCTATGAGTTTTTCATGAATGTTCGCCGATGAATGACTAAAATCCGCAACGGCAGTCCATTGATCAACAGTGAATTTATTATTCCAGCCAAATGCTTTGATATCACTCTCTTTGGTGAACCAGTTATTCCGGATCACAGGGCTGGCGTTGATCGTACCGCCAACGACGAGTCCGTTGACAATATTCAGATTCGAGAAATTCGCACCGGACCAGCTTTCCAATGGCACTTCCACGCCACGGCGAATTTCATTTTGTGACAACTTTGAATAGTAAGTATCCAGCGTCGAGATAAAATTTTTCGATGGCCGCCACTCGAGTACGCCGATCACGCCATCACGTTTGGAATTACCTGTGATTGCCAGCCCCTTCACACCTTGTGGAGCTTTAACGCCTGCAGGGACGCCGTTATTTCCTTCAACCCAGTTCCAGGTTTCGAAAAAGTTGTTGACGTTCGGTTTGTCGCTGTGCGCAACGCCGACAGCCAGACCGATGGTGCGATTCGCAAACTGATCAATGTAGGACGCGCTGAAACGATTGCCGGTACTTGGTGCGCCCGGGCTTTCACTGCCGAGAGAATTTTTCTCGCCGCGCGCATTGAGGGAAATAGTGCGTCCGCCAAATGCCAGCGGCTTAACAGTCTGCAAATCAACCGTGCCTGACAGACCTTGTCCGACCAGAGATGAATCTGCAGTTTTATAGACAGTCACGCCATTGATCAGTTCGGAAGGATACTGGTCATATTCAACCACACGGCTGGCACTGGTGCTGGCTTGTTCACGGCCATTCAGTGTGACCGTCGATAAATCGCCGGAGGTGCCACGAATACTGATTTGTTGTGCCTGACCATTCACACGTTGCGCGGATAAACCTGGCAAGCGGGCAATCGATTCAGCGATGCTGGTATCGGGCAATTTGCCGATATCTTCAGCAGAAATCGCTTCGACGATGGAATTGGAATTTTTTTTCACACTGATCGCATCTTCGATACCTTTACGAATACCGGTAACAACGACAGTGTTTTCTGCAGTCTGCTGTGCATGTGCAATACCGGTCAGACTCAAGACCAACACTGCACAACCTGCCGCAACAGGACTCAACTTAAAACCCGGGCGCGCAAAATCCTGCCCATGCTCGCGCTTCTGCATAGCGTGCTTCATTTAATGTCCCCTCACTCTTATATTTGACCTACACCTCAGGAGTGATACTTTGTTTCAAAGTGCACTCAGAACCCAACGTTCCGAAAACAATTTTGTACTAAAACTAGATTATTTGTCAAACGGAGACTACAAAAAACTACTTTAACTATCAAACCTATGCGAAAACTGAGAGTAGATAAGGTGCAGCCTCGTTGCGTTTCTTCCACAAAGAACAAATCAGTAAATGTAGTTCAACTACTTTCGGCGATTTATTGCCTCACTTATTGCCTCACTTAGTGACATCATTTAGCAAATGGCGTTTCACAAGCCCTTTCTCGCCTGCTACCGAAAAACTTGAATTCTATGATCGCGGCGCAAAACCGGGAAAGTTGGCGGTGCTATGATATATTCCCATTCGAAAATATCTCTGCCAGACCGGTGCGGCATATGTCCGCAGATCTGTGGATATTGGCAACAATTGCAGTAAATATCGTCGCTGGCAGCTTCAGTTCAGCGACATCCCGAAAAAGAAAGCCACAATGAATCACAAATTAAGTATTGATGAATACGATGCTCTGGAACAGATCAGCAAACTGCCTAAAAACGTTAAACCTAATGCCTGCATAGGCAGAAATACGAAACGTCTGACCGGTATCAAACTGGTCGCGTACCGTAAGGACGGCAGCCTGGAACTGACTGAGAACGGTCGTCAGGTTTTGTTCATCAAGCAATGTATCGATGGTCTGCGCGCAATTGCAAATGACGCCGGAACCAAGCTATCCGGGCCTGTCGCTATATTTCTGGAAAAAAAGGGACACATACAAATCAATCCCGAATCAGGGCTGCATGAAATCAGTCAGCGCGGTAAAGAATGCCTGGCCGATATAGAAACCAACAGCAAGAAAGCTTGATTCGCTGCGAAATCACAATGACGCAGTAATGCGTCAGCAGGATGAAGTTCATGAAAAAAATGCCGCCCGTTTTAACAAATGGGCGGCATTTTCTATTTCAAAATCAACAGAGCTTACAGACAACGCTTCAGGACTCGCGCTGACATGAACGCGCAGATCTGTGAGTCAAATAAGCTGCTAGTATCAGACTGCATAGTGCCAGCAACATCACGATTGCATTGCCCCAACGTATATACGGCGTCACGCCTTGCCGCCCCTGCACTGTTGCTCGCAATATCCCCTGTTGCAGGTAGGGCAGTTGCGTCACCAGTCGCGCACCAACGTCAATTACCGCAGTCGCACCAGTATTTGTCGCCCGCAGCATAGGACGCCCCGTTTCCAGAACACGCATCATGGAAAACTGTAAATGCTGAGGGATCGCAATGGAATCACCGTACCATGCCATATTCGAGACATTCAGCAACAGGCTGGCAACCGCTTTACCTGAACCGTTTTGTGACGCCAGTTGTGCAGCGATTTCGTCACCAAACAGATCTTCATAACAGATATTCGGCAATACAAACTGATCCCTTACCTGCATCGGCGCCTGAATCACATTCCCCTTGGTAAAGTCACCCAAAGGAATATGCATGAGATCGACAAACCAACGAAAACCGAAAGGAATAAATTCACCGAAAGGCACCAGATGATGCTTGTCATAGCGATAGGCTTGCTGCTCATAAGACGGTGAGAAACCTAAAACGCTGTTTGCATAGCGACTGCCACCGTCGTGCACGGCAACACCGAGCACAACTGCACTCTGATTTTTTTGTGCAAACGCGTTAATGGCAGGCAAATAATCTGGCGGCAATTGCGATGACAACATCGGCAATGCCGTTTCCGGCGTGACGACCAGATCCGCTTTCGATTGCAATATCAGATCATGGTACAAATGCAGAGAATCATTCAGGTGATCCTGATCGAATTTTTTATCCTGTTCGACATTGCCCTGTATCAGATTGATAGTTAAAGGCTGACCCAGGGGCTGAGTCCATGTGATCGTGGTCAGATACTGACCGCCACCAAACAGCGCAATGACAGCGACAAGAACCAACAAGCGTACACGCCTGCTGTTTGTAAAGACCATCAAACCCAATCCGCCTGCGCAGAGGGCGACGAGCCAGCCTAGCCCAAGAACGCCAAGCACAGGCGCATAGCCCGCGAGCGGACTGGCAGTATGTGCATAGCCGATAATTGCCCATGGAAAGCCAGTGAATAAATAACCGCGCAGCCATTCATTCAGCAGCCATAAAGCAGGGAATAACAATACGGCACAGATTGTGGGATTAACTTGCCAACGTTGCCGCAGCCAGGCGAGCGTTGCCGCACACATCGCGGCAAACAATGCCAGATAAGATGTGAGTAAAGCAAGCGCGATAACAGCAAGAAAGATGGGCATGCCACCATAACGCGTCATGGCAACTAACAACCAACTGGTTGCAGTAAACAGACTGACGAAGCTGAATACCCACGCCAGCACTGCAGACTGGCGGATAGAAAACGCCTGCTGTCCTGGCCGGAGCAGCAAAGAGGCGAATAAAGCCATGCTCAGCAATTGACCCGGCCAGAAACCGAATGGGGCAAAGCCCGCAACGGCCACCACACCCGCCAGCGCCATCACCAGCAGCGCAGAACGGAAAGACAGAGTGGAAAGCAAAACCGCTGGTGACAATCGTTTCAGCAAACCAGCCTCATTCTTTCAACAAATTTGCTGGTCGCTGCTCAACCTGCAATATCTGCACCTCAACAGCATCGGCACGCAATACCTCAAAATGTAAATTACCGATTTCAAACTCATCGCCTTTATGCGGCACCTGACCAAGATGGCGCATCAGAAAATCGCTGATGCTTTCCAACTCATTACCTGGCATATGCGCACCAAGAACACTGTTGAACTGCTCAAGTTCAGTCAGACCTTTGATGCGCCAACGCTTGCCGTTACCTTTATTTTCCAGCGCCAGAATATTGTCTTCTTCTTCATCGAAATCGTATTCATCATCAATGTCACCGACGATTTGTTCCAGCACATCTTCGATTGTAATGACGCCTGCAATGCCACCATATTCATCGACCACCATCGCCATGTGATTATGATTGGCACGGAAATCGCGCAACAGTACATTCAGTCGTTTCGACTCAGGGATGTAAATAACGGGGCGCAGCATATCCCGCACATCGAACACTTCTTCTGCGTAATAGCGGAGCAAATCCTTCGCCAGCAGAATCCCGACCACTTTTTCAGGGTCACCATCGATAGCAGGGAAACGCGAATGCGCGGTACGCAGTACTTCCGGCATCCATTCTTCCAGCGGACGGGAAATATCGACAACATCCATTTGTGCGCGTGGCACCATGATATCGCGGGCGGAAAGATCTGATACCTGGAATACGCCTTCTATCATTGCCAGTGCGTCAGCATCGATCAGATTGCGTTCTTGTGCATCGGTCAGAACTTCTAACAGTTCAGCTCGATTTTCAGGTTCGGGGGATATGAATGCGGTCAATCGTTCAAACAATGACCTGTGGGGTTTAAGGTCAGTTGATCTGACCTTACTAGAGTGCTCTTGCATAGGAGGCGTGACGCCGTTGTTTCAATCCTACAGAATACAACAAATACGCCTGATTCCAAAATTTTGTTAAGGCGTTCACCTTGTTATTTCACAAAAAGACGGTTATTCGATGGCTGTTAGGTTGTTATTAAATGGCGATTAACGAAATTTAAAGTAAAGCCGGTCGCATGTATTGCACATGCCGGCAAAACACGCCAACGCATCAGCTTATGTCATCCAGATTCTCAGATTCATGGAATTTTGCATAATGCAAATGCGGTGTATCTCCTTGAAACTTTAATATATCAACATAGCGATGATTCCAGCGTATTGATGAACACGGATAATAATGACGCGCCCTCTGACTCTGATTCGTCATTTCGTCCAGCCCTTCGATACTCAGCACCAATGCCGCATTGAGTTCATTCAGTTGTTCTTTGGTGTAACCGTATAAAGGGCTGGACTCGTCGATCACATGTATCACAGTCCAACCCAGACTAAAAATGGGGTGGTGGTCACGCTCCAGTTCCAGATCAAGAATTTTACGGAAGCTGCCTGTCTCGGGAGAAGCATGATTTTTAACCAGACGCAGTTTTGCCGATGCTTCACTGATGATATTCATGCGGGCATTCGCCAGACGTATCATCAGTAATCGTCGCCCGTCAACCATGTGGCAAACCGGATGATCGGCAAAAATAATGTTCGAGCGCGGACGCGAAAAGCGCGCAAACATCACACCTGTCGTCAACGCCACACTGGACATTCCGATAAATATTTCCACAGACGAAATCACATGTGCATAGACCGTTTGTGGATGCATATTGCCGTAGCCGACCGTTGCCAATGTCTCTACGCTGAAGAAAAAATATCCGAGAAAATTATCCGGCGTCAGATTCGCAACAGGATGATCCCCGAGCGCATACAAACCGGCAAACACCATATTAAAAATCAGATACACCACGGCTGCAGCGAAAAAAAACATCGTCCAGCTTGATGTCATCGCATAAAAATAAATGTCCTGCAGATAATGGCGGTCTAGGCCAAAAGCGACAACATCACGTCCGCCCATGCTGATACGGCGGCCATGATGCTGGTGAGAGCGCGGCATTTTCATACTGAAGCTTAGTCTTGATAAGGATTTGCAAGGCCTAAACCGGCGAGGATGGCGATTTCCAGCGCCTCCATCTCTTCGGCTTCTTCATCCGTCTCATGATCATAACCTTGTGCATGCAGCACACCGTGAACAATCAAGTGCTGCGCATGCTCGACGACGGATTTTTTCTGTTCACTGGCTTCGCGCTGCAACACATCAGTACACAGAATAATATCGGCCTGAGTGACTTCTGCATCCTCATCTTCGGTATACGCAAACGTCAGCACATTGGTCGCATAATCTTTACCGCGATAATCGCGATTCAATACCTGTCCTTCCTCTGCATCGACAAATCTTAACGTCAGTTCCGCCGGAAAATATAAGGCAGCCTGTACCGTTTTACGCAACAAAGGGCGCGGTAATATTTCTTGCAAGCGCGGGTCTGCGTATTGAACTGATAAGCTCATTTTATGTTTGGAATTACTTTTTTCGGCCATGATGTACAGAACTGAATTGCGTTGTATTTTTTAATAAACCGAGTGCCGCGCTCTGCGCAGTGCTACCTGCATTCGCCGTTTCATAAGCATCGACGATGCGTCCGACCAGAGGATGGCGCACAACATCGGCGCTGGTGAATTGCGTGAAAGCGATACCGCGTACATCTTTCAGTACCTGGCAAGCATCGATCAGACCACTTTTCTGACCACGCTGCAAATCCACCTGCGTCACATCACCGGTAACGACAGCCTTGCTGCCAAAACCGATACGGGTCAGGAACATTTTCATTTGTTCCGGTGTCGTGTTTTGTGCCTCGTCGAGAATGATGAAGGCGTGATTCAAGGTACGACCGCGCATATAAGCCAGCGGTGCGATTTCTATCGCCTGTTTCTCAAACATTTTTTGAGTGCGGTCGAAACCTAACAAGTCGTATAAGGCATCGTACAAAGGACGCAGGTACGGATCAACCTTTTGCGCCAGATCACCCGGTAAAAACCCAAGACGCTCGCCAGCCTCAACCGCCGGACGCGTCAGAATAATCCGTTTGACCGCATCCCGCTCCAGCGCATCCACGGCACAGGCAACGGCGAGATACGTTTTACCGGTACCGGCAGGGCCAATTCCAAACGTAATATCGTGTTCGACCACCGCCCGCAGATACTGGGTCTGGTGCGGTGTTCTGCCGCGCAAATCGCTACGGCGGGTTTTCAGCACCGGGCTTTCCAGTTCACCAGCGTTTATTTCTTCAGCGGATTCTTCCAACGCTGCCAGCGTCGGCATTTTCTGGTTCTGATGCGCGGTTTGTTCGACTAAGGCTAACTGCACTTCATCAACCGATACCGGCTTTTTCGCCAGCAGATAAAACTGCTCGAGTAATGCCAGCGCCCGTTCAGCGTTATGTCCGCTGATAATGAATTTTTCACCGCGACGGAAAATCGTCACATCCAGCGCAGCTGAAATCTGACGCAAATTTTCGTCCAGCGGGCCGCATAAGTGGGCGAGGCGGGTGTTATCCAGCGGTTGCGGAATGAAATGAGAAACTGGCACCGGAGTCTTTGCCATCATGCAGTCACAGTCTCGTCAATCAATTCACCACGCAAGGAATAATTATAAGATTCAGTAATGCGCGTATTTACCAGCGTTCCTATCAATTCTTTGCCGCCGGCAAAATTTACCACGCGATTATTTTCAGTACGGCCTTGTAACTCATTCGGGTCTTTGACCGAAGGCCCGTCAACCAGAATGCGCTGAACGGTACCTATCATCGCGTTACTGTATTTTTTGGTATTCGCATCAATGACCGCTTGCAAGGTCTGCAAGCGGCGTAACTTCAGTTCCGCTGGCGTGTCGTCAGCAAGATTGGCGGCTGGCGTACCGGGGCGCGGGCTGAAGATAAAGCTGAAGCTGTTATCGAAACCGACATCATCAATCAGCTTCATCAAGGCATTGAAATCTTCGTCCGTCTCGCCGGGGAAACCGACGATAAAATCGGAAGATACCGACATCTCAGGTCGCACGTGCTTCAGGCGGCGCAGTACGGATTTATATTCGATTGCGGTATAGCCGCGCTTCATTGCCGACAAAATACGGTCTGATCCGTGTTGTGCAGGAAGGTATAAGTGGTTCACCAATTTCGGCACTTTTGTGTAGCAGTCGATCAGTCGCTGAGTAAATTCTTTCGGGTGGCTGGTGACGAAACGAATCCGTTCTATCTGCGGAAATTCAGCGACATATTCAATCAGCAAAGCAAAGTCAGCAATCTCGCCATCTTCCATCACGCCACGGTAGGCATTCACATTCTGACCCAGCAGGGAAATTTCTTTTACCCCCTGCGCAGCGAGACCGGCGACTTCAGCCAGCACATCATCAAAGGGACGTGACACTTCTTCACCGCGGGTATAAGGAACCACGCAGTAACTGCAATATTTGCTGCAGCCTTCCATAATAGAAACGTAGGCCGTCGCACCTTCCACCTTCGCTGGTGGCATGTGATCAAATTTTTCGATTTCCGGAAAACTGATATCAACCTGCGAGTGGCCGGACAAGCGGCGCGCATCAATCAGTTGCGGCAAGCGGTGCAGAGTCTGCGGGCCAAATACGACATCAACATAGGGCGCGCGTTTGATGATGGCATCGCCTTCCTGCGAGGCAACACAGCCACCGACACCGATCAGCAGATCAGGCCTTTTACGCTTGAGTTCACGCAGACGTCCCAGATCCGAAAACACTTTCTCGGATGCTTTCTCACGTACGCTGCAGGTATTCAACAGAATCACGTCAGCATCATCCGGAGAGTCGGTTTTTACCATGCCATCAGCAGCATTCAACACGTCTGCCATTTTGTCTGAGTCGTACTCATTCATCTGGCAACCGAAGGTTTTAATAAATACTTTTTTTTGCATCATTTTTTTCTGTAAAACAGCCCGCTTTCTCAATATGAACAAGGCCGCAGGCAATAACCGGATTCCGGCTGTATTCGAACATACACAAACTCATCACGCAGGAAAACCGATTCACATTCTCAAACAAAGCGACATCTGCTGACAGCGAGAAGACAGCCGACGGAAATTTACTTAATTTCCGGATTTTTAAATGGTATCGGTGCCCAGACTTCTGGCTTGGGTAATTGTTTCGGCATCTCATCCGATGTCAGTATCCAGACCTTATCAATATCGCCGAAAGAATTCTCCGTGTAATTCACCACAATTTTCGGCGCATCCAGCGAGGCTGCCATCACGATCAGATTATCGGCGTTGTATATGCGGCTGGATGGCGCCAGGTAGCGTGGTTTTCCATTCAAACGGATATCCGGATACGAGGACATATCGAGTTCACCACGCAAGGTGTTCGGCGGAAACTGACGTTGCGTCACGCCTTGTGCAAAAACTGTACATGTCAGACCGAACAAGACCAGCAGTAAACTGAGGCGACGGCAAATTGTAGTCAGGAACATAGTTATCACTTCATTTAAAGATAAGACCGGTACAAAATTATGCAGACGGGACATAACCACGAAGGCCATACACTGAGTGCAATCCGGAACAATCAAGCCGCCAGGGCCATTTTGCACAAGTCTTAAGATAAAATAAAAAAACCAAAAGAATCAATTACTTAAAGTATGAATCCAGATTCTGACAAGGGCGCAAGTTTACCACAGTCGCCCGTCCCAAGAGGGAATACCTGCCGCAGATCAACGGCCACAGCAAAATCTGGGATAATGTCGCAAAAATTGATGGATGACTGATGCATACCCGCTCTCCCCGCGCCGAAAAACGTGATTTTGATACCCGCCACTTCCGCCACGCCCTGTCTCAATTTGCGACCGGCGTGACAGTCATTACCACCAAGCTGGCAAACGGACAGTTTCTCGGCCTCACTGCCAGCTCATTCAATTCTGTTTCACTCGAGCCGCCACTGGTTTTATGGAGCCTCGGTAACGCTGCCAATAGCATGCCTGTGTTCACCGGCAACTCTCATTACGTGGTTAACGTACTGTCCGACCGACAAGCCTGGCTGGCAGAACAGTTTGCCAGCCGTAAAACCGACAGGTTCGAGGGCGTCGAATACACCTTGTCGCGTACCGGTCATCCTATCCTGAAAGGCGCCTCTGCCTGGTTTGAATGCCATAACCGCAGCCGCTATCCAGAAGGCGATCACGTCATTTTTGTTGGTGAAGTTGAACATTGCGAATTCACCCAACAGGCACCGCTGATTTTTCACGGTGGCCAGTTTATCCACGCATCATCCAAATAACCTGCCATGTTGACACTGACATCCGATGTGATCGGCTATATCGCCGCTTGCCTGACTACCAGTGCGTTTGTGCCACAAGCCTGGTTAACCTGGCAACACAAACGCGCCGAGGGCGTTTCCATCGGCATGTATCTGATCATGGTTTGCGGCGTGCTGGTGTGGATGGTCTACGGAATACTGTTGCATGCCTGGCCCATCATCATTGCGAACGCAGTGACGCTGGCACTGGCGATGTTTATTCTGGTGATGAAAATCATCTATAAATAAATCGCGCAAATACAAAAAATCCCACGGATGCCGTCAAGCATGGCGTCAACTCAGGCTTGCAGTATTTTCTGTAAAACATCACGTGAATCAAACGCGGCGCGTCGCAAGCGGTCATTCACGCCCAGCCATTCTTTATCCTGTGGTATCGCTTCAACCAGAATCAGATCAGCATGGGCATGATCCAGTTCACGCAAACCTGCATACAAATCATGTGCATAACCAGCCGCATCTGCCGGTAACCGCCGCACTGCCAGCGCCACGATTCCGGGATGCGGCTGGTAACTGAGTAAAGCGATCGTTTTCCCTTTTGCCTGCAATTGCGCAGCAACATTATCCAACTCAGCAACCGCCACCTGCACCACCGGTGTTTGCGGCGCGTAATGGGCATCAAGGGTGCCGGAAGCGCGCGGCGCAGCGGCATCGGGGCTGGCAGGTGTCACGCCCAACACTTCGGATAACTGGGCAGTACTGATCTGCCCCGGGCGCAGCAATACCGGGCCATGTGTCGCCAAGCGGCTCAGATCAACGATCGTCGATTCAATCCCTACCTCACTCTGACCACCGTCAAGCACCGCGGCAATCAGGCCGCCAGGCAAAATCTCCTGGGTAAATTCCTCGGCCACATGCTGTGCCAGCGTCGGGCTGACATGACCAAATTTGTTTGCCGAAGGGGCGGCCACGCCACCTTTACCGTTTTTAAAAGCAAGCAATAATTGTTGCGCCACAGGATGCGAAGGACAGCGTATGCCAACTGTATCCTGTCCACCGGAAACCGCATCCGGAATATGATCAGCGCGTTTTAAAATCAGCGTCAACGGTCCCGGCCAGAATGCTGCAATCAATTGATCTGCTTCGTGCGGAATATCTTTTGCCCAATAACGGATATCGGCACCGGGAGCAACATGCACGATCACAGGATGATCCGATGGACGTCCCTTGGCTTTATAAATATCAGCGACTGCAGCCGCGTTTTCAGCATCGGCCCCGAGCCCGTAGACGGTTTCAGTCGGAAATGCGACCAGACGACCAGCCTCCAGCGCCTGCGCTGCCGTGACAATTGCGTCGGGTGTTGATACCACTACATTCATGCCTGCTCCGGTGCTGCCAGACCTAAAATACCGCAGGCATGATGTAATGCTGCCCGCGCTTGTTCCATCGTTGGCGCAACGAAAGTGATGTGTCCCATCTTGCGCCCGCGCCGTGCTTCCGCCTTACCATACAAGTGCAAGTGAGCGCCCGGTATTGCGAGTATCTGATCCCAGGCGGGTTCGCGTGGCGTGTCGCTGCTGCCGCTGAACCAGACATCGCCAAGAATATTCAGCATCGCTGCAGGTGAATGCTGACGCACATCGCCCAACGGCAACTGTGCGAGCGCACGAACCTGCTGTTCAAACTGGCTGCTGACGCAGGCATCAATAGTGTAATGGCCGCTGTTATGCGGACGCGGTGCCATTTCATTCACGACCAGAGTACCATCGGTCAGCACAAAAAATTCTATGCACAGCACGCCGACGTAGCCCAGCTCTTCTATGATCGTCAACGCGGCTTTTTGCGCAGCATCGGCAACATCGGCAGACACGCTCGGGCTCGGTGCCAGCGTCGTGAACAGGATGCCATCGCGATGCACGTTTTCGGCGATAGGGTAAACCACGGCCTGACCATCGACACCTCGTGCGACCAGAACAGAAATTTCGTAGGCGAGTGGCAGCATTTTTTCAAGCACGCAGGCCTGACCGCGCATGCTGATAAAAGCTGCCGCCAGTTCTTCGCGATTACGGACACGCGCCTGACCTTTGCCGTCGTAACCAAGACGCACGGTTTTTAAAATACCAGGCAACAAATCATCTTTCGCGCTGGTCACGTCTTCCTTACGCGAAATACCCCAGTGCGGCGTCGGGAAAATACCGGTACGCAGACTGCAACGGGTGAAAAAGCGTTTTTCTATCAGCCGGTCTTGCGCAATCGACACGCAATCGCCGGAAGGAGACACGAAACCGTCGTAAGCCAGTTCCTTCATGCTATCCGCGGGGACGTTTTCAAATTCAGTCGAAATATGTTTCGTCAACGCCAGCAAGGCCTTCAGACCTTCGGGGCTATCGTAGTCTGCCTGTACATGATGTTCAGCAACTTGCGCTGCAGGGCAGCCAGCCTCAGGCTCCAGCACGGCAACCTTGTAACCCATCGCCTGCGCGGCATGCGCGAACATGCGACCCAGCTGACCGCCGCCCATAATGCCGAGACAGCTTTTTTCTGTATTGGGTAACAGGGCTTGTCGAGGACGTACTTGTTTGTCGATATTCATGATGTCTGTCTGAAAGTGACGCGATGACTGAGCATCGCCAACGATTACGAGAATAAGGCAGGAGAAATCATATACTCCCCCCTGAAAATGCAAAAAACCAGTTAATGTCGGCAAAAACAAAGGGGGTTTAAAAATACTCCCCCGGAGTATATAAAACGACTGATGCTGCTGACTAAGGTCAGTCTGATTAAATGGCCCGATTAGACTGAATAGCCTGTGCGAAGCGACTTACCTCCATCAGCTATCCACAAATTAAGCAAAAAAATAACTGGGTCAAAACGCTGCGCGAGAGAAATTATCTCTGACAAACTTTCCCTCGCCGCAGCTCTGATGATGAGCAATGGCTATGCTTGCCGCTATTCAGACGGGCAACACCATGTCGCGGGCAACCTGGGTTTGTTTAACGCGAAAATCGATCAGCTTTTGCGCCAATGCCTCATCAGTTGTCGCCAGCATCGCGACGGCTGCCAGCGCCGCATTCGCCGCGCCTGCTTCGCCGATCGCAAATGTCGCGACCGGTATGCCTTTTGGCATCTGCACTATCGACAGTAACGAATCTTCGCCACGCAGGTATTTGGATGGTACAGGCACACCAAATACCGGCACGATGGTTTTTGCTGCAATCATGCCTGGCAAATGCGCCGCGCCGCCAGCGCCCGCGATGATGGCGCGGATACCACGTTCGCGCGCTGTCTCCGCATAACGGAACATTTCATCCGGCATGCGGTGTGCAGATACCACTTGCGCCTCAAACGGAATACCGAATTCCTTCAATATCGCGACGGCGTTTTGCATCACATCCCAATCGGAAGAGGAGCCCATCACGACGCCCACCACTGCTTTATTCACTTGCGTCATGTTATGCCTTCAAAGTCTCACCAGTCAGACGCTCCAGCGCTTCACGGTATTTCGCTGCAGTCTTCCGGATCACTTCTTCCGGTAATGCCGGTGCCGGTGCGGTTTTATTCCAGCTGGTAATAGTTTCCAGATAATCGCGTACAAATTGCTTATCAAACGATGGTGGCGAAATACCAGTCGCATACGAATCTGCAGGCCAGAAACGAGAGGAATCCGCTGTCAGCACTTCGTCCATCAGGTGCAGAACACCATTGTCATCCAGACCGAATTCAAACTTGGTATCGGCAATAATAATGCCGCGCGTTGCTGCATAGTCTGCCGCTTCAGTGTAAAGCTGAATACTGATATCGCGGATTTTTGCCGCCAGTTCTTTACCGATCAGTTCCTCGGTTTTGGCAAAACTGATGTTCTCATCATGCTCGCCCATTTCCGCTTTCGCCGCGGGCGTAAAAATCGGCGCTGGCAGCTTGGCTGCCTGTGGCAGACCCGCCGGCAAAGTAATACCGCAAATTGCGCCGGTTTCCTGATAATCCTTCCAGCCGGAACCAATGATATAACCACGTACCACGGCTTCCACCATGATTGGTTTCAGGCGTTTAGCGACGACAGCACGACCGCGAACCTGTTCTACTTCATCGGCAGCCACCACACTCTCAGGCGCAATACCGGTCAGATGATTCGGCACGATATGTCCCAGTTTTTTAAACCAGAAATTCGCCATCTGATTCAGAACGCGGCCTTTATCCGGAATTGGCTCATTCATGATGACATCGAATGCAGACAAACGGTCACTGGTCACAATCAGCAATTTATCATCGCCGACTGCATAGTTATCACGGACTTTGCCTCGACCTAATAATGGCAAGGAATGAAGTGTGGAATGAATTTGGGTAGTCATGATTTTTTCAGCACCTCACGGTGCAACAATTTTGATTCAGCAAAAATGCGCAGGGCGCATACTCTGCGCCCTGAGATGTGACATCAGCTTAGTTGACGATTTGCGACAATGCGCCTTTTTTGTATTGCTCGGCCACTTTTTCGAGCGCCATAGGTTTGATTTTTGCAGCCTGACCTTCGCAGCCGAAAGACAGATAACGCGCCTTGCACACCAGTTTTGCGGCTTCGCGTGCTGGCTTCAGGTAATCACGTGGATCAAATTTGCCCGGATTTTCGAACATATAGCGGCGAATCGCCCCTGTCATCGCCAGACGGATGTCGGTGTCGATATTAATTTTGCGCACGCCGTTCTGGATGCCGATGACGATTTCTTCCACTGGCACGCCATAGGTCTCTTTCATGTCGCCGCCAAACTGACGGATTTCTTCGAGCAATTCTTGTGGTACGGAAGACGAACCGTGCATCACCAGATGAGTGTTAGGAATGCGGGCGTGGATTTCTTTGATGCGGTCTATCGCCAGAATATCGCCGGTTGGCTTGCGCGAGAATTTATACGCGCCGTGTGATGTACCGATCGCAATCGCGAGTGCATCACATTGAGTTTGTTTCACGAAATCAGCGGCCTGCTGTACGTCTGTCAGCAATTGTTCACGCGTCATTTTGCCATCAGCACCATGACCATCTTCCTTGTCGCCCATCATGGTTTCGAGTGAACCGAGCACGCCGAGTTCTGCTTCGACAGTCACACCGATAGAGTGAGAAAATTTCACTACTTCGCGCGACACTTCCACGTTGTATTCGTAGCTGGCAACTGACTTACCATCTTCCATCAGCGAGCCATCCATCATCACAGAAGTGAAGCCGGATTTAATTGCCGCCATACACACAGCTGGCGATTGTCCGTGATCCTGATGCATGACCACTGGAATATGCGGATACGCTTCAACCGCAGCTTCGATCAGGTGGCGCAGGAATGCTTCACCGGCATACTTACGGGCACCGGCAGAAGCTTGCATGATCACCGGCGCACCGACTTCATTGGCGGCTTCCATAATCGCGGTAACTTGTTCCAGATTATTGACGTTGAACGCAGGCAAACCGTAGCCGTTTTCGGCGGCGTGGTCCAGCAATTGACGCATGGATACGAGAGGCATAATTAACTCCAGAAGTACTATTAAAAAATTTAACCTGACAAACTCAGTTGTCGCCGACTTTCACTATTTTCATTGCGTTCGTGCCACCAACCTGTCCCATAGGTTCGCCCCAAGTCACGACGATCTTATCGCCCTGACTGACAAATCCTTTTTTCAGCAATACAGCTTCTGCCGCTTTCAACACGGCATCACGGTCTGTTGAATACGGTGAATTGAAGGTACTGACATTACGGTACAGCGCGACTTTACGCTGGGTGACAATACTCGGTGTCAGCGCAAACAAAGGCACATTAATACTGTGGCGGCTCATCCATAAAGCCGTCGAGCCAGACTCTGTTAAAGCGACGATGGCTTTAACGCCCAGATGATGCGCGGTAAACAAAGCACCATACGCAATCGACTGATCAATACGGGTGAACGCCAGATTCATAAAATCGGAATCGAGCTTGGATTCCTGAAATTTCTCGGCATCAAGACAAATGGCCGACATGGCTTCCACTGTCTCGACCGGATATTTACCTGAAGCCGTTTCAGCCGATGCCATCACAGCATCAGTGCCATCCAGTACAGCATTGGCGACGTCGGACACTTCCGCACGCGTCGGCACCGCATTCACGATCATGGACTCCATCATCTGGGTCGCGGTAATCGCCAGTTTATTTGACGCGCGCGCCATCTTGATCATACGTTTTTGCAACGCAGGCACAGCGGCATTGCCGACTTCGACGGCCAAATCACCACGCGCCACCATGATGCCATCAGATGCATCGAGAATTTCCTGCAGCGCCGGGATCGCCTCTGAGCGTTCTATCTTGGCGATCATCATTGGCTTGTGATTATAGGCTTCGCCAGCGATATTCGATAAATGCCGCGCCATTTCCATATCCGTCGCATTTTTTGGAAAGGAAACGGCAACATAATCAGCCTGAAAAGACATCGCTGTCTTGATGTCCTCCATGTCTTTGACCGTCAGCGCAGGTGCCGTCAGACCACCGCCCTGACGATTGATTCCCTTGTTGTTCGACAGCTCACCACCAATCTTCACAACGGTATGAATCTCGTTGCCGATAATCCTTTCAACTTGCAGCACGATCAAGCCGTCGTTGAGCAGCAAAATATCACCAGCACGTACATCGCGTGGCAAGGCTTTATAGTCCAGGCCGACTCGCTCCTGGTTACCGATGCTGCAATCGGCATCCAGAATGAATTTATCGCCATCAGCAACCACAATGCGCGTATTTTCAAACTTGCCGATACGGATTTTAGGTCCCTGCAAGTCTGCCATGATGGCAACTTCACAACCACATTCAGCCGCCGCCTGACGTACCATCGCGGCACGGTCTATATGATCCTGCGCCTTACCGTGAGAAAAATTCAGGCGCACAACATTCACGCCCGCCTTAATCATGCGTTTGAGGGTAGCCACATCGTTAGACGCGGGGCCTATGGTGGCGACGATCTTGGTTGCACGCAGCATCTGGTCTCCTGAATTATTTTTTATAAGATGAAGCTAAACGATGATCAAGCTTTGCAGCAAAGAACCCTTATTTTGCCGCGCGTTGCAACAGTATCTCAACCGCAGGCAAAGTCTTGCCTTCCAAAAACTCGAGGAAAGCACCACCGCCGGTGGAAATATAACCAACGCGATCAGCAATGTGGTACTTCGCAATTGCCGCCAGTGTATCGCCACCACCTGCAATCGAGAATCCCGCAGAATCCGCAATGGCCTGCGCCAATACCTTCGTACCGTTACCAAATTGATCAAATTCAAACACGCCGACCGGACCGTTCCAGACGATAGTGCCGGCTTTTTTGATTTGCTCTGCTAGTAACGCTGCGGTCACCGGACCGATATCCAGAATCATGTCGTCATCAGCGACATCAGCAACGGCTTTTACCGTTGCCGCAGCTGTCGGGGAAAACTCTTTTGCACACACCACATCGGTAGGAATAGGCACGGAAGCACCACGTTTTGCCATCATTTCGATGATGGCTTTTGCTTCATCGACCAGATCAGCCTCTGCCAGCGATTTACCGATTTTCAGACCAGAGGCCAGCATAAAGGTGTTCGCAATACCGCCGCCAACGATCAGGTTATCGACTTTATCTGCAAGCGATTTGAGGATAGTCAGCTTACTGGAGACTTTAGAGCCGGCGACGATTGCGACCAGCGGGCGCGCCGGATGGCCCAACGCCTTGCCCAATGCATCTAACTCTGCGGACAACAAAGGACCAGCGCAGGCAATCGGCGCAAATTTTGCAATGCCGTGCGTTGTTGCTTCGGCGCGATGTGCGGTACCAAACGCATCGTTCACATACACATCGCACAACGCTGCCATTTTCTGCGCCAGCGCGTCGTCATTTTTCTTTTCACCTTTGTTGACGCGGCAGTTTTCCAGTAATACCACCTGGCCAGGAGCGACATCAACGCCATCTACCCAGTTTTGCTTCAGCGTCACAGGCACACCCAGCAATTCGGACAAGCGCACGGCAACGGGTGCCAGCGTATCTTCAGGTTTGAATTCACCTTCAATCGGACGTCCGAGATGAGACGTCACCATCACTGCCGCCCCCGCTTGCAATGCTTGTGCTATCGCAGGCACAGAAGCACGGATACGCGTATCTTCGGTGATATTACCGTTGTCATCTTGTGGCACATTGAGATCGGCACGGATAAAAACACGTTTGCCTTGAAGCTGATTAGCTGCGATCAGATCGCTGAGTCGGTTGAATTGCATCGTAGTCTATGGGGGCAGGGTTAAAAAGCAGTCTTCCGGCCAGCGCAGCCAACAGCAACCAGGTATTTCTTCACTGTTGCCTGTTTGAATCGATGCTGACGCGGATTAAACCGCTATTTTACCAAAGCCCCAGCGCCTGCCACAGCGTTTTCCGGTCTAATTGCATGCATACCAGTGACGCATGTTGAAATTCACAGATAAAGCCGTGCCAGCGTGAATACCAGCATGCCAAAAATGATGGTTTGCAGCATATCTTTACGAATCAGAAAAAAGACGGTAGCGAGCACTCCGGCAATCAGCCGGGGATTATGCCAACTGACATCCAGTTGCGCGTTAGTCAGCAATAAATCCGGAACGATGATGGCAGCCAGCGCGCAGGCAGGCGCATAGCGCAGGGCTTCCTGTACGCGCTTGGGTAACTGAATCCGATTTCCTGCCAGCCAGAAACTGCTTCTGGCGATGAATGTTGCCAGAAACAGTAAAAAAATAACCATCCAAATATCAACGGCGCTCATCGTTTACCCTCTCTATCGTGTCGGTCGCGACGTGATTCGCGCCATTCATCGACCAACATCGCCGCCCCCATGCCAGCAATAACAGCAATTAACAACCCCAGCTTATATGGCATCGCAAATGCCACTAGAGCCACAACACTGGCAACCAATACCCCGACTATCGCGGCATGGTTCATCATCAACGGCAACATGATGCAGAGAATTGCCAGCGTGCCTGCGAATCCCAGCCCCCAACTCGCCGGCACCTGACTACCTAACAGAACACCAATCACGGAACCGAGTTGCCAGGATGCCCAGTTAGGGAAGATCAGGCCTTTCAGATAGGCAAGCTTCCCTTTTGCATCTGCGAACTCAGGAAAACGTTGAATAAACAAAGTGACAGAAAAATCGCCGGATAAATACCCGAGCCACGCGCGGGTGCGCCACGGCAGGTGGGAAAAATGCGGCGACAAGAGCGCTGAAAAAATCACAAACCGCAAATTCACCACCAAGGCAGTCACAAAAATCACCCATAACGGCGCATACGCCGCAATCAGTGGCAGCGACGATAATTGTGCAGAACCGGCGAAGACGATCAGCGTCATTCCCAAGGCTTGTGGCACACTCAGCCCCGCCTTAATCATGGCAACGCCGACCACCAGCCCCCATGCACCAACACCGAACCAGGTGGGTGCTCCCACTTTCAGCGCGGCTTTGGTAGCGGCTTGATCAGATTCAAATGACATGAGATTTTTTGCAATAGAAAAGTCCGCGATTTTACCGTCGAATCAAAAAGCACGCTGATCAGGCGACAGCAAGCGGCAGGAATCCGTTAAAATTCTCGTCTGGCGTTTTAACTTTATGGAATCATCATGACCACATCTAACTCCGCGAATAACGTTGTCGAGCTGCAAGCCAAAGATTTGCCTGCCTATTGCCCTAATCCTGCGATGCCGCTCTGGTCTTCACATCCACGCGTTTTCCTGGATCTGTCGCATGGCGGCTCAGCAACCTGCTCATACTGCGGTACGCAATATAAATTAGCGCCTGGTACTGTCCTCAAAGGGCATTGATCAGCACCACCAGCTATGTCAGCCAAAAAGCAATTTAACGGTAGTGCAGATGAAGCCGAGGCAGCATTTTATGCTGCCCTTGCCCGCGCCGATCTCGACGCACTGATGGCGCTATGGGCCGATGACGAAGAAATCGTCTGTATTCACCCCGGTGCTGCGCGCCTGATAGGGCATGCAGCAATACGCGCATCTTTTGAGGCTATCTTTGAAAGAGGCAGTGTACAGATTCATCCGACACAATTGCATGCTACGCATACGATGGCGACAGCTGTGCACAGCGTGATTGAACAAGTCGCGAAAACCAGCGACGCAATGCCGGAAGTTCACATATTGGCGACTAACGTTTATCTCAAAACACCGCATGGCTGGCGCATCACCATGCATCACGCCTCTGTTGCGGCGGGCAAAGCCCCCCTGGATTTATTTAAAGCCAGTGTTCTGCATTAAAACGTGATGAAATATCTGGCTCCTGCATGGCTACCCGGTGGTCATCTGCAAACAATTTATCCGGCCACATGCATCAGCAAGCCAGCGGTCAGCTTCCGCCGTGAACGGTGGGACACCCCCGACAATGATTTCATTGACGTTGATTTTATCGATGGCAACGCTGGGCAACCATTTGTTGTCCTGTTTCACGGTCTTGAAGGATCGAGTGACAGCCACTACGCACGTGCATTGATGGCGGCTGTTCAGGCGCGCGGCTGGTCTGGAGCGATTCCGCATTTCCGCGGATGCTCAGGAGAACTGAATCAGGCACCGCGTTTTTATCATTCTGGCGATGCCGAAGAAATTAACTGGATTATTCGTCGCCTGCATGCCCTGCATTCCAAAACCAACGCGGCTGCGCCTTTCTTTGCCGCTGGCGTCTCGCTCGGTGGAAATGCATTATTACGCTGGATCGGTGAATCGCAACAACAAGCGACTATTGTTCATGCTGCCTGCGCTGTTTCTGCACCGTTGGATCTGGCGCAAGGCGGTGCGTCCTTATCCAGCGGCATCAACATGCTTTACACCCGCATGTTTTTAAAAACCTTGAAGCCGAAATGTTTACGCAAGCTGGAGCAATTTCCGGGCTTATTCGACAGTAATCGCTTACTTGAAGCAAAAAATTTATACGAATTTGATAATGTCGTCACTGCGCCTTTACATGGCTATCTGGATACGGATGATTATTGGCACAGAGCCAGTGCAAAACACGTGCTGAACGACATCACTATTCCTACGTTGGTGCTGAACGCAAAAAATGATCCGTTTCTTCCTGGCCAGTATTTACCATTGAAGGCAGCGAAGTGCGTGCAACTCGACTACCCTGATCGTGGTGGGCATGTTGGTTTCGTCAGCGGAAAAATTCCAGGGCAACTGGATTGGTTACCACAAAAAATCCTTCACTTTTTTGACAAGGCGACACATGGATGACATCGTCAAAGCAGCAATGGCAAAGTGGCCCGATGTGCCTGATTGTTATGGCTGGCTGGCATTGGACGCGCGCGGCAACTGGCGTATGCGCGATGCACGATGCCAGGCGCTGAACCTGCCGGGCGACATCATCCGCCATCCTGCATTGATCAACTTCATCAACCGCAACTACACCGTTGATGAACGCGGCTGCTGGTTTTTTCAGAATGGGCCTCAACGAGTATATGTTGATTTGGAAACGACGCCGTATATTTTACGTACAGGCATACTGGGTATGCAGACACAAACGTCTGAAGCATTTACTGACATTGACCATGCATATATAGTTGAAGAAGGAAATATAGTATTCAGGTCTGGTCATCGGCTGGCGCAAATCGACGATAGAGATTTAGTCGAAGTATTACCTTATATTTGGAGCGGAACAAAGCCGGCTGATGACGAAATGCTTATCAGCTATCTGGATGAATGCAGTAATCCAATCGATCTCATGTTGCATTACAAAGAACTGAATATGCCTTTAAAAAAAGGCAAACTACAAAATTTACGCCAACTTTGCGGTATCCAGGCTCATCCTAGACCTGATGTCTAAAATTACAAACAACTTACTAGGCGCAAAAACATCGCAATAAAATTCAACTTACTGATGAACTCAAAAGCACCGTTACTCCATAAGAAATTTCTATTACTAATAAGAACTGAATTCAGCAATCACACAAGTCATTCCGATTGACGCTCACAAACCAAAACAATACTGGAACATAAATCTGGATATTGTTGCCCGAGTTGATAACATCCCTCAAGATACTCAGCAGATATTACATCAGTCGCCAATAAGCGATCCCATTGAAAATTAGCCAAAGCTTTAAAAAATACACCTGTACGGTGAACAACTCGAAAACCTGCCTCAACAACGTCTCTTTCCATTGTGTCAAGTGAATACGTTCGCCGATGCCCATGTACTTCTTCGGCTGACGTGACCGCAGCATTATGAGAAATCAATCCCATTTTGACAGCAATTTGTCGTGAAGGAGCATTGGCATTCGGACATGCCAATAAAAAGCGCCCACGATCTGCAAGCCATTCATTATTGACACGCTTCAAAACACGAACGGGATCATCAAGATGCTCCAACACATGTGTCATGACTATATTTTCAAATTTTTCAGGTAATACAAGACTTTCAAAAGTGGAATGAATTATCTTGGCACGACCTTCTACACGCTTTTCTGCCGCGTTAATCGCATCTTCTGAAGCTTCCACGCATGTAAGAGAAGAAAAATGTTCAAGCAAACGCGAGCTAAAAGCCCCCTGATAGCTCCCCAACTCCAGCATTTTCCCAACTTTAAAAAAAGGGGAAAATGTCCGGATCATGAATGGATGCATCACATCGAAGTCAAAGCTGTAGGCGTACTGCCTTTCTTGAACATCCTGTGTCTCTTGATTGTAATTTCTCGTCATAAATTGCCATTTTCAAATTTTTCTTGCAATGCTAGTCTCATCGTCTCGGTGCCGTTGTGCTCGCTTACCATGAAAAATCCAGCCTTAATGTACAAATTTCTCGCAGCGACATTCTCACTAGCGACTTCCAGCTCAATTTTCTCAAATCGCTGATCACGAACATAATTGATCGCAGCTGTAAGCAAGGCATCAGCCACCCCTTGTCCCTGAGCCGCAGGTATGACACTGACGCTAGTGATAAAGGCATTTGTACGAGCAAGATCATTGGTATAGCAAGCTAGCAGCGCAGATAACTCTCCGCCGATCCACACCTCAAATCTGGTAGCACGCAAGGCTATTTTTTCCGCATACTCCAATAAATCAACCCGGGTGTTTAACGGAGGTATGAAACAACGATCACAAGCATGTAAATGCGCCAACACCTGCATAACCGTTGACCCATTTATAGATAATTGCAAGTGCTCGTCAGAGTTCAAGTTGCGCTATTCCAAATCCAAATTTACCAAATTGGTTGCCGTTATATGCCAAGTAAATTTTTTCATCACATTGGAAAATATGCGGGTAACATTGCATGTCACTATCCCACTCTCCAGCAGCACCTGGCAAAGGGCAAGCCTGATCATCTCGTTCCCAGGTTTGTAAATCATCTGACCAAGCATGACCGAGACGGTAACCACGTGCCTTATTAGTACGAAAGTCAGTCGCCTCACGATAACAAAAAAACATATGATATCGAGAGGCTATTTGCAAAACTGTTGGTAATGCCTGGCATTCGTCTTCCCCTAAAATATCAGGAATAATCTGGTACCCGCCGTCTTTATGCCAGTTAATGCCATCATCTGAAACAGCATGTCCAATCTTGTATATGCGCTCAGGTGCTACGCTATCACTGTAGCGCTTCCAGTTTCGACCAAAAATGTACCACATATGAAACTGACCATTATTTTTTAGTACAAAACCATCACCAATCAGACAAGCCTCGTGTAATGAACTACTCAAAATTGGGCCATCACCTACACGCTGAAAAGTTAAACCATCATCTCGACTAATAGCAATTCCAATTCCTGTTTCGACGGAAACAGCCACTCGCCGACTCCAACCGCAGGTATAAGCATAAATTTCTTTCCCCACCCTTAGCACATTCATAGGGAAAATACCATGTTCATCAAAGCATCCTAGTTTCCCGGAGGCGATCACGTCGTCACTGGAAATACGCAAAACATTGTTCAGCGTTTTGTCCATATCTACAAACGCAATCTTGCTGAGAAATTTTCCTGATGCATCTTCTACGCGAGTTGAAAAATAAATCCTGACAAAGTCGTCAAATATCAAAGTTTGTGGCGACTGAGCAAATCCGATTCCATTATCAACAATATGATGTTGCGTAGGATCAAAAATTTTTCCTAATTTACGCCATCTCATGTCTCACCCTAGTATTCCATCTAACTCCGCCATACCAAAACCAAATTTTCCGACTTGGTCCCCAAGATAAAACATATAGATTTTTCCATCTAGTTCGAAAACATGTGGGTAACTGACCATTTCAGCATCCCAGCCATGATCGGAAACATTGATTCCTGCTTTCTCGTCATCTCTGGTCCAATCAATCAGATTTTCACTTGATGCATAACCAATTCGGTATCCGAACTCTTTACTTCGATAATTTTCACTATGTCGGTAACAAAAAAACATATGGTATTTCCCATTTGAGAAAATCACATCGGGACTTGCTTGGGCCTCGTCGTCCTCAATACGGCTCTCAATCAGATCACGATTATTTTTATCCCAATTTAAACCATCGTCAGACACTGCCATACGGATTTTATAGACGGGCTCGGGTCTGCCAGCGACTATCTTCCACTTTGTTCCTGCAATATAAAATAGATACCAACGGCCATTAAAATAGCGAATTTTCGGCCCACTAATGACAAATGGCTCATGAAGGGAATATCCCAACACAGGACCTGATCCTATTTTTTGAAAATTCGCCCCGTCATCACTCTCGGCACAACCAATCGCCACATTGAAAGGAACAGATTCACAGCGGGTCCATCCTGCATAGTAGGCAACATAACCCTGATTTTTTTTTATGACAGATACAGGATAAATACCGAATTCGTCGAAAGCACCAACATCTCCCATTGGAAGTATAGGCCGCTCCGAAACACGAACAATGTTATGTAAATTTTTTCGGTCCAAATCAACGAAAGCAGAATGACTGACGTACTGCCCATTCACATCCGCTAAAGGCCTGCATGAAAAATAGACTCTGACGACATCGTCCAGAATAAGTGTTGATGGCGCTTGCGCAAACTCCTTCAGCCAATCCAAACCAATCACTTGCTGAGGAGTAAATATCTTACCTTTTTTGATCCATTGGAACATAGTTATATCAACTCAAACTCTGTTGGTAGCTGAGACATCAAACTGTCTCGGGAATTAAACATTAAAACATCAATTATTGATAACCATGGCAGAAAATCGGCACCAAATTGTGTATAAGAAGGATAACGTGATTGAAGAAAATGAAGTGCAATTCTATGCTGTATAAAAGCATCTTTGCTGTACAAAGCAACACCACCAATAGGATTGATATATTGCGTTGCTTGTAAGTCTCTGCAGATCGATAAGACACGCTCCTGTCCGCTGAGCTGAGGCTGACTTTCAAAGTCTGAAGAGGTCAAAATACGTGTTGAAATTTCTAAATAGCGGCAGATAATTTTTACGGATATCGAGAGAAACTGGAATAAATTTTTTTCTTTGCTATTTAAAATTTCTTGCAACAACGGCTGCACTGCCGGGAAATAAGGAGCATTTTTGTATGCGGCCTCAAATTGTCGATACAATTTTTGTCCATCAAATTCGTCGGAGATCAAACGGTCGACAATGTAAGTTTGGTCAGATGCATTTTTGAGCGGTACAGAAAAAATTACGTCCTCATTATTACGTAACATCCGGTTCCTATTGATCCAGCCTTTTTTTGTGTATTTAATATTATCATAGAGAACGAATATATCGACAGCGCTAATCAACTGAAAATAACCAACATAAGGCAAAAAGTATGGCTGCATTATCCCGACCTTCACATCTGTTCTCCCGGCAATTTTTAGCTGATTATGAATCATGGGTAAGTAGGAACATAAAACGAAGTTGTCTCCTTATCTTTTTCGTTTTTCATCAACAAGTTCTTCTTTATGTAAAACCGACCATTCTCGCTCTCGTGCGTCAATGGCCGACTGCTCATAATACTGAGCATCCTTTTCACGTCTTGCGATATCCAATTGTTGCATCGCAGCCCTCCAGTTAGCCTGAATTGCATATGCTTCCGCCAAAGCGATGTGCTGCAACGCTTGCTTACCTTGAATTTCGTATACCTTCGCCAGCAGATTCTGTAGTTTTGCATCTTGGCGATATAAAACGAGCTGATCTCGTAAATAGCTTTCTGCCTGCCCTATTTTTTGCGCAGCAAGCAAAGCCTCCACATATTGGTACACGAGTCCTCGTGACAATGGAAGTTGCTCTATCGATTTTTCGGCTTCACGAATTGCGTAATCATATTTTTTTTCGGCTATAGCAATATCAATTGAAAGGCTACTGAATACACTGCTACGAGTCAAAATGGGCTGTAATACTGGATTCTTTTCGACCTGTTTTTTAACGTCAGAGTATAAACTGTCTGCTTTCAGATAATCTAATTGTTTTAGCGCGATAAAAGCTAAGCCATATTTAGCCGCAATTTTATCCTCAACTCTTTCCGACTTCATTTGCAAATCAAATGCAAGCTTACTATCCAACAAGCCTTGTACTGTTGGATCCTGCAGCACCCGGATTCGTGCTTTCATCAAAAAAAAGTCGAGACTGTCAGAAATTTGCTTATACCGCTGATCCAGGACGCGCGTCTGAATATCTGCAATACGCTCGCTGGTTAAAGGATGACTGCGCAGATAAGCTGGTACATTGTCATTGTAATTGCGTGTAGAAGCCTGTAACCGGCCAAAAAAACTGACCATACCATTTGCATCAAAACCTGAGTCACGCAAAATCTGAAAACCTATACGATCAGCTTCTCGCTCCGCCTCACGACTAAAGTTGAGTTGTTTTTGTATTGCCAAACCTTGGCCGCCTGCAGCCAGTGCAATGGCGGCATCTGGACTGGAGCGCGAGGCGAGGACGGCTAACGCTAATGCGGCTAAGGGGATGAGCGCATCATACTTTTGACTGCTCAGCATTCTTGCTATATGACGTTGAGCGACATGGCCAATTTCATGACCCATGACAGAAGCAAGCTCAGACTCTGACTGTGATGCAAGTATTAATCCAGAATGAAAACCGATAAATCCACCAGGAAACGCAAATGCATTCAGCACAGGATCTCGTACAGCAAAGAATTCAAAATCATAACGCTGCTCACCGCGCGCGTCAGGGCTGGCATCCAGCAATTTATCGCCAAGCCGGTTCAAGTATTCGGACACAGGACCATCATCAATATAGTCTGGATCCCGCCGAACAACATTCATAATCTGCTCGCCCAACTTACGTTCCGCGAGTGGTGATAATTCTTCGCGTGCAGTATCTCCTAAGGTAGGAAGGTTCTGCGCTACCGCTAGCTCCGAGCATATTGAGGAAGTACAACAAAGTGTTGTGGCCAGCAGAATTTGCATGAAACGTAAACGCAACACATTTTTTTTCGTTGCGATCGCACTATGATGCTGCACTGCTGGATATACTCCGAACATCTTCAACTGATCTCCTCACGCTATGACAACAGAAACTACAGCAACTGGCCTGACCCATTTTGATGAAACAGGACAGGCACATATGGTCGATGTTATAGAAAAACAAGATACACATCGCGTGGCAATTGCCAGTGGCGCTATTCGCATGCGCCCTGAAACACTTGCCATCATACAATCGGGTAATGCAAAGAAAGGTGATGTGCTCGGAATTTCCCGCATTGCCGCCATCATGGGCGCAAAACGTACCAGCGATCTGATTCCTTTGTGCCATCCTCTGGCTCTGACTAAGGTTGCTGTCGATTTTAACATTATGGAAGAAAAAGCAACGATAAGCTGTACCGCACAAGTTGAAACGTTTGGTAAAACTGGCGTGGAAATGGAAGCATTAACAGCAGTACAAATTGGTCTATTGACAATTTATGATATGTGTAAGGCCGTTGATCGCGGAATGGTGATGAGCGATATACGTGTTATGGAGAAGCATGGGGGCAAATCTGGCGACTGGATCAGTCTGATTGATGATGCTGGGGAAAATTAGTTCAGCTTGCGTTTTCCCCCGCGTGCTGTTGCGCTACTCATTTGGTCAAAGTCATTTTTACCGATCATGTAAATACCAGTAAAAATGACCTCCCACAATTTCTTTCTCCTGTAACGGATGAATCCAGAGAACATCTGGTTCTGGCGACATTGGGTCAATAGAAAATTTATGGTGAGTTACGTGGCAGCATTTTTTTAAACACATTCATATATCGCGGATCCATTGCTGCTTTAGCGCGCCAGTAGTCAAAATATTCCGGGTAAACATCTGGATGCAAGCGTTGTAATGTGCGCATTACCTGAATAGCTTGATCTTGTCGGCCATTCAGAACACACACCTCTGCTAGTTTGTTTAAATTATGCATAAAACCAAACCGGTACGTAGCACTCTCTATAAATGCAATTTCATCATCATGCATCCCTTCGGTGGGAACGATACTCATCAATTTAAAATAATCGTAAAACTGAGGAAATATGGTGATAGCAGGTTGCTGTAACGATTTCTGATTTTTAGCCCCCTCAGATCTTAATACATCAAATGCCTGCACTACTCGACGATAATCTAAGCTCAAAACCACGATAAGCGTCAATGTAATCAATGCTCCACTGACAACCAACACTGAAGGTAACACCACGCCGTTTGCCGGCCAGCGATTTTGTTGCAGCATACCCATTAGCATAGCGACAGGTAACAAAATATAGGCATACCAAAGTGGAAACTCCACCATGCTATGCACCATGACTGCCAATAAGCAAAAGCTGGCAAAACGCACAGCCAAACTTTGCCCGCTCAAAACGCATGTCTGGTATACCCACCAGGATAGAAACGCCAATAGGATAATAGTAAACGGCCAGCCCATTTCTGCTGCAAGATTCAACACCACATTATGACTGTGTTCAGCATAAGTAGATGAGGGGAAATTAGCGGCAATACGCACCTGTTCCTCCCCAAAACCAAACCATCCAATCCCTACCCAAGGGTGATGCGATGCGATATACCATGCTTGTTGCCACAAAGCAGCGCGCTCTGAACGGACACCACCAATGCGCTCAATCACAGAGCCGCCCTGCCATCCTAATAATCCAACAATATGAGACTCAAAAAATACGAGAAAAAAATAGAGACATACATAGCCCAACAAAATAGCGCCGGGAACAGTCTTAGGATGTTCATCTTTACGCAATAAGAGGAGAGCATAGGCTGGAATGATAATCCAACCTATGCGTGATTGCGTCATGACCAGACCGAGCAACAACATGATTGCACTGATAACAGTCAGTATGTTGGATAAACGCTGTACTCGATATAAAAAAATTATACCCGCCAAGCCAAAGCAAAGTATTAATGCAAGCTGATTAGGCTGCGCAATATTGCCGTAAGGACGAGGAAAAATCGTTGTTTTCCCCATGTACATTACGACAGGTGCCAAAGACAGCCCAGAAACCTGCAGAATTTGAATGACCACAGACAACAGGCTGGCGATAAAAAATGCACTCGCCATCATCAGCACCAAATGATCCCTCTCCTTTCTACTCTGAGAGAGAGACGTACCAATCACAGTGGCTAAAGCAGCAAGAAAAAAATAAGCTACTGGCAATAATAAATCTGCCCAAGATTGATGCTGAAAAAACAAATATTGAATCAACATCAATAAAGGAAAGCACAGAAACAATTTTGTTATTGCATGTCCATGCCAGGAAAATGCATTTTCCCTCGCTAATATGGCCGCCGCCACAATGAAGGAAACGATGATTGCCACATCATTCACGTAGGAACGAAGTGGATGTAGATGGTAAGGAATCAGAAATGAACTTACCACGCCCATAGCCAGTAGCAATATGGGAAAACGATGTTGATGAATCACTTGTCAATTAATTAGGTTGGTCAATAGTTGGAGGCGCTCTTCATCTGTCCTTGCATATGTTGCGCATCAGCAATATGCAGTGCAGTGATACATCATCTGAATTTATGTTACATCAGCAATAATATCGACAATATTGTCCACATCTGACAATGATAAATCTGGATAAATAGGTAAGCAAAGCACCATTTCGGAAGCATGGTGAGCAATGGGCAAGCCTGCTTTATCTGCGGAAGCCAGTTTGCTGTACATCTCAAATTCAGAAATCAATGGGTAAAAGTAGCGTCGAGGGTGAATATTAAAAGACTTCAATTTCAGATACAGCGCATCCCTGCTCAAGGGGAAGTGAGCGTCGATTAACACAGGAAAATATGAATAGTTAGAGCGTTGTTGTCCATTACGATCAAGACATCTGACGCCCTTGATGGAACTTAATTTTTCCCTGTAACGCGCATCGATTTGTCCTCGCTTTACAACTGCCTGATCAACATACTTTAATTGCAGCAGGCCAAGAGCTGCGTTCATTTCGCTCATCTTGCCGTTAATTCCTGTGGCAATCACACTGACTTCATCCTCAAACCCAAAATTTTTCAGATCATCAATCAGATGTTTCATTGCGGGATCGGCTGAAATAATCGCCCCCCCCTCAAATGTATTAAACACTTTGGTTGCATGGAAACTCAGAACTGAAAGGTCACCCTCATTCAGAACACTGCCATGATCTCCCGCAACACCAAATGCATGGGCAGCGTCGTAAATGACTTTTAATTTATATTTATCAGCAATTTTCTGAATTTTTTCGACGTCACAAGGATGTCCGTAGCAATGCACAGGTAAGATTGCCGACGTCTTTTCTGTAATCGCCGCCTCAATTTTGTCAGGATCAAGATTTAAAGTGACAGGATCAACATCTGTGAAAACTGGCGTGAGGCCATTCCACAGTAGCGCGTGCGAAGTGGCGACAAAAGAATAAGGCGTCGTAATAACTTCACCTTCAATATGAAGTGCCTTAAACGCAGCGAGCAAAGCAATCGTCGCATTGGCAAACAAAGAGATATTGGGCACCCCTAAGTATTGACACAAAGCCGTCTCCAACTGCTGATGAAATGGTCCGCAATTAGTCAAAATCCGGCTATCCCACATCTTCTCCAGATAAGGAATAAATTCATCCAAAGGAGGTAACTCGGGTCGGGTCACATAAATAGGGGTGACACTATGTTTCGGCATCAGATAAATTCCTTGATATCAAACTGAGTATCTTTTTTGATTACTTCAAATGTCGCTGGAGCTAAATCGTCACACCAACGTTTCCACATATGTCGTAAAGCACATTCGAAAGAATCCGCAACCAGTCCCTGCTGACAAAAGGCAGAATCAAGAAAGCGTTGCCGTAATCCCATGCGAATTTCCGACAGTTCCCGAAGTTGCAAGGCAATAGCACTACCTTTGCTGACAAAATCGTCAGGCCCCTCAGCAACAAATAATGACTGCAAACCAACATGGGAAAGATTACTCGCTCCTTGTCGCCCTGAAATTGTTGCGCCAACCATCGTTAGCGTGGGAACACCCATCCACAACGCATGATTCGTCGTCGTACCACCGGTATAGGGAAAAGTATCAAGACAGACATCAACTTTGTGATGAAGTGTCAGGTAGTCTCGCATGTTAGTACGCTGATACAGCGTCAATCTATCCTCAGAAATTCCTTCCTCCTCCAACCATTTCAACAACTGCTGGCAACTTTCTCTTGCTGGTAACCCACCAAAAATCATTGTGGATTTTGGTATCGCTCTCAATAATTTACCCCAAAGCGCAATCACTTCCCGATTGATCTTATCGATCCGGTTAAAACTACCGAACGTTATGTGGCCATTACTTAAAGCAGGCAAAGCGTTGACATCTGGAGCGTCATGCTGTGGCTGAAACGTAATTGAAATTGGAATAATTGCCAGCTTTTCGACAAATTGCTGCGCTACCTTTTCTGGCGGAATAAAGTAACGATCACCGATGTAATAATCCATCGATGTCAACCCAGTTGTCCCCGGGTATCCGATCCAGCTTGCTTGTATCGGAGCAGGCTTTCTTGCAAACGTCAAAAGTCTATTCAATGCAGTATGACCGGAGAGGTCAATCAGAATATCAATCTTATCGGCATGAATCATTTCTGCAAGCTTATCGTCAGATAAATTAGCCACTTTCAGCCAAGAGCGCACATACGCTTTCATCCGTTGCGTAACGTTATCCTCTACAGGATTATTGCTATACACGTAGATATGTAATTTTGTTTTTTTTGCGAGTGATGCCAGAATTGGTTCAAAAAAGGACACTACAGCATGATTAAATAAGTCTCCAGACACAAAACCTATTTTTAAAAATCGTTCGGTATCAACAGTATTATCGTACTCAAACTTCTTATCACCGAGGGAGGCTTCATATTGAGTTCCAAATAAACAATGTTCATTAAATAACTCATCTGTAGTCACCGATGTTTTATGACTTAAACAAAATAAATAATTACTATATGCACCATTAAACTCTGGATTTAGCTCTACTGATTTTTTGAAGCTTTCCACTGCATTATCAATTTGTCCACTATCTTTATAATAAGATCCTAAATTGTTGACTGCCAGATAAAATTCAGGATTTATTTTTAATGCTTCTTTTGTGGATTCAATCGCGTGATCAAGGTCGCCACGGGCAGCGTGAACATTTCCAATGTTTACAAAGTAATCTGGTGTATTACCTGAGTAAAATACAGCGGCCTTAAAACTTTTTAATGCATCATCTAGTTGCAATAACCCCAAGTAAGCTAAGCCCAAATTATTATGAGCATCAGCGACGCTATCGTCATTGGCTAAAGCACGTAAAAGAGATTTTTTTGCATTTACATAATCGCCTTGGCTATTTAATTCGCGTCCAACCGCATTTAACAACTCAACGCTAACAGATGGTATTTTTATAATCTGACGAAATGCTGTCTGAGCATTAACAATATCTCCGCTAGCCAGGTAAAGATTTCCCAAGGAAAAAAATGAATTCGCATCGTCAGGATTCGACTTAATCGCATTGTTTATTATTTCAATAAACTTATCATGCTTTTTCAGTTGCAGTAACACACTCGCCAGATTACGATAAATGTCTGTCGATTGTGGGTTCAGTTTTAATGCTTGCTCATAGCACTCTATTGCCTCTTCAGGCTTATCTACATCCACCAGGGCATTTCCTTTGGCTACCAATGCCTGAAAGAAAACAGGGTTATATCCGATTGCAATGTTATAAGCACCTATGGCTTCATGCGTGTTCTCAAGCTTTGCCAACGCATTACCTTTATTGTAGTGGGCTGCTGCATAAGAAGGATCAAGTTCAATAGCTGCGTTATATGACGATAGAGCCTCAGAAAAACGCTCCATTTTCATGAGCACATTACCTTTATTCAGGTGCGCTCTAGCCATTTGAGGATGAATAGTCAACAGATGCTCATAAGTAGATAAGGCCAGATCAAAGCTACCCTGATCTTCCAAATCATTTCCCTTTTTTAGAATTAATTTGGCTCCGTCATCGCCTACCTTTACAGTATTTTCTGCGTCAGAACGTGCTCCAAAAATACTTTTAATTCGTTGTAAAAATCCGTTTTTTTCCATTGAGAGCTCTGATATTGTCGAATGATTCTTGAGTTCAATTATTTCAAATGATGCATCAACCACTGGGTCAAATCATCGACATACTGATCGGTATAACCAATTTCCAATAATTGCCACTTAAAGACGTTACCTAACTGCGCTTTTTTATACACATTCAACTTGTTTTGCAGCTTGAACTCTGTAATTTTTTGTTCCATTTTCAGGAGAAGTTCTTTTTGCCTGCGTTCAAATTCTTTTTTCCCTTTGTTACCTGATTCTGTTTTTTTCTCGCGCTCAGCATAAAAATTTGCCAAAGTAATGCCAAATTCCTTAGACTTACTTGCATTGAACCAATCAAACAACATAAAACATTCTTCCTTCCCTCAAAAATTTACTTAGACAACATCATTCATATTAAAAAATTATCATCTTATATCACAAGTTAAAACAAGCAAAAAAAGATTAAAATTTCCTCTAAAAGGATGCGTCTTTGGGAACAAAACCGATCATTTCAGCAGTCTCTTTATTCAATAAAACGGTCCAACTATTGCGAGCAGAGACAATTGGAAGAAAAACCACCTGACTCCTATTAAGACCAGATTTAGCTATCTGGGCGTCAATTAACACATCATCTGCCGGATATTGTTTATACAGATCCTCAACACTACTAGCTTCACGCACAACCTGATTTTTTGATAATGTATAGTCTTGCCAAAACGCTGGCATTACACCTCTTAACTGCCCCGTCACAGATAACACCATCAACTCCATACGCTCGCTTTCACTTTGTGCGGCACGCATGCTTAACAAGCGAGGGCCTGTCAGTGATAATCGACGGAAATCAGGCGCGGCATCAGGTAATTTATCTTCAGCAATTTGAACCTGTGTGACAACATCGAACTGCTTTCCATTAAAAACAACTGCTACTGGTCTTGCTAAAAAAACCGTATGCATTCCATATAACAAACCCACGAACTGCAATACCCCGACAATCACCAAATCTCTTACTAATTCTCTCTTGCTCTTTTTTAAGTCAAACACTACAAATGTCAATAAAGGGCCTAGAACTAAATCAACGCTTATAACTAAATATAATAATGATAGACCACCACAGATTTGGTCATATGGAGTCGGATACCAGACTAACTTCACTACTAATGTCACCAATGCAGCGACAATTAGAGATATCATCGTATGATAAACAAAAGCTTTGAATTTATGATGGTAGATATTCATTGCGTATAAAAATAGAAACGAACTATATCCGGACATACCGACTACAAGTGTAATTCAATAAAAAAAACCCGCCCAAAGGCGGGTTTTTACAACATTTTCCAGATTAACGGCATTCAGCAGGAACGTATTTTTTATCTGTGGTCGTAGAACATTTCCAAGTAACTACACCGCTACCGACTATAGGCTGCAATTTTAAGACAGCACTTTGTGCTTTCGCTGTTCCGGTACCAGTTAACGTACCACTAGAACATGTAACAGAAGCAGTATTCGTTGTTGCAGTTGTAATATCAGTAACACCATTACAAGCTGTAGCATCAAGATTCCCACCTGCAGAAGCAATATTTTCAGAAATTGTTGGCTTAAAACCTGCCATCAAACCCAAAATCTCAGTAACACGACCACGTGTTGTGTAATCTTGATAAGCTGGCAATGCCACTGCTGCCAAAATACCGATAATCGCCACAACGATCATCAATTCGATCAAAGTAAAACCTTGTTGTACTTTTTTAACCAATTTCATAGATTTCATATAGTTCTCCGGATAACAATTAAAAAGGATGACCCTGATCGACTCACAGCAAACTGTATGCCAGCTATGCAACATTAAGTCGCAAGAGTAAATTGGCGTTAGCGAGCTTCATAGACTTGAAAAAAGTGACGCGTCATGTCAGTTGGTGACATTTTTTGTCAGTTATTTACATTTCAGGTCAGAAACATGCGCCTTACCAACGGCTAAACACTAAATTGCATGTGAGTGCCACTGATATCAATCACATCACCATGCTGTAAGGTATGTGGCTGATCTGACAGCAGTTGCCCATTCACTTTCGGAAATTCTTTGCCTTCGACGTGGCGGACAATATATCTGTCCGTTTGCCTTGCAATTGCAATAACCTGCGTTCCGGGGCTACCCACTGTCGTCACCGCTTTTGTCAACGCCAACTCCTTACCCGCATTCGCGCCATTGATCACTTTTATTTTCGCCGGAGCCTGTGTCATCACTGGCGCCGAAACAACTGAGGAAACTGCTGTGACCTGCGCACTCTTCTCTACCTGAAAGCGTAATTTGTACTTGCCGATATCAATGACATCATCGTGCTGGAGTAAATGCTTTTTGACTGGCTGATTGTTGACCAATGTGCCATTGGTACTACCCAGATCAAGAACGAAAGAGCCGTTTGACGTGGTATCGATCGCCGCGTGTTGACCGCTAACAGTCAGGTGGTCAATAACTATATCGTTCCCAATGCGCCGGCCTATCGTAATACGGGATTTGTTAATACTGACTTCTTGCTGCACCAATCCATTAAAGGTGACGATTATTTTCGCCATAAATCATCTCTCACTCATTCAATTTTCAAAAAATTACCGGAATAGCAATTTTTTCACCCACGACGGACCCGATACCGCCTTTAATTTAAACAAAACAACAGAAGTGTTATCAAAGCCCCCTGCCTCATTTGCGCAATCAATTAATGCCCTGCAACACGCGGGTAAATCACCGTCATACTGTCGCAATATGTCCTGTATCTGATCGTCAGCAAGCAAGTCAGTCAATCCGTCAGAACAGAGCATATAGACATCGGTCTCATCTGCCTGATGCACACTCAGGTCTACCTCAATATTCTCCTGGGTTCCTACCGCACGCGTAATCAAATTTTTGATCGTTGAAAAACGTGCCTGCGATTCCGAAATTAAGCCAGCGTTAATTTGTTCCTGGAGCACGGAATGATCTTCCGTCATTCTTACAAGCGCATGATTACGATAGCGATATGCTCTGGAATCGCCAACATGCGCAAATAAAATTTTATCTTGAGTACAACATGCTACAACCACTGTTGTTCCCATACCAAAACATTCCGGATTTTCCTGTGAAGTCTGCACGACCTGACGATTTGCTAAATGAATGGCATCTGAGATCCAGCGCGACAAATGAATCGATTGGAAACCCAATTTCGTATACCATGCTGAATCCAGTTTTGCGCAGAGATAATCAGCAACAATCTTTGCCGTCATCGCACTGGCAACTTCTCCTGCTTTATATCCTCCCATGCCATCCGCAAGCACAACACAGCCGTAATCAGCACAGACAACAATCGCATCTTCGTTATGTTTCCTGACTCGTCCGATATCAGACAGTGCAGCAAATTCTAGTACATACTGATGTGACATCGATAAATAGCGCTCATTGATTACAGGCTCGGGCAGAAAACCAAGGAAGTTTAGTTTATTTAATATTGCCTATCGTTGCTAGCTTAACATTAAGGTATTGAGTTTGCACTTCATATACTCAAAAGCAAAGTGTGAGTACGAAAAAAAACCGCGAAAATCGCGGTTTTTTTATTTTGAATATAAAGAAAATTACAGCATTGCTTTCAACAAACGCGCCATTTCAGATGGATTCTTCGTTGCTTTAATACCGCACTCTTCCATGATGTCTAATTTTGCTTGCGCAGTATCGGCACCACCGGAAATCAACGCACCAGCATGACCCATGCGTTTGCCTGGAGGCGCAGTCACACCAGCGATGAAACCAACGACTGGTTTCTTCATGTTGTCGCGTACCCAGTAAGATGCATTCGCTTCATCTGGACCACCGATTTCGCCAATCATAATCACAGCGTCAGTATCTGGATCATCATTGAACATCTTCATGATGTCGATATGTTTCAAACCGTTGATAGGATCGCCACCGATACCAACTGCAGAAGACTGACCCAGACCCAATGCTGTCAATTGACCAACAGCTTCGTATGTCAAAGTACCTGAACGGGAAACCACACCGATACGACCTTTACGGTGAATATGACCTGGCATAATACCAATCTTGATTTCGTCTGGCGTGATCAGACCTGGGCAGTTAGGGCCGAGCAATTTTGTTTTGCTGCCGGCTTTAGCCATGCGGTCTTTCAACATCATCATGTCGCGGACAGGAATACCTTCAGTGATGCAAATAGCCAAATCGAGATCCGCTTCTACCGCTTCCCAGATCGCAGCTGCAGCACCTGCTGGTGGAACATAGATCACAGAAACAGTTGCACCTGTTGCTGCCTTCGCTTCGGAAACATTCGCGAAAATTGGAATGCCTTCGAAATCTTCACCAGCTTTCTTAGGATTTACGCCTGCAACGAAACAGTTTTTACCGTTTGCGTAATCGCGGCACATACGTGTATGGAACTGGCCAGTTTTACCAGTAATACCTTGGGTAATAACTTTAGTGTCTTTATTAATCAGGATGGACATAGTGATTCCTTGCGATAATTAAGCTTGAGCAGCAGCGGCAACAACCTTCTGCGCTGCTTCTTCCATCGTGTCTGCAGAAATGATAGGCAGACCAGAGTCAGCCAACATCTTCTTACCGATATCTTCGTTTGTACCTTTCATGCGTACAACCAAAGGCACTTGCAATGACACTGCTTTAGACGCGGTAATCACGCCTTCTGCAATCACGTCACAACGCATAATGCCGCCGAAGATGTTGACCAGGATCGCTTTCAGACCTGGATTTTTCAACATGATCTTGAAGGCTTCAGTAACTTTTTCTGCTGTCGCACCACCACCTACGTCGAGGAAGTTAGCTGGTTCACCGCCGAACAATTTGATGGTATCCATCGTTGCCATCGCCAAACCTGCACCGTTGACCAAGCAACCAATGTTGCCGTCGAGTGAGATATAAGCCAAGTCAAATTTAGACGCTTCGATTTCCGCTGGATCTTCTTCATCCAGATCGCGGTAAGCAACGATTTCAGGTTGGCGGAACAAAGAGTTCGCGTCAAAGTTAAATTTCGCATCGAGTGCAATTACTTTGCCTGAACCAGTCAAGATCAAAGGATTGATTTCAGCTAAAGAACAATCTGTTTCCATGAAGGCTTTAAACAAACCTTGCAATTGAACGCGCGCATCAGCGATAGAACCTTCTGGCACCCCGATTTTGCGGGAGATATCATCAGCTTCTGCGTCTTGCAAGCCAGCACTTGGATCGATCGCGATAGAGTGAATCAACTCTGGATGTTTTTCTGCAACTTCTTCGATATCCATACCGCCTTCAGACGATGCCATCAATACAACGCGTTGGCTGATACGGTCAGTCACCATACTGACGTACAGTTCTTTCGCGATATCTGCGCCTTCTTCGATCAGCAGGCGACGAACCTTTTGACCTTCCGGACCAGTCTGATGTGTCACCAGTTGCATACCCATGATCGCATCAGCGTATTCACGCACTTGCTCCAGAGATTTTGCGACTTTCACGCCACCACCTTTACCGCGGCCACCCGCGTGGATTTGCGCCTTGACTACCCAGACTGGCCCGCCCAGAGTTTCAGCCGCTTTAACGGCTTCTTCAACAGACATGCATGGGATACCGCGTGGTACGGTCACTCCGAATTTACGGAGGATTTCTTTACCCTGATACTCATGAATTTTCATACGACTTCCCTTCAGACACTGAGGTATAAATAATTAAAAAACAAACTAGCTGGGTGATTTTGCGTTAGGCACAGATTTAGCCCAACGCGGGTAATACTGAACGACAGCCGGACCATCCAAACGCAAAGCGTGGCAACGGTCAAGCTGAAAAGGTTGTTGAGATTCGGTTGAGCTACTGGCGCCATCGCGAGTGTCAATAACATCGCCGGCAAAAGCCTGGATAGCAGCGGTTGGGAGTACTAAAGCAAGTTCCGTTAAATGAGAGCAACCATTAACACCTGACATGCGCTCTTTGACTCCCTGACGAAATTGCTGCATCAAATTGAGTCCAATAAGCTTTTTATAGTCAGCCTCTATCGCTTCACAATAACCAGGATAAGGAACTGCTGCTGAAAGCGCTTGCACATCGACAATAGTTAGCTGCAAGTCGATAGTGACTCGCAACTGAAGATCGTGCAAAGCCATACCCTCCGGCCGGACGCCGGACGCAAGCGTAATATCACGGGTCTTATGATCAGTGATACGCGCGTCAAGATCCCATAATCCATCGTCCCGGGCGAACGCGGATATGCTGATCGCACGCGTATGCTTCAACGTGCGTTGTATATTGGGAGTAGATAAGGGCATCATGCCTTTTAAGCGGCTTACTTTAAATTAGCCACAATTGCGTGTCGCTACCGCAGCTTCTACGGTAGCAGCCGCTCCTGCGGCGCTGCAAAAAACCTGCGGATTCTAGCACAGCTAATTAAGCAACTCGTATCTCGCATCATTTTTTTTTGCATGACGAAACCGTGATTTACTTTTGCTAATCATTGGCTGAACGTTCCGTCTTCAGGGCAAGTTGTATGGACTTCCCGGAAAAACCTCTTTGTTGTAAAAACCTACTTTGCTTGAGACGTTCATTTTGATTCAAGGGCGGGTGTGGAAATTTGCGGAGCAATACCTCAACTGCTCTGGATGTCTCTGACTCTGCTAATTCGGATTTAATCCGATCCATTTCTATTGCATCTACGTTGTGACTTTGCAACTCCGCCAGAATACGATGATTCCCAAAGCGCCCCGAACGTCTGTTGACCAACGAATCTGAAAATCTTTCTGTAGATAGAAAATTATTTTCTTCAAGCCAGTCAAGAATGGCATCGACATCATCCCCATCTTCTGCGTGTGAAGATAGTTTTCTGAATAATTCGGCGCGACTGTGCTCACGCATAGATAAATACCTGAGTGCCCTGCCTTTAAGACTTAATTTTTGTTTCATCACGATTAAAAAAGCCGATAAACCCATTAAAAGAGGGCTTATCGGCTGTTGTTCTATCCTGAATGATTACCGGTAAGTATCTTTAAACTGCGTCAGAGCTGATCGCAGGCAACAAAGGCACACCAAGATGTTCACGTACCTTATTTTCGATCTCATGCGCAAGCTGCGGACGCTCTTTCAGGAAATTACGAGCGTTATCTTTACCTTGACCAATGCGCTCGCCATTGTAGCTGTACCACGCACCGGCTTTTTCAATGATTTTAGCATCCGCACCCAAATCAAGAATTTCTCCTTCACGAGACGTTCCTTCTCCATACAAAATATCAAAATGTGCTTCTTTGAATGGTGGCGCAACCTTATTTTTGACAACTTTGACTTTAGTTTCATTACCGATCACTTCATCGCCAGCCTTAATAGAACCGGTACGGCGGATATCCAGCCTTACAGAAGCGTAAAACTTCAAGGCATTGCCACCAGTCGTCGTTTCCGGGCTGCCAAACATAACGCCAATTTTCATACGAATCTGATTAATGAAAATCACCAACGTATTCGTCCGTTTAATACTACCGGTAAGCTTACGTAAAGCTTGCGACATTAAACGAGCCTGCAAGCCTGGCAAAGAATCGCCCATGTCGCCTTCGATTTCAGCACGTGGTGTCAATGCTGCAACTGAGTCAATTACGACCAGATCGACACTCCCAGAACGAACCAGCGCATCCGTGATTTCCAGCGCTTGCTCACCTGTGTCCGGCTGAGAAATCAGCAGATCATTTAAATTCACGCCCAGTTTCTGAGCGTAACCTACGTCTAATGCATGCTCAGCATCAATAAATGCGCAAGTACCGCCAATCTTTTGCATCTCAGCGATCGCTTGCAGAGTCAAAGTGGTTTTACCTGAAGATTCCGGGCCATAAATTTCAACCACACGCCCGCGTGGCAAGCCACCAACACCTAAGGCGATATCCAGACCGAGCGAACCAGTGGAAACAACCTGCACCTCTTCCACCACAGCACCATCAGCCATACGCATGACCGATCCCTTACCAAATTGCTTCTCGATTTGCGCCAATGCTGCGGCGAGTGCCTTGCTCTTCTCTGAGCTGTTTTCAGGTTTCTTATCGTCCATACATTCTTTCATTCAATAAGCAGCGGGTGGAAAGTCAAACCGCAATTAATATTAACTGCGTTTGACAGTACTGTATAAAAAAACAGTGATTTATGCAAGCGGGATTTTTATTTTATGTACATATCCGCTGACAAGACTGTCGAAATTCACCTAACTCTGAACTTTTGGGAGACTTAGATGAAATCTCCCAGCAAGCATTTTTGCAACGCTATCCTTACCACAACATACGCGAAGACGACTCCGACGCTATTTTCTCAACTCCTCGGATGGCTAAACCTTGCCCCAAAGATAAGTGAGTTGAACGGCCTGCTTCGGTAGGCCGTTTCCACATATACCGCCCTAACTCCCTAATCAGACAGAACCAGCATCGATCCAGTTCTTGGTTCATCCGGCTTAAAATTCTTGATACATTTTCTGCTACACGGTCAGTGTTTGATCAGACCGTAACTTGCAGTGCTCATCAAATTCGGTAGAGACTTTAGAAATATGGGAGCACAAGAGAAAATCTTTCATGTCGGTTGAGTCAGCAATCAGTGAGTTATGACTTCAATCCATTAAAGGAAAGCATCGCGATTATTGCGATAAATGGTTACCGCCTGTGCCTCAGTTATTTCTTGCAAAAAATAACTATTAAACGTACTAATCCAGCGCTTACTTAGTTTTAAATAGATCTCGGGTTCAATGAAATAGCAATAAAAGGTCAAAAAGTAGTCCGCTTGAAATCAGGATTAAACGTTCAACACTTCAATCAGAAAAGTTATTTGTTTGTAAGCACAGAAGAAAATGATGGAAACTACTTCGTCCTCAAAGAAATTTAAAGCTACAGTAAGAATTCTGAGGAAGTACACCTAACGAAGGATCCGGATGACGCTTGAGAACAGTACTAACATACACGCACCTTAAATTTCGACTTCCTCCCTAAATAAACGAAAGGTAAAAATATTATTTGTAAGAAACATATAAACAATATAGGTCCATTTCGGAAATGCATAAACGGAGTTTTTCCGGTCATCAACTGAATTTCACCGTCCAATACGCCTGTTACATCCTCTTCTAAAGCATGGCGAATACGACCATGTTGATCAATCATGGCGGTACGCCCCGTATTCGAGGCCTGCACCACCCAGCGACCTAATTCAATTGCACGCACCCGGGCTATCTGCAAATGTTGTGCCGGAGCTGCCGAACCAAGAAACCAGGCAAAGTTACTGATACTAATTAAAGTATCGCCATCACCAACTCTGTTTAAAGTCCCGATATCGAATAAATTTTCGAAACATATACTGACGCCTATTTTTTTATTGTTAATCACTAATGGGGCTTGATATGTATTCCCTGAAGTAAAGTCAGAATAATTCTGATCAAGAATCGACTCTATCCACCGGCTCCCTGTTGGAAAGAATTCACCAAAGGGGAGAAGATGTTGTTTGTCGTAACGATAGTCGTAAGCAAGAGCGGATGAACTTCCCGGCATCATTGCAATAGCACTATTCGTAGTCATTAGGCGCTCTTGCTTCTGAGTGCTAATGACCGTACCTACCAAGATCGATGTATTTCGGTCGGTGGCAGTCTTTCTCCATGCATCCAACAGTTCAGGTGACTGTGAATGCCATTCGATGGGGATCGCTGTTTCTGGTAAAACTGTCAATTCTGCCTGACTGTCGCTCATCAGTTTTCCATACGTGTGTATCGCTTGTCTTACACCAATAGAAGAAAATTTATCTTGCTGCGATAAATTGCCTTGCATCAATCTTACCCTCAATGTCCCTTTACCCTCAGTCCACTCTATGCGTTGCAAACCTTGTCCTGCAAGATATAGCGCTGTCAAACTCAAGATTACTAGTGGAATTATTTTTGTATATTCCCGCTGCTCCAATTCTTTGCAGACACTCGCCAACATTGCTGCACACAAGGCACTAAGATAAGTTAGGCCAAATATTCCGGCAATCGATGCAAACGACGACAGCGGGCCACTCGCCTGAGCATATCCCGTTGCTAGCCAAGGAAAGCCAGAAAATAAATTGCCACGGAACCATTCAGATAACGCCCAAACAGATGCAGTAGTTCCACAACGTAACAGAAAATAATGAGGCTGTTCTGATCCATATTTATTTAGCGCGGATAACACACTCACGGCAAGAGCTGGAAATAAACTCAAATAAACGAGTAACAAACTACTCAATAAAAAAGCAATGCTCCAACTGGTATGCGAATGTCGGACAATAGCGGGAAGTACCCACCACATACCAAAACTGAACCAGCCTAAGCCAAAATAAAATCCGATACAAAAACCTTCAGCAATGCGCGCCTTCGGTAACAAAAATAAGCCAGAGAGACAAATTATCTGAAACCACCATGCTTCAACTGGCGCATAAGCGACAGTCATTAAGCCTCCAAATAAAAAGGCCAAAAGATATTTGATGAGCTTCTTTTGAAAGCAATATGTCTCTCTCTCTGATTTCTGACTACGTCCCGTCATGTCAATGAGCTTATGCTCCGCCGGGGAACGTTACTTTGACACTGAGCGGCGTAACATTTCCATTCGGAGTTTTAATTTGAAGAATGGTACTTCCCGTAAGACGTTTTGTGCCACTATCAAGGCAAACGCTAGTGCTTGGTTTAACGGGAATCAGATGTACGGACCCCTGATCACCTGTTACATAAGCGCCGCTATAAGTCGGAGCAATGTTAGGCACGCTGGACGGAAAAATATCAGTGATTTCTAATTGATCCAGAGCCGCAGCACTCAATACAGTACCATTTGGCATAGGATTAAAGTGCCCGTCACTGATACGTAGACGCAGTAACATCGCTGAGCAACCACTATTAGTTAAAGTTATACCATCAGATACAGGAACGCTGCTGCCGTCATCCAGTATTCTGGTGATATTGCTGGCAAAACTACCACTGAGAAAAATTGCCGTCTGGCCAGTCAACGCTGTATTGGCATTGAGAGAAGAGACGGCAATAGTTGCGAGCCCCGCTCGTTTTTGTGGAGCGGCGGCATCACTGTTATAACGAGGATTTTGGCTGCGAAATGTGACTGCACATCCTCCATTCTGAGTATTACACCCTCCGCGCGATGCGCTACCAATCGCACCGCTATCGGTTTGAAATACCACCGGCGTATTATCTGCGACGGGATTTCCGAACTGATCAGCTAACAACAGACTGACGGCAGTCTGGGTATCGTCATAATTGTAGCCTTCAATGTTATAGCTGGCCGCACTCAGTGAAAATGATGTTTGTGTCGGTAAACCAGTTGACACCGAAATAGTATCTGAAATCGAAGATACTCCATTTGCCAGTGTCGCCTGCACTCGTAAAGCTGTTGGTTCTACACCAGAGTTGACTGTTGTCGTCACTGTTCCATTGCTGTCACTGACATCAGATGATTTATTCAGCGTGACAGTTTTTGTCGAGATGGTCGTAAAACTGACTGTCTGATTTGGCAGGGGATTCCCAAACTGATCGATAACACGGAATTTGATCGTTGCAGTTTCAGTGCGCCCAGACCCGCCTGCTCCCTTGATCACAATCGATTTATCCACCGGAATAATCTGGCCGACCTCTAGCGAACTCGCATCAGGTGATAACACCTGGATTTGTGTGGTCGCAGAAGTTGTTGCACCGGTAATCGCAGCTGACAAGGTATCCGTTTGTCCGCAACCAATATCCCGGTAAGTCAGTTGCGCCCGACCATTCACGGTCGACACACTGGCGGGAAAACTTGCTTTGCCAGCGGCTGCACAATTTGATGTCAGGCTGATAGAAACGGGGCTAGAGCTAAAGAGCGCACCGTCACTCTTGACATCTAGAATGATGATGGTCGATGCATACGCTTTAAGCAGAATGGGGCTAGTCACAGGTGTAACGAAATTCAAACTGAGCTTACTGTCGCCGACCATAAATGTCGCCTGTGCCTGTACGCTGTTACCGGCATAACTGGCGACTGCCTTCAGCACACCTGCGCCATATGCCGTCAGCGAGGCCGGAGACAATTTCACCTTTACACTGCCATCGGCATCTGTCATCAAACTACCTGAGCCCGGTTGAAATCCGACTAGCGTCAAATCCGAACTAAACGCCAACAGCGTATTCGGTATCGGTGCCCCCTTGCTATCAACGATACGGGCAGTGGCAATCAAGGGGCTGTTAAATGTGGTGACATTACTGGCCTTACCACTAATGTCTGAGAGGCTGATGCTTAACACCGCCGCGTTGACAGGTGAACTAACAGAACCGATGGCAGGTTTTTGTCCAGGTGCATCGGCACCGCCACCACCACAAGCACTTAACATCATGCTGAACACACTGCTCAGAACTGCTGTTAACATCACATTCTGCCACTGACCTATTGCTGCTTTTGTTTTCATTTTCATATTGATCCCTGCTGATAATCCCATTTATCCTGCTTTTTCGCCTGAAATAAATTTTTCTACGCCAAAATTAAGGGGGTAATGCACCCAACTCACGCTTTAATGCTGCAATGTTTTCGAAGTGCCGATGCAATACACTGATAGGTTCCTGACGCACAAGCGCGACATCAGCACTACGCTGTTCGTTTTCCAATTCTTTCCGCAAGATAGCGCGCCGGTCGTTATCCCGTTCCTTTTGCGTTTGCGAACTTACCGTTGGAAAATTCACCGGTCGTACTGCAGGACTAGTCTGACTTACGCGACCATGATTCGATATCCGTTTGCTATTCTCTATTTGCTGATTTACTGTCGGCGACACATTACTCATCAACGTCACACCAGAAGCTGGATCGACATAAGTAAATATTTCGGCACGCAGATCAGGATGCGCACAAAAGAACAACATTGCGGCAATACAGCTATGATTAAACTGAATTCTCATATATTCACTGGCCGCTGAAACATGCCATTGCGTAGCAGAGACTGCCCCGTCTGTAACTGATAGCGTTCAGCTGCGCCACTATTGAGTTCAAGGCAGGCATAGGCTTGCCGAGCCAGCGCAAATCTCCAAGGTCGCAAGCGATGTACGATCTTGATAATGTAGCCATCTCGATCAATAAACACGACATCAATCGGAAACCGCATAAATGCCGTATGGATATCTGAACAAGGGACAATCAGCAAAGCACGATCGTCGTGCAGCGAGCGTCGTCCCATCAAGCCCAAAAATCGCTGAAAAAAATTCCCGGCGACATCGATATGCAGATCGCTGATCGCGATAAGTTTGCTCCAGTTGCGCATCAGAAATTGCTCTCTACCGGTGGCGTAGTCATACGTATTACAGCCTGCGAAACGATAGGAATACCGAGGCTTTCATAGCACAATTTATCACCGCCCGAGCTGAAATCTTTTAGTATCGTTCCTACGAGTACATCAATCACAGGAAATATCATCTTATAACAATATCTGACTTCAATTTTTAACAGCAAGGCGTCTGCCCGGGTCTCTCCCGAAGACGAACCAACGCTCATATCGTTCATCAGATTAGTCACAGGAATAACACGTCCGCTGGTATGCGGATTTTGTATAGCAAAATCCTTGAAGGCAGCTTTGGTCGGATTCAACACAGTCAAACTATTTGTCCTCCTATGCAGCGCCCAATCAATAGCGGCACTGGCATATGCAGCCGACATCACCGTCGTAAAATTGCCATTACTGACGTCGCGCAAACCACTGCCGCCCAATGCACCCAAACCGCGGGCAACATATAAAGGACTTAACGCGTTTAATAAACCCCGCTTCATTTCAGACTGATCCCCTCCCGATGCTGCGCCAGCACGAGCCGCCGTAAATGTCGCTAGATTCACAGTATTTTTTGCAACAATCAACAATCCCATTTGCATGACGGCCATGATCAACGGAAACAACACATAAAAGGCAAGCACATAAAATTCGACGGTCGTCGCGCCAGATTGCCTTTTCAATGCTTTGAGCGATGGAATTGCCATGATTACTTGGATAACGGAGCCTGTGTTTGTGCAGGCAGATTTAGCGTATGTTCAACATCTGCAATCAGCGAGCGCAGCGCCGAACGATTCGCATCCGATACCTGGTCGCTTTGCAGCGCCTTTTGCGCAATTACTCTGAATTCCAATAAATGAGTCATCGCTAGGTTCGCATAGGTTTTATCCATTTTAGGATCAGCGCGAAGAGCTTCTTCAAATGCGTGCTGCGCTTGTTGCAGTTGGTCACTGCGTAGATAGGCAATCCCCAGACGGAACCAGGCGGGAGCCACAGTAGGATTAACCTTCACAACGGTCTGATACAGTTGTATCGCTTTGTGGTAATCCTGCATCGCCATTGCCTGCTCTGCATTGGCGCTGATTTGACTAATTTCTACAGGCGTCAGCGTTTGCTGTTGCCCCATGTTTTCAGAACCTCTGGTACGGTTCGCGCAAGCACCCAAGGTCGCACTGATAAGCAGAATCAATGTTACTGAAAATATTTTTTTTGCTACGGCCATAATGTCTCGCTCAATTAAATTCATCGTTGAAATTCTTCATTGGAATGCATTCATCATCTTCATCCCGATAGGAAAGCCGAGTACGACGAAGGTGCAAGGAAAAATACACAAAATCAAAGGCCCTAACATTTTTACTGGTGCCTCCATCGCTAGTTTCTCGGCTCGCGCAAAACGCTCATTCGTACGCTGAGTCGACTGCGCACGAAGAACCGACCCCAGACTGGCACCAGTTTTTTCCGCTTGCACCAATGCACTCGTCAGCGAGGTAACAACTGATATATCCATACGTTCTTCCAATGTCCGCAAACCATCTATCCTGGTACGACCAGAACGCACTTCACGAAGCAAGCGGGCGAAAGCACGTTTCAGCGGTGAATCAGGTGTTTTTTCGACGGCGATATTGATACCGACAGTCAGATTACAACCCGACTCAATTGCCAGAGTAAGCATGTCAAGAAAATTTGGCAGTCCTTTTAATACCTGAATTTCGACAACTTTGATTTTGTCGCGCAACCAGATTTCGAGATAAAAAAAACCGAAGACCATTGCGCAAGCAGGCAACATCAAACCGCCTGAGCCCAGCCACAGAGCAAGCAGCCAAGTAATAAGAAAGAATATCAACGCATACACAATCCTTGACGCGAACCACTGCTGAGGGGACAGCGCATAGTCGAGTTCTACTTTACGCAGTCGGCGAATAGTTTTTTCGCGATACTCAACCGATAAATAACTACCAACGTAGTACGTCACAATAGTGATCAACGGCCAAATGCGTTGCAGCATTTTGGGAGGTTTATCTGCGTAGGTCCGGTCTTCTTCTGGCACCGCGTTGACGATCCGTAGTACAAACCAAATGCTAAAAATTACGGCTAGCGCAAACAGCAAGGGCAATAAAATTTCGATCATGAGAAACTCCTCAAACGTCAATACGCACGATTTTTCGTATCAAAATAAAGCCGACAAATTCCAGCATAAAGATGACGCACAAAACACCATAGCCTAATAACGTATTAAACATTGGAGCCATCGCCTCAGGTTCCATCGCAGTCAGCGCCCACATCAGAAAGAGCGGCAGACAACCGACGATTATTCCTTGCATTTTTCCTTGCGACGTTAGGGCATCTATTTTGTCTTCCATCGCCAGTTTCTTACGCATGGTGTCAGCAAGGCGCTCCAATGCTTCAGTCAGATTGCCACCCACTTCACGCGCAATTCGCATGCTGGTCGTAAACATCGTATATTCCTGCGACTCTATCCTTTTTTCCAACTCTTCCAGCACATCGTCAAGCGAGACACCCATACGCAACTTACGGACAACCAATCCAAATTCCTGATTGGATGGTTTCGGTAATTGCTCGGCCAGCAATCCCAGCGCCTGCTGCAAGCTCATTCCTGAGCGCAAAGCCCCCACCAGGGAATCAAGCGTGTCCGGCAACTGTCGTATCAGGGTTTTTCGACGTTTTTCTTTTAATCGCTTATGGAAAAATGATGGGCCAAACAAGCAAAAGGCGGCACCGCCGATTGCCAGCAAAAGATTTCCGGTAATGATGAGCAACAACAACGGAACGATGAAAGTAGCAGTTGCACTTATTTTTATCAGGATGGCTGTGTCCAGAAAAATGAACATGTCAGATAACTTTAAGCTAGTGCTGCTCAAGACATTATCCCGATAGCGCTGTATCAGATGATGCCCAAGTTTCCATACGACGTAGGCGAACAGAATCGCACTCAGCGCAAATCCCAATGCAAATACGGATGGCAGAAGAGGACTAAGCATTGCCAACCTGCCCCGACACATGACGATTCATTTCTTCATTGTCAGCCCCGAAGATAGACAGATCAAGATCAACACCCTGCTCACGTAACTCTTCGTAGAAGGTCGGCACATAGCCGCATGGCATAAACTGACCTCGCACCTTGCCATCATCAAAAAATCCCAAGCGCTGAAAGCGAAATATTTCTTGCATTTGTATTACACCGCGCTCCATACCGGTGATCTCTGTAATACTCGTAACTTTACGGGTACCGCAAGCAAAACGGGTTTGCTGAACGATGATCTGCACGGCAGAAGCAATTTGTTCTCGAATCGCTGTGACGGGCAAATCCATGCCAGCCATCAAGACCATGACTTCAAGACGAGATAACATATCCCTCGGCGAATTAGCATGGGCTGTAGTTAGCGAGCCATCGTGACCAGTATTCATCGCCTGCAACATATCCAAGGCTTCACCACCACGACATTCGCCTACTACAATACGATCCGGGCGCATACGCAGGGAGTTTTTTACCAGTTCGCGAATACTTACCTGCCCTCGTCCTTCAACGTTGGCTGGACGGGCTTCCAATGTAACCAAATTATCGTGATAGAGCTTCAACTCAGCCGCATCTTCGATAGTGACAATACGCTCGAATGGTGGGATCAAATTGGATATGACATTCAGTAAAGTTGTTTTACCTGAGCCGGTACCACCAGAAATAATGATGTTCTTTTTCTGCTCAACGCAAATTCTAAGGAAACGTACCATTCCTTCGTCAACCGACCCGAATTTCACTAAATCATCAACTTGTAAGCGACGCTGAGCGAATTTACGAATCGATACTGACGGACCTTTCAGCGCAATCGGGCGAATGACGATATTTACCCGCGAACCATCCTTCAGACGCGCATCACATAGAGGTGTAGATTCATCGACCCGCCGACCGATAGGCGAAACAATCCTTTCAATCACGCCCATCAATGCTTTTTCACTACTGAATGCGATATCGGAACGACGCGACTGCCCAGCCCTTTCGACAAAAATATCTTCCGCCCCATTCACCATAATTTCGGTTACGGAGGGATCTGCCAGCAGACTTTCTAGTACACCTAGTCCGACCGCTTCATCCAGCACAAACTTTTCAAGCTCATGCGGGTCAGTCTGTGCTGGCAACGGCAATTTATCAATCAACTCTTTAATTAGCTTACTTGCGACCGCACGCAATTCCACATCACCCATGCGCGTCACGTCTTGCCGACGTAGATCCAATGTCTTAATCAACTCCGCATGCAAAATGCCGGCATTCGTTGACAACGCTAACTGATGCGCACGATCTTCGACACTTAATTGAGTCGTCAGTTTTTTTTCCTCGGCAACGCTTTCTGGTAGTGCGTTGCTTTCAGCCATCGTCGGAGGACGCTTAAGTGGTAATACCTCTGCAGTTGCAATATCTGAACTTGGATTCATAAACGCAGTATCTGCGTTTATGCTCTGCATTTTATTAGCACTCAAGGACTTGATCCGTAGAGTTTGCCCACTGACGACAATCACATCCTCAACTCTCAAAGGGCCATAACGCACGATACGTTCACCATTGACAAAGACGCCTGTAGGGCAACCCAGATCAACAATACTGAAAACCCCACTGCTTTCAGTCAACACCCGCAATGCGCGCTTACCTGCAGATGCCGGTAAGGGAATCAACGATGCCGCGTCGCAACCGAGAATACAAGCGGTTTCAATACGATATTCCTGTGCGACACCATCATGCCGCTTCGATTCAACTGTCAACATAACTTACTCCGTGATGGACAAACTGGATGCTGGTTTCGGTAACATCTCGCGATCACGTATGTTTTTATTCGTATCGAATAACTTCTGCGCATTAATATCTTTGACTTCCTTATCAGGATCTGGCGTCGCCTGTATCAGCCTCGGGGTGATGATGATCGCGACTTCGCGTTTGGAAATATTGCTGCTCTTGTCTCGGAACAGCCCACCCACCAATGGTACATCGCCCATTCCCGGCACTTTTTGCGTGTCGGCAGATTTTTCGTAGGAATACAAGCCATTCAGAACCACGGTTTCGCCTTCCTTAGAATTGAATTCAGCAGTCGATTTCCGTTTCAAAAATCCAGGAATACCGAGTACGCTCACCGATTTGTCAACGCTGCTGACTTCAACGTCTACCTTGGCGTAAATCGCCCCGGATTTATCTGTAACCGGCGTGACTTCGAGAATGATGCCGTATTCTTTAAATTCGACGTTGGCCTGTCCAAAGCCACCTACGATAGGAATCGGGATTTCTCCGCCTGAAACAAAGCGTGCTTTCGACCCACTGCGAGTCGTCAGGCTTGGCGCAGCCAATACCTCAGCTTCACCATCTTGTACCAGTAAATTGATTCGGGAAGTGATCAGCGACGCCATCGTGACAAAGCCTTTCGGCGGCCAGACCTTGCCAGGCAAGGGTACCTGTGTGAGGTCTAGACCACTGGATTGCACACCAGGCACGTAACGGTAGAGATCATTGCTATAAAAATCTGCCAGCACGCCAGCATGCGGACCGTTTACCGACGAATCCCAGCGTATTCCAAGATCGCGTGCACCTTTGGTGCTTAACTCGACAACTTTGACGTCGAGATAAATCATTTTCTCCCAGCCAATTTTTCCAATGAAATTCACAACGTGTTCTGCATACATTTTCGCAATGGCCTGCGCTCTTTCCTGATTAACGTCGCTCACCATTTCGCCTTCTAGCACGATCTTGGAACCTGCTATTCTTGCTTTGACATTTTCGACATTAGCAAGCAGGCGATTAACGTCATCCAGAATTTTTTTCATATTTGCTTCTAATACAAATACGGTCATTTCCTTTTGGCTGCCATCTTTCATCCACAAATGTAAAGTTGAAACGCCTGGCGTTTCAGCCAAAATAAGCAACTGATTTTGCGAAACAATAGATACGGAAATAATCTTTCCGTTACCGACAGCAATGCGGGTGACGGCAATGGGCAATACTTGCGCTTGTCCGCTAAACAGTTCAATTTCGTTTGTTGAAGATGCCGCAACAGCCTCAGTCATAACACTCGATAACATGAAACTGATTATCAATAAAAATACTTTAATCACGTCATTCATCCGTTTTTACTATTACGTTTTGAAAAAGGAGTATCACTGGTTGGTACAGGCTGCGATGTAATACCTAAACGACTCTTCACATCCAGAGAATTAACGGCAGCATTTGCAGACGACTTCTCAACCTGTGGTTGCATCAGTGTGCCCAGCGCCTCTGCTAACGGATTTTTTCCAACTTCACTCTGCATTTTTACGCCACCTGTTTTCCCTGTACCACCGACAATAATTTCAACAAACTCAGCTGGATTACTGCGATGGTTTTGCGCAGTTTGCTTAAATGTTGCCTCGTCCAGTACCATTTTCCCCAACGCCTTTTTGTCGTCTGGATTTCGCAGAATCGCCGTCAACTGGCCTAATTTTTGACCTAATAAAATTTGTTGTGCGTCGGTCGGATTCACTTTCAATGTGACAGTATTAAAGTCGACATCGATTTCCTTTTGCGCGCCATTTTCAGTTCTTATGGTCTGCTTTTTGGTAATTTTCCCGGTTGCAAGAACGGGCACTGACTGTAAAATCAGACGCACATTTAACTGTTCTTTCTGCGTGCCACTGATAAACTCTGCGGCGTTGAACTGACTGCTTGGGGTTCCGTTCGGAACGGGTGACGAGCCGGTAAACATCAAATCAATAATGTCACCAGGGATCAGCATCCCTGAAATAGAACTGATTTCATCAACTGGAAACGTGATTGCACGCTCACCGCTCTGGATCGTGGTCGACAAGGCCGCACGGTCACTGCGTTCAAGTCCACCGCGGTCAATCGGATCACCGGGTTTCACAGCGTTGATTAAACGTTGACCGGCAACTGAATCCAAAGCTTCCGGCTCAATCACGCTACTGGCAAGATAACGTTCAGGAATTGAACGAACCGCAAGATTGTCTGCAGATAAAGTGCTGCCTGCTGGTAACTCTACTGCAGCAACAATCACTTTTTTCGTTTTATAGGAACCTGCCAGACGTGACTCAGCCTGGGACAAATAAGAACGCAGGTAGTATTGGGCGCCAACGAAGCACAAAATGCCTAATGTAACGGCACCACCTAGCAACAGGGTATTTTTAGAGATTTTCAAGGAAATGAACTGACAATTAGATTAAAAAACAGAAATCAGATAACTGAATCCACGAAAAAATGTAGCGATCGAACGTGCCAAATAATCAGCTGGTGCCATGTTGTTGGTCAGTTCGTGAGGAACAAACAAAACCGCAACTAACACACCGGTTACAATCACGTATTCGATCATTGCCTGACCTTTCTGAGTTTGTTTGTTGGTTGAGTCTGGACTGAATGGAGTTTTACTTGTCGCCATAAATCAAAACCTCTTCTTTATTTAGACTGCACTATCGTATTCATCATTAACAAGGTGCCCGCCTTTTGTGCACTCAGGCGAGCATCAAATTCTTGTCCGTTACGGTTCGCTGAAAATGTTGTTAAAGTGCCGTTTTTTTTCAGTACATGACGTTCCCAGCCTGCTGCTTTGAGAGATGTTTCCAAAGCGCTGACGGTGGCATCAATAGAGCGCGGTGACACCGCGATAATTTGCTGCGATATTTTTCCACCGTCACCTGAATCGATAATTGATACGGTCTGAACATCCGAGGGCAGTCGTACGACTAGTTTTGGTTCGGTAGTTTGTTGTGGAGATGTCAGCGCAACATAGCCTTCGACTTTTGACGCACTGATTTCACGTATTTGAAAACTTCGATGCTGATTTCCTATGCTTTGATTCAACACGATCCAATTGATATTTTTTGTTCTTGTCACAGGACTCCGGTCAGCTTGTTTTTCCCAATTGTCGTGCACCTGTTTAAGCACACTTTCCATCGGCAAATCAGCTGTGAACGCTTTAATTTTCATTGGCGTTCCGTTCAAACGGAGATCCTCGCCGACTGCTTGCAGACGCAAGTTGTCGGGTGTGTCCTGCCAGCCCGCATGACATGGCAAAGCGATGATCGACAATAAGTTGATCAACACGTATTGACACTGTGTTTTGCAACTCAAGAGCTTCAATAGCATGGGCCACCTCCCTTATACACTGGCAATACGGAAGGACTAGATAGGCGATCTGCTGGAACGATGTCAGGACAAATTTGACCAGGTTTGAATTGCGAAAAACTCGGTTCCAGTATTGCCAGAAAGCCGTCGACGACGCTCAGTAAACTGCTGATATTTTGTAATGCAGACGCTGGTGTATAAGCGCGGGTTCGCATCGCGGTTTGCCTGGGGCCATCAGCATCCCAACTATCAGTGACTAATGACGAGGTTTCTTTTAGTGTCAGATTTAGTTGATTCAGCGGATCGGGCAAAGCGGCAATATTGTTTAATTTAACATTGACGGTACTGGTGTATAAACCACCCTGATTCAGCGCCTCACCACCTGTCAGCTTACCGACAGTTTTATCAAGCGTTCCAATCGAGTTGGCAATGGCAGCAGCTGCTTTTCCTGGCAGAGGCGCAGCTGCTGTTGCGACTGTTACATCTTGCGGTTTATCAATCAGCCGTTGCTTATCAACATGATCGGTCCAAAATGCGGTCTGCCGCCCCCAACTCTGACCATTGCTTTTCATGTCCGCCGCCTTATATGTATTCTGATTCCAGCTGAATATCCGCGCGCGGATTTGTCCTTCCAGTTTTGTGTCCGAGAAATTGGCGTTATCGTGCACAGTCCTTTCCCATGCCGCGTAGCGAGCGGCCTGGATCGTATGCGCCTGAATATCATGGAATTTACCAAGATATAAGATGCCTAAAAAAAGGCTGATTGCGACGCCGACAAATACCAGAAATTCCATCATGGCTTGTCCTTGTTGAAATCGACTGTGCGCCAACTGTGCCATTATTTGATAATGAAAACCTTGGGGTCTATGGACGCGCTGACTTTCACCGAAACCGGTTCAGTAATGACGACACCAAACTGATCTTTTGCAGTCAATGCCCTGACATAACCGGCCACGTATTTACCGTCGTAGCCGATAAACTTGGTCGAACCCTGAGTTTGAATCATGCAAACCTGACCTACAGTTTGCGTCGTCGCACTTTCTGGCAAGCATTTCAATGGGATGCCATTGACCACCTTGGCATCGGTATAGATTGCGCTATTTTCCTCGCCACCTTTAATCTCTGCTTGCACAGGCTGCGAGACACGCTCGCCATTTTCCTGAACATCAATGTGATAGCTGTTTCCGTTGTTCACAACACGTAATGTTTCCGTTTTTGCGATCGACGAGGCACAGCCGCTTTCCGGAGTCATGTCGACCTTGATGACGCTACTGACCGTTGTATGCGAGTAATTTTTTCCATCGCTGACGTATGTATCTTTATCGATAATAAAATCAGCAGGAATATCAATAAACGGCTTGACTGGCAGATTTCTTATTTGCGCGAAACCGACGCAGGCGTCATAACCATTTTTATACCAGTCGCGATACTGCGCAAGGTTCTCAGGCTTTGTCACCGTTACCACCTCGTAACCCGATCCCGCTGAGCTACTGTTATTGCTATCCGGATTGGCTGAACTGCCGGAATTACTCCCACAAGCGGTAAGGCCAATAACAAGTGTCAGAACAATGCTTTTCTTGAGTTGACAATGTTTTTTTCTTAACTGCATGTGGAGTCCCCACCTAATAAATTTGGAATTGAGATTAATCCCTTGCTGCGATCCACGATCAAGCGCGCATCTTTGCCGTCAGTAGCTAATGAGGCTCGCCAGTAAGGATTAAATAAACTCGGATACTCGTCTTTTCCGTCTTGACGCGGCGACCGGTAAGGACGCTCAAATGACACGCATGCGGTCGCCAATGCATACACGCCGCTACCGCCAAAATTGGGATCAGCGCTTAATTTGCTACCATCAATTAATGCAACATTGGCTTTGAGAGCCGTGCCAGCGACCGGTATGGCTTCTTTTTTAATGACCACTTCGACAGAAAATGGCAATTTATAAGGATCTTTCGGTTGATAAGGCGGCTTTTTCAGATCTTTGAGATCGCGATATCCCTGAAATTCCGTTTTTATATTTTTAGAATTTTTTCCGTTTGCCTCAGCATTCGCCAGTCGGCCATCCTGGTTACTCCATTCATTAGTGTTGCCATGACGACCTACCTGACTTTTTGAATTCGGAGAATAAGATTGCGCCCCCCCCCAACCCAACGGAACACGAGTATCCCATCTCCCCTTCACAAAATTCCAACTGGTGCGTAGCTCAGCAGAATCTAAACCTTTCCATGAATCGAAATTGATCAAATCCGTACCGCCTTGTTTACGCAATTCAAACACTGGCCACAGGCCCTCCTTCCAATCACGTGCTGTAGTGAAACCATCACGTGAATCTAATGCGACCTGACGAATTCGGGTGCGGCCCTCACGACCACCCGGGCCGCTAGATTTACTATATGTTTGGGTAAAACCGAGCCACTTCCGCTCATTATTTAAAAACAGTTCCACATTGGCTGGAGATAACTCAGCGCCGTTTAAGCGTGCGACGTTTAATGCTAGATCTTGTGCTACTGCAGTACCAACTGCATTTAACCCTACCTGCCCGACCTGATGTTCAATCAAATTCAGTCCACGCATCGCTATATCTGCAATGGGTAACGCACGCTGAACTGCGGTGTCTATTCCACTAATCACTCGCTGCACTGCCGAGGTTGCAGCACCCAGATACGGGATAAACCGCGTAATGTAATTTACGTTTGTGACGAAACGATCAAGGTAAGAAGTCCATGACCGTAAACTGACAGATTGTGCAATCGTTACCTCATTCACAACCATCGCACGATTCATATATGCTTCAAAATTCAATGTTCTGGCCTGCCAGACCGCACCGCTATATGCCGCTGCATCGGCCGCATTCATTGCCCGTAACTTGGAATTGGTCACTTGTCCAGAATTGAATGCAACAAGAAAAAGAGCAACCATCGCTGCCGCAAAGCCCATAAATATGACCAATGCCTGCCCACGAATGACTTCTTTTTTGTATTGCACTGCCATGATTAGACTCAAGTGAAATTCAAAACATCACCGGAGCACAAAGCTCCGGTCATTATTTTTACAAAGTAAATTCTTGAACAAGTTAAATTAGTTACTATCTTTCTCAAACTCTTTCAGATTCTTTTCTTTAGAACCTTGTTCAGTTGCTTTAGAGCCAGCATCTGTAGTTGCCGATCTTGAACCGCCGCTGGCATTACCCGCCAAGGTTGCTGCGGCTACCGCTGTTTGCCCGCGAATTACGCCACCAAATGCTTTGTAAACGCCAATAGCAGCAATCGCAATTAATGCAACAATAATGATGTATTCAGTCATGCCCTGACCGAGCTGACGACGACGTGAAGTGAATGTATTCATAAATTCTCCGACGATTTATCCAAAAAAAAAGAAACGACTTAATGCCCAGAAATAATAGTGCAATATAAGAATTATTTTTTGACAATTACATTAATTTACATTTCTTTCAAATATGTAAATTTTCTTTATTCCAAATATAAATAGTGCTATACAGATCAATTACTTAGTATCATTTAGCATATTTCTTGTTGCTTAAAATAGTCGCAGAGAATGAAGCCTGGCATTAGAATTTCTCTCACTCTTTTAAAGGAAAACTATATGAAATATCGTTCTTTAAAATAAATAAACGATAACTTTTCGCCTAAAATACGTTACAAAAAAGAAAATTTCTTACATCTCTTTTCTTTTAATTTCTTAAAGTTACATTTTTCTTTTTTTCCTTTGGCTTCTAGTCGTTAAGCTATGCCTTTTAGCTAAAAACGGTTTGTTGGACAAACACCAGAACAGATTTTCTCCACTTATTCAATCCATTGATCATGCGTCTCTTTCCATTAGCTCTCTCCGTCTTCCTTGTCGCAGCCTTAAGTGTTACGGGCTGCAAGAAAAAACCGGCAGATATGCCGGTAAGCACCCATAATTCAGCGAGCAGTAGCAGCGTCGAAACTGCTGCAACGAACACCAATACCGTAACTCCTGCTCAGTCAGCAGCCAGCCCTACATTTGATGTCAATACGGTACCGGTCTCCGGTATAGCGTTACCGCCATTTCCATATCTCGACTATCCAGAGAAACTGGAAAATGGCTATCGGCATAATAATCAGGACTCGAATTTCGATGAAGTTCAGTTGATTGCGGGACGGGATATGCGCAAGGTGGAAGGAAAAGTTTCACGGCGATTTTATCCACACACGACAATTGGGATGTCAGCAACAGGCTCCGTAAAAAATTACGAAAATGCGATCAAGTCGCTCGGTGGAGTAAAAGTGAATGAGATCACGCCAGTTGATCCCGCTTTTCTGAAATTACATAACGAAGACGAGAGCACGCTAGCCAAAAAAATGCATTTACCAGGAATCCGAAATGGTGGTCAAAATTACCAGGTATATCTGCTGCGTACCGACAAGACCAATATCTGGTTTATCGTGTCGATTTTCGATGATGAATCGTCTACCTGGTTAGTCACTGTTGAAGAAAAAGCCCTGGAACAAAGCGTCGGTCTCGTTAAAGCAGATGCGATGGCCGCAAGCCTGCAAACGCAGGGGCATATTACGCTTTATTTGTCATTCGATACCGACAGCGATGTCATTAAAACCGATAGCAAACCCGTCGTCGATGAGATTGTCAAATTGTTGCGGGCTGACGAAAAATTGCAGTTGAATATCGAAGGTCATACGGACAACGTTGGTGCTGCCGCTCATAATAAAACTCTGTCACAGGCGCGGGCGCAAGCCGTCGTTAAAGCGATCACCTCTCAAGGGATAAACCCGACGCGCCTTAACGCTATTGGCATGGGTGCTGAGCGACCGTTACAAGACAACTCTAGCGAGGCAGGACGGGCAAAAAACCGCCGTGTTGAGTTGGTGAAACTGAAGTAGCGCGAGATAAATGCGACCGAAACAGTGAGATCGATAGATCTTCACTGATTTTACGCTGTCGGAAACTTAATTACACCTAACAAAAAATAAGGGCTGAACAAGCCCCTTATTTTTTAATCCATAAAAACCAATCGTCAGGACGCAATTACAGAATGGTTTTCGTTCATTAGTACGAAAACTTTCGATAGATATCGATGTCACGACCGGTGGTATTACATGGCACGTGAACGATGATTATTTTCTGAATGTAACCCGCCCGAAAAATCGAGCCACGGATAACAAGAGTTCTTGATGGAGCTTTTATGCAAAAGATGAATCAGAGTCACTGCTAGGCTTTGCACTTGAGGCATTGGCTTCCAGCACAAATAATTTCCAAAGATGTTTTACTGAAATTGAGCCCTATGTTTGTCCTATCCAAAAAATTCAGAGTTAGCTGAACGAAATCCATAAAAGTTCAGAGTTAGCTGAATTATTTGTTCAGAATTCATTATTCAGCCAAAATATAAGTCATTGATTTTCATAAAAATGCAGTTCAGAGTTATCTGAACTTCGACAATTGCCCGCTCAAATATGTGGTGTGCGGATGCGTGCCGGTAGCGGCATTTTTTGCAACTCTTTTCATGGCTTGCTGATGATCTCCCTGATTTAGCCGGAAGACGCTGACTACGTTGGACAAATTCGCGGCCTGTTCTTGTAAGCTTTGCGCTGCAGCTGCGGCCTGCTCTACAAGTGCGGCATTTTGTTGCGTCGTGTTGTCCATTTGAATGATGGCTTGATTCACTTGCTGAATACCTGCCGATTGTTCTTTGCTGGCGTTGTTGATTTCACTCATGATGCCGGTAACATGCTTAACGCGATCGACAATTTCTGTCATCGTTGCTCCGGCCTGATCAACCAGCTTCGTTCCCTGACTCACTTTATCAACCGAGTCATCTATCAGTTGTTTGATTTCCTTCGCCGCGCTAGCGGAACGCTGCGCCAGATTACGGACTTCCGACGCTACTACAGCAAATCCACGCCCTTGCTCACCCGCCCGCGCAGCCTCCACAGCCGCATTGAGTGCAAGGATATTCGTTTGAAAAGCAATGCCATCAATGACCGCAATAATATCGACGATTTTTTTCGATGATGTGCTGATATCGCCCATCGTGCCAACGACTTGCGAGACAACCGTACCGCCCTGAATCGCTGCATCTGCCGCTGCATGTACGAGTTGATTTGCGTCATGTGCGTTCTGAGAATTCTGCTGCATCGTGCTGGTCAGCTCCTCCATTGAAGACGCGGTCTCCTCAAGTGATCCCGCCTGGGATTCTGTTCTGGAGGACAGATCCATATTCCCGCTGGCAATTTCGGTAGAAGCAGTGACGATGGTATCCGTGCTATCTCGAACCTCGGCCACAATTTTCCGCAAACCTTCGTTCATATCTTTTAATGCCATCACCAACTGACCTGTCTCATCGCTGGAATCAATACGAATATCACTCGTCAGATCACCATCCGCCACGCGGCGTGCAAGCACTACTGCTGAATTTAATGGCCGGGTGATACCTATGGTCAGATACCATGCACAAAAACTACCTATCAGCAAAAACAGAACGATCAGAGTCGTAATAAGGATGCGGCTGCTGGCCGCAATGGCATCGACTTCCTTACTGAGATGATCCACCTCTTCCTTCTGAAAATTAAGATAATCGAGTAAGGCTTTTTGAAAGGCGTCAGACATTGGTATGAATTTTTCAAACAGTTTATTCATCTCCTCAGTCTGGCCTTCTTTTTTGGCCTTTAAAATCTGGTCTCTGGTGCTGACGTAGGACTTACGTACAACAACGATGTTTTCCAGAAGTTGTTTTTCGTCAGGCGTATCGACGTTACTTTCCAGGTATTTTTGAATTTCATTATTTCGTGTGGTTGACGTCTTAACGTCCGCAGAAAAAAAATCGCCTAATGATTCATCGGAACTTTTAACAACCGCCAAAGTACGCTTTAAGCCCGCAACGGTAACCCTGTACCACTCCTCTGTTAGACGCTCTTTTTTTAAAGGCTCCTGCATCATCGCCCTCGTACTACTCGCCACCTCGTTCAGTCGCCAAAGACCTATGCATGAAGATATTGTTGCCAATAAAAGTACTATCCCAAAACCAAAACCGAGTCGCGTACCGATAGGCAGATCTTTAATTTTCATCTTATCCTCACAAGTTAACTGAGCAGAGCGAAACTGATTACAAAAGCTGACGACTGAGCAGATCACAACGGCAATAGACATACTGTCATTGCTCATATTACGCCTTGATATCGCTATAAAAAACTAATACGTGCAAACATCAAACAAACGTCTGTTCTTCCTGTGTATTTTTACGACAAGCCATACGAAACAATGTCACTTTTATTTCATACAACTAGCGTAACGGATAACGAGAAGTGAAAACTCACTCCATTGTGAAAATTCAAATTAACAATGAAGCTGTGTGAGGAAGTTCAGTTTCAGACTCAGAATGAAATGCAAGGCTGTCAGTACCTGGCAACAGAAACAGCGCAGACTATCCAGAAGCGTTTCTGTTCCCAAAAGTAGCTAAACAATTTGGAAGTATTGAAAAGAATTTGATACATCAGACTGGCCGCATTGATGCATCGCAAAAGTGACGGCCAATCTGATAAGAAATGAGGTACAAGCGCAGTATTACGAATTACAAAAAAAAGAGGAAACCTCAGAATTATTTATAAATTCCACAGGCAAAGTACACGTCATCGACGCGCTCAACATAAGTACTTTTTTGTTCCAATGCTTTTGTTACAGGATTTGGCCATCTGTAATCAACCCAGCCCTTACCTTCTTTACTGGCGGCGACATCATTGATTTTTTTAACAAAGAAAACACCATCGCCATCACGCAATTCTCCCAGCGGCTTACCTAACAATTTAGGATTACCGCCATGCGCCAACGTCACACCACCTGGTTTCACCGATCCTGCAAAAACATAAAGATCTTTGTAAATGAACTGTCCCTTAGGATCGTTCACCGCAGCATAGGTTTTTTCCGGACCATTGGCTTTATAAAAAGCGATGACTTTTTTGATCATTTCAGTTGCTTCCTGTGCTGTTGCACGATCTGCAGCAACAGCCGCTCCGTGGGCAAGCAATGACAGGGAACAGGCGAAAAGAATACTTTTAAAAAATTGTCTCATGTTGACTCCGTTATATGTTTTTTAAGTTTATGTGCTCAGACACGTCTGCTATGCAGCAATATGAATACTGCTGAAACACCAGAAAATACCTCAGCGGATACCGGTCTGCTTTACAAAGTGTTCTGTCACGCAAAAAACAATAACAGATTTCTTTATGGCAATGTGAGTGAAATACTGATCGCACGATTAAAATTCATTTGCTCTCTTTAACTTTGGGTTGTACACAACAAGGAGCAAGGCAAGACAAGTAAAACTTCGACAAATTCCCTTTACTATCCGCCAGTGGCATTACCGACAGTTAATAGCATCAGCAATATGAATATCAATACAAAAATAAACGACTGGATCAAGGCCGATCCTATGCGTTGGCAAGCATTAGAAATTGCTGCTGCGCTAGAGCTGAAAGACTGGTGTCTGGCGGCGGGCTTTGTGCGCAACTTAGTCTGGGATAACCTGCATCATTATCCGCAACCAACGCCTTTATCAGACATTGACCTGATTTACTTTGCCCCATCGGATATCTCTCCCGAACGAGATGCATACTTTGAAACGTCATTACGCTCTCGATCAGCACTGAACTGGTCAGTTAAAAATCAAGCCAGAATGCACTTACGGAATAATGATCATCCCTATCGGAATACTCTCGATGCAATGTCGTACTGGGTAGAAATTGAAACCGCAGTCGGTGTTCAGTTAAGCGTTACCGGTGAATTGCTGATACTTGCGCCATTCGGACTGAACGGACTGAGTCAACTGACAATCACACTAAACGATAAGCGTCCGAAGCCTGCAGATTTTTACGCCAGAATCACCGAAAAAAGATGGCTGGAAACATGGCCGCAGTTAAAGCTTATCAACAACAGTTTGCTGACTGATATATAGATGCTTTCAGCGTACCGATACAACAAGCTCCTGACAGTGAATCGCCACAGCGGAACGATAATGTCGTGTTTGCAGTAAGGTAAGTCAGCGTCGGCCTGATCAGACTGAAACGGTTCATCCGAACTGGCGTTTCATTCAAAACGAATACTTGTTTTTTTATCTGGAGAACCCATGGGGAAAAATCGCCTGGAAGCATTCAGTGACGGCGTTATCGCCGTCATTATCACCATCATGGTATTGGAAATGAAAGCACCGCATGGCGAGAGCTTTGCTGCACTGATTCCCGTTATTCCTATATTCCTGAATTACGTACTGAGTTTTATTTACGTCGCGATTTATTGGAACAATCACCATCATTTAATGCATGTGACACAGAAAGTGACTGGCGGCGTCCTTTGGGCAAATTTGCACTTGCTATTCTGGTTGTCATTATTCCCCTTCGCTACTGCGTGGATGGGCGAAAATCATTTCGCCAGTGACCCCACCGCAATATATGGCGCGGTGTTATTTATGGCCGCGGTTGCCTATTTCATTCTTGAGCAAGTGATTATTGCCAACGAAGGTTCGGCATCACCTTTAAAAAAAGTACTGGGTCGCGACCGCAAAGGAAAAGCCTCAGTGATTCTGTATGCGACCGGTATTGCAGCGTCATTCTGGATACACTGGATTGCGCAAGGACTCTACGTTTTGGTGGCATTGATGTGGCTCATTCCTGATCGCCGTATAGAACGCGCCAGTAATCACTGAGTTGGAAAATCTGAATCCGAGCATAGTCTGGAGAAACGCCACCATGAACGATTTACTTCGCATTCCCGGCAGGGTCACTCATCTTGTCGATGAATTTCCTGTTCGCCGTTTGTTACCGGCAGCCGCCAGACGCTCCATTGGTCCGTTTATTTTCTTCGATCACTTCGGCCCCACCACACTCGCGGCAGAGAAAAATAGTGATCTCGGAGCTCATCCCCACATCGGGATAGCGACCGTCACTTACTTATTTGAAGGCAGTCTGCTGCATCGAGATAGTCTGGGTACGGTGCAAACGATTACACCCGGTGCGATTAACTGGATGACGGCAGGCCGGGGAATTGTTCACAGTGAGCGCACAGTTGACACTGAACGCGGAAAAGAACGCCGTCAGCATGGTTTGCAACTATGGGTTGCGCTGCCACCGGATCTGGAAACTGTTGCCCCATCATTTCAGCACGTGGCCGCCGCCGATTTACCGCTGATTGAACTGGAAGGCGGCGTACAGATCAGAGTATTAGCCGGCAGTGCTTTCGGCAGGACAAGTCCGGTAAAAACGCTGTCTGCCACGCTTTATCTTGATATTTATCTGCCACCCGGACATGAATTTACGCTACCGGTTCTGGCATCTGAAATGGCTCTATACAGTCCTGAACATGCCTTAATGATTGACGATCAGGAGGTCGCAGGACTGCAACTGGTCGTGCTGCAACAAGCTCCGGTCAGGTTATGTGCGGGGTCGTCTGGCGCGCGCCTGGTCGTCATCGGCGGAGCACCACTGGAAAAACCCGTCCGCATGTGGTGGAACTTTGTATCAACCGATCGCGGCCGGATTGCCGCAGCGGCACAGCGATGGGACAAAGGTTTATTTGAACAGATCAGTGACGATCAGGATCTGATCACTGCACCGCCGTGGAAAGAGTAAGTGGCAGGCGGATGCAAGCGCTGTCACTAAGTTGGCTGCTTTTCAAGCATCATACTTACCCCGCTTTGCTGACACATGGGCAGCATAAGCAGCGTCAAAGTTTTGAAGCGATAACAATACTGCGATTGCGCTGACATAAAAAAGGAGACACAGCGAATGCTGTTGCCTCCCGATGTCACCAATTTGGAAATCAAAAATAATTACTTAGCGAATTTCTGCGCAAGCTGGTTGATTTTTTCTGCTCTCTTTTGCAGTTTTTCTGCTTCCTCTGCCGCTGCTTGCTGTTCACGTTTAAGTTTTGCTTCAGCCTTCGCACGTTCAGCATTATTCTTCGCACGCTCTTTCAGCATTTCTTCTGCATGCGTTTTGTGCGTCTCTTCTAACGGTTCTGCCGGATTGCCATCGAGATCAAAACGTGTCGTCGCTTTAATGGTCTTTTGCAGATAACGGGTCGATTTCGTATGATAAGCAAGCACCATCCGTAAAACTTTGCGCGGTGTCTCCGGCAATCTGGCAAGGATTTGCTTGTCGATGCCTATCGCCAACGGCTCATGATTGAGAAACACCGGAAATGTCTCTTTTAAGGTACTCAACAGGGCTTGCGCATCAGAAATGGGAATGGACTTGCTTTTGGTATTCATGACTTTAGAGAACTTTATTACAAAGGAGCAAAGCATAACATAGTGGTTCAGCACTTACCTTCAATAGTCAACTCTGCCGCCATAGGGAAATAGCCGCAATCAGAAGAAATACTGAATAATGTGCGCAACTGACAACAAGCAAAAACTGAAAAATAAGTTCGCGCAAGCAGCTATTTCAATCTTGCGCATGTGCTTGCAGATATTCAAGGAACGAGGTTGCGACTGGCGATAATCGCTTTCCTTTCAGATAAACAATATACCAGCTGGAATGCACGGGAAAACTGCTGACCTTCAATACTGTCAGCGATTGATCAACTAAATGTTCACCCAATGCGTGTGCGGATAAAATCGCCAGTCCCATTTCTCCCGCGACCGCTTGCTTAATGGCCTCGTTACTGCCTAACTCCAGCCGCACGAGCGGGGTAAAGCCTTGTGCGGAAAAATGCTGATCGCAAGCAAGCCTGGTGCCAGATCCTTTTTCACGCAAAATAAATCGCTCCTGGCTGAGGTTTTCCAGCGCAATCCGCTTGCGGTTGGCCAAAGGATGTGACAAAGGCGCAATCACAACCAACGGATTTGGTAAAAAGACCTGCTGTACAACGTCAATATCTTTTGGCGGGGCAGACATAATATATATGTCATCGCGGTTATCGCGTAAACGCTGTAAAACGCCATCACGGTTTTGCACTTCCAATGCAATATCAATTTCTGGAAAATCACGACAAAAAGCACCCAGTAACCGGGGAACAAAGTATTTTGCCGTGCTGACTACCGCCACCCGCAAACGTCCACGCTGATACCCTTTCAGACTATCGATACGTTGTCCAAAAGACGACCACTCGTCCGCTAACGTGCGCGCAGTTTTTGCGAGTTCTTCACCTGCCTGGGTAAGAAAAATTTTTTTGCCTATGACTTCATACAATGGCAAACCGATTTCTTCCGTCAGCTCACGCATCTGCATAGATACAGTTGGCTGCGTAACATGAAAGCTGCGTGCAACTCCACTGATGCTGAGCTGTTCAGCCAGTTCCGCAAACAAACGTAATTGACGGAAAGTGACATTCATAGATTTTTACTGATGATCATAGCGATAAAAATTGATTTTACCTGATGATTTAGTCTGCGTAGTATGAGGCCTGAATTTTGAAGGGGAATTTATGTCCAGTTTGCGCGACCCAGCTATTTTATTTTTTATCTTCGGTATCTTTGCCGGCCTCATCCGCTCTAATCTGAGCATTCCTACACATATCTCCCGATTTTTATCGCTGTATCTGTTAATGGCGCTGGGTTTAAAAGGAGGATTTGCACTGAATCATTCCGGCTTAAATTTACAAATCATGAGCAGTCTGGGATGTGCTGTTTTTCTGGCGCTGCTGACACCAGCGCTTGGATATTTTTTACTGAAGCGGATTATTCCTGCGCTTGATGCCACCGCAATCGCCGCCACGTATGGTTCTGTCAGTGCAGTTACGTTTATAACCGCTGTTCAATATCTGGAAAGCAGACATATAGAATATGGCGGCCATATGGCAGCGGCGATGGCGTTAATGGAATCACCTGCCATTATTTTTGCCGTCATTTTGTCGAATACGATCCGGCGTAGGGAAACGTCGACGCAAATGGGAACGCTGCCCTCGGTCAAAGGTGTTTTGCATGAATCGCTGACAGATGGCGCGCAACTGCTACTGTTAGGCGCGATGCTGGTTGGCATCCTATCCGGCGATGCAGGTAAGGCCGCCATGCAACCGTTTTCCGGCGATTTATTTAAAGGAATGCTTGCTTTTTTCCTGCTCGATATGGGGCTGATGACGGCGAAAAGCCTCGGTAACATCAAAGGCAATTCGCCCTTGGTGATCAGCTATGCCATTCTCGCCCCGCTCTGCCACGCAACTATTGCGTTAATGCTTGCCGTGTTGCTGCAAATTCCGTACGGCGATGCCGGATTGTTGATGGTACTGGCGGCAAGCGCCTCATATATCGCGGTTCCGGCTGTGCTGCGTTACGCCATACCAGAGGCATCACCATCGCTTTATCTCGGCATGTCTCTCGGCATCACTTTCCCGCTGAATATTTTGCTAGGCATTCCCGTTTATATGAACGTTGCAAAATTTGTTCTGGGCTAGTCATGATTGTTTTCAGATCATACTCAAGCAAACAAACTTACTTGAGCCTGATTTCCACACTGTCTGAACCTACCACATTCAGCGATGCGCTTGAGGTGACAGATGGAAATCCAGACATATTAAAAATTTATTGTGCCTTTAAATCTACGCAGACCTGAATTGGGCTAAAGTTGAGCTAATATTAATGGCTGGGAATGGCGATACAAAAAGCTGCCAAGATTGTTATCTGGAATCGCCTTTGCAAACCCGCGAGACCTTACATTATCCAAAAAAATTAGAAAAATCGGTCGGCGGCACGGATACCATTTATCCATTTCCCATCAGAATCAACTTGGTTTGGAATATTCATTATGCGTATTTTATTAGCAGAAGACGACAGCGTGCTGGCAGACGGACTGACCCGCTCACTGCGGCAATCAGGTTATGCGACTGACTGCGTCAGCAACGGACAGGAAGCGGATTCTGCATTATCGACTCAGGACTTCGATTTACTGATTCTGGATCTCGGCCTGCCAAAAATGAGCGGATTGGAAGTGCTGCGCCGTTTGCGCGCCCGCAATTCACATCTTCCGGTACTGATCCTGACTGCTGCTGACTCAGTAGAGCAAAGAGTAAAAGGGCTGGATTTAGGTGCTGACGATTACATGGCAAAACCGTTCGCCTTGTCCGAGCTCGAAGCACGCGTCAGGGCTTTAACACGACGCGGTGCTGGCGGCGGCCCCACTGTTATTAAACACGGGCCGCTCAGTTACGATCAGGTTGGCAGAATTGCATATATCCACGAACAGATGCTGGATTTATCGGCACGCGAACTGGGTCTGCTAGAAGTGTTATTACAAAGAACCGGACGTCTGGTCTCGAAAGAGCAATTGGTCGACCACCTTTGTGAGTGGGGCGAGGAAGTCAGCAATAACGCGATCGAAGTGTATGTGCATCGTCTGCGCAAAAAAATCGAAGTCGATGGCGTCAGAATTGCGACAGTCAGAGGATTAGGTTACTGCCTTGAAAAATTCTTCGTCGCACCGTCAGCGAAACCAGCCAATCCAGATGCCGGACAACAATGAGTACAGACAGCAGCGTCGCTGATACTTCATCGAATTCTGCGCCCGCTGCGTCAGAAAATATATTGTTGCAGCAGCCGGAAGAAAAAATCCAGCGCTCGTTATTTGGCGAAATTCTTGACTGGATGCTGGCACCGCTGCTGCTGCTGTGGCCGATGAGCATAGCCATCACCTATCTGGTGGCAAAGTCGATTGCAAATCAGCCTTTCGACCGTGCACTGGAAGACAAGGTACTCGTGCTCGCACAACAGGTCAAAGAATTTGATGGTCAGGCGATTACCCAATTATCCAAACCGGCACGCGATATTTTGCGGGCCGATGATCTCGACAATATTCATTTCCAGATAAAAAATGCCAAGGGTGATCTGATTGATGGCGATCAGGATATTCCTGCGCCTGCCGATGAAGAACGGCCTGCGGCCGGTAATATTCAATTCAGAAATCTGAGTTTGCGGGGCATCGATTATCGCATCGCGTATAGTTATATCGATTTAACGCCACCGACCAAGAAAACGGTCAATCCTGAGTCGTCTCAGATCATGATACAGGTTGCGGAAACGCTGGAAAAACGCGCTGTTCTGGCGAATGAAATTATTAAAGGTGTGGTGCTACCACAATTCATTATTTTGCCAATCGCGCTGGCACTAGTCTGGTTCGCGCTGAGCCGGGGCTTATCGCCGCTGGCCGAATTGCAACAACGCATACGCGCCCGCCGCCCGGATGATCTTAGCCCTATCGATTCGCGTCAGGTGCCGGAAGAAATCACGCCGCTGGTTAATTCCTTAAATGACATGCTGGCACGTCTGGCGCAAACGATAGACATTCAAAAACGCTTCATCGCGGATGCTGCGCACCAGATGAAAACACCGCTGGCGGGTATGCGTATGCAATCTGAACTGGCATTACGACAAACCGATCAGGAAGAAATACGGCGCTCACTATTGCAGTTATCGACCAGCTCAGAAGCAGCAACCCGCCTCATCAATCAATTGCTAACGCTGGCTCGCGCAGAAAACCTGACCCCGGCCACCCGACCTCTGGAGCAGGTGAACTTAAATGAACTGGCGATGAATGTCGTTCGGGACTGGATACAGGCATCATTCGCAAAAAAAATTGATCTGGGTTTTGAGCAACCCGATTTTCCCATCACCATTTTCGCTAATCCGTTGATGCTGCGGGAAATGCTGAGCAATCTGATCGACAATGCAATCCGTTATACACCGTCAGACCACAGCATCACGGTCAAAGTCAGCATGAATGAACAGCAGGCGCTGGCCATCATCGAAGTGGAAGACAACGGCCCCGGCATTCCCGTCGCTGAACGTGAACATGTATTTGAACGCTTTTACCGTATTCTCGGCAGCAATGTGCAAGGTAGTGGGCTTGGTCTTGCCATCGTCAGGGAAATTGCACAACAACATGGGGCGCAAATAGAAATTCTCGATAACCCCCATCCTCAAGACCCGCAATTTCCCGGTACCGTTTTCCGTATTTCGTTCAGATTAAACCCCTTTGATGAATTCATCGGCGAAGCGTGAAATGAAGATGCCATCGACATCAACACCGGAAACAAAGTCTGCGCCACATCATTATTGGCGACGCACCAAACGGCTGACTACGGCGCTGTTGTTATGTTGGGGATTGCTCAGTTTTTTCAGTCTTTTTTTTGCGCGGGAACTATCCGAATGGCATTTCTTTAGCTGGCCACTGTCGTTTTATCTGGCAGCGCAAGGATTGACGCTGAGTTACGTTCTGATCCTCGCGATTTACTCGATAGGCATGCGCTGGATACAACGCCCCCGACAAGACGATAAAAACGATAAAGACGAATAAGCACATGTCGCCACAAAAACGATTTACACAGAGATTAACGTCCTACTATCTTTGGTATACCTTACTTTTTTTTATCTTTCTGATCGTACTGACGATACTGGAAAAAGAAGGCGTTCCACGGGTCTGGATAGGCTATCTGTTTATGTTCGCCACCATCGTTATTTACGCTGGCATCGGCTTGGTCAGCCGAACCTCTGACATTGCAGAATACTATGTCGCCGGAAGACGGGTGCCAGCAGTATTTAATGGCATGGCAACCGCGGCCGATTGGATGTCTGCCGCCAGTTTTCTGAGTCTTGCCGGCGGGCTGTATTTACAAGGCTTTGACGGACTGGCCTATATCATAGGCTGGACCGGCGGATTTTGTCTGGTTGCGATGCTGATCGCACCCTACATCAGAAAATTCGGCCAATACACGATTGCAGATTTTCTGGGTACGCGATTTTCAGGTAAACCACATACCAATATCGTGCGTATTCTGGCGGTACTGGCGACCGTATTCATTTCTTTTATCTATGTCGTGGCGCAGATTTATGGCGTCGGCCTGATCACTTCGCGCTTTACCGGCGTCGATTTCTCGGTCGGTATTTTTCTGGGATTAGCCAGCATACTGGTTTGTTCATTTCTGGGCGGTATGCGTGCCGTCACATGGACGCAGGTGTCGCAATACATCATCATCGTAATCGCATTCATGATTCCGGTCGCCTGGTTGTCGGCCAAACATACGGATAATCCATTTCCACAAATATCCTATGGTGCATTTTTACCAGAGCTGGCAAAAAAGGAAGCTCAGTTTGATAAGAGCCCCAAGGAAAAAGAAGTCAGGGACATTTATAAATTACGTGCAGACGAATACGATAAAAAAATTCAGCAGTTGCCTGAATCATGGGAATCCGGGCGCGCCGAGCTGCAAAAAAATCTGGAAGAATTAAAAGCCGGGAATGGCTCATTAATTGCGATCAAAACTGCCAGTCGTGCACTGGCGAACTACCCAGCATCGCCAGCTGATGCAAGAAATAGCTGGGCGGAAGCGCGCAATTCCTACCTGTTGAAATCCAGGCCGGGCTTTGCACAATACACTCCTTATGCTGCCAAAGATAAGTCTGAATCTGATATCAAACGAAATAACTTCATGGCGCTGGTGTTGTGTCTGATGATGGGTACCGCAGCCTTGCCCCACGTGCTGACACGCTATTACACTACGCCATCAGTGACAGAAAGCAGAGACTCCGTATTCTGGTCTTTGTTTTTCATTATGCTGCTGTACATCACGATTCCATCGCTGGCGATACTCGTGAAATACGATATCTATAACTCGCTGGTCGGCAGCGAGTTTTCCAAGTTACCTTCGTGGGTTACGTATTGGGCAAACATCGACAAACTCAATCCGTTGGTCAGCATCACCGATATCAATAAAGACGGCATCGTACAACTTGCGGAAATCGTCCTTGATGGCGATATCATCGTTCTCGCCACGCCGGAAATTGCTGGCTTACCGTACGTTGTTTCCGGGCTGGTCGCTGCTGGCGGGCTGGCGGCGGCACTGTCAACGGCAGACGGATTGCTGCTGACTATTTCAAACTCTTTGTCGCACGATATCTATTACAAAATCATTGACCCCACGGCATCCACACAAAAACGGGTGACAATTTCAAAATTACTGCTGCTGGTGGTTGCACTGATTGCCGCCTATGTGGCATCCCTCAAACCAGCCGATATTTTGTCACTTGTTGGTGCGGCCTTTTCTGTCGGCGCATCGACACTGTTTCCTGCACTGATATTGGGCATATTCTGGAAGCGCGCGAATCGTCAAGGCGCTGTTGCGGGCATCATCACGGGCTTTTTTGTCTGTATTTTTTATATGGTATTCACCCACCCATTATTTGGTGGTAGTCCGGCCAATCAATGGTGGCATATTGCACCGATATCCGCCGGCGTATTCGGTGTTCCTGCCGGATTCATTGCCATGGTGATCGCCAGCCTGATGACACCCGCGCCCGATCACCACACTACGGAACTGATTGACTATATCCGCGCGCCCTGATTTACACGTCTGAGTTTGCTTGGCACGCTTCTTGATATAGCTAAGTTGACTCAGTAATCGTGGAATGGGACATGGAAAAATTCTTTAATGAAATGACGGCCAGCACCGTCGGCACAGCAGATTCGACGCGTGAGCATTATCGCGAATTCCATCACTGGTTAGCGAAGCAATCACCGGAGCGCCTGCAACGCAAACGCGCCGAAGCCGATCTCAGTTTTCGTCGCGTTGGTATTACTTTCGCAGTCTATGGCGACGATGCGGGCACGGAACGCCTGATTCCTTTCGACATAATTCCCCGCATTATCCCCGCCAAGGAATGGGCGCTACTGGAAACCGGGCTGGTACAGCGAGTGAAGGCATTGAATATGTTTATTCACGATGTATACCATGATCAAAACATCATTAAAGCCGGGATCATTCCACCTGAGCAGATTTATAAAAATGCGCAGTACCGGCCTGAAATGCAAGGCGTTTCTGTTGCATCAGACATCTATGCACATATCGCCGGCGTCGATATTGTGCGTGCAGGCCAAGGTGGATTTTACGTATTGGAAGATAATCTGCGCGTACCATCCGGCGTCTCCTATATGCTGGAGGATCGCAAAATGATGATGCGGCTATTTCCTGAATTATTCGCCAAAAACAAGATTGCTCCGGTAGACCATTATCCGGATATGTTGCTGGATAATCTACGCTCAGTGGCACCGATGGGAATCGACAATCCGACCATCGTCGTCATGACGCCAGGTATGTATAACTCGGCCTATTTCGAGCACGCTTTTCTGGCGCAACAAATGGGGGTTGAGCTGGTCGAAGGTAAAGACCTGTTTGTTGACGATAACGCCGTGTATATGCGCACGACGCGAGGGCCAAAGCGTGTCGATGTAATTTATCGCCGGGTCGATGATGATTTTCTTGATCCGCTCGCATTTCGCCCGGATTCATCACTTGGCGTTCCCGGTCTTTTGTCAGTCTATCGCGCCGGACGCGTGACCCTTGCCAATGCGATCGGTACGGGGGTTGCGGATGATAAATCGATATATCCTTATGTCACGGATATGATCAAATTTTATCTGTCTGAACAACCGATACTGAATAATGTGCCGACATATCAGTGTCGCAAACCGGATGATCTTGCCTATACCCTCGCCCATCTTCCTGAATTGGTCGTGAAAGAAGTTCATGGTGCAGGTGGCTATGGCATGCTGGTTGGCCCGGCTTCAAGCAAACAACAAATTGAAGATTTCCGTCAGCGCTTACTTGCCAAACCGGAAGGTTATATTGCGCAACCGACATTAGCCTTGTCGTCATGCCCGACGTTTGTCGACAGCGGTATTGCTCCGCGCCATATTGATTTGCGTCCCTTTGTATTGTCTGGCAAGACGATATCGATGGCACCGGGCGGACTGACCCGGGTAGCGCTGGAAGAAGGTTCCTTAGTCGTGAATTCGTCACAAGGTGGCGGCACCAAAGACACCTGGGTATTGGAGAACTAACATGCTGAGCAGAACCGCTGATCATTTATTCTGGATGGCGCGCTACACAGAACGCGCTGAAAACACCGCCCGCATGCTGGACGTGAATGTGCAGACGTCCATGTTGCCGCAATCTGCAGAACATGCAGAAAATGGCTGGCGTGCCATGTTGGGTATCTCGGAGTTGCAATCGTCGTTTGATTTCCACTATGGCATCCTGACCAAAAAAGATGTGCTCGATTTCATGGTGCGTGACCCGATGAATCCATCGTCCATAGCCTCCTGTTTAAAAGAGGCCAGAGAAAATGCACGTGCGGTGCGCGGCACACTGACAACAGAAGTCTGGGAAACCCAGAATGCAACCTGGTTATCGATGCAGGAAAAACTCGCCAGCGGCATCGTTGAGCAAGACCCTAGCCAGTTCTTTGAATGGGTCAAATACCGTTCACATTTATCGCGCGGTGTGACACTGGGAACAATGCTAAAAGATGAGGCAGTGCACTTCATACGCCTCGGAACATTTCTGGAACGGGCGGACAATACCGCGCGTATTCTGGATGTGAAATTTCACGGCACGAAAGCAAAGGGGCAGCCGAAGGAAAGTATACAAAAGGATTTTTATTACTGGGCAGCATTGCTGCATTCAGTTTCAGGATTCGAAATTTATCGCAAAGTGTATCGCGACGTCATCACGCCGGAACGCGTGGCGGAGTTACTCATGTTACGCGGCAATATGCCACGCTCTTTACTCGCATGCATGGATGAAGTCGTTGCCAACCTCGCGGTGGTCAGCAATGATGTCTCAGCAGACACCGAACGTTTCGCCGGAAAGCTGCATGCGGAATTAAAATTTGCCACCATTGAAGACATTCTGAACGCCGGACTACACAACACGCTGACGGAATTTCTGGAGCGTATTTTTGAATTAGGCAATCGCATCAGTCGTGATTTTTTAGTACCTCTGGCTGCCTGAAAGCACCAACGTTCATTATGCGACTCCATATCCGGCATCAGACCAAATATATCTACTCCGCGCCATCGTCATACACGATACAGCAATTGCATCTGACGCCACGTACGGAGTTGCATCAGCATATAGCGCAGTGGGGCATTGTCGCTGCTGGACATCGACATGCATACACAGATGCCTATGGCAATCAATCTCATACACTGACCATTACTGAACCACATCTGGAAGTCAATATACTGGCATCGGGCATCGTCAATGTCAGAAGTCCGGATGCCGGACGTATTTCCGACGCCGAGCCATGGTCGCCATTAATATTCACCATTCCCACCCAGCTCACAGAAAGCAGCGCAGAGATTCAGGCGTTTGCAAAACGCTCTTTACCAAGGGAGCAATCGGCCTCCAGCCGTGAGCTTCTTTATCTTGCAGAGCAAATAAGGAATGCGGTTGCCTATCAGACCGGCAGCACTGTCGTTACCACTACAGCCAACGATGCCTTGTTAATGGGACGAGGTGTGTGTCAGGATCACGCTCATTTATTTCTCGCTTGCTGCCATGTCATGGGCATACCTGCCCGCTATGTCTCAGGATATATCGATCCGGAATCCAGCGATCACGCTGAAAGCCACGCCTGGGTGGATGTCTGGGCGCAAGACCATGATTATCACGGCTGGATCAGCATTGATGTGACCCACGTCAGACTGATGACGGACTCTTATTGCCGCCTTGCTATCGGTCGTGATTACGATACAGCAGGACCTGTTCGTGGCATACGACGCGGCGGCGGTGTTGAAACATTAACAGTCAGCGTACAGGTGACGCCACAATAGCGTGTTGCATGACAGTTCAATGATGGCCTGAGGTAAAATCCTGACTTATACATACTTTACTCACGATTTAATATGACTTACTGTGTAGGCATACGCCTCGATGCCGGGCTGGTTTTTCTCTCTGATTCCCGCACGAATGCCGGCGTGGATCAGGTCGGTACATTCAGAAAAATGTCCGTCTTTGAGAAAGCGGGCGAACGCATGATGGTGTTGATGGCGGCGGGTAATCTGTCGATTTCACAGTCCATACGCGAATTACTTTCTGAGTATCAGGATGCGAATGGCAACACAATCTGGAACGTCCAAAGTATGTACGATGCTGCGCGTATTCTTGGTGAAGCCGTGCGTGCCATACATCAACGCGATGCCAAAGCCTTATCCGAATTTGGCATAGACTTTAATGTCAGCCTGATGTTTGGCGGACAAATCAAAGGCGAACGTTGCCGCCTGTTTCAGATTTACTCAGCAGGTAACTTTATTGAGGCACATAACGAAAATACCTACTTTCAGATAGGAGAAGCCAAATACGGCAAACCTATTCTCGATCGCGTCATCAATACGGCAACCAGCCTTGACGATGCGGCAAAATGTGCGTTGATTTCTATGGATTCCACACTGCGTTCCAACATCTCCGTCGGTCTGCCCTTGGATTTGCTGGTCTATGAAAATAATCATCTGGCAGTATCACGCTTCGTCACCATCGATGAAAAAAATCAGTATTTTCAGATGATAAGAAATAGCTGGGGGCAACAATTAAAAACTGTCTTCGAAGGAATAGAAGCGCCGGTCTGGGATATCAATGCTTCCGCAAGCAATCTGACCGGGCATCAACCATCAGCTTCAGCGGCCAATACTCACAGCAAACCTGTGATGGTTGCGCATCCGGATAAAACCGCAGGCACATCCACAATGGGAAGCCTGCAATCCTTCGCGGAACAACGCAGCAATCCGCATCAACACTGATACGTTTTTTTGTACTAAAGTAGTCGCTCAGACTGAGGACTGACGCCAGTCACAGTCTGCGGCATGATCCTGCACCATGCCGATGGCCTGCATATACGCATAGATTATCGTTGAGCCGACAAACTTAAATCCTCGTTGGCGCAGATCCTTGGAAATACGATCAGACAATGGTGTCGTTACTATGCGCTCACCATGATTCAGTATCGGTTTGCCATCGACATATGCCCAAAGATACTTATCCAGACTGCCTACCTCCTCGCATAGTTGCAGATACGCTTTGGCGTTACTGATGGTCGCTGCGACTTTTAAACGATTACGCACGATGCCGGGATTGGCCAGTAATTCCGCCACCTTTTCGGCGTCGTACTGTGCGATTTTTTTTGCGTCCCAGTCATCAAAAGCGATGCGGTAACTTGCTCGCTTATTCAAGACGGTTTCCCAACTTAATCCAGCCTGAGCACCTTCCAGATTCAACATTTCAAACAAACGGTTTTCATCATGACATGGGCGCCCCCACTCGTTATCGTGATAGGCAATGTATAAGGGATTGACTGAGTTGGCCCAAGAGCAGCGTTTGACGTTCATCTTTCATTTTCCAATCTGTACATAATCAGTTGGGATATCGATCATCAACTTCCGGCCGGAGATGCGCGGAAGTTAATGTTCTCATTACCTGATTTATTTCACCTGACAGCGGGCTGTATTCAAAAGGCGACGTTGTCCCGAGTTCAAATGAACCAGCCAGCATTGCGTGCCATTCGTCTCTAGCCTGAAGCGATGCGGTATTTCCAGATCACGCCCTTGTATCAGCTCACCATGCTGGTTCGTCTGATGTTTGCGCTCAATGATCACTTCGCTGCTTTGCATGAAATCAGAAGCAGATAAAGTGACTTCAGAAAAGCCGCTCATACTGCTGATGGCAGCACCTAACTCCTGCATCACTACAGCATCGGACGCCAGCAACACTGCCGCTTTGTCAGGGGAAGCGGCAGTGAACTGGCATGCCGACAGCATCAGAATACTGGCGGCAAAAGTAAGCTGATATCTCATCAGTGTGGCATCGCCGCGAGAATACGCATTTCCTGACTTGCCGGACGTATCAACTCATAGCCGGGCTCGGCACCAAGCACACTGGCACCAGCAGAATTAGCCGGACACAAACCTGTCTGACGATAAGATAAAGCCGTTTTGAGCATTGTTTCATTTGCGTCGCCACGCAGATGAGTGACATCGTCGGACGCTTTGCAGGTCGGTGAAAAGCCGTCAGCATAATCACCAAATCCTTTTTGATTCACACCTTTAAACTGAATCGCGAAATAGGTGTACGAGCAATTGTCCTGAGGAACGAAACCATAAGGCTTACCACGTGTCAGATCACCGATCAGATCAACTGCAACATCGACTCCGCGCAAACTGTTAATAATCGATTCGCTGGCAGAAGCGGTATTCCGTGTGACCAGCAGGGTGACACGTTTTAAACCCAGATATGGAAGCTGCTCATTCGCCGTCGTGACCGCATAGAACGGATATACGGTATTTTTTGCAGCGAGCTTGTCGTTGTAAGTCAGCTTTTCAAATATCTGTCCGTTTGTCGTAGTTGGTCCGGCAATCATATATGCCAGTTGACTCGCAACATACAAAAGGCCACCGCCGTTGTAACGCAGATCGATGACCAGATCCGTGACGTTCGCTGCTTTCAGTTGCTTGATGGCGGCAATCAGCTCCGCTTCGGATTTCGCGATATGTGTATCAAACGTGAAATAGCCAACGGTACCGGATGCCGTTGGAATAGTCTTCACATTCAACACAGTTGACGTCGAATAGGTCGCAGGAGTCAGACTAATCTCTGCGGCACCGTTGAATCCTAATTTATGCGCCACCACTTTGGTTGGCGAGAGGATTTCATTCAACGCAGCTACGCCGTCAGCAGTCGCCTCTGTGGCAACAACGCCATCAATCGAAGTAATGATATCGCCACGCTTGATTCCTGCCAATGCAGCAGGGGAACCCGGCGCGACATCAGCGGCGAGAAAAATGCGTGACGGTGCTGTACCTTTTACCATCCATTTAATACCGTAATCCTGAGCAATACCTGATGATGCGGCATTCCAGGATGCGGTGGTCTGCGACCAGTGGAACTGATCAACACTTGCGCCAGAATTAGTCTTGGCGTTTGTTTTCAGCACATCAAAATAGAGTTGCGGCGTCGCATAATTTGCGGCCACGATATTGGAAGGGATATCGGCGTACCAGAGATAAGTTTCGTCGACAAAAGAACGTAAATAAGATTTTTCGTTCTCGACGGTCCCCTGACGATCGCTAGTATTAGCGCGGGGATTGGCACAAAGATTTGCCAGCGTGGAAGATGGCGGAAAACCTGAATTACCCGGTGGCGTAGTGGTGCTATCACCACTGTTACCGCCTCCACCACCACATGCGGCCAGAATACTCAACAAGCTCAGTGAAATTATTTTTCTCATTTTAATTAACATTTATGTGGTCTTTAACAAAATCCAGTTTCAGATTCTGCACCGAACAACAGCAAATAAAGTGTAAGTTAATTAATTAAAAATGAGCAAGTTGATTATTAAATTTATTAAATCAAGGAAAATCAGGGACTAAAACTATTTCCCTGATTTACCTTTTGTTTGATGCAAAACTGACGCAATTTATCCCGGCAAGGGATAGGCGCAGACAGTGCCAATGTACGATCAGAAGCCATAACGCCGCTTGGGCGTTGTGTAAGTCCTATTAAACAACGATAGTCGGATGTTCATTGCCTTCGCGGGCACGGATTTCACCGATGCGATAAACCGATTCGCCAGCGGCGCTCAGTTGTGCCATCGCTGCATCTGCGTTTTCAGCAGACACAATCACCACCATGCCGATACCACAGTTGAATACACGATGCATTTCGGCATCTGCCACACCGCCGTGTTGTTGCAGCCATGTGAATAATGGCGGCAGAGTCCACGCATCTTTATGCAGGATCGCAGTCAGTTTGTCACCCAGCACGCGAGGTACATTCTCGACCAGACCACCGCCGGTAATGTGTGCCATGCCTTTCACTTCCAGCGACTCCATCAGCGCCAGCAAAGGTTTCACGTAAATACGTGTCGGTGCCATCAGTGCATCGCCCAGGCTGCGTCCGTGGAAATCTGCATTCAGGTCAGGTTTAGCCACTTCGATGATTTTGCGCACCAGAGAAAAACCGTTTGAGTGAATACCGGAGGAAGCCAGACCCAGAATCACGTCGCCCGGTTGAATTTTGCTGCCATCGATGATTTTAGATTTTTCAACCGCACCGACCGCAAAACCGGCCAGATCGTATTCGCCATCCGGATACATGGAAGGCATTTCAGCAGTTTCGCCACCGATCAGTGCGCAGCCAGCTTGTTCGCAACCGAAAGCCACGCCTTTGATAACATCCGTGGCGGCCGCCACATCCAGTTTGCCGCAGGCGAAATAATCGAGGAAGAACAAAGGCTCAGCGCCCTGCACCAGAATATCGTTGACACTCATCGCGACCAGATCGATACCGACCGTGTCATGCTTATTCAGATGAAATGCCAGTTTCAGCTTGGTACCGACGCCATCGGTGCCGGAGACCAACACAGGTTCTTTGAATTTTTTGCTGACTTCAAACATCGCGCCAAAACCACCGATACCGGCCATGACGCCTTCGCGCATCGTGCGTTTTGCAAAAGGCTTGATTGCATCGACCAACGCGTCGCCAGCAACCATATCGACACCGGCGTCGGCGTAAGAGAGAGAAACAGGGGTAGAAGTGCTCATGATATTCGTCAGTAGGGGGCTTGAGGCGGTAAAATAGGAAAATTGCCAGAAAACTCCGGCAAAACCGCTATTTTAACAAAATGACTGCGTATTGACCTATATTTGGGCGATACGTAACAAGCCGACAACTTATTTGCAAGCACACCATCTGAAAATGCCATTTTCTTTTTCGCCAGAACAAAAGCAATCCCTACTCTGGATCCTCGTCGGTGCAGCGTTCCTGCTATTGCTGTCGTTGCTCGGTCCGGTGTTAATGCCATTCATCGTCGCCGCGATACTCGCGTACGTACTCAACCCCTGGGTCGATAAACTGTGTGCGCTGCGATACAAAAATCTGCGTCTGCCGCGCTCAGTGGCAGCCACGCTGTTGATTATTTTCGTCATCGCTGCGGCGTTGGCGATGGTATTGATTATCGTGCCTATCCTGCAAAAAGAAGCGCCGCAGTTACAAGAACAGATACCGCGTTTTTTTGATAAATTCGACCAGATGATTTCGCCGCTTCTGGCGCATTACGGGTTCACCATCCGCCTCGACAGTACCGGAATTAAAGCCTTGCTGACCGAGCAAATGGCTGGCAGCGGCGACGTCATCGGCAAGGCGGTTTTGTCATCGATACGCGTTGGCGGCACTGCCCTGCTCGGTCTGCTGGCGAATTTATTACTGATTCCGATAGTGCTGTTTTATCTGTTGCTGGACTGGCACCCGCTGATTCACAGGATCGCGCATTTCATCCCGCGTCGCTGGGTGCATGGAGCGAACAATGCCGTGAATGAGGTTGACGATATTCTTGCCCAGTATTTGCGCGGACAAATTCTGGTGATGATCGTGCTTGCTGCGTATTATGCGATCGCACTGAGCATCGCCCGTTTCGATCTGGCGCTGCCCGTCGGCATCATCACCGGTTTCCTGGTGTTTATTCCTTATCTCGGCTACGGCATAGGACTGGCGCTCGCCCTGATCGGCGCGGTCTTACAATTTAACGATCTGAGCGGATTAATTTACGTCGGCATTATTTATGGCTTCGGACAATTTTTAGAATCATTCATACTGACGCCACGTCTGGTCGGTGAACGCATCGGCCTGCATCCGCTGACCGTTATTTTTGCGCTGATGGCGTTTGGTCAGTTATTTGGTTTCATCGGTATTCTGGTTGCCTTACCGGCGTCGGCAATTATCTCGGTAGCCGTCAAACATATACGCAGCTCTTACCTGAACAGCCCTTTTTATCGCCAGCCATGAGGCAACTTTTACTCGATCTGGATGCGCAAAAACTGCCATCCCTTGCTACCTTTGTGGTCGGACAAAATGCCGAACTGGCACAATTACTGGGTTTATTCTCGCAACGCATTGCGAGTCAGTATGGCGAGCGCTCGGTCTATATCTGGGGTGAAGCCGGAGCGGGTAAAACCCATCTGCTGCATGCCCTCGCAGATCATCCGGATTCCCGCTACATCCCCGCCAATGCGCCGGAAGAAGCATTTGATTTCAGCGATGAAGTCAGCCTGTACCTGCTTGACGACTGCGAACAATTATCGCCACTGAACCAGATTGCGGCGTTCAATCTGTTTAATGAAGCCAGGGCGCGCGGCGGTTTTCTGGTGGCAGCAGGCAACCATCCGCCGATGATCTTGAATGTGCGCGATGATTTACGTACCCGCTTTGGCTGGGGGCTGATTTATCAGCTCCATGAACTCACCGACGAAGATAAGATAGACGCCTTGGAACGTGCTGCGCAGGCACGCGGCATCCAGTTATCGGCAGGCGTGTTACCCTATCTGATCACGCACTACCGGCGCGACATGAGTTCATTAACCGCGATGCTGGATCAGCTCGATCATTATTCGCTGGTCACCAAGCGCCCGATTACCTTGCCGCTCCTGCGTGAACTGATGCTGCAACAACAGCCCTGAATCCGGAATACAACAGCATGCCCAATATTGCTTTATTTGATCTCGACCACACCCTGATTCCTATCGATTCCGATTATGAATGGGGCCAATTTTTATGCCGCGTCGGCGCGGTCGATGCTGAAGCATTTGCCAAACGGAATGCCGATTTTTTTGCGCAATATCAGGCAGGCACTTTGGATCCGGTGGAGTATCTGGAATTTGCACTCGGCACGCTGGCACAATTTCCACGCAAGAAAATCGACGAGCTGCATCAGCAGTTCATGCAGGAAGTCATACAGCCTGCCTTGTTACCGGCCGCGTTTGATTTACTGAAAAAACATCAGGATCAGGAAGACCTGATCGCGATTATCACGGCGACCAATCGCTTTGTCACCGCACCGATTGCACAGGCATTGGGAGTGCCGCATTTACTGGCTGCCGAGCCTGAGCTCGATGCTGCCAACAATATCACTGGTAAACTGCTGGGCGTGCCGACTTCGGGCGCGGGCAAAGTCATCCATTTACAGGACTGGTTAGCAAAACAAGAAAAACAACTCAGCGATTTTGGCAGCAGCCATTTTTACAGCGACTCCCATAACGATATCCCTTTACTCGAGGTCGTGACACATCCTGTCGCCACCAATCCGAATGCCAGATTGAGAGCACATGCGCTGGCAAAAGGATGGCCTCAAATCCAGCTGTTCGACAAACAATGATCAAGAAATTTATTCGCAAAATACTCGGCGTGAAAAGCGCCCCGGAAGCTACCGTAGCTGCCGTCAGCAATCGCAAGCCAACTGTGCTGAGCGCGAAAGAGCATGGCATCAATCCGCAACTGGTGTCGGCGAACGCGATTCGCGTGACGCAGACCTTGCAGGAAAATGGTTTCAAGGCATTCATCGTTGGCGGTGCGGTACGTGATCTGCTGACTGGCGTAAAACCGAAAGATTTCGACATCGCCACCAACGCCACGCCAGAACAAGTTAAACGCCTGTTCCGGCGCGCCTTTATCATTGGCCGTCGTTTCCAGATCGTGCACGTGATGTTCGGTCAGGATTTGCTTGAAGTCACGACCTTCCGCGGCCCATCCAACGATGCAGCACCAAAGGATGAACATGGTCGCGTACTGCGTGACAATACCTTTGGCGAGCAGCACGAAGATGCGGCGCGACGCGATTTCACCATCAATTCGATGTACTACGATCCGGCCTCGCAAACGGTGCTCGATTACCACGGCGGCATCAAAGATATCCGTAAAAAAATCCTGCGCATTATCGGCGTACCGGAAGCGCGTTACCGCGAAGACCCTGTACGTATGCTGCGCGTGGTGCGCTTTGCCGCAAAATTACAATTTACGATAGACCCAGCTACGCAGGCACCGATCGCGGTGATGGCGCCGCTGATCAATAACGTGCCGGCAGCACGCGTCTTCGATGAAATGCTGAAATTGCTGACCAGCGGCCATGCCATGGCGTGTCTGCAGGAACTGCGCAAAGAAGGCCTGCATCACGGCCTGATGCCTTTGCTGGATGTGGTGCTGGAACAGCCTATGGGTGAGAAATTCATCACGCTGGCGCTGGCGAATACCGATGAACGCATACAACAGGGTAAACGCGTTTCACCAAGTTTCCTGTTCGCCTCGCTGTTGTGGCATCAGGTACTGGAAAAATGGGAAGCCTACAAGGCAGCCGGAGAATTTCCGATTCCGGCACTGCATCTGGCGGCCGACGATGTGTTGAATACGCAAACAGATGCACTCGCGATTCAACGCAAAATCGGCGCCGATATGCGCGATATCTGGGCAATGCAGCCGCGCTTCGAAAAGCGGGTGGGCAAAACGCCGTACAAGATGCTAGAACATCAGCGCATGCGGGCAGCCTATGATTTCCTGTTGCTACGTTGTGCCTCGGGCGAGATCGATGCCGAGATCGGCGAATGGTGGACTGCCTTCATCAATGGCGATGCCGATGAACGTGAACGCCTGATTAACAGCAAACCGAAAACCCCGGCGGGTGCCAGTGCAGCGAAAAAGCGCAAACCACGGCGCCGTGCGCCACGTAAGGCGGCAGCGCAGGAATGATGCTGGCTTACATCGGTATCGGTGCGAATCTGGGCGATGCACAGGATACGGTGCGGCAAGCCATCGCCCGCCTTGGCCAGATTCCGGCAACGCAGTTGCAACGCGCCTCGTCGCTGTACAGCAGCGCGCCAATTGATTCCAGCGGTGACGATTACGTGAATGCCGTGGCGGCCATCGCCACCGGCCTGAGCGCCGTTGATTTATTACTGGCCTTGCAGGAAATCGAGCAGGCATTTGGTCGTGAGCGTCCTTACCGTAACGCCCCGCGCACGCTGGATCTGGATTTGCTGTTATATGCGGATCAGCAGATCGCGACAGAGCAACTGAGCGTGCCGCATCCGCGCATGACAGAACGTGCATTTGTGCTGCTACCGTTGCTGGAAATCGCAGCGGAAATCGATATCCCCGGTCAGGGTCAGGCACAGACCTTTGTCGCCGGGGTCGCACAGCAGGCTATTTTCAGGTTACCGGCGGGCTAAATCGGTTTAAATATACTCCCCCCAGTATTTTTTAAGCCCCTTTAAAATCAAGGACATTAAGCCATTTTTACGGGATACTCCCATGCAAATACCAGTTATCGTACAAACTGCCGGCTTGTTAACGCTGTCAAACGTCTTCATGACCATCGCCTGGTACGGGCATCTGAAGAATTTATCCAGCAAAACCTGGTGGATCGCTGCGCTGATCAGCTGGAGCATTGCGCTGTTCGAATACCTGCTGCAAGTACCGGCGAATCGTATCGGTTACACTCAGTACAGTCTGGCGCAGCTCAAAATTTTGCAGGAAGCGCTGACGCTGATCGTATTCGTGCCGTTTGCGATGTTCTATATGGGACAACCATTCAAACTCGATTATGTCTGGGCAGGTTTATGTCTGGTCGGCGCGGTTTATTTTATTTTCAGGAATTAGGGCGCGAGCGCCTGATGACGCTGTCAGCAACAAGTCCTGACAGCTTTACCTTTGGAGAAACACATGGCGGAATATTTGCAAGACCGTAAAGCAGTCAGCATTCCCGGCTTAATGTCTATGCGTGAGCAAGGCAACAAAATCACGATGCTGACTTGCTACGATGCCAGCTTTGCCTCATTGATGGACAGATGCGGCGTCGAAGTATTGCTGATCGGCGACTCGCTTGGCATGGTCTGTCAAGGACATCAATCCACGCTGCCAGTGACGATTGCCGACATTGCCTACCACACCGCATCTGTTGCACGCGGCAATCAGAAAGCGCTGATCGTGGCCGACATGCCGTTCGGCAGCTATGCCACACCGGAAGCCGCATACAACAATGCCGTGCCGCTGATACAGGCCGGCGCACAGATGGTGAAACTCGAAGGCGGAACCTGGTTGCTGCCCGTCATACAATTTTTAACTGAGCGCGCGATTCCGGTCTGCGCGCATCTGGGGCTGACGCCACAATCCGTGCATCAGCTCGGCGGTTATAAAGTCCAGGGTAAAACCACTGCCGCCGCCGATTTACTCAAAGCAGAGTCACTCGCAGTGCAAGCGGCCGGCGCCACTTTGCTGGTACTCGAAGCGATTCCTGCCGCTCTCGGCAAAGAGGTCACCGACTCGTTGACGATTCCGACCATCGGTATCGGTGCCGGTGCGGATTGTTCAGGTCAGGTGCTGGTGATGCACGATTTACTCGGCGTTTTCCCTGGGCGCAAAGCGCGTTTTGTGAAAAATTTCATGGAAGGTCAGACCAGTATTGATGCGGCAGTGACGGCATATGTCGCGGCGGTGAAGGATCAGTCTTTCCCCGGACCAGAACACTGCTTCTGATTTTAATTTATGAATATCAGCATCGCGATTCAGGACGCGTTTTCCCTCTTGTTCAGCGGCGATGAAACGCTGTGGAATATTGTCTGGGTATCGCTGAAAACTTCACTGGTCGGTTTAGCCTTTGCAACGCCACCGGCGCTGCTGCTCGGCTATGCCATTGCGAGCCACGCGTTTCCTGGCCGCCGTATCGCGATCTGGCTGGTGCAGGCCGCCCTGTCGCTGCCGACGGTGCTGATTGGTTTATTGCTGTATCTGCTGTTAAGCCGTCAGGGCTTGCTCGGCTCATGGCATTGGTTGTTCAGCCAGACCGGCATCATTGCGGGTCAGGCCGTCATCGCATTTCCAGTCCTGACCGCATTCACCCTGAGCGCGGTGCAATCGGCCGACCCGCGACTGGCGGAAACCGCGATCACGCTGGGCGCGAATCGCCGCCAGGTAATGTGGACGGTGCTGCATGAAGTGCGTTTCGGCGTGATGGCGGCGCTGATCAACGGTTTTGGACGTGTCTTATCCGAAGTCGGCTGCGCCATGATGGTCGGCGGTAATATCGCCGGTGAAACCCGTACCATTACAACGGCCATCGCCCTCGAAACCAGTAAAGGTGAATTTGCGCAGGGCATTGCGCTCGGCATGGTCTTGATTGCACTGGCCTTGGTCATGAATGCGGCGCTGATGCTGTTGCAGGGCGACACCCGGAATGCGGAGCAACTGCAATGAGTACACTCTTACAAGTACGCGGTTTGCGCAAATCGTTCGGGCAGCGGCACCTGCTCGACATCGCCGAACTGAACATCGAACAATCGCGCGCTTATGTGCTGACGGGCATGAATGGCAGCGGTAAAAGTACGCTGCTACGCATACTCTCAGGACTCGAGCAGGCGCAGATAGACGAAGTGAAATACCTGGATAACGCAACGACGTTTGCGCCGTATCCGCGCCACTTACGTACCGACATCGTTTATGTGCACCAACACCCGGTGATGTTTTCCGGCACGGTTGCCGAAAACATCGCCTACGGTTTGCGTTTAAGAAAAGCGGAGAATATTGAAAAGCAAGTCGCGCTCGCGATGTGTTGGGCAGGCATACTGCATCTCAGTGATCACGATGCGCGGCATTTATCCGGCGGTGAAAAACAAAGAGTGGCGCTGGCGCGTGCCAAAGTGCTGGAGCCACGTTTACTATTGCTGGACGAGCCAACCGCCAATCTGGATGGCGAAGCGCGGGAACAGGTGATCGCCCTGATCCCGACGCTGACACAGGCGGGCAGCAGCGTGGTGGTGGTTTGCCACGACCGCGAACTGATCGCCCTGCCCGACATGCATAGACTGAAATTACGCGACGGCAAACTGGAACTCCGCACTACGGGCACATAAGCACGAAGTCAGAGTCAGCGTTAGTTTCAGTGCCAGCCCCGTTTCCACAGGCGCTCATCCTGTGATTCGCGCCACGGAATCTGACGCACCTCTTTGCTGTACACCGCTTCGATTTCGATCAACTCTGGCGGTACATCAGACAACGCGGCTGACTCAGGCTGAATCACTTTACTGACAATGAAATGCTTTTGCTTCGCGACGACTTGTACCGCCGTCCATTTCGACAATAATAGCTTTTTCGGTTGCAGGCTGATTTTCATCGTTTTCATCTCATCTGGTCGCAATAAGGGATTAATTTCAAGCGTCCCATATAGCATGCGCCTGCTGGCACGAAATGCCGCCAGAAGCCAATGCGAATGCTGATATTGGGTAGCGCTATTTACAAAATCAGACTGCATTCTGGCATGAATTTTCGTCTGTCGTTGCCAGCGCCGAATGGCTGGTGATCTGCAGGTAAATACGCTAAGCTGCGACACTCATATACCCATATTGGAATCTCAGGTGGCAATGCATTTCTCGAAACCAGCACTGATCACAACGCTGGTGATTACTCTGCTGCTTGGCAGCGCTGCTTACTTTTTCTCACCATTCTCCGGCAATCAACACCGTGACAGCCTGATGGCAAACATCGGCAAAAAACTGATAGGAAAGCCGCGACTACAGCCAACGTCCACCGACTGGCATCCGTATGTGTTACGTTTCGCTGGCGATGGCACTGCGGGAAAACGTGACGGTGCGGCATTGCAGGCACGTTTTGCTGACCCTTTCGGCATGGTGCAGGATCAGGAAGGCAATCTGTATATCACTGATGCCGCCGACAACAATGTAATACGCCGTATCGCCCCCGATGGTCAGGTCAGCGTCTATGCCGGGGGCAAAGAAGGTTTCGCCGATGGCGAACTTATGCAGGCTGCTTTCAATACACCTTCCGGCATCGCCATCGATAAACAGGGCAATCTGTATGTCGCCGATACCGGCAATCATGCGATACGCAAAATCTCCAGCCAGGGACTAGTCACAACACTGGCAGGCAACGGGCAAGCCGGTGATCGTGATGGTGATGGCACTTCGGCGCAACTGAACGCACCTCTGGCCGTCGCTGTTGATGCCGATGGCAACGTCTATGTAGCTGACACCTATAACGATAAAATTCGCCGCATATCGACCGACGGTAAAGTCAGCACCATCGCTGGCGGTAAGCAAAATGGTTTGCTGGATGGCGCTGCCAGCGATGCCTTATTCGATACGCCGTCTGGCATTGCAATCAACTCGCACAAGGATCTGATCATCGCCGATACGCGCAATAACGCGATTCGTAAACTGACGCAGACGGGTATGGTCAGCACGCTGCAGCAATCCGCCACCAATGATAAAAATGCGCTGATGCGCCGCCCGGTCGGGCTGGCCATCACGCATGATGATCACGTTTATATCGGAGAAAGTGGCGAAGGCCGGATTTTGCATCTGACGCCAGACGGCATACTCAGAGGCGTCACAGGCATCGATGTTGATTTTGTCGCCGGTGACGAGAAGGTTTTACGGCTATCTTCACCAAGCGGTTTGCTGGTGACACCAACCGGTGAAGTCATGGTCGCAGATTCAGCCACCACATCGATATACCGGCTGACATCAGAGCAGCCAGCCACGCCGGAGCAAAGCAGATTTCCTGTCGCCAACCTAAACCTACAAACGATGTTTGCCGGTCAGACTTTTCCGTGGCCCTTAAAGCCATTTCAAGCAGCACACGAAGTGGTCGGCACAATGGGAGAGGTGCGTGGAAAAACGGATGGTGAAGCGCGCGATCATTTTCATAGCGGGCTTGATATACAAGGCAATCTCGGCGCGACCGTGTATGCCGTTGCCGACGAAAAGGTGCGTCATCCTGTCACTGCATGGGGATTTGGCACGCTGAATGAAGGAATCAATATCGATCATTTTTCTTACATCCACATGAAAGCAGGACGCGACCACGACAATCTGCTGATCGATGCCCGGCGCTTTCAGATTCTGAATGATATGCAGGGAAAGCCAGCTGCAGTCAGAATTCCGCGCGGAACAAAATTTAAAACCGGGGATGCTTTAGGTAGTATCAACCGCATGTACCATGTCCATCTGAATTACAGCCTCGGCAGCGGCGAAATCAATCCCTTGGCCTTGCCGTTCCCCGGCTTTAAAGATGAAACAGAACCGGTGATTGAGTCGATACAAATCACAGACGATCAGGGACAACCGCTGAAACGAAAACAGGATAATCGCCTCCTCATCCCACGCCAGAGCCCGCCATTGAATCTGCTTGTCGATGCGTATGACCAGAGCGATGACAATCTGTCGCGCAGACGACTGGGCTTATACAAGATAGGCTATCAATTCCTGCATGCGAATGGCAAAGCTGTCGCCGGTTATGAGCAAGCATTGATGACGATAGAATTTAATCAGTTACCGCCTGATCGCTCGTCTGTCAAAGTCGCCTATGCAGATGGCAGCGGTATTACCGTGCATGGCAACGCCAAAACCCGCTTTTTGTATCAGGCCAGTAATGTCGTGCGTGACGGTTATGCCAGAAATGCTCACCTGCCTGTAGAAAAACTGGCTGCCGGTGATTATATTCTGCGGATTTTTGCCGCAGACTATGCCGGCAACATGGCCAGATCTGGACGCGATCTGGCCATCAGAATTGAATGAAGCGGATATATGTTGTTCAGTCCTGATACCGGGTCAGACTCTCGGCAAACTGGGTGGCGAGCATTTCCGGTGAACTGACCGCCATTCCCAGTGGATTTAATAAGCCATCCTGAATGCCATAGACCCAGCCGTGCACAGTCAGTGTCTGGCCGCGTTCCCACGCATCCTGAATCACGGTGGTCTGGCACAGATTGACGACTTGTTCGATCACGTTCAGTTCGCACAAGCGGTCTGCGCGCTGTTTTGTATTCAGTGTTTCACCAAGATAGCGCTCATGCTTCTGATGTACATCCTGTACGTGACGCAGCCAGTTATCGGCCAGACCGACACGCCGCCCGGTCATTGCAGCATGTACGCCTGAGCAACCATAATGACCGCAGATGATAATGTGTTTGACGCCCAGAATATCGACTGCAAACTGCAGCACAGAGAGGCAATTTAAATCTGAATGAACGACAACGTTGGCGATATTTCTGTGTACAAATAACTCACCAGGTAACAGCCCCAGCAATTCATTGGCAGGGACCCGGCTGTCAGAGCAGCCTATCCACAGATATTCAGGATTTTGCTGGGCTGCGAGTTTTTTAAAAAAATCAGCATCCCGATTGGAGATTGCCTGCGCCCATTGACGATTATTTTCAAATAACTGTTCCGGAGTTAATTCGGCACGATTTTTCTCGGTCATCATCCTGTCCTGATATTGAAAACAGGCGTGATTCTAACCTTTATGCAGGTAAGCTGCATAAACAGAAAAAGCCATACCCAGGCAGGTACGGCTTTCTCTGTTTCAGATCAAGGTAAATTAACGATACATATTTCTGTCGTCAGGCTCAGCCAGCATCGCTTTCTTCAAGCCGCTGTCAACGGGTTTTTCACCTAACCAGATGCGCAGCAATGCGTTGTTAAATCCGATGTCAGGGTAAGGTTCACCCATTTTTTTTCCATTTAAATACACCACCGTACCAACGCCGGGAACCCAGTCGTTCACCATGACATCCCCTTTTTTCAATTCAGGAACGGATGCAAACAACTCGCCGAAACGAAGAAACTGCGAAGTGAATTTCACTTTTTCTGCTTTGTCTGTATTTTGTTGTATACCTTGCATAAAGCCGCGGCCAAAATCTTCGTTACTGAGATCGCGCAGCATCACTATCGTGACCCGACGCGGGCCTTGCGAAGCAAGTACTTCAGGTACGGTATTTTTCTTGTCTTTAAGGTACAAGCCTGCTGCGTACACTTTGAAAATAGCTTTGTAACGGATCCCGGCTCCATTCAGTTTCAGATCGGTGTTTGCAACATGCACCGTATCTTCAAATTTGGCACCCGCTATATCCACGGTACCGGCATTTGCTGTACTGAGCAGGGTCAGACCCAGCCCGGCTAACCAACATTTATATTGATTCCAACGCATTTTTGTCTCCTGTTGATATTTTATTGATTCCAGATTGATCAGGCTTGGCTGATAAGATGCTGTCGCTGATAAATCCGGGCACCGCTACTTATAATGTAGTTTTTATATTGGCTCTTTAGCTTAACCGATTCCCGGGCGTATCGTCAGCGCTGATTTTGGAGTCCGCTCTCTAATTTAGCGGTAAATTTATCCGCCTGATGCCTGCATCTAAATACCGATCTCCGACAACACGGGAAGTAAACGTTAAAAAGCCCCGTTCAACATCAACGGGGCTTTTTTTAGCAAAATTATTCAAAGAATTTTTTTACTTTATCCATCCAGGTTTTACTTTGGGGGTTGTGCTTCGCCCCACCTTCTACCGTCAACTGCTCAAAATCTTTCAACAACTGCTTTTGCTTTTCAGTCAGCTTGACTGGCGTTTCTATCACAACGTGACAGAACAAGTCGCCAGCATAACCCGAACGTACGCCCTTCACGCCTTTGCTGCGCAAACGGAAAGTTTTACCTGACTGCGTTCCTTCCGGTACAGTGAACGATGCTTTGCCACTCAGCGTAGGTACTTCAATCTCGCCGCCCAAAGCTGCTTTCACAAAGGAAATTGGAATTTCGCAATGCAGATCGTCGCCTTCACGCTGAAATACCGGATGCTGCTTGATATGTATCTCTACATACAAATCACCCGGAGGCCCGCCGTTGACGCCAGGCTCACCATTGCCCGATGAACGGATACGCATGCCATCATCTATCCCTGCTGGAATTTTGACTTCCAGTGTTTTATTGCGTTTGATGCGACCAACACCTGAGCAAGCGGTACATGGATCAGGAATCATTTTCCCTGTGCCATGACACTTAGGACAGGCTTGCTGGATACTGAACAAACCTTGCTGCATCCGTACCTGACCGTGTCCGCCACAAGTGGTACATGTTACTGGTGACGTACCGGGTTTTGCGCCGGAGCCGTGGCAAGTATCGCACTCATCCCAGCTAGGCACACGTATCGTCGTATCAAATCCGTTAGCGGCCTGTTCGAGTGTGATCTCGAGGTTATATCGCAAATCAGCACCGCGATAAACTTGTGGTCCGGCACTACGACGACCACCGCCAAAAATATCACCAAAAATATCGCCGAACGCATCAGCAAAACCGCCTGCACCGCCGCCACCGCCGCCACCCATATTCGGATCAACACCGGCATGACCGTAACGGTCGTAGGCATCCCGTTTCTGGCTGTCGGAAAGCATCTCGTAAGCCTCTTTGGCTTCTTTGAATTTCTCTTCGGCAGACTTATTATCCGGATTACGATCCGGATGGTACTTCATTGCCAGCTTGCGATAAGCCTTTTTAATTTCGTCTTCTGAAGCGTTTTTACCGACGCCGAGAATTTCATAAAAATCACGCTTCGCCATCTCTTGTTAACCTCTGTATTAAGCGCAAACGCCGGGCCAGCAACGCAAGCGCGAGCCACCCGGCGAGTGATGACGGGCAAGCCCGTCAGACTGGGAATTACTTATTGTCTTTCACTTCTTTGAAGTCTGCATCGACAACATCGTCATCTTTAGCTTTTGCATCAGCGTCCGCAGTACCGCCCGCTGCACCAGCCGCAGCTTGCTGAGCCTGCATATCCGCATAGACTTTTTCGCCCAACTTCTGAGCCGCTGTCGTCAAAGCACCAAGCTTAGTATCGATCTCAACTTTGTCGCCGGTTTTCAACACATCTTCCAACTCTTTGATCGCAGCTTCGATTTTTTCTTTCTCGCCTGCGTCCAGTTTGTCGCCATGTTCAGCCAGCGCTTTTTTGGTTGAGTGCACCAATGCATCACCCTGATTGCGGGACTCAGCCAGTTCTTTGACCTTTTTGTCTTCTTCCGCGTTCAGTTCAGCATCTTTCACCATTTTCTGAATTTCTTCTTCAGTCAAACCGGAGTTTGCTTTAATGGTGATCTTGTTTTCTTTACCGGTTGCTTTGTCTTTTGCACCTACATGCAAAATACCATTCGCATCGATATCGAACGTGACTTCAATTTGTGGTGTGCCACGTGCTGCTGGTGGAATACCTTCCAGATTGAATTCGCCCAGACCTTTATTACCGGCAGCAATCTCACGTTCACCCTGGAACACTTTGATCGTTACCGCAGGCTGATTATCATCTGCTGTCGAAAACACCTGACTGAACTTAGTCGGGATGGTCGTGTTTTTCTGTATCATCTTCGTCATCACGCCGCCCAGAGTCTCGATACCCAGCGACAATGGTGTCACGTCCAGCAACAACAGATCTTTACGATCGCCAGACAATACAGAACCCTGAATTGCTGCACCGACCGCTACTGCTTCGTCTGGATTCACGTCTTTACGTGGCTCTTTACCGAAGAACTCTTTAACCAGTTCCTGAACCTTAGGCATACGGGTCATACCACCAACCAGAATGATGTCGTCGATATCTGATACTTTAACGCCAGCATCTTTAATCGCCAGACGGCAAGGTTCGATGGTTTTCTTAACCAGCTCTTCGACCAGCGCTTCCAGTTTGGCGCGCGTGATTTTCAAGTTCAGATGCACCGGTGCGCCATTCGCCATCGCGATATATGGCTCATTGATTTCAGTTTGCTGTGCGCTTGACAGTTCAATTTTTGCACGCTCAGCAGAAGCCTTGATACGTTGCAAAGCGATAGGATCTTTGGACAAATCCAGACCATTAATCGTTTTGAATTCTGTGATGATGTAATCAATGATACGTTGATCGAAATCTTCACCACCGAGGAAGGTATCGCCGTTAGTCGACAACACTTCAAACTGCATTTCGCCATCAACGTCTGCAATTTCAATAATAGAAACGTCGAAAGTACCGCCACCAAGGTCATACACAGCAATCTTACGATCGCCTTTTTCTTTTTTATCCAGACCGAACGCCAATGCGGCAGCCGTTGGTTCGTTGATGATACGTTTCACATCCAGACCAGCGATACGGCCTGCATCTTTCGTTGCCTGACGTTGCGCATCGTTGAAATAAGCAGGAACGGTAATGACCGCTTCTGTCACTTCTTCACCGAGGTAGTCTTCGGCAGTCTTTTTCATTTTGCGCAAAACTTCAGCGGAAATCTGTGGTGGCGCTAATTTTTTATCGCGCACAGAAACCCACGCATCACCATTGTCTGCTTTGGAAATCGTGTAAGGCATCAGGCTGATGTCTTTTTGCACTTCTTTTTCTTCAAATTTACGGCCAATCAGGCGTTTGACCGCAAATAAAGTGTTTTTCGGATTTGTCACTGCCTGACGTTTTGCAGAGGCGCCGACCAGAATCTCGCCGTCTTCCTGATACGCGATAATCGATGGTGTCGTGCGTGCACCTTCTGCATTTTCAATCACTTTCGGCTGGCCGCCTTCCATGATTGCAACGCAAGAGTTGGTTGTACCCAAATCAATACCAATCATTTTTCCCATGATATTTCCCTTAGAATGTAGATTTTATTTGTCAATGTTGGTGAGTCGGTCTGAATTTAGCAGCAAAACCAACTCGTCTGTTCCGGATATAAGGTAAAAAACCCGCTTTTCAAGCGTTTTATGCGGTTTTTTTACGTTTTTCTTACTTTCCTTGCGCAACGGTCACTAAAGCCGGGCGCAAAAGACGATCAGCAATCGTGTAGCCTTTTTGCAGTACAGTCACGATAGTGTTGGCCTCTTGCTCTGCCGGAACCATAGAGACAGCCTGATGTTTAGTCGGATCAAGTTTTTCCGCCTGCGCCGGATTCACTTCCAGCAAGCGATTTTTTTCAAATGCAGAATTCAATTGCTTCAGCGTAATTTCCACGCCTTCTTTTAAAGAATCAATGGATGGCGTTTCCACTTTCAAGGCCATTTCCAGACTGTCTTTGACGGGCACCATTGCTTCAGCAAAACCTTCTATCGCAAATTTATGTGCTTTCGCGATATCTTCCTGCGCACGGCGACGGATATTTTCACCATCAGCTTTGGCGCGCATAAAAGCATCCTGCAGCTCAGCAACCCGCGCTTCTAACTCAGCAATTTTTGCTGCTGCGTCATTCGCTGGATCATTTTGCTGCTCTACAACAGTCTCCGCAGTGGCAACTTCAGCGCTCTCAACTGCAGTAGCAGGGTTTTCAGCCTGATGATTTTCTTGTTCTTGCATCCTGTTTCTCCATTCAAATACACGTTACACCTGTAAATAGGGCTGATTTTGATTATTTCAAGGGATACCTGGCGCCCTAAATCGACGATTCATATCGCAAAAAGGCACACCAAACATTAAAAATAAAGAAACTCAGTACAAACAAAATAGCAAAGCACAGCCCAAAGAGAGACAAATGATTATCTGGAATGTCAAAATTTTATTAAAAATGGTTATTACCAAAATTGCAGCGTTAAATCATCACAAAATAGACCGATTGAGGGCTTATCTCAAGTAAAATTAAAGGTTGGGTATTAAACAAGCAATTCAGACAGGGGTTAGTTATGATTTTCGTCACAGGCGGCGCTGGATTTATCGGCGCTAATTTTGTATTAAGTTGGCTGGCACAATCTGATGAGACAGTGCTCAATTATGACAAACTGACTTATGCTGGCAATTTAAACAATCTTACAAGCTTACGTCACGATAACCGGCATATTTTCGTCCAGGGTGACATCTGTGACGGCGACAAACTGACAGCATTGTTTGCAGAACATAAGCCACGTGCGATCGTGCATTTTGCGGCAGAAAGCCATGTAGATCGCTCGATTCATGGTCCGGCAGCTTTCGTCACAACCAATGTTAATGGCACGTTCAGCCTGTTAGAGGCTGCGCGGGCTTACTGGAATTCACTCGAAGTTCAGGAAAAAAACGATTTCCGTTTTCTGCATGTATCCACCGATGAAGTGTATGGAACGCTGGGTCCGGAAGATCCGCCATTCAGCGAAACAACTGCTTACGCGCCGAACAGCCCGTATTCTGCATCGAAAGCAGCATCCGATCATCTGGTTCGCGCTTATCACCATACTTATGGCATGCCAGTCTTAACGACGAACTGCTCGAATAACTATGGTCCTTATCATTTTCCGGAAAAACTGATTCCGCTGATTATTACCAACGCCCGCGCAGGTAAAGACTTGCCGGTGTATGGCGATGGTCAGCAAGTGCGCGACTGGCTGTTTGTGACAGATCATTGTGCAGCAATCCGCCGCGTCCTTGAAGATGGACGCCTGGGCGAAACCTACAACGTCGGAGGCTGGAACGAACAGACCAATCTCAGTGTCGTTCACACGATTTGCGATTTATTAGACGAGTTGCAACCCAAGGCGCAAGGAAGTTACCGCGATCAGATCAAACATATCACTGACCGCCCGGGTCACGATCGCCGCTACGCTATTGATGCGCGCAAAATCGAACGCGAACTCGGCTGGAAACCGGCTGAAACGTTCACGACTGGCCTGCGTAAAACAGTGGAATGGTATCTCGCCAATGATGCGTGGGTCGCGCAGGTACAATCCGGCGATTACATGAAATGGGTAGATCTGCAATACAGTAACAAGGAACAAGCATGAGTTTTACATCAAGTACCCGCAAAGGCATTATTCTGGCCGGTGGTTCCGGCACACGCCTCTACCCGGTCACACAGGCAATCTCCAAACAACTGCTGCCGGTATACGACAAACCGATGATTTATTACCCGCTGACATCGCTGATGCTGGCAGGTATTCGCGACATTCTGATTATCTCGACACCGCAAGATACGCCACGTTTTTCTGAGTTGCTTGGCGACGGTTCGCAATGGGGTATTAATCTGCAATATGCAGTGCAACCGTCACCTGATGGTCTGGCGCAAGCGTTCATTATCGGCAAAGAATTTATCGGCAATTCTCCTTCTGCGTTGATTCTGGGCGACAACATCTATTACGGCCACGATTTCGAACCGCAATTACGCAATGCCGATGCCAAAAATCAGGGCGCAACCGTGTTTGCTTACCACGTGCATGATCCTGAACGCTATGGCGTGGTTGATTTTGACGCTAACAAACAAGCACTCAGCATCGAGGAAAAACCAGCAAAACCCAAGTCAAATTACGCCGTGACTGGCTTGTATTTTTATGATCAGCAAGTCTGCGATATCGCCGCCAACATCAAACCATCACCACGCGGCGAACTGGAAATTACCGATGTCAATAACGTTTATCTGAAACAAGGCGAGTTAAACGTCGAACTGATGGGACGTGGCATGGCATGGCTCGATACCGGCACCCACGAATCTTTACTGGAAGCAGGTCAGTTTGTCGCGACGATAGAAAAGCGCCAGGGCTTGAAAGTCGCCTGCCCTGAAGAAATCGCCTTCCGCCGTAACTACATCAGCGCCGCGCAGCTCGAAACGCTGGCACAGCCGCTGAAGAAAAATGAGTACGGCCGCTATTTGTTGAACCTCTTAGAAAAAAAGACGTTTTAAACCATGAAAGCTATTCCTACCAATCTGCCAGAAGTCATGATCATAGAACCGAAAGTATTCGGTGACGAACGTGGTTTTTTCTTTGAGAGCTTCAATGCGAAAAAGTTTGCTGAACTGACGGGTGTCGATGTTGAATTTGTTCAGGACAACCATTCACTCTCAGCAAAAAATATCCTGCGCGGCCTGCACTATCAAATCAAACAGGCGCAGGGAAAACTGGTGCGCGTAGTGACCGGCGAAGTGTTTGATGTGGCTGTTGATATCCGCAAAAGCTCACCACGCTTCGGCCAGTGGACCGGTGTCGTTCTGTCCGCAGAAAATCAACGTCAGCTCTGGATCCCGCCTGGCTTTGCACATGGTTTTGTTGTGCTCAGCGATAAAGCGGAATTCCTCTATAAAACCACAGATTACTGGGCGCCGGAATACGAACGCTCATTGCAATGGAATGATCCTGCAATTGGTATTGAATGGCCGATTCAGGGCGAACCGGTCATGTCTGCTAAAGATCAGCAAGGAAAACTGCTCGCTGATGCCGAGGTATTTGAATGAAGATTTTATTGACCGGCGTCACGGGACAGCTGGGCCATACTTTACAGCAGCAACTCAGTACGCAGCATGAAGTGATCGCCCCTGATCGCAGCCAGCTTGATTTAAGCGATGCGGCTGCGATTACTGCATATGTTGATGCAATACAGCCAGATCTGATTATCAATCCGGCCGCCTATACCGCAGTCGATAAAGCAGAATCAGAAACTGAATTAGCAGAAGCGATCAATGTGACAGCGCCAGCGGCCTTTGCTGCGGCAGCAAAAAAGCACAATATTGGTCTGATTCACTATTCGACAGATTACGTCTTTGACGGCAGTCTGCGCGATACCCAAGCCGGTTTAAAAAGTTATACAGAAACAGAAGCCACCCATCCGCTGAATGTATATGGCGCAACGAAACTGGCAGGCGAGCAAGCCATTATCGCCAGTGGCTGTCGTCACCTGATTTTCCGCACCAGCTGGGTCTATTCGCGCTTCGGTAAAAATTTCCTGTTGACGATGTTACGGTTGGCGAATGAACGTGACGAACTGCGTATCGTCAACGATCAATGGGGCGCCCCCACATCGGCTAAAGCCATCAGCGACGCTACTTGTCAGATTCTGGCACAACTGCTGGCCGCACCGGATAGCGCACAATGGTGGTCGCAATATCAGGGTTTATATAATCTGACGACAACCGGACACACGAGCTGGTGTGGCTTTACCGAGGAAATTCTGCGTCAGGCGGCTAGCCGTGGTTTGCTGAACAAGCCAGCACCCGTTGTGCATGGAATTCCTGCCAGCGAATACCCGACACCAGCAACAAGACCGGTCAATTCCTGTCTGAACACAGATAAAATCAGCCGCACTTTCGGATTGACGTTGCCATCGTGGCAAACGGCGTTGACGGATAGTCTGGCATAGATACTGGTAAGGAATAGTTCATCGCGGGCAAAGCGAATGCTGTTACTCTGTACGCCAACACAGCAATCGCATACGCCGCGCGTCGTGACAGCACAGTAAAGCAGATGCCAGCAAGCATGTCCTCACACCCAAATATGAATGGAATCGTTCACTTATGATTCATGTTGCCATCATCAGTCATGGACATGAAGATCTGCTGATCTCAACCCGGCTGGGCGGATTACTCGGCCAGCATGACGATATCCATCTGTGGCTGAAAGATAATCTGCCATCCGCAAAATTAAAAGACTACTGCCACCAGCACGGTGTCTCTTACACCGATGCCTCTCCGGGGCTGGGCTTCGGTGCGAACAATAATTTTCTGTTCCGGCAAATACAAAATAGTGTCGGCTTGCGCTCAGGTGACATATTCGTCGTCATGAATCCGGATATTTCCATTACCCCGGATACGCTCAGACAACTGGTTGAAGAAATGCAGCGTGATCAGTTTCCACTGGCAACCCTGAATCTGTTTAAAGATGAAAATCACCTCAGGACTGATGCGAATATCCGTTTGTTTCCGGATTTTCTTTCGCCATTGCGTATGGCCGTCGTACGCTCGCTGACGCAGGCCTACGATAAAGAAAAAATCACAGCGCCGTTTCATGCAGACTGGGCTTCGGGCGCGTTTTTAGCATTCGATGCGCGCCATTACGAAGCGCTGCAAGGGTTCGATGATCGCTATTTTATGTATTTTGAAGATGTCGATCTTTGCTATCGCTCGTATCTGATGTTGGGAAAAGGTGTGCGTTATTACCCGCAACTGCTGGCAGTCCATTTTGCGGCACATAAAAACCGCAGTCTGTTGTCGCCCCACGCGAATTGGTTTATCCGCAGTTTTCTGAAATTTTTATCGCGTAAATATTTTGTCTATTCACGCCGGACAACTGGCGCGCGCTAACATGGTTCAGCGTATCTTCATTACCGGTGCGAGTGGATTTGTCGGGCAGGCAGTCGCCAGATATTTTCTCGCACAAAATCGCCCACTGATCTGCCCTAGCCGTCAGCCGCTCAGCTATCAATCCCCACTGATGGCAAACCCGCTGATTCCGGAGCTTTCTCCTGATCTCGACTGGTCTGCTCATTTGCATGAGATTGACGCGGTGATTCATTGCGCGGCCCGTGTGCATGTGATGCACGAGTCCGCGGCTGATCCGCTGGCCTTGTTCCGTCGCGTTAATGTCGACGCCACGCTGGCTCTGGCCAGACAAGCGGCAGCGGCGGGAGTGCGCCAGTTTATTTTTATCAGTTCCGTCAAAGTCAACGGCGAGCTGACGCAACCGGGAAAACCGTTCAGCGAAAAAGATGTATCCCTTGCCGAAGACCCGTACGGCATATCGAAGTGTGAAGCAGAAATTGCCCTGTTGCAGCTGGGTGAGCAAACCGGCATGGCAGTGACGATCATCCGGCCACCGCTGATCTATGGGCCAGGCGTGAAAGCGAATTTTTTAAGCATGCTGCGCTGGGTTAAAAAAGGCATACCGCTGCCGCTGGCCAGCACCAGAAACAAACGCAGCTTTGTTTATCTCGGCAATCTGATCAGTCTGATCGATACCTGCCTGCATCACCCGCATGCGGGGCAAGAAATTTTTCTGGTCTCAGATGGTCAGGATTTATCGACCGCTGAATTATTGCAGGCGTGCGCCAAAGCCTTGCAGGTGCCATCACGCTTGCTGCCGTGTCCACCGTCTTTACTCACGCTGGCGGCGACGCTGGCCGGAAAAAAATCTGTTGCTGATCGCCTGTGTTTATCATTGCAAGTCGATATCACCAAAGCGAGAACATTGCTAGGCTGGACTCCGCCCTATACTGTGGAACAGGGACTGGCCGCTACCGTGACACAATTACCATAACACTATGTTGAAACGTTGCTTTGACCTGCTGCTCGCTGTATGTGCCACACTCATATTGCTGTTGCCCATACTGATCACCGCCTTGTGCGTGAAGCTGACTTCGCGCGGCCCTGCCGTTTACTGGTCGGATCGTGTTGGCAAGAATAATGTCATTTTCAAGATGCCGAAATTCCGCAGCATGCGCATAGACACGCCCGCAGTTGCCACGCACTTGTTGAATAACCCGGATCAGTATCTGACGCCGATAGGTTCGTTCCTCAGAAAATCGAGTCTGGATGAATTGCCGCAACTGTGGAGTATCCTGAATGGCGATATGAGTTTCGTCGGTCCACGTCCGGCGCTGTACAATCAGCATGATCTGATTGCCTTACGTACTGAAAAAAACGTCCACACCATTCCGCCCGGCTTAACGGGCTGGGCGCAGGTTAACGGTCGTGATGAATTGCCGATTCCGGTGAAAGTGGAACTGGATGCCTATTATCTGCAACATCAGTCATTTCTGCTGGATATGCACATATTGCTGATGACCTTTTTCAAGGTTTTACGTCGCGACGGCATTACGCATTAGGACAAACTTCATGCTGCAAACGCTACTCCATCTCCCCCGCCTGCAGAAGCAAATCATGGCCGCTGCGCTTGATGCGCTGTGTCTGCCGCTGATCTTCATACTGGCGATCTGGTTACGTTACGATGGTTTTAACGCCGAATTGTTCCGGCATTATTTCTGGTTAATCGTTTCTATCCCTGTTGTCTCCATCCCGATTTTTATCCGCATCGGTTTGTACCGTGCAGTGATTCGTTTTATCGATCAGAAAATTATCAGCGTGATTTTTATCGGTGCCTGCACGTCAGTTCTGCTGTTGGCCTTCATCGGCGTGATGCTGCACATCATGCCGATTTCACGCGCGATCTTCGGCTTTTTCTGGGCCGGTTCTATCCTCTATCTCGGTGCCAGCCGTTTTCTCGCACGCAGCTGGTTTCTGCGCGCCGATATGGCAGACAACGTGATTCATGTCTGCATTTACGGCGCAGGAAAAGCCGGGGCGCAACTCGCTACGGCATTGCGGGCTGGCGGTGAACATATCTGCGTTGCGTTTATTGATGACAACGAAAAAAAGCACCGCTCAACGATCGCTGGTATCCAGATTTACAGCCCGGCAGAAATTGATGCGCTGGTAGTGAAACTGGGGATCAAACAGATTCTGTTGGCGATACCCTCGGCCAGTAAAACCCGGCAAAAGCAGATACTGAATCAGCTCGAACATCTGAAGTTGAAAATTAAAGTCACGCCTTCCATACAAAGTCTGGTCAATGGCGAACTGCGTGTTCAGGATGTGCGCGATGTTGAAATTGAAGATTTGCTGGGCCGCGATCAGGTCGAGCCGGATGCCCGTTTACTGAGTACCTGCATCACCGGCAAACATGTGTTGGTCACCGGCGCGGGCGGCTCTATAGGTTCAGAACTGTGCCGCCAGATTCTGCGTCAGCGTCCCAAAAAGCTGGTGTTACTGGAAATGTCCGAATACGCTTTATATGCGATCGAACATGAATTGCTGTCGCTACGCGCACAGCTTCATCTTGATGTCGAGATACTGCCGTTTCTCGGTACCGTGCTTGATGCTGCCAAGCTCGACAGAATTTTTGCCGCCTGCAATATTGACACGCTGTATCACGCCGCTGCTTACAAACACGTACCGCTGGTCGAACACAATCCGGTCGAAGGCATACGCAATAATGTATTCGGCACGCTAGCAGTGGCGCAAGCGGCGATCAAGGCGAAAGTGGCTAATTTCGTGCTCATTTCCACTGATAAAGCCGTGCGTCCTACGAATGTCATGGGTACCAGCAAACGGCTTGCAGAATTAATTTTGCAGGCGTTTTCGCATGGTCAGCACAGCACGCGTTTTTGTATGGTGCGCTTTGGCAATGTGCTGGGCTCGTCAGGCTCAGTCGTGCCGCTGTTTCGCAAACAAATCATGGCAGGCGGCCCGATTACTTTGACGCATCCTGAAATCACCCGCTATTTCATGACCATCCCTGAAGCGGCGCAACTGGTGTTGCAGGCAGGTGCGATGGGTGAAGGCGGCGATGTGTTTGTGCTCGATATGGGTGAACCGGTACGCATTATCGATCTGGCGCGCCGCATGGTGCATCTGAGCGGGCTGGAAGTGAAATCAGAAACTACGCCGCAGGGAACGATAGAGATACAGCACGTCGGCCTGCGTCCCGGTGAAAAACTGTACGAAGAACTGCTGATCGGCGACAACGTTGAAGGCACCAGCCACCCGCTGATTATGCGCGCGCAGGAAAATGAAATTCCCTGGGAGCAATTAAGCCGTGCTCTGAATGAGCTTGAGCAAGCCTGCACCGCATTTGACTATGAACAAATACGTACGCTGTTGTTAAAAACGGTGGCAGAATACCAGCCGCAATGCGGTATCGAAGATCTGATCTGGCAGACATCTCATGCCAATTCAGGCAGCATGACCGACGTCAAAGTTCTGCATTAAGTCCTGCATTAAGTTCTGCATTAAATAGCTATTTACAATTTCCGTCATCACTTCATTTTGATCAGCAAGGTTGCTATGTCTCTACTTTCCCCTAGCATTTTCAAGGCTTATGATATTCGCGGCATTATCGGCAAAACGCTCGATGCTGATGTTGCTTACCTGATTGGTCAGGCATTCGGCAGCGCCGCCGTTGCCAAAGGTGAAAAGACCGTCGTGATTGGCCGTGATGGTCGCTTGTCCGGCCCCGATCTGATCACCGCACTCGCCAATGGTTTGCAATCCACCGGCGTCGATGTGATCGACCTCGGCGTCGTCGTCACTCCAATGGTGTATTTCGGCACCAATGTGCTGGGTGCGACATCCGGCATCATGGTCACCGGCAGCCATAATCCACCGGATTACAACGGCTTCAAAATGGTGCTCGCCGGTGAAGCGATTTATGGCGACGCGATTCTGGCCTTGTATCAGACCATACTGAAAAAAGAATTTGCTCAGGGCAGCGGTAACTACCGTACCCACGATATCAGAGCGGCCTATCTTGAACGCATTATCGGCGACGTTAAACTGGCGCGCCCGATCAAAATCGCCGTCGATTGCGGTAACGGTGTGGCCGGTGCGTTTGCGGCAGATCTGTATCGCGGCATAGGTTGCGAAGTGATCGAGTTGTTCTGCGAAGTCGATGGCAACTTCCCGAATCACCATCCCGACCCGGCTCACGCTGAAAACCTGCAAGACCTGATACGCTGTCTGCAAACGACCGATGCCGAAATCGGCTTGGCTTTTGATGGCGATGGCGACCGCCTCGGTGTCGTGACGAAAGACGGACAGATCATTTACCCTGATCGCCAGTTGATGCTGTTTGCCGAAGATGTGCTGACACGCAATCCCGGCGCACAGATTCTGTATGACGTCAAATGCACGCGCCATATCGCACCGTGGGTCAAAGCGCGCGGCGGTGTGCCGCTGATGTGGAAAACCGGGCATTCGCTGGTGAAAGCGAAATTGCGTGAAACCGGGTCACCGCTTGGCGGCGAAATGAGCGGTCATATTTTCTTCAAAGACCGCTGGTATGGTTTTGATGACGGCTTGTACGCCGGTGCCCGTTTGCTGGAAATTCTGAGCCGTGTTGCGGACATGACCGCGACCCTGAATGATTTGCCGCAATCCGCCTCAACGCCGGAACTGCAACTGAAATTAGCGGAAGGTGAGAATTTCACACTCATCGCCGCAATGCAGGCGAATGCCAATTTCCCGGGTTCCGATGAAATCATCACGATTGACGGTCTGCGGGTTGAATATCCGGATGGCTTCGGTCTGGCACGCTCTTCGAATACGACACCGGTGATCGTGATGCGTTTTGAAGCAGAAACACCCGCCGCGCTGGCACGCATACAAGCGGCGATGAAACAGGCGGTGTTGGCGGTGAAACCGGATGCGGTGTTACCGTTTTAAGGGGCTACCTGCATTCACTGGTCTGAGCATGAGCTGTGAATGCAAAAAAGACCTTTAAAATGCCCTAAATATACTCCCCCCAGTATTTTCTACAGCCCAATGTTTATAAGGACATGAAGGCAGAAATGCTAAAAAAGAGGGGGAGTATATGAAAAAAGCACAAAATTTCGGCTTCTGGCTACTCTATTCTTCGTTTAATCTGTCCCTGCTTTTGTGACTGACAATTCCGTGAAAATTCTGCTGGTCCGTGTTTCTTCCCTTGGCGATGTGCTGCATAACATGCCGGTTGTTGATGATCTGCTGCGCCATTTTCCTGATGCGCAGATCGATTGGGTGGTCGAAGAAGCCTATGTGAATCTGGTGCGTCTGCATCCCGGTGTGCGGCATATCATTCCTTTCGCCTTACGACGCTGGCGCAAGAGTTTGCGCTCGGCCGCAACACGCGCAGAAATCGCCGGTTTTTACCGCCAGTTACGGCATGACGCCTACGATCTGATCCTCGACACCCAAGGGCTGCTGAAAACCGGCCTCATCATGGGCATGGCACGCAAAACGCCAAACGGAAAAAAAGTCGGTCTGGCGAATGGTACCGAGGGTTCTGGTTACGAAGGCATTTCGCGGATATTTCATGATCTCAGTGTACCGGTCGATAAACACACCCATGCTGTCTTGCGCGGCCGTCTGGTCGCTGCCGCAGCGGCTGGCTACGTTGTCAACACACCGGCCAGTTTCGGCTTGCGTGTGCCCGCTGGTGATACCAACTGGAAACCGGCGACACCTTACGTGGTCTTTTTCCACGGCACCGCAGGCGCTGCAAAGAAATGGGCGCGGGACAACTGGATAGCGATTGCCGCGTATTTGTACCAATACGATTTACCTATCCTGCTGCCGTGGGGCAGCCCGGCCGAAAAAGCTGAAGCAGTAGCAATGGCCGCCGCCATGCCGAATGCAACGGTGTTACCTGCGCTCTCCATGCAAGAGGCCACGATACTGGCGCAATCAGCCGCGCTGGTGATCGGTGTCGATACCGGCCTGACGCATATCGCAGCCGCTTATGAAACGCCGACCATAGAAATTTACTGCGCCTCACCGAAATGGAAAACCGAAGGAAACTGGTCACCGAAGATCATCAACCTCGGTGATAATGGCGTACAGCCCGGCGTTGCTGAAGTCGAACAGGCGATACAGCAATTACTATGACAACGCAGCCGCTGTCAGCACCTCCGGCAATTTCAACTGAAAAGAATATCACCGCATGCAAGCCGCTCCTTCACCGCATTCCCCCAAAGTCAGCGTCGTCATCGTCAACTGGAATGGCGGCGACTTGCTGCAACGCTGCGTCACCGATCTGTGTGCGCAAAGTTATCAGCCGCATGAAATTATCGTGGTGGACAATGCCAGCAGCGACGGCTCCGGTCATGTAATCGAACAGGCATTTCCGCAGGTCAAAGTGATACATGCGGGCAGCAATCTCGGGTTTGCGGCGGGAAATAATCTCGCCGTCAAACTGGCATCGCCCGACAGCGAGTGGATCGCTTTGCTGAATCCGGATGCGTTTCCTGAACCTGACTGGCTCAAAGCCTTAGTGGATGCGGCCGTTGCGCAACCGGAATTCGCGATCTTCGGCAGCCGCCTGATGGATGCCAACACACGCACCCTGCTCGACGGCGTCGGTGACGCGTATCACGTCAGTGGGCTGGTCTGGCGCGAGGCGCACGGGCAGCCATTGCAGCCATCATTTTTAGAACGCCGGGAAATTTTTTCGACCTGCGCGGCAGCCGGATTGTACCGGCGCGATGTGTTCGATGCGATTGGTGGTTTTGATGAAGATTATTTTTGCTATGTCGAGGATATTGATCTCGGCTTTCGCTACCAGTTGCTCGGCCACCGCTGTTTGTACGTGCCGGAGTCGGTTGCGAATCATGTAGGCTCGGCATTAACCGGAAAACGCAGCGATTTTTCTGTGTATTACGGCCACCGCAATCTGGTCTGGACTTTCGTTAAAAACATGCCCGGCATCTTGTTCTGGCTTTGCCTGCCTTTGCATTTATTACTGAATCTGATCACGGTTGCCTACTTCATCAAAGTTGGTCAGGGCAAGGTCATTCTGCGCGCCAAGCGTGACGCCTTGTACGGCTTGCCGGACACCTGGCGCAAACGCCGTGCAATACAGTCGCAGCGGGTTGCCAGCATCAGCCATATCTGGCGCTTGCTGAACAAGAAACTCAGCCGCCGTGCGACTTAGGGTATAGTCCTGCTTCTTCAGATTTCTGCATTATTTTCTTTTTTACCACATGACTATCCGCAAGAGCCTCGACGGCAACGCCATCGGCCTGATGTTACTGCTGTGCCTGTGCTGGGGTTTACAACAAGTGGCGGTCAAAATGGCCGCGCATGCTATCAGTTCCACATTACAACTCGGCTTGCGCTCTGGCATTGCTGCCGTGTTAGTACTCGCTTTAATTTCGCTCAGAAAAATTCCGTTCACGCTGACGGGGCCGCATCTGCGCCCGGGTTTGCTGGCGGGTCTGCTGTTCGCAGGCGAATTTCTGGCGGTCTCATATGGACTCAATTTCACCACAGCATCGCACATGTCGGTGTTCTTATACACCGCGCCCATCTTCACGGTGCTTGCACTGCACTGGCTGATTCCGGCAGAACGTCTGCAGGCGCGGCAATGGCTGGGCATATTGATGGCCTTTGGTGGCGTCGCCATTGCGTTTTCCGGCGCGTTTGGCAATAACCCACGCGCCATGCATGACATGCTGATCGGTGACAGCTTCGGTATTCTGGCGGCACTGCTGTGGGCATCGACGACAGTGGTGATACGTAAATCGAGCTTATCTGAAGCTGAGCCGACGACCACGCTGTTTTATCAGCTCGCCGGTGCGGCCGTTGCCTTGACCGCCATTGCCTTTGCCCAGGGCGATAATGTGTTGGCAGCGTGGGACCAAGCCGCCTGGATCAGCATGTTGTTTCAAAGTGTGGTGGTGGCTTTTGCCAGTTATCTGGCGTGGTTCTGGCTGATGCGCCGCTATCTGGCATCGCGCCTGTCTGCGTTTTCGTTTCTGACGCCGCTGTTTGGTGTCGCGGCGGGTGTCGTGCTGATGAATGATGTCGTCAGCCCGCGCTTTGCAATTGGCGCCTTGATGGTACTCAGTGGTATCGTGCTGGTGAATTTCAGAAAAAACTAATCCATGCGCCTTCTTTATTCTTTCGTCTGGGGTTTATCGCTGCCCTTCGCCGTATTCCGTCTCTGGTGGCGTGGTCGTCGCGAGCCGGGTTACCGCCAGCATATCGCCGAACGTCTGGGATTTTTCCCTGCTTATCAAACGCAGGCGACGATCTGGGTGCATGCGGTATCGGCTGGTGAAACTCGCGCCGCCGAGCCTTTGATACGGGCGTTGCTCGATGCGTATCCGCAGCATCATCTGTTGCTGACGCACATGACCGCGACCGGACGTGAAACCGGCGGCAAGCTGTTTGCCGATGTATCGTCACGGCTGACGCAGGCATTTTTGCCATATGACATTAACTGGATGATGCGCCGTTTTCTGCGGCATTATTCTCCGCAATTGTGCGTGCTGATAGAAACGGAAGTCTGGCCGAATCTGATTGCTCAATGCAAAGAATTGCAGGTGCCGGTCACGCTGGTGAATGCACGACTGTCAGCAAAATCGCTGAACAAAGCACGCCGTTTGTCAGCGCTGATGTTGCCAGCGGCACACGCGATCAGCGCGGTTGCAGCGCAGTCAAATCCGGATGCGGATCGCTTGCGTGAACTGGGCATCAGCCAACCGCAAGTCACAGGGAATATGAAATTTGATGTCACGCCGCCAGCGCTGATGGCGGAACGCGGCATTGCCTTACGCCGTAGTTTTGGCGAGCGTCAGGTCATCTTGTGCGCCAGTACCCGCGACGGCGAAGAAGAACTGATACTCGCCGCGTTTCAGGAACAGTTTCCGTTGCTGACAGAAAAACCGCTGCTGATCATCACACCACGCCATCCGCAACGTTTTGATCAGGTGGCAGGCATGCTGGAAACGCGTGGCATCGCGTATGTACGCCGCTCCACACTTGATCACGACACAGTCACGCCGATTGCCAGCGATGTACAAGTATTGCTGGGTGACACCATGGGTGAAATGTATATGTACTATGCCGCAGCGGATGTCGCCTTCGTCGGCGGCAGTCTGGTGCCGCTGGGCGGACATAATCTGATCGAAGCCTGCGCCATGGGCAAGGCCGTGCTGACGGGGCTGCATACCTTTAATTTTTCCGAAATCACCGATCAGGCCATTGCAGCCGGTGCCGCTTTGCGGGTTGACGGTGCACGGAGTATGCTACGCGAAGCGCTTGCCTTACTTGGTAATGATAAAAAGCGTAACGGTATGGGACAACATGCCTATGCTTTTTTTTTACAGCATCAGGGCGCAACCGCCCGCACCATGGCAATTCTGGCACCATACCTGAGCTGAGTCACAGAATCAGGGTCTTTTCAGCATAGCAATTACTTACTGGCGAAATTACTGCATCAGTAAGAATTGAAACAAGAAATGATGAACAGGCAGGGATTTTGTCTGCCTTGATACCCATCAAGGCAAATCAGCCCCTGCCCCATATACTGAAGCGCTGCCCATCATAGTGGCGCTGGCTTTAAGACAATAATCGATACGATAATCTGTAATCCTCACTGAGAAATTAAGCTGATAATGAATGCGAACGTACAACTCCCGGGAATCACTGACATGGCGCCACAGGAAATCTCACTCGATGTTTTATTAGAAAAATACGCGAAGGGCGAAGAAGCCACTATTCATGATGTGCAGGCACGCGTCGCCAAGGCACTCGCCAGCGTAGAACAAGCCGACGTGCAGGCCTATTACGAAGAAAAATTCTTATGGGCGCAAAAAAACGGTTTTGTTCCGGCCGGCCGTATCAATTCCGCAGCCGGTATGGATTTACATGCGACGCTGATCAACTGTTTCGTACAACCAGTCGGCGACTCGGTATCCAGCCCGACGGATGGCAAACCCGGCATTTACGCAGCATTGGCGGACGCGGCTGAAACCATGCGGCGCGGCGGCGGTGTCGGCTACGATTTTTCCAGCATTCGCCCGAAAGATGCGCTGGTGCGCGGTACACGTTCGCGCGCCTCCGGCCCGGTATCCTTCATGCAGGTATTTAATGCCTCATGCTCGACGGTTGAATCTGCCGGTGCGCGGCGTGGTGCGCAAATGGGCGTACTGCGCGGCGATCATCCCGATATTCTGGAATTTATCCGCTCGAAAGACGAAGGCGGCCTGACGAACTTTAATATCTCCATCGGCGTCACCGATGAGTTCATGCAAGCGGTCGCTGACGACACAGATTTCTGCCTCGTGCACAAAGCAGAACCGAGCGAAGACCGCAAAGCCGCAGGCGCCTACCAGCGTGAAGACGGTCTGTGGGTCTACGAAACACTGCGCGCCCGTGACCTGTGGGAAGTCGTCATGAAATCGACTTACGACCATGCAGAGCCAGGCATTCTGTTCCTGTCACGTATGAATACAGAAAACAATCTGTATTACTGCGAAAAAATCGAAGCGACTAATCCTTGCGCCGAACAGCCTTTGCCGGATTATGGCTGCTGCTGCCTCGGCTCTATCAATCTGACACGTTTCGTCAAGAATCCCTTCTCGCTCGGCACCAGCTTTGATTTTGATGCATTTAAATCCGTCATCACAGTGGCGACCCGCATGCTCGACAATGTGCTCGATGCCACCGCATGGCCACTCGATCTGCAAAAAGCCGAAGCGATGTCAAAGCGACGCGTCGGCCTTGGCTTTCTCGGCATAGGCAGCACTCTGGTGATGCTGGGCATACGCTACGATTCCGACGAAGGCCGCGAATTCGCCCGTCAGGTATCTGAAGTTCTGCGCGATACGGCGTATCTCGCCTCCGCCGAACTGGCAAAAGAAAAAGGCGCTTTCCCCTTGTTCGACAGCCAGAAATATTTATCCGGCCAATTTGCACAACGTCTGCCGAAGACAGTTCGTAAAGCCATAGAAAAAAATGGTCTGCGCAACTCTCACCTGCTGTCGATTGCGCCGACCGGCACCATCACACTGGCATTCGCAGACAATGCATCGAACGGTATCGAGCCCGCGTTTTCATGGGTCTATAACCGTAAAAAGCGCATGGCCGTTGGCGACGCGCGCATTTATGAAGTCGCCGATCACGCCTGGCGTTTATACCGCGCGATGGGGCATGACGTGTCCGACGACAGCAAATTGCCGCATCAGTTTGTCACCGCGCTGAATATGTCGGCCAGTGATCACATGAAAATGTTGCAGGTCGTGCAGCCTTATATTGACTCTGCGATCTCGAAAACAGTCAACGTACCGGCCGATTATCCATACGAAGACTTCCAGAATTTGTATATGGACGCATGGCGCGCCGGACTCAAAGGTCTGGCAACCTACCGGCCAAACAGCATACTCGGCAGCGTCTTATCTGTCGCCAGCACCACACCGGAAACCGAAACGGCTAAGACTGTTACGCATCAGCCGCATGATGAAGATTTGCTGCGCAAACAGTTTGAGGGGCGTCCTTTCGGCGATCTGGAATCAATCACCTCAAAAGTGCAGTACACCACCTATGAAGGTAAAAAAACGGTCTACCTGACCGTCAGCTTCATACACGTGCAAGGTATGGTTGGTGGCGAACTGATCACGATAGAACGTCCGTTTGAATTCTTCATGCCGGCCGGTCAGAAAAACGATGGCCAGCAATGGATTTCCGCCAGTATGCGTCTGCTGTCAATGGCGGCGCGCTCTGGTGGCTCGATTGCAAAAGCCTTGGCCGATATGCGTGAAGTCGTGTGGGATAAAGGCACCGTCCGCTGCGGCATGCTGACCAAAGACGACGGCTCACAAGCGCCGCTGTTCCACGAATCCGAAGTGGCTGCCATCGGCTACGCATTGCAACGCATCCTGATGAAACGCGGCTTTCTGGACGCCTCCGGTAACCAGATTCCGGTGCATGTACTGGCCGAGAAATTTAAATCCCGCCTGCAACAATATGGCGTCAACGATCTGACTTACGTCGCGGAAACCGCGCCGGTATCGTATATCCCCAGCGGGAAAAAATGTCCGGATTGCGGCGCGTATGCATTGCAAAAGATAGATGGCTGCAGCCGTTGTGTTTCCTGCGGCTACGTCGGCGCTTGCGGCTGAACAAACACTAGCCGGATACATTCAGAAGCCTTCACCTGCTCGCTTGAGCGGGTGAAGGTAAAAAAGCAGTCCTCGTTGTATTTCATTGAGACTAACGAAAAATTGCCCCGGCAAGGCATAGTAAATATGGCACCCAACCTACACGTCAACCAGATGCACACATGACGTCATCTCACGGTATTGTTCAAATACCCTCAGCAAATTGCCTTGAACGTATCTTCGTGCATAACCATCCCCTGATACTGTCAGCAGTCTCGTATTAGTCACATACTCATATGTCTGTTTAAAAAAAAACAACACTATCGGGACTTCGGTGGTAATTTTCATTGTTGCAAAAATAAAAACTGTACAATGGAATCCTCATCTGTGCTTTACCGCTCACTTTTCCGCAGTCAATGCTCGCATTGAGCTCTGATAGTGCATCAATGCGCTGGCGTTGCAGACACATCTTTTCCCCGTTCCGCTCTATTTATTTGAAAGTCGCGCCATGCTACAACGCATCTTTTCGATAAGATGGCTAGCTTTTGCCAGCCTCTTCATCACCATCCTCAGCACGGCGCTACCGGTGCATGCAGACCCAATTAGTTTCAATCCAGCCCAGGGTAGCAACTACACTTGCACAGTAAACACCAATTGCACCATCAGCCTCACATACGGCTTCGCTGGAACAATTAGTAATTTTAATGCGAATTTTCCAGCTTCACTAGCAAATGGGTACGGAGGGCAGTTGAATGGGATAACTAAAACTGTTTCTTTTAATTTCACTGCTTTAAATACTGGAACGTACCAAATAGACATTATTTTATTTGATACCAACTCCGTTCAATATCCGGTGACCTACAACCTTGTTGTGATTCCAACGCCGCCCATGAGTTTTAACCCAGCCCAAGGTAGCAGCTACTTTTGTACAGTAAACACCGATTGCAACATCAGCTTCGCATACGATTCCACAGCAAGGGTTAACGATATTAGTCCAAATACTCCCGCTTCAGTTCAACCGCGCCAAGGGCAATATAATACGGCCGCTCAAACTGCTTCTTTTAATTTCATTGCTTCAAATACGGGAACGTACCAAATAGAAATGATTTTGGATAGTCGCAGCTCCGGTCGATATTCGGTGACCTACAACCTTGTTGTGACTCCACCGCAGATTTTGAGTTTCAATCAACCTAGCCCGCCCCCGATCACTGCCGGCAATGGTCTGACAAATCCAGCAACATCAACGCTCAGCGGAGGTAGTTATGGTGCAATCAGCTACAGCAGCAGCAATACCGCCGTTGCCACGGTGAACGCCAGCGGCACCGTCACTACCTTGAGTGGGGGAACGGTCACAATTACCGCAACGCAGGCAGCTGTCACAGGAATCAACGCACAGGTGATCAATACTTACAGCCTCACCGTCAATCCCGTGCCTGTCCCCGTTTTAAATTTCAATCAGGCGGGGCCGCTCGCAATAACCATCGGCAACAGCCTGACAAATACTGTGACGTCGACATTGACTGGCGGCAGTTATGGCGCGATCAGCTACAGCAGTAGTGACTCCGCCATCGCCACGGTCAACGCTAGCGGTACCGTCACGACACTGAATGCGGGAACAGTCACAATTACCGCAACACAGGCAGCTGTCACAGGAATAAACGCGCAGGTGATCAAGACTTACAGCCTCACCGTCAACCCCGTGCCTGTCCCCGTTTTAAATTTCAATCAGCCGGGGCCGCTCGCAATAACTGTCGGCAACAGCCTGACAAATACTGTGACGTCAACATTGACTGGCGGCAGTTACGGCACGATCAGTTACAGCAGCAGCGATCCCACTATCGCCACGGTCAACGCCAGCGGCGCCGTCACGACGCTAAATACGGGAACGGTCACAATTACCGCAACACAGGCAGCTGTCACAAGAGTGAACGGACTATCGACAAAGACATACAGCCTGAGTGTTATTGATGTGCCTGTGCTGCGTTTCAGCCAAGCGGGTCCGTTACAAGTCACATTAGGTAATAGCCTGACGAATATCGCGACCTCCACGCTCAGCGGCGGCAATTATGGTGCGATCAGCTACAGCAGCAGTAATCCCGCCATCGCCACGGTCAATTCCAGCGGCACCGTCACTACATTGAATGCAGGGGCAGTGACAATTACGGCGACGCAAACAGCGGTGAACGGAGTGAACGAACAGGCTATACAAACCTACGCCTTAACGGTTACGGCATTGCCATTGCCAGTACTCAGCTTCAGCCAAGCGGGACCATTGCAAATCACTATCGGTAACAGCCTGACAAATGTCGCGACCTCCACGCTCAGCGGTGGGAATTTTGGGGCGATCAGCTATAGCAGCAGTAACCCCGCCATTGCGAGTGTCGATGGCGCTGGTAAAGTCTCTGCGCTGGTATCCGGTAGCGTGACCATTACGGCAACACAGGCAGCAGTCAAAGGTATCAATGCACAGACATTGGCGACATATAGTCTGAGTGTTGGTAAGAATGCGCAGACCGCATTGGTGTTGAACGCCGATAAACGCGCCATCTATACATCGACAGGCAAAGCAATCATCACTGCCTCTGGCGGTTCCGGTAGCGGCGCGGTCAGTTTTGCCATCACATCCGGTGCTTGCAGTTTGTCTGGCAATATCCTGTCAGCTGGTAGTACCGCTGGCACATGTGTTGTTACCGCGACCAAAGACAGCGAAAGCAATTTCAATCCGGCAACGGCCAGCATCAGCATTGAAATTCAGAACCTCACTGCTTCTGCTGTAACGATAGGTACATCCCAATCACAGGTGTTGGATGGCGTTGCTGTGACGTTGACTGCAGCAGTGAGCCCGGCAACATCGACGGGGTCAGTCATCTTTATGGACGGACAGGTAAATCTGGGAAGCGTACCATTGGCAAATGGTTCCGCCGCGTTAATGACGAAAAATCTGTCGGTTGGTGCTCATTTAATTACTGCGCTCTACTCTGGCGACGCGATAACTGCTAGTGCGAATAGCACAGTGTTGAATGTCGTCGTCGGCAAACGCCCTGATCCTGTGAGCAATGCTGTAGTGAAAGCGACGGCAGTTGCTGCTGCTAATATCAGCCAGCGCTTCACAGAGACGCAGATCACGAACGTGTATAGCCACGTTCAGATTCTGCATAGCGACTTTTCGATTAAAAACCGCTTTGGTGTCGCACTCAACGCCCCCGGACTGGATATGTTCAGAATGGCCGTCAATAAAATTTCTGACAATCTGACTGCAAGCAAGGACACCTTCGGTAACGATTCGTACCGTCTGAGTCCGAAGGATTCCCAGGAATACACAATGGCGAAAGCGCCATTTGCCAAAGGTGAAGCCTTCCATGCAGATGGCGGTAGCAATGAAGAAGAACCAGCAAAAAATAATGAATTGCTGCAGATTGCGGGTAAGCCAATCGGCATCTGGACGGCGGGTAATATCGACGTTGGTGGTATTGATGCTCAGAATGGTAACCGGACAAAGTTCTCCAGCAGCGGCCTGACTATCGGTTTGGATATGATGTGGAATCCCAAGCTGATCATTGGTGCATCGATTGGCTATGCACGTGACACAGCAACCATGGATACGCTGGGGAGCGAAAGCAAATCCAGACAATGGTCTGGCATGTTGTACGGCACGTATAAGCCAGAGAAACAATGGTTTGTGGATGGTGTCGTAGGTATGGGCAAGCTCAATTTTGATAATCGTCGCTGGGATGACGTCAATAATCAGTTGCTGGCGGGCGAGCGTTCAGGTCAGGTCAGCTTTGCATCGACGGCGCTGACACGCGATATCGCGATGGGCAATGATTTACATATTCAGCCATTCGGACGTCTCGATGTATTGCATGCCAGACTGGATGCCTACAATGAGCGCGGCAGCGTTTTAGCTCTTTCTCTGAATAATGCCCGCAGCACTACCACTGCATTGACCGGAGGTCTGACGATTGCAAAAGACCTGTACTACGAGTTTGGTCAGGTTTCACCATCGTTGAAGCTGCAATTGCGTCACCGTACCAGCGGTGATATGGATCAGTCTATGTATTACACAGATCTGGGTGCAGGCAGCACTAATTACAGTGTCGTCGTCGTTGGCTTACCGGAAGATATCCAATCTGTTGGTCTGGGTCTGAATGTCAGATCGCGTCGTGGTTTAACAACCAACTTTAGCTGGCTAGGTTCTATGGGTGCGAATACCTATCGTGCTAACAGTTTCAGGGTCGATTTCCGGCTTGGATTCTGATCAGACTCTTATCCTAGAAAACACCAGCTTACGAGCTGGTGTTTTTTTTTGCGAAAAAGCACGACCAGCCGTGCCCCGATATTGAGACAACGATCAGGTGCTTCCCCCCTTATGCTCCCGGTTTTTCTTTCTAAACTGACCTGAGTCAAGATTATCCAGACTCACTCTTTGATAGCGTTATATATAAGTGTATATTACGATTTCTGTTCAACTCACCGGAGCTGTCACGTGCAAACGAAAACCTTGAAACGCCTGATGTTGGCAACTTTACTGGTCGGCGCATCAAATCTCGCCAGCGCGGCAGAAATCACGGTTTCGGCAGCCGCCAGTCTGACCAACGCGTTCAAAGAAATCGCACAGAATTATCAGGCGCAATATCCGGATGCGAAAGTCTCCTTGAACTTTGCAGCGTCAGGTGCCTTGTTGCAGCAAATCGCCAAAGGCGCACCGGTAGATGTGTTCGCCTCGGCAGACCAGGAAACCATGGATGCCGCAGAAAAACAGGGCTTAGTAATGGCGAGTGACCGTCATGATTTTGTGCGGAATGCGCTCGTTCTGATCGAACCAGCCGACAGCAAAATCGCAATCAAACGACTCGACGATCTGAATCAGGCAAATATCAAACGCATCGCGATTGGCAATCCGGCCAGCGTGCCCGTGGGTCGCTATACCATGCAGGCGCTGGAGACTGCAAAACTGTGGCCAGCACTCGAAAGCAAAACCATCAGCACGCAAAACGTACGGCAATCGCTCGATTACGTTGCCCGCAGCGAGGTTGACGCTGGCTTCGTTTATGCGACGGATGCCGCGATCATGAAAGACAAAGTCAAAGTCGTGCTGGAAATACCGACTGCCACGGTGATCAGTTATCCGGTTGCCCGCATCAGACATAGTAAGAATGGTGAAGAAGCGAAGCGCTTCATCAACTATCTGCTATCCACGCCGGGGCAGACTGTGTTGGCAAAATACGGATTTAAGAAAGGCTGATCGTCTGGTATGGATGTCGCATGGACCCCTCTGCTGTTGTCGCTGAAAGTTGCCGGTTGGGCGACCGCGCTGAATCTGATTGCGGGTATCGCGGTTGGCTATCTGCTGGCGCGCGTTCGCTTTCCCGGGCGCGATCTGCTCGACGCAGTGTTGACTTTACCAATGGTGATGCCACCAACGGTGCTCGGATATTACCTGCTGGTCTTGCTGGGGCGAGGCAGTTGGTTTGGCGCATGGCTGCAGGATTCTTTTGGCATCAGTCTGATTTTCACATGGCAAGGCGCAGTCATCGCCGCTGCCGTCGTCGCGTTTCCTTTGATCTTTAAACCGGCACGAGCTGCTTTTGAAGCAATCGATGGGCAACTGGAACAAGCTGCGCGCGTGCTGGGTACTTCTGAAATAGGCATTTTCTTTCGCGTGACCCTGCCACTGGCCTGGCGCGGGATTCTGGCTGGGGTGTTGCTGGCATTCGCCCGGGCATTGGGCGAGTTCGGTGCCACTTTAATGATCGCCGGCAGCATCCCTGGTAAAACACAAACCCTGTCTATCGCCGTGTATGAAGCCGTGCAGGCCGGGCAGGACGATGTTGCCAATACGCTGGTGTTATTGAACTCAGTCGTCTGCATCAGCATGTTACTACTGGCAGGAAAACTGGCGCCGGGGCGTATCGCCCATCGCTCTTCATAACGGAATGGTCTATGCAGTTTGATCTCCACATTCAGAAAACGCTGATCTCAGGCACACGCCGGTTTGAACTCGATATTCAGTTCGCCAGCGATCAGCAGCGCGTCGTCATCCTCGGCGATTCCGGCGCGGGTAAGAGCCTGACGCTGAAAGCGATTGCCGGATTACTGACGCCAGATCGCGGCCATATCCGTCTCGGCGAGACAACTTTATTTGATCATCAGCAGCGCATTCATCTGGCACCGCAAAAGCGGAATATTGCCTATCTGTTTCAGGAATACGCTTTATTTCCGCACCTGAATGTGCGCCAGAATATCGGTTTCGGACTGACGCCGGGCTGGCGCAATCCAGACCGGCAACGCAGCAATGAAAAGGTCAATCATTGGTTAGCTGCGCTGGATTTACAAACAGTCGCCGATCAGCTTCCACATGAACTTTCGGGCGGACAAAAACAGCGTACGGCGCTGGCACGGGCACTGGTTGCAGAACCCCGGGCATTATTGCTGGATGAGCCATTCGCTGCGCTTGATCCATCTTTGCGTATTCTGATGCGCAAGGAACTCGATAGTTTGCAACGGTCATTGCAAGTACCGATGATATTGATCACGCATGATCCGGAAGACGCCCATGTCTTTGGCGATCACGTTGTGCATTTGCGTGATGGGAAAATTCGTCATGATGATGCACCGGTCGTACTCAGCCAATGCGTATGAACAATGACGTTCTCACAGCTGACGAAGAAAAGGGCAGCGTGACTTCAGCGCTACGGCTGATACTTCCGACACTGCCAGCTTCTGGCAGATGTTTTTAAGACGGGTGTTTGTATGACGAGCAAAGAGAAAACGATAGCCTTACATGGCTCGGTCTGGATGACGGTCGACGGCGAAAATTTCGGTGGCAAAGGCCGGATTGCCCTGCTGGCACAAATCGCCGCTTGCGGCTCAATCACACAAGCGGCCAAAGCCATGAAGATGAGCTATAAAGCCGCCTGGGATGCGATTGACAGCATGAACAATCTGGCGGGCGAACCGCTGGTTGAACGACTGACCGGCGGCAAAGGCGGCGGCGGTACAAGGCTCACGCAACGCGGTCAGCAACTGGTCGACAACTTCCACATCATCGAACAGGAACATCGTGATTTTATCCGGCAACTCAGCCAGCAAGCGGATGGCATCGCCGACGATTTTTTACTCATCAAAAAAATGAATATGAAAACCAGCGCCCGCAATCATTATCTGGGCAAAGTCACGCACATCAAACTGGGCGCAGTGAATGATGAAATAGAACTGACGATTGCAGGCGGGCAAAAAATTGTCGCCGTCATTACCCATGAAAGCACGGAAGAGCTGGGGTTACAGCCGGGTGCAGAAGCATTTGCGCTGATCAAATCGTCGTCCATCATCGTGATGACAGAAAATCAGAATACCCGCTTATCGGCACGCAATCAGTTAAGCGGCATCGTCACACGCATACAACCGGGTGCCGTGAATACCGAAATTATTATCACGATGGACGGCGGCAGTACACTGGCTGCCATCATCACCAATGACAGCTGCACCGCGCTGGGCTTGCAGACCGGCACACCTGCCACCGGCATATTCAAAGCCTCCAGCGTGATCCTGGGTGTGCCGGCATGACAGGCGACGATTAAATCAACGATAAACCAATACCGGTATAGTCGAATGTGTGAGTACCTTCTGCGTTTCGCTGCCGAGTAACAAGGCATCCAGCCCGCGCCTGCCGTGAGAAGCCATGAAAATTAAATCACAGCCCTGCAGCGTTGCAGCCTCGATAATTGCAGCATAAGGCTGCTCTGCAATCTGCGACAACGTTGTGCACGGAACACCCTGTATCTGCGCCTGCTTTTCTGCCGCAGCAAGAATTTCCTGACTGATGTTATTCGCGATGTCGCGCAGAGTCGCAGGCGTCTGCGCAGAAAAAATACCGCCCAGCCCATCGTACATGGTAGCGGCTTGCGCGGCACAGAAAAAACTGATGCGCGCACCAGACTCTTTCGCAAACAACACCGCTTTTTCTATCGCTGCCTGCGATAGTGCGGAGCCATCAGTGGGAACAAGAATATGTTTGAACATGAGAATTCTCCTGTCATCAGTGAGAAGTTAAAGTGAAAGGGCTGACCGGCATCAGATACACCGGTCAGTCACCTGTCGAACGGGTGTCGTCTAGTGTCCGCCCGCTCCCGGCTCGACCACTCTGGTTGGTTTCGGCGCCAGCCAGATCACCGACGCAGCAACCAGAAATGCGACAGCGATACCCATCATTAACTGGTTCGTCGCCAGCATCACGCTTTGACTGGTAACCAGAGAATCGATGGTTCCCCGAACCGCATCAATTGCCATTCCTGAGCTTTCCAGCATTTTCTGTACACTCAGGTCGGTATCGGTGAGCCCGACCAATTCGGCATGATTGCGGGAAATCTGATCATCCCAGATGGTTGTCACCATTGAGGTCGCGAACGCACCGGATAAAGTCCGTAAAAAATTCATCAGACCCGCGGCAGAATCCATTTCACGTTCCTCGACACTGGCCATAGCGAGCCCGGTTGTCGGGATGAAGAAAAAGGGCAAACCTAAACCCATGAACATCAACGGCATGGCAATGTCCCAGTAGCCCATATCTGTCGTGGCAAAAGTGCGCCACAAGGTCATCAGCCCCAGCCAGGCAACGCCGCCAAATACCAGCCGGCGCGGATCTGTCTTCGACGACAAGCCAGCCGCAAGAGGTGCAACAAAGACAGCAAAAATACCTGTCCATGCCGTTACCATGCCTGCCTTGGTTGAGGTGTATCCCATGAAGGCCTGCAACCATTGTGGCGTCAACACATTCGCAGCAAAAAAGGCAGCAAACGCGACACTGATCGTGAGTACGCTGACGGAAAACCCGCGATGCCGGAACACCCGCAAATCGACAATCGGATGCTTTTCATGAAACTCCCAGATCAGAAAAACGACGAAACCCACCGCCGCCACCAGACTGAGCAAAACGATTTCCGTCGAGGCAAACCAATCGAGTTCTTTTCCTTCATCCAGCACCAGTTGCAAAGCACCGACCCAGATCACCAGCAATGCCAGCCCGACTTTGTCTATCGGATTGAGCACCGGCGCTTTTTCATAGCGTTTGAGTAATTGCCACGCCATCGCCGCACATAAAACGGCAATCGGCAGATTGATATAAAAAATCCACGGCCAGGAAAAATCATCACACAGATAACCGCCAAGAATCGGGCCCAGCACCGGAGCGATCAAAGTCGTCATTGACCATAAACCTATCGCTGCCGGTGCTTTTTCTTTCGGAAAAATCCGCAGCAATAAAGTTTGCGACAATGGCATCAACGGGCCACCCGCAAAACCCTGACAGATACGCGCAAATACCAGCATGCCGAGAGAATTGGCGAGGCCGCAAAGGCCAGAGAAAATGCCGAACATCGCCATCGCTATCGTGAATACACGAACAGCGCCAAAACGCGCTGCCAGCCAGCCTGTCAGCGGCACAGTAATGGCCTCTGCCACGGCATACGAAGTAATCACCCAGGTGCCCTGACTGCTGGTCGCGCCCATTGCACCAGCGATGGTCGGTACAGATACATTCGCAATCGTCATATCCAGCACGGCAATAAAATTGGCAGCCGCCAGAATGATGGCGGCGAACCAGAGCATGCCACCTGTCAGCGGCGCATCTTCTGACGCGCTCCCCGCTGGCGTACCGGATGCTCCGCTCTGCAAAGCATAGTTTTTCATGTTGCCTCCTTAGCGTTGCTGCTCACGGGTATCAATGCGGGCGCTCATGGAAAGGCCGACTTTCAGCGGATGGGCTTGCAGCTCTTTTGAGTCGAGCTTGATACGTACCGGTAAACGTTGGACAACTTTGATCCAGTTACCAGTTGCGTTCTGCGCCGGAATCGCGGCAAACGCAGCGCCCGATCCACCCGAAAAGCCTTCTACTATGCCGTGATAAGTCACGCTGCTACCGTGGATATCCGCCTGCAATGCAACCGGCTGACCGGCACGAACATTTTCCAGTTGTACTTCTTTGAAGTTCGCATCAACGTGCATCTCCTGCACAGGCACGACCGATAACAATGGCACGCCGGACGACACGCGCTGACCGAGCTGAGCCTGGCGTTTAGCAACAATGCCGTCAACCGGTGCGCGCACAATGGTGCGTTCCAGATCAAGCGCAGCCTGATCGCGGCGGGCGCGGGCAAGAGCAACTTCCGGATTATTTTCTTCACTGACATTAGCGATCAATACGGCATTGGCCTCACGTGAGCCAAGCGCCATAGTTTGATTTGCCTGCGCCTGCGCAGCGGCGGCGCGGCTCGCTTCCAGATTCGCCTTCGCAGTTGTAAAAGCATTCTGTACACGGGTCAGTTCATCACCGGAAACCGAGCCTGAGACGGCCAATGCTTCGCGGCGTTGCAGATCAATTTTTGCCCGCTCGAAATCGGCCTCAGCCGCACGCAACTGCGCCGCTGCTTTTTTCTCATCGGCTTCGCGGGCAGTGATCTGTGCTTTCAGACTGGCATCATTGGCGACAAATCCTCTGACCCGGCGTACAGCACGATTCAGATCAGCCTCGGCCTGAGCCAGTGCCAAACGAGCATCCGCAGGGTCGATCCTGACCAGGATCTGGCCCTTTTTTACCGCTTGGGTATCCGTGACTAATACTTCGTTAATCTTGCCGCCGACGGCCGATGTCACCTGCGCCACTTCGACTGCAGCGTAGGCGTTATCGGTAGAGACAAAATGCGAGCCATACGTGAACCAGTAAACACCTGCGGCGATCGCAGATAAAGCCACGACACCTGCGACACCGCCCAGTAATTTATTGCGTCTTTGTACTTTGTTTGCGTTCAGATTCGTTTCAGACATGGTAAAAATCCTTCAGATAATTTTTAAATTAAGTATTTGCAGTTGACTGATAGCCGCCGCCGAGCGCGCGCTTCATCGCGACATCGAGAGTGAAGGCACGCGCCTCCAGCGTGGTCAGTGCACGCAGGTTGATCAGCAGACTATCTTCCGCGGATAAAACTTCGAGATACGTTGCCAGACCACCCTGATAGCGATTTTTTGCAACGCTGTAGGCATCGGTCGCCGCCGCAACACCTTGTTTGCTTTTCATCAGTTGCGCACTTAAAGCCTGCTGGCTCAGACCGGCACTGGCCACTTCTTGCAAGGCCTGACTGATCGCCCGGTGATAGTTCGCCACAGCTTCGTTATAGCTGGCGGTGCTGCTGCGTAACTCACCCTGTAAGCGACCTGCGGTGAAGATCGGTAAAGAAATCGCCGGGCCGATACTGCCGGTGGAGGAACCACTTTTACTCAGCATATTCAGATCCAGCGATTGCACCCCTATGAATGCCGACAGATTGATGTTCGGATAAAACTCTGCTTTTTTCTGGTCTACGCTGTGCGCGCTGGCTTCGGCTTGCAGGCGTGCCGCAACGATGTCCGGTCGGCGTCCCAACAGATTTGTCGCCAATTCCGCAGGAAGACCGGTCGGCATCTGCAAATTCACGGTAGGACGGGAAATTGCCAGCGCACGGTCAGGCCCTGCACCCAGCAAGGCGGCAATCCGATAGCGCTGCAGACCGATTTGCTCTTCGTTTGCCAACAACTCCGCTTCGGCACTGATCAGCCGAACTTTCGCTTCACTCAGCCCGCCTTTGGTTTCCATGCCATAGGCAAATCGGTCGGCAAACATCTGGACAGTTTTCTGACGTATCTCTACCGAGCGTTGCAGCGTGTCGCGCAGTACGAATAATTGCGCCAGATCGGCGTACTGACTGGCGATGGCCGCGGCAAGAGTCAGACGCGCCTGTGCGTATTCCGCGCGGCTGGCTTCCTCCTGTGAAGTCGCCGCCGCTAGTGCAGCGCGATTTCTGCCCCAGAAATCCAGCTCCCAGCTGACATCTAAAGTCGCGCGTCCGTAATCATTCCAGCCATTCGGCGTCATCGACTTTGGCGTCAGATAGTTGTAACTCATCTTTTGCTCTGTAATCGACGCATTGGCATTGACCTGCGGCTTTGTTGCCGCATTTTTTACCTGACTGAAGGCTTCTGCTCTTGCCAGTCGCGCGGCAGCGGCGCTCATATCCGGCGCATCACGCAAGGCTTCGTCAATCAAAGCATTCAGTTGCGCGTCCTGATATGCCTGCCACCAACGTTCATCCGGCCAGATGCTGGTAGCGGAGGTAGTCGCTGCGAACGCGTTTGTAGCCGGAAAATCAGCGCCAGTCTTCATTGATAAAGTTGGTTCTGACTGCGGCAACTGGGCGCAGCCGCCTAGCGCCAAAGTCAGCGCCAGCAGCAATCTGCTGAGCTTAATCTGAGGTAAAAACCCGGGTGAAGATATAGAAGACATAAGAAGTTCTCTCTTTCATTCATTACTGTACCGTACAGTACGTTTATGAATTATAGCAACCGCATGCTAAAATGAACAGGTCGGTACAGTTATTTATTTTTGAGAGATGCTATTGACATGAAAATGAAAACCGAAGCAAAACGGCAGGCCATACTGAGCGTGGCGGCACAGGCTTTTCAGGAATTGGGATTTGAACGGACGTCGATGTCGGAAATCTGCGCCCGGCTGGGGGGCTCGAAAGCAACGCTGTATAACTACTTCGCGTCAAAGGAAGAGCTATTTTTTGAAATCATGTACAAGTCTGCCGAGACCAAGCGCCAGGCAATGTTCGATGCATTCGACCAGACCAACACAGACATCACCGATGCCTTGCGTTACTTTGGCGAACATCTGCTGTCATTTCTGTATTCGCCAGAAATCATGGCGCAACGACACATGGCAATTACAGCGCCAGGGCAACTTGGCAAACTGCTCTATGAACGCGGCATTCTGAGCAGCCAGAGTATTATCACGAACTTTCTGCAAGACGCCATGACGCAAGGAAAGCTACGCCAGGGAAATGCGGCAGTCGCCACTTTGCAATTACATGGTTTGCTGGAAGCGGAATTAATTAATCCATTTCTGTTCAAGCTGCTGGAGCATGTCAGTGAAGCAGAAATCAAAGCAATGACGGCCAGAGCAATCGATGTCTTTATGGCGGCCTATGCACCGCAAAAACCGGCGCAGACGACATGAATCTGATGAGGCAACACCGCCTGCTTCTGCTGCTCATGGCAATGGTTTCGCCGTTTGCAGTCGCCGCAGGAAATGTCGAGGCGGGCAAATTGGTGTTTACATCGCGCTGCGCGTCCTGCCATCAGATCGGTGCTTCCGGACACGGCGGCTTTGCGCCACAACTGAACGGCGTGATCGGCAGAACAGCCGGTTCGACTATTGATTTTAAATATTCGCCCGCGATGAAAAATGCAAAGCTGATCTGGACAGAAAAAAATCTGCGCGCTTTTTTACACGCGCCGGAAGATGTCGTACCCGGCACGAAAATGCGCTTTTATGGCATGAGCGATGACAAAAAAATCGCCGATCTTCTGGCCTACTTGCGCAGCTTTCAGTAAGTCAATCTCAGCGAGCGCCGCTGCTTCTGCAACATAATGCAATCACCCACTATGGTTGCGGCAAACCCGTTTATCAGCAACGATGCGATTGCGCGGCAAGACCTGTCTGTACCGCTGCACAATACCCCTGTTTTTTCATAAAAAAGGGGAGTATCAGCCAAAACATGCCAGATGTCCTTATAAACAAAGGCGGTCTGAACATACCCCCGGGAGTATATTCTGACCGCCTGAAACCATTCAGGAATGCCCGGGCACAATGCCTGCGCTAAAACCGCCACAGACATCGTTCGCCAGCCACCGACAGATTAATCGTTATGCTGCCCTCTGCCGTGCCCATTATCGTGGCCACGCCCATTTCCCTGACCACGGTCATTATCTTTACCGCGACCGTGTTCGCGATTATCTCTGTCATCGCGGCCATCGTAACCACGGTTTGGTCCGTTGTTATAGTCGCGGTGTGGTTCACGATATTGACCGTCACGATAGCGAGGCACCACCTGGGTGTTATACCAATTCTCGGTCACGAAATAAACGGGCCGGCCACAAGCGTCATAACGTGAACAATGCTTATCCCAATGTTTGCGATGACCAGGAGGCACAACCAGATACAGCGGCGGCAATGGCGCGGGGCTGCGATAAACGATGCGGGGTTCGCGATAAATTAATTGCGGCTGCGGAAAATTACCGACATCCAGTTGCCCGTAAAAACCCGGCTGACCAAATTGCACCGATAAATTAACATTCTGAGCTGACGCGGATTCAACACTCAGCAATGAGGACGCAAGCGCCGCGAATAAAATGATTTTTTTCATATAAGCTCTTAAATTGTCTCTGCTGCTGTCAGCGAAATGAATGGCAACCAGACAAGCATCATCATGCTATTTCGATGCGGTTTAGTTGAAAATGCCTGTACTCCTTATAACGCGCTGCTGAGAAAAAGGTTTACAGCATTTTGTTGATTTGCGACATGGCAGCCGATAAGGATACGCAATACCTTACACCCTTTCCCCCTTGAATCCGACTCTCCTCCTATGAAGATCATTGTTTTGTTTCCTACTCAAACCGAAGCCAGCCTGTTTCAACGTGATGACGTGATCAGTATCGTTTCCGGCGTCGGCCTGACGGCAACCACGTATGCAACTGTCAAAGCGATACATGAGCACCACCCGGACATGCTGATTTTGTCCGGCATTGCTGGCGTATTCCCTCATTCACGTTTCAAGATCGGCGATGTTGTGCTGGTAGAAAGTGAAGTAGAAGCCGATCTCGGATTTTTCACGCCGACAGGTTTTGTCCACATGGCGCATCTGCCGATAGAGATGGAATTTGAACGCCGCCACACCTTGCACTGCGAACACATCCCCGCCGGACAACCCTTTCCGCTGGCACATGGTATTTCCGTCAATGCAGCAATGGCGCCGTTTATCGACAACAGCAAATGTGATATCGAGAATATGGAAGGTGCCGCTTTTTTCCATATCTGCCAACTGGAAAAGCAGAAATTTCTGGAACTCCGGTCAGTCTCAAATTACGTTAAAATCGGCGACGATCAATGGGATATGCTCGGTTCAGTGCAAGCAATGACTGCGGGCTTACATCAATTGATCAATCATTTGCAGACAAACGAATAAAGCACTTCCCTGGCAAGACAGTTCAGGCCGGGGAGAGCTAATTCTCCGGCACACTTACGCAGAAGGAAATCATCCGATGAGGTCTTTACCTGTCATGGAATTTGCTCACAGAATCATGGTGTCGGCACTCTCTGCGTGGATTGCCTGGAGCGCCATTATTGCGATTGCAGCACCGTACCGCCCCGAAGGTTTTTTATTGATACTGTTCATGTGCTCGCTGGTGCTGGTCTACCTGACGTGCGTATGGGCGGTCACACCATTGATTTCCCGTCAGTTGTGGTTACTCTGGAAAGTCATTGCACAGGCCTGCGTTGCGCTGGTGCCATTCATGCTCATCGTCGTCTTCGGACATTTTATCGGTCTCAATGTCCGAAACTGGTTCAGCTGAGCACTATCTGAACCAGCCGAATCAACAGAACCGGTCTTACGTTTAAGTAATGGAAGAAATCGGCGGAGCGATTCTTCCGTCGACCAACTCTATCGTGCGATCACAACGTTCTGCCAACTCCATATTGTGCGTCACCATCAGAAACGTGGTGTGTTGATCGGCATTCACTTTACGCATCAACTCAAAAATAGCGTCAGTGGATTTGGTGTCGAGATTACCGGTAGGCTCATCTGCGAGTATCAACGGCGGATTCAGTGCCAGCGCCCGCGCGATCGCCACCCTTTGTTGCTGACCACCAGACATATTTCCCACCAGACTATCCTGCCATTGCCTCAAGCCCACTTCAGCTAACAAATGCTGCGCCCGTTCGCGCATACGATCATCCGGACGACCATTCTGCATCAGCATAGGCATCATCACGTTTTCTGTCGCGCTGAACGCAGTGAGCAAATAATGCGACTGAAAAACAAAGCCGATTGCCTGCCCGCGTAACTGCGTCAGCCGCGCCTCATCAAGATTGCCGGTATCCTGCCCGGTCATGATCAATTGCCCGCCACTGGGACGATCCAGTAAGCCGATGATATTGAGCAAGGTGCTTTTACCGGAACCTGAAGGTCCGATCAGTGCGGCAAACTCGCCCTGTTGCAGGTGTAAATCGATATCAAACAACACCTGCGTTTCTGCCGGCGTGCCGACAGCATACGATTTACAGACTTGTTTAAGAAGGAGGACAGTATCAGCCACGGATCGCCACCACAGGATCAAGTCGCGCGGCACGCACCGCCGGGGTCGCCGCAGCAAGCACACCGGCCAGCATCGCCAGCAATGCGCTCCAGACAAAGAACTGCCAATCGACATTAATCACAAACATGGGCGTGCCATCTGGATTTCTGGCAACGATTTTCCACATCGCCAGTAAGCCAACTGCCATCATAGAGCCGATCACAGATCCCGCTAAACCAACCAGCGCACCTTGTATCAGGAATATCCGCCGCACCTGCCCGCGGCTGCCGCCCATCGCCCGCAGGATGCCTATGTCTTTTTGCCGCTGCACAACCGACACCACCAGCACACTGGCGATCCCCGCTGCCACCGACAGCGCAACGAAAACACGGATCAATAAACTGGAATAGGTCTGCGCCCGCATCGCCAGGAAAAACTGGCTGTTGGTGGTAATCCAGCTCAGCGCGTTAAGCCCCGTACTGTTGGCAATAGATTGCGCAATATCCTCTGCGCTGTAGGGATCATGCACCGTTAATTCTATGCTCGACACACCACCAACCATATTCAATAAATTCTGTGCGGTCGACAACAGCACATACACGTTACGCTGATTGGCAGCGCGGCTACCCAGATCAAAAATGCCGACGATATTCAATATCAGACTGGTGCCTGCTGCTGAATTGAGGCGTAATTTATCACCGAGCCCAACGCCCATGTCTTCCGCCAGTTGCGTGCCTATCATGACGTCGGTGTTCGTCAGGCGAAAAACGCCGGCAGTTATTTTTTCTGAGAGCGGCACGATCTTGTTGTATTGCTCGGGCAAAATGCCGATCACTGACACCGATTGCGTGGCGCTGCCGCGCACCACCAGTGCCGGTCCGGTTGTGGTTGGTGAGACGGTCACAACGTCGTTGCGAGCCTCGACCTGATCGCGGATTTTTTGCCACTGGTCAATGGTATTCACGCGCTGCGATGGTTTTTGTATCGTCGTCACGATCTGCTGTCCCGGTGCGGCAAGCAATACCGGCGTCGCCTGCTGCTTCGGCCTTTCAAGCGTGATATGCGGCTGCGAACTCAGCACGCGGCGAAACAAATTGGCCTGCAAGCCAGCCAGTAAGGCCGACATAAACACAATCACGCCGACACCGATAGCAACCCCGAGAATAATAAACAGAGATTGCATGCGCCCCTCCCGCAAAAAACGGGTGGCGACTATCCACTCAAAAGGAAGCCAGCTATTCATGACTGCGGATTTTTCGTGACGACAGGACGTACCCGCTGCCCCGCCTCTATCGTCATATTTGTCGCTGGCAATACGACATCATGCTGATCCAGCCCGGAAGTTATTTCCACGCTTTTATCGCCGCGTATGCCTATCGTCACCGGACGCCGGGCTGCGCGGCCATCCACCACAGCCATCACCCACGGATGCAGCGTACTCGCATCGCGGATCGCTTCCACATTCAGCGATAAAGCATTCTGACTTCTGGCGACTTCTATCTCCACCGATACTGTCATATCCTGCGTCAGAAACAGCGGTGGTTTTAATACGTTCAATTTGACATTCACTGAGCCCCTCTGCGCGTCAACGCCGGGGTTAATATACGCGACTTGTACCGGAAATTTCTGCCCGGGATAGGCATCAGTCACGCCGAAGGCAGACTGCCCCATACGGATGTAACGCAGATTCTTTTCATCTATCTGCACCACTAACTGGCTGATTCCTGCGGGCGATAACACCATCAGGATTTTGCCCGGTTGTACGATATCGCCACGCTCTACGTCTCTGGCAATCAGGACGCCATCCACCACCGCCGTGATTCTGGTGTGCTCAAGTTTGGCCTGCGCTGCCGCCAGATTCGCTTTCGCCTGCTGTAATCCGGCAACAGCGAGTTGATAATCGCTGCCGTCGGGCTTACTCGATTGCAGCTGGAATTGCGCACTCTTTAACTGACTTCGCGCAACATCGAGCGCGCGCTGCGCCTCATCGAGCTGCGCCTTACCGACAAAACCCTGCGCAACCAGCTCGCGGGTGCGCTGATATTGCTTCTCGACGTTGATCAGATTGGCCTGCGCCTGTACCAGCACTTGTTCCGCGGTCGGCTGCGTCAGTTGTTGCAACTGCCTGAGTCTGACCTCGGCTTGCCGGACATTCGCCTGCGCCAGCTCCAGCGCTGCTTTTTCGTCGGCAGCAGCCAGCTCTATCAACAGATCCCCTGCTCGCACAGTCTGCCCTTCCTTGACGGGAACAGCAGCAACGCGCCCGGTAATTTGTGTACCGACATCCACTCTTGCAGGTGTCGCCACCCTGCCGCTGGCAACCACGGTTTGTACTAATTCACCGCGTTGCAAAGTAAAGACTTCCAACCGGGGACCAAACAGCGAGGAGGAAAAAATCCAGCCTGAGAGCAAGATCAATCCGGCCAGAACAAAGACTGGTAGCAGCCAACGCTTATTCAAAAACCCGGGCAACGCCATAAATGACTTTCATAAGTAAATCGGTAGCCAGGCTGGACGACAACATCTGTGTACCAGCAATCAGCACCTATGATACGTCAGTGTTCACCCTGCGCTAAAGTACAAATTGATATGTAACAAACTGGCATGATCAAAATCAAAAAAGCCCGCATTCAGCGGGCTTTTTTGTTGTCGGACTGCTGTCCTGGAATCGACTTTCTTTTTGTTTTTAGCGCTGCAACAAAGTATTTACTTCAGATAAATCTTCTTCTTTCAATGTACCCGCTGCCGACTTCAGACGCAGACCATTCATGATGGTGTCGTAACGTGCTTTCGCCAGATTCTGACGAGTGGTGTACAACTGTTGTTGCGCATTCAGCACATCGATATTGATGCGGACACCAACCTGATAACCGAGTTTATTTGAATCCAACGCAGACTGACTGGAGATTTCTGCTGCTTCATATGCTTTAACCTGTGCCAGACCGCTGGTCACGCCGGTGTAAGCCTGACGCGCGCCTTGCGCTGCGCTGCGACGATTTGTCTCCAGATCGTTGCGGGCTTTTTCTTGCAAGGCAACGGCTTCTTTGACCTTGCTGTCAACCGCAAAACCGGCAAATAATGGAATGCTCCATTGCACACCGATCGTCGTCGGTTTCACAACGCCGGTGCCAGTCGAAGAAGCACCACCTGTTGCGGTACGGCCGGTACTCGCCACCAGATCCAGCGTAGGATAATGTCCGGCGCGGTTTCTTTCAATTTCACGTTTCGCGACTTCAACAGCAACTTCGGAGGCGACCACATTGAAGTTTTGTTTTTCAGCGGAGCTGACCCACTCATTCACCGCTGCTGGCTGGGGTGAATTCAGTTTTACACCGGCTTTCAGTGTCGCCAGTTCACCCGCTTCCTTACCAATGATTTGCTGTAAGGCTGAACGTTTGACCTGCAGATCACTTTGCGCAGCGAATTCCTGTGCCGTTGCCAGGTCGTAACGCGCCTGTGCTTCATGCGTATCGGTGATGGTTGACGTACCGACTTCAAAGTTGCGTTTCGCTGACGCCAGTTGTTCTGAGATCGCCACTTTTTGCGCCTGCAATGTTGCCAGCGTATCTTGCGCGGCAAGCACATCGAAATAGGCCTGACCGACACGTACGATCAAATCCTGTTTTGCCTGAGCAAACTGCGCTTCGCTGATCACAACAGACAATTTACCTTGTTCGTATTGTTGCCAGTTCGCCCAGCGGAACAAAGGCTGCGACAAGGCAAGCGACCAGGTATTCGAGAAGGTCGTAAAATTGCGATCCGCATTCGCAATATCTGGTTGTGATTCGACGCGTGAACGGGTATCACTTCCGTTCAGACCTATCGTTGGCAGCAAACCAGCACGTCCCTGAACTGACTTTTCCTGACCAGCCGTCAGCGAGGAACGGGCGCTCGCATATTGAGGGTCATTCGCCAGAGCATCCTGATAAATTTGCAGCAAATCAGTAGCATTCGCACTCAGCGACAGAAAAGCACTTGCAAGCAGTGCAGCAACAACTGGATTACGCATGAAACACTCCGAATAAAAGTTAGTTAATAGGTCGGCATAGCCGGATCGACTTGCTGTGCCCACGCATGCACACCACCAGTCAGGTTAATCACTTTGCTGTATCCCCGGTGTTCGAGGAAATGAGCGACTTGCATACTACGACCACCGTGATGACAAATACAAACAATCGTCGCATCCTCATCCAGCTCATTCAAGCGCGCAGGAACTGTCTGCATAGGCATCAGCTGTGCGCCCTCGATATGACAAGTTTCATACTCGCCGGGTTCCCGGACATCGAGTAAAAGCGGAGAATTTTTAGTGCTATCAGTCAGCCATTGCGCTAGTTCTTGTGCGGTGATGTGTTGCATACGTTTTCTATTTTGACTAACAGATCAGAATTTGAATTGTGAGGAAGGTACGGCGCCCGGTGCTGCTGCAACCACCGTGTCAAACACACTGCGAGTGTCGTATGCAGCATCAGCAGAGCGGGTGATCAGTTCTGCGTGCATGACCGGCAAGCGGCCAACAATTGCCAGCAAACGTCCGCCGATATTCAATTGTTTTTTCAATGTTTCAGGAATCGATTCCACGGCGCCGGCAATCACGATCACATCATACGAACCTGTATGCTGACCGGACAATCCGTCTGCCAGTAAAACGCTGACATTACGCACGCCATCGGCCGCCAGATTTTTTTCAGCAAGTTCTTTCAGCACCAACGATGTTTCCAACACAGTCACGTGGCTGGACATAGAAGACAGCAAAGCCGCCAGATACCCGGATGCAGCGCCGATCAGCAGCACGGACTCCTGTTTTTTAAGGCCCAATTCCTGAACAATGCGCGCCTCCAGTTTAGGACTCATTGCTTTAGAGCCGTCCGGCAATGGCAACTCTGTGTCAAAGAAAGCCAGTGTTTTCTGGTCTTGCGGAAAATAGTTTTCCCGCTTCACCACAATCAACATATCCAAAATATCCTTATCCAACACGTTCCAAGGACGTATTTGTTGTTCAATCATGTTGAAACGGGCTTTTTCGATATTCATTTGTTCACTCGATTGCATAAATTAAAGGAACCCGCATTTTATCAAAGCACTGCTCTGTATGCCGGTTTGATTCCGGTATTCAGCGATATTTAATGTCTTTTCAGTACGCTGTTTTCTGTTTAAGCAGACACCGGAATCATTCAACAGGTATAAATCACCAGAGTCACCATTGGCGCGTCAGCCAAGCCACATTTATCCCTACCGTATCAATAAACTATTCCAGGCCATCTGGATGTAATGCTCCAGATAGACGTTGAGTTTTTCTGGCTCGATCTGGCATACACATGACGAGTGCTTCCACATCATCATCATGATCACCGGCGCAATCAACAATCTGGTATCGATTTCCAGATCGATATTCCGGATTTCACCACGTTGCATTCCCCGCGCCAGCACCGTTGCCAACAATGCCTCACCGCGGGCAATCACTTCATCCTGATAAAACCGTGCAAGCTCGGGGAAATTTCCGGCTTCCCCCATCATCAGTTTTGGCAAACCGGATAACTTAGTTTCTCCGGCATTGCGCCACCAGCTCAGCGTCAACTCCCGGAACAGACTTTCTGTATTACCTTCAAAAGCCGTGATCATTCCCTCAGCTTCACCCAGCAGCGGTACGATGTTTTCGCGCACGACTGCTTTGAACAAATCTTCCTTGCTTGAAAAATACAAATACAAGGTTCCCTTGGAGACGCCTGCGGCTTTCGCAACATCATCCAGACGGGTCGCAGCGAAACCGCGCTCAACAAACAGATTTAACGCAGCAGCAAGCAATTCCTGAGGACGAGCTTCTTTGCGGCGCTCCCATTTCGGTTTAAACGGACATGACATCATAACGATAACTTTTCACTGAATCTCAACACAGTATGCACCGTCAGGTCATATACAAACATAACAACCATTGATTGATGCATACTGCCTTTGTAAGTATAAATAACTTACCCATGAGTCAGTAATGTAATCCGCCGTCCAGGTAGCGTCAAGCAGCGATTCCTGTTACGTCCGAATAGAATCTTGAACGGAACAATAAAGTCTTAAATATCAAGTAATAGTCAAACAATAAAGTCTTGAACAGTCGCTAGCCCACTATTGAACCTAATTCGCAATACTCGTTGAATTAAGCAACCACAATAGAGGCTATTACATCTATTACGCATATTCAGCTGACTTTGAAATAGTTGCAGTACTTACAATTGCAATTGATCTTCAGCTACTTTGCCGAGCAACTTCGATTATTACAATCGCTATGCGACAGGATGCAAAAATAAGTAGATCAAACATATAAATTTCGGAACAGACTGCAGACATATAACAGCCGACCTTTAGAGAAAAATAAAGAAAACCCTTCAACTTGCGAGGAAATTTATAAGCAGTCCTTTTTAAAGTGGAACAAAGAGGTGCCATTTATGAAAAAAGCAAAAAATCATGGTTGACAAAGGAAGAAACACGTCCATAATATTTCTAAAATCAGAAGTTATAACTACTATTTTTTAATATATGAGTCCATTTTCTATAGTGTTTCGCGAATTGCGCATTTTTAGCGGCTTGCGCCAAGCAGAATTCGCAGAAAAACTTGGGTGCGAACAAAGTTATATTTCCGCAATAGAAGTCGGCACGAAAGGTCCGCCGCCCTCAGACTTTCTTGTCAGGTTAATTACACAATTAGATCTTGATGCGCAATGGGAGAAGCGCCTGTATGACTCTATAGAAATGTCCCAACGGAAAATCGTTTTACAGAGCGAGGCACCAGAGGCTCATTACAAGATGTTTAACGAATTGAGACGTCAACTAGATACACTCCATCCCACTCAAGTTGAACTCATTCAAATGGCTCTAAAACTCCCCGAGTCGATGACCCAAAAGAGGTTGCCAGTGTCATTGCTTCCAAGACGAAAAACCGAACGTAAGAAGAATAAAGAAACCGAAATATGAAGTGGAATAATCTAACTGGGTTGCTCCACCAAAAAAAGGTCAGGAGTTCCTGAATTTCTCCAGGCGATACCCCTTACCTTCGAATATTAAGTAAATACATTTTTACTTGCATTAAATTATGCAGTTTTAAAGATATATTTACTTATATTTTTTGATCTATTTTAGTTGCATACGGAAAATCTATATGCGAACAACGTAGTCATTGAATAACGGGGGGGCTGCAAGTGAATATTCAGGAACAAATTGATGTGCACTCATCTGACTGGTCACATTTAGGAGAATCACTGCCAACAGAACCTTACCCGAAGCGAAGACGCATGAAAGGAATGACATACAAAAAATTGTATGCGCATATACGACTCGGGCATGGGATAGGCCACGGTACCGAATACAAACCTTGGTTGACACTACGACGAAAAAATCCATCTCCCACTTCAAATCAAGTTGTATCGTTCATGCCGCCGCTGCAGCGGACAGCTCATTATTTTTCACGCGGGGAGTACCACACAGCACTTTTACTTCTATGGCTAGGAGTTCTAGATTTACGTGAGCAATTTCCAATTTGGCCGGTTGCACACCCAAATCCATTGAATGGGGCTCCGGGCGCTCTTACGGCAAACTTAAAGTGGTCAAGAGGACTAATCGCTATCGCGAAGGAAGCAAATATTGAACATGGCCATGAAATTGGCTCCAGTCAGCCGTATGTTGCCAGTCTAGATCTTGTAGCGACGATCCCAAGGAATAATGGCATAGGGCTGTCGATATTTTCATCCAAACCAATTAGTGAGCCCAGTTCCCAGATCAAATGGCGAACACTTGAGAGACTTGAACTTGAACGAAGATACGCGGCTGAACTGGGGGCCCAATATTTCATATCAAGTTCAGCGCTTATTCCCATGCCCATTGCAGGACAACTAGAGTGGTGGCTGGACTGTTCCACTCTACACTTTGCACCTGAATTACTACCGCTGGCGTCTCAATTCGCCAGTGTAATCAGTTCACACTCTGATTTAACACTGAGCGAAGCCATCGAATGCGCAGCAAATGCAACTTTTATCAATATAGATAATGGTTGGTTGCTGTTTAGGCACTGTGCATGGAAGCAGTTGATCGACATTGACCCTTCTTCCCGAATTTTAACTTCTCACCCTTTACGTGGCGGAGGGGTTGAACTGCGCAACAAACTTCGTTTAAGGCTATTTGGGGAGACCTGGTCATGAATGAATTGTCATATTCTCAGGAAAAAGGACCAATTGATCCCGGCGAGATACTGATTGGCATTGAGCCAGACTCACCACTCCAAGGGCCTTATCGCGTTTTGAATCTTATACCAAAGCAAGATCGAGTTGTGATGATCCCAATTCCAACTGGACCGAGGCAAACTTCCTCAGCACAACAAGCTAACTATTATGCACTAGGGTTTGAGTCATTCCAATTAAGTCAAATTAACCTCCTACTTTTAGCAAAAAAAATTCAGAAAACGACCGTCGAGATACCGAATCATTGGCGACTCAGCGATTCCGATCTGCGCAAACTATCTCCTCCAAAAAATGATCCATCCTTGTCTCATGAAGACCGATTAAAATCTCCTCTCGAAATCAAGCGAGATTTCAAGTTTGAACTTATCAAACCGCTTCTACCCACCGACTTTAGTTCAGGTGGCCCCCGTCTCCCCGATCTTACTTATCTTGATGGATTAGTTAGGAATCGTGCTCGCGAAGCAGGGGTAAGTCCCGGTCAGGTGTTTGACGCATTGCACCGATTCTATGCTTTTGGTTGCATTCTCAATGCACTCCTGCCCAATACCATAAGTAAAAGCGGGGCTCCTGGAAAGCGCCGGCTAGCAAAAAACGGCATCAAACTCGGTAGAAAAAACGCGGCGGCCAAAGCTGGTAACACGGATTTAGCTGGCCTCATATTAAGCGAAAAAGATACTCAAAATTTGGAAGACGGATACCTGATGTTCGTCAAACCGGGAACTTCTATCAAGCAAGCGTTTTTGTCCATGAGCAGTACTTTCTACAGTAAAGGATATACTTATAAGTGCGGCCATTTAACTCCAGACTTGCTGGAAGCACACCTTCGTCCAACAATAAAGGAATTCCGACACCATGGGCCGCTCGCTAAAGATGCAACCGCTGCAGCACGACGCCTCATGGGTGAAGGTGAATGGGCTCGCAATTATCGGCCTCTCACTGGCACCGCGTGTGACGGCATTTACGCTATCGCTCAGGTCGGTTCGCTTGATGCATCACCAATCGATGTGAATTGTGTTTCTTGTCTGGATCCATTGCAGCCTATTGGCATAGGGCGAGGACTGTTCGTGCGAGACGCATGGCTGGGACTATATTTTGGTTGGCAAATTGGCTTAGACAACTTAAGAACAGATGATGCAAAGTTGGCGATTCTACGCGCAGCAACCGACAAAACATCCACACTGGCAAGATACAATTTAGATTTACCTGCGGAAGATTTTCCCTCACTCTTCTTTTCCAAATACCTTTCCGATAATGGAGAACTGCGCAGTTGCAATGGTATAGAGTCTATTGTTGATGGACTCACCTCTCGTATCGAATTCATCGCAAGTGGTCGGGCAGATAGAAACAGTCCGTCTGAAAGTGGGCATCATTCGCGCCACCGTGGCTTTGACCATCAACTTACGGGAACAACCCATGGTCGAAAAGCAAAACGTGGTGAGCCACTAGCCATCACCAAGGCTATTCTTTCACGTTACGAATACATTCGGTTGCTATTACTCTGGATTCACTGGGCAAACACAAAGCAGGAACTCCCCCTTCATATGATACCAACTGAAATGCGGCGAGAGTTTGCAATCAGCGGCATATCTCTACCTCGGACAAGAATCGGAATTTACAGATGGGCCAAAGCCAATGGGTACATATCTGGAAAACCAGTCGATCCGACTTATCTCAAAGCGCACTTACTTCCGACATTTACTGCAAGCGTGCAACGCAACGGCTTAGTACTGCATCGTCCCGATACAGGGAATACAGTGGAGCTATTACATGGAGCAAGATTCAACAGTGAGTATGTTGCGTATTCAGGAATAGTACGAGATGCAATTTCGAAAGGAAAAAAACATATTTCCGTTCGAGCAGACCCAGACGACCTTTCACACATCATTCTCCTCGATATGAATGGCTTGCACGTCATACCAAATGTCAAGGACGACGCAATACTAATTGCCGAGGGTAGTATCCATGACCTATGCGCAACAAACAACTTACAGAAAGTACTTAATGTAGAAAGCACATCATCGCGGGATCAGGCGGAGATTGACCAGCAAGCATTTCGGCAAGAAACAGAAGCGGATGCAAAAACGAGGAAGAAGGTAGCGCAAAGTACTCGAATTGGGCACAAGGCATCAGACTCCAAAATAGCAAGCGTGCGCATCGCCCGTAAAGCGGAAAAGCGTGCTGACATCGACAGCGAAATTCGCAGGATCAATGATTGTAATGATGGATCTGAAAATTCAACCCAACAGTCTGCCAAATTTCCAAAGTCAATCTCAACTCAATTTTTGGCCCCTGGCAACACAAATCGTATTGTCGAATTGATGAAAAATCGCCTAACAAAATTCAATACTGAAAGGAAATTCTGATGGACAATACCGTGAACAAACCAAGCCAATGCCCATCTGGAAATCCATTTCTTGATCGACTCGACGAACATCTGAGTACCAACAATTTAGAAGAAAAACTTCAAAGCTGGCCACTCGCTAAACTCGATATGAGAAATCTTGATCTTCAAAGCCGTCATGACCTCCTTGATCGCCTACAAGAGCAGATGTTTGAACCCACTCTTACTTCTTTAGATACTGCAACCCGGCTCTACAGAATGATACGTCGCGGCTACATTGGCCGAGACCCGACCTTGGTTCAATCGAGAGCAAGAGCGATGACTATCGCTCGCTGCGCAGGAAAAGATTTACGCGACCTTCCTTGGTTGCCATGTTCAGCAAAAGGAATGCGAATTAGTGGAGTCACAGGGTTGGGTAAGTCTTACGAAATCTTGCGAGCATTGAAACAATTACCGCAAAAAATAGAGCACGGAAAATCGTATGCGGCAGATTGGAATCACCTGACGCAGGCAACTTGGCTCCACGTAGCGATGAGTCACGATGGATCTATCGGTGGGCTGCTGTTACAGATTCTGACCGCACTTGATCTTGCGATCGGTACAAGCTATTCGTTGGAGCGCAGTTTGACAAACCTGAGTAATGAAAAACTTGCCGTGCATGTCGGTATCATTCTGATTAATCATGGGGTAGGTGTACTAGTCATCGACGAAATACAAAAGAGAAATTTCTCTGGTGGCACACGTGGCGGCTTAGCCGCAACTTTTTTCCTCCGCCTGCTCAATTTCGGCGTACCTATCGTACTAATGGGAAATCCCTTAGGAATGAATAGTCTCGACACATTTTCCCAAGATATGCGCCGTGTTGGATCAGCTGGCAGTATAGAAATGCATCCATTAGAAGAAACCGACTATGATTTTACTGACTGCATTGCTCCAGCATTGTGGCGCTACAACGTGATGCCGGAGCCATCACCAATATCGGATACTAATGGATCATTACTCTTTAAATATTGTGGAGGTATAAGAGATTACGGTGCGCGAATACGCGCCAGCTCACAACGACTCGCTCTTGACATGGGTGAATCATTTGTTACGGAAGAGCACATGCAAGAAGCATTCTATGGACCTGACTTCAGCCAAAGAGATAGGGATCTCATTACGGGCTTCAGAGACAAAAATCCCATTATTCTTCAACAATTTGAAGATATTCCTTGGGAGTTTTATGCAATGCGATGGGGTTTATTTCCGTCTCAAGACCAAGATAAACAATCATCACTAACAAAAAGTGGCGGCGTTAGTGTGTCAGTACAGGAAAAAGAATCAACACCAACGGTTAAAGCACGAAAATCAGTGGCACAGCAAGCGACTGAGACTGTAAAGCGAAATAGGACAAGAAAAGAAAATCAGGAAACTAGCAGGGAAAAAATAAAGAGTACGCTTGAATCAAGTGACATCAGGCGGGATGGTCTTCAAGAATACCTCATTAGTAGTTTAGAGCAGCTAAGGTCAAGTGAAAGTCGCGGCAACAACGATTTCCAACCTAAAGGAGCCTAACATGTTCGTCGAAATGACTTCTCCTGCAAATCAATTTCTGCCGTTCTTTCCGGCCGGCATGCCAGACGAAACAATTGAATCAAGAATAAGTCGGTACCACATATTGCGAGGGCAACCAACCGCCAAGATTACATACCAACAATTATTCAATGCTCCCCCTTTTAGCCTCACCACACTTGTGCAGCCACATCTTGACAAACTAGCCTCTAAATTACCTGGTTCAGCAAAACACAATCTTCAAACAATACAAAATGAAAATACGTTATTACCGCTATGCCAGCACTTTTCCGGCACTCAGGTCTCATTGACAAATCCCGCTTCAAACGTTGATATACATGCGATAGAGCTGCCACGACGAATAAAGGGAAGCTCCTCAGTCACACATATGTGCCCACAATGCCTTGTACAGGACGAACAAGAATATGGTTGTGCATACATTCATCGTTCGCACCAGATACCAGGTGTAACCATTTGCTGGAAACACCAGTGTAAGCTTCTTGATCGTTGTCCTGCTTGTAGCTGCCCCTTTGCGCGCCGTAACGAATTGATCCTTTCGGCATGGCTGGGTTGCACATGTGGTTATGTCATTGGAGACCACCCAAAATTAATTGAAGAGCCTGTGAAGGAAGTGGAGGTTGGTTTCGCGAATTTTACAAAGACACTATTAACAACAGAGCCGATTCTTTTAAGCACAGAACAACTTGCCAATTTGTATAAAAGGAGAGCCATCGAACTAGGTTTCGGAAGGGGTGTAGATAAACTCAATCGCGGTTCTTTGTTTGCACAACTTGAGGATTATTTCGGAATAGAACTACTATCAAAAATTGACGCCGCGTATAGTTCTGGTAAAACTAGCGGCTGGTTTCATGTGGTCGGCACTTCGGCTGCAGCTGAATCCCCTTTGTATCGCCATCTGTTGCTTGCATATTTCCTATTTCGTGATGCATCCCTATTTCTTGATAAGGCACGCTCCAGCGTTATCACACCCCCATTGAGCGAAACGCTTAAAACCCCACAATCACTCGAGCAAGTCGAGGACGATTTGATCCACGATTTGGTGAAAACAGCAATGCGCTATGGTTGTAATGCGCAAGCACTTTGGAAATATAACTTTGGGGCAATGAAGCGACTAGTAAAAATATTACCAACAGCCTGCGAAGTTATCGATACTCGCCTTAAAGATGAAGGAGAAAAAAGAGAACGAGATTCAAAAGAAGCAATGCTCAGGAAGAAAAAAGACGAAGTACAGGACGTACAATGGGCAGCAGCCATTAGGTCTACATGCAAAAATCTATATGAGGAAAACAAAAGGCCAATTCGTGTGTCAAAAAGTAGGTTAATAAAACAACCAAAACTAAATGGACAAACCAGAAATTGCACTACGTGGCCGAATAAAGATCGGTTTCCACTTACAATTGCAGCTTCGCTGGAATGCATGGAGTCAACTTGGCACTTTTATGCACGGCGACTTCTATGGACGGTTTTATCTCTTCCTGATCCAGAAACCTCGGATCACGTTATTATTAAGCTCAGTGGACTCGAAGTACATAAAGCGAGAGAAGTCCTCAAATACTTTGCAGATATACCCCGCAGTAGCGGGACGTCAATGTCCATTATCAATACGATACTCAATATTCGTGGAATTAAAAATGACTGGGCAGGCCCATGTCCTGAGCGTACATTTTACAAAGCTGGTAGAGCCTACCAACTAAGAACTTCACGTCGAGGCTCAATTGGCAGACCAGCCAGCGCCCCAGCCACGTCTTCGCAAATATGAGAGTATTTTTTCGCCTCTAAACAGAAATTTCATGCGACTCAACGCGCTCCCGATTCTTCGAGAGGATGAAACACTATATAGTCTTGTAGCGAGAATTAGGTTGGCAAATGCAGCCAAAGATGATCGCGATGCTTGTCGGAGTATGTTTGGCCATTCAAAGAACACAAGAGTCTCAGACTATCCGGTAAACTTGATTCATTTTTGTGATATGACGAACGGTTGTTTTGGTGATCCATTGTCAATTCTCGCAACGATGACGCTAGTGAAATTTTTCGAAGAGATTGGTGGGCATCCGTGGCATGCTGGCAGTTCAGTCAGACCAATAGAAATTGCCGGATACGGATTATCGACGCTTTCAAATGGCAATATCCAAACGTGGAAATTTTGCAAGGACTGCATGACATCAGACCTAAGTATTTTTTCAATAGCGTATTGGCGGAGATCACATCAATTGCCGACCTCATTTTTTTGTCAAATACATGGCACCGTATTAAGCAGGTCGTTGGTACATCCTTACACCCGTCACAACCGTTTTATGTTTCCCGATGACGAAGTTGCTTCAAGTGAACAATATTGCACCGCCACCACTTCTGGAAATGAGGATATATTGTGGAGACTCACACAATTAGGAATAGCCATTCTGCATCAACGGCAATCATCGTTGAGTTCTTCGTCGACATTACCCGAAATATCGCATTCGGCCATTTTGCGAGCAATAAAAGAGCGTGGGCTATTTACACAAAATGGATCACTTAGACTAAAGGACTTCTCAACTGAGTTAATGAATAAATATCACTTCTTACGGCCACATCCAGAATTCTCGAATGCTCTTTCTGAGAAAAGCATCGACATCCTAGGACGTAATCTGCGAAGTGCCGGAAAATGGCGAAGCGTTGCCCATCGCTTGCTGTTAATTGACTGGCTTTTTGGCTCTTGGGTATCGTTTCATCAGCAATGCAAATGGCAACACGTCATGGATCAGTCATTCCATACAGCTCCGGCAAAAGTTCGTTCAAAGGAAATTTTTGATGAAAACTCAAATTTCCGATCGCAACAACATTTGCACCGAGCAGCTTGCATTAATTTTTTGACCTCGAACAAAATCGCGAAGCGCAGCATATTCGCGAGGGCCGCGTCACACTCGTTCCGTTGGTTATTGCGCTATGATAAACAATGGCTTGACCAACACTTTCCAGTCTGTCGAAGAAAGCATCTACAAAAAGAAATGTTTTAAGAACTTCCCCTGACTCCTACGTCTTCACTATTGCTAATCCCTTCATTTTCGTCAGACAGCTTGGCCTTAAGTGATAGAAGGTCGCGATGGTCGCAAAGCCTGCACAGGCGAGGCTAACACCGATTCCATAAGTATGAACTGTTGCCTGCGCCATCGCACTTCGGGAAAATGGCTTCACCTTCTTTTTTGCATGGCCTCCGATGTGACTGGTAAATTTCACCATACTCAAGAAAAACACCAAATTAATTGCGTATGCGAATCAGTTCTCTCATTTCTCATCTGAAAATTTCCGAGCAAGTGATATTCCGCATATTTTTCAGATTGGCAAATGCTATCCTTTGGGACACCGACTGAATCTGGCCAACAACCACCGTTCCTCCTATTGATTGTCTAGCGTAAATGCGCCGGCAGAGTGAGAGGGCTTTGCTACACCATGGGTTATCAGCAAACTACCTGAAGGAGGAAGAACTTGGAATTTAAGAGCCACAATGATTTCAATACTTTTCAACGGCACGTGCGCTTCGAGCGACGATATGTTCACACTGCGCCTATCGTGGAATTTCTCGCTGCATTAACGGCGACGCTCCCTGGACGTACATGTTCCCTATCCAAAGGTGCCGAGCTTTATCGAGCCCAGATTGGCTATGATAAAGATCATGTAGAAGGCGACGTTATCATCACCGGATTTAGCGAGCAGCGTATGAAACCGAACCACGAATTCTGCGGCGAGGGCCGCGCTAATCCTCATGGTATCGCCTATCTCTACCTTTCTAACCATTTAGATACGTGTATGGCCGAAATGCGGCCGCAGCTTGGACAAATGCTTTCGGTTGCTCAGTTTAAAGTTCAACGAAACTTACATTTAGTTGACTGCTATTCAGTTGAGCAGGAGTTTGGCGATATTGAACTAATCTTTTCCCCACCAACCACGCGGGAAGGGATTCGGAATGCCATTTGGTGGCAAATAAATCAAGCATTCAGTCGCCCAATTTCACGCGGAGACACTAGCTCGGATTACATTCCGACCCAAATTCTCGTCGAGTTTTTCCGCCATCATGGTTTTGATGGCGTATGTTTCAAAAGCGGATTAGGAGAAGGTCACAATTTCGTGTTGTTCGATTTGACCGCAGCGGAGCTGATCAATTGCGGGGTGTATGACGTCAAGGCAGTCAAGTATGAATTCGGAGAATGCACAAATAGGTATTACAAGAAGAAACACTTAGAGAATCATTCCTAATTTGCACTAGCCCGGACTTAATCTGACACGAGCATTAGATGGGTTAAAGTTCCGATCGGTCAATATCGGTCAAATGTGGCCTAACAGTTTTCGATAGAAATATGGGCCAAAAACAAAAGAGCTAATTGAAGTGCTAGCCAAACTCGTTTCCTTACCAGAGGGGAACGATGAAAGGCACTGGAGCACATAGATACTTCGTGCCCAAGACCGAACGATAAAGTTGGCATTGCCGGTACGGTTAACTCCTTATCGCCCAATGCCAAAGCGTATTTCTCTACTGGCGGCATTGGTATTTTGATCGGAGACGGCCAACTGAACTACGGTAGAGAAAAAATTATCGAAACCTATTACTCGGCAACGCTGGCTAAAAATCTGAAACTCTCTTTCGATTTTCAGCATGTGACGAATCCGACCTATAACCGCGACCGCGGCCCGTTCTCAATTTACGCAGTTCGCTTGCATGCTGAACTATAAACAGGAAGATATTTTATTGCTGGAATACATATCGTTACAACTAGGTCGATAATGTTGTCATCCACTGTGACTTAAACCCGTTAATTGCTCAAGACATCGCAATTCAGCAAATACGCTAACGATGCTTAAGCCCAGTAATCACTTTCAGGAGCCATCACCATGAAATCTAAAATCATCCTCGCCGTATTGGCAACTGCCTTCTCTATTTCTGCTTTTGCACAAACACCTGGTACTTCACCAACAGATCAGGTGAAACAAGATAACAAAGCAATTCGCCATGAGAGTCGTGAAATCGGTAAAGATAAACGCGATATCAATCACGACAAAAAAGAAATCGCTCAAGACCGTAAAGAACGGAATACTGATCAACGTGCAGAAGATCGTGATGTAAAAAATGGCAACGTTGCTGGCGCGGAGAAATTAGAGAAAAAACGTGAGCATGAACAACGCGAAATCAATCATGAAAAGCATGACCTGAACAAAGATAAAAAAGAACTGAAACAAGACCGCAAAGAGCGTAAAGAAGATGTCAATAAACGCAATAATGATGCTTCGAAAATTTGATGATGCCACCAGAATGAAATGATGCTTTGCTGATCAGTCAGAGCAGTCAGAGCAGTCAGATGGACGATAAAAGGGGAATAAAATTCCCCTTTTATTATTTCAATGCTTCCTATTTTTATGTACCAAAAGGCTATTGCGCGTTTGGACTTTCAATTGTCGAAAATACCCAACCGAGTGAACGCGGACTCTAAAGCCGGTTGCTACTGAATACGGGGAGACGTCGGTGATGTTTTCCGTACTAAATTTTATTGATTTCCAACCTGACTCAGCTTGCGGCCGCTGATGATATGAAAGCCCAACATCAAAGGTAGCGTTAAACCAATTGTCCAGTGTGCAGTTGACCAATAAGGACGTAAATCTTCGCTGGAAAAGTAATAAAGAGCATAACCAGTCAACGCCAGCCACAGCAAAATCAGTATCATGCTCCAGCCAGTATTCCGGTTGCGTTGTGCACGATGAGCACGACGTATGTGCTGGAATAGCAATCCCCCTACTAGAAAACTCAGTGGAATAATAAGCCCACCATGAGCTTGCATGGACCAGTGTTCCAGCGGGTTTATATTCTCGCCAAACTCTCCCATCGTCCGTAGGAAATAACGAGCCAGCAACCAGGTTACGCCACTGATAAACAAGGTCGCGACCAAACCATACAACATATATTTGTGCCAAGCTTCCAATTTAAATTGTTGAGCCGTAGCAAGTGCTAGAGGGCGATGATGCAGGCTATGTTTATGAGTGTGCATAATTGATAAACAAGAAGGGGCGATCAGGATATGAGACAGGGTCAAATGATAAAAGCTTCAGCATCATACCGACGCAAGCATGGATGTTGCACATTGCCACTGACAGCAACTACCTTGGTCAGGGCGTCAGCCCAAAGACAAGCAAGAGCAATGACAGTATAGCTGTGCTGGTCAACGATCGCTTGCTCCGTTGATGGGTGCAGCAGCGCACTACGCTTTTTACCTGCCATGTCCTTACAAGAGAAATAGCTGGCTGATGTTGCCAGTGCACGTTCTGCCAATAGCACTTGCCCTATCATGTTTTGCGGCTGCTTTGGATCGCGTATCAACACAGTCTGGCTCTGTCCGAGCACACGCAAATCACCGCCAGCATTGACGCAGGCATGCTGTACTCCACATGACTGCAGGGCTGCGATAGCGCAATCAACCGCATAGCCCTTGGCAATGCCGCCAAGATCCAGCCAGTCGTCTGCATGCTTGCGGACTTGCGTGGCAGTCGGCAAGCTATACATCTCACCTGGTTTGTTTACTTCACCAGCAATGAGTTTGGCAGGTGCCGGCAGATAATCCCAGGCCACCAGTTGCCTGGCGACGCGCACATCAAACAGGCCATCAGAGTGCAGATGCACATCCCTGGCAGCAGCCAATACGGCGGCAGTGTGCGGGTGAATGTCGAGCAGGCTGCCAACAGTAGCGCGGTTATAGCGGCTGATGTCACTGTCAGGCGCATGAAAGCTCATGAGATTGTGAATGGCATGAATGGCAGCAAAGCCTTCCTGAAAGGCGGCCTGTAACTGCATATCATCTACCGCGTCACCGATACTTATCTCCACAAAAGTCCCCAGGGCTGGCTGGGCGCGGCGTTTCATTTTTTGAGAGCGACCTGGGCAATCGCGGCGATGCGCCGCACGCCATCGGTGACATGCACGCAAGACAATGTCGCACCACTGATGTTGGCAATACCCTCGCCTATTGCCAGGCCGCTGGCCGCAGTCTTGCCGACAAACTGCTTGCGCCAGTTGGCATTGCGTATCTCAAAGCCATGGCTTTCGCGGTAAGCCAGTATCTCTACCTGACGCACGCTGGCGTCTGTCTGCAAGCCGACTGCATACGAGATCAGCTCAAACTTGCCGATGACATCGTCAAAGACGACATGGCCGAGCAGCTTGTCGTCCTTGTAAGCAGCAACAGCACGCCAGCTCACTGAGCGGGCTGGCAGGCCAGAGAGTTTTTCTACCTGCTTCATCTGTGCCGCATCGAGTTGCAGCGGCACAGGCTTGAAGCTGCTGGCCTCGGGAAAGATCGCCGCCTGCGCCTGCTCCACCGTCAGGTATTGCGTGGCAAAGGCACTGCCGCTGATACCAGCTACACCGGCGACAGCAAGCAGGGATAAGGGAACAAGCCGGTTCATCAATATATCTTCAAGAGTTCATCAATGAGCACATGATAATGCACATTGCAGAGTACATCTTAGAACGAATAACCAGCGCCAAGGTTAAAGCGGTCACGGCTGCTGTCTTGTTTGAACTTCTGGTAATCAGCTTTCAATACCACGCCTTCGCCTATCTTGAAGCTGGCACCGAAGGTCGTCACTTTTTCATCCGGGCTGGCTGCCACACCCAGGCCCAGCGGCACAAAGGCATACGACTTGGCGGTATTAAACTGCTCATAACGCAGGAAAGGTGTCAGGCTGTAGTCTTCATTCTTCCACAACTGGTAAGCACCCTGCAGATACCAGCCGGCAAACGCAGATGGTACGGGATTAGGCTGGCCAACAAAGGTCAGGTTCAGATCACTCGTATTGCTGATGGTGCCGCGTGCATACAGTGCTGTCAGGTCCAGCTTGCCGGGGTTATAGCGGGCATGCAAATCCCACAGAGTGAGTCTGGCATCGTTGGCAGCAAAGTCTGTTGTTGCATGACCTATCTTGCCTGTGAATACCGAGCCACCGAGCAGCAAGCCAGGCACGCCGCGCCAGTTGACTGCACCATGCACACTCAGGTCACGCGATTTGGCAAACTGGCCTTCTTGGTGAATTGCACCCAGAGGTGATTCGCGACCATCGCCAGAGCTGGCATCCCACTTGGTGAGGTTAAAGCCTGTGGTCAGACCCAGATCCCAGCTCAGACCATTGTCATGCGAGCCGGACAAACCCAGGCCCACTTCACGCCAGGTGGAAGGGATGATCGCGGTTTCTACAAAATTACGGTGCACGCCATAGTAAGCCGTTGGCTCATGGCTGGTATTCAAAAAGCCCGCAGGGATCAGGAACAGACCCGCCTTGCCAGACAGGCCAGGTTTGATTTCATGTTCTACATACAGTTGCTCGACTGCGGCTTCACCGTTATCACCCTTAGAGGCAATCGCGTGTTCCCACTCGAATTCAGCCACCATCTTGGTTTTTTCATTGAAGCGGTGAGTAATGCCAATGACCGCGCGACCCACATCCGTCTGCGCCTGGTTGCTGGCCTCACGTGGGCGGGTGTAATTGATTTCACCATAGCTGCTGATGACGGTTTGTGCCGTCTGTGGCAATACTCTGACGCTGTCTGTGCCTGGTATAGATGCGGCGGATGCCAGCGGCGCAATCGCGCCAGGTGATTGAGCCTTGGCCGCATTGCTGATCATCACTTCCTGCTTTTGCTCTACTACTTCTGTCTTCTTGCGCGTTGCGGCCAGCTCAGACTTGATAGCTTCGAGCTCGGCGGCGAGTTTTTCTATTTTTTGCAGCAGTTCAGCCTCACCTGCATGTACAGGGGCCGCGAACAGACCAGTGATCAGGGCTGCTGTGGTGACTTTGGCAGCTTTGATAAAGATGTTTTTTTTCATGATGAATTTCCAGTTTTTTAAATTCTTTAAATTTGTTATGTGATGAAGAGACCGTGTATCAAGGCTTGTAACCATCGTTTAATGTGCCAAGGAACTTGACGACATCATCCACTTCATCAGAAGTCAGGGCAGCAGCCATGCCACGCTGGCGGTTGTAAGGCACTTCTGTCGTATTCACATTGGCGATATACAACACAGGCAAGTCATTGAACTTGAGGGCATTGCCATCAGCTCCATAAGGGAACCACTCTTCAGGATTGGTATCGCGGCGCACATAAAAATTCACCGCATCGCGCAGGCTCTTGAATTTGCCGTTGTGGAAAAACACTTTACGCGTTGCCACATTGCGCAGCGTAGGCACCTTGAAAGCGCCGCACAGCGCACTACGTGTCACCAGATCCTTACGGTCAGGACCGCACAGGCCAAGATCGAAGAAAGCAGGATCAGCATTGGCCGGTATATCCATATTGCGCGGCACGCCGAGGTTATCGTAAGTAAAGTCAGTGAACAAAGGCGAAGCACCATCTGCACCCTTGGCACTCAGATGGCAAGACGCGCAATTGCCCTTGATAGGATTATTGAACAGCGCAAGCCCACGCAACTCGGCATCACTGAGCTTGGCACGGCCAGCAAGAAACTGGTCATACTTCGAATCATAAGGATGAAAGTCGCTATCTTCTTTCTGATACTGCTGCAACGAGAACAGGATACGTTCAAACGCCGTATCGGCATTGTCAAACACGGTTACACCAAAGGCCGTCTTGAACTCATTTACATAGCTGGCTCTTTGCAACTTGGCGACCACATCTGCACGGTCTTTATTGGCCATCTCATGCGCCGCCAGGAAAGGCGTCTCTGCCTGCTGCGCCAGGGTATTGGCTTTGCCATCGCGGGTAAAACCGCCAGTGGGCGTACCATCCGCCGCAAAAAAGAAGGCCGGGTTCAACTCCAGATAACGTAACGACGGCACCGCCCGCGTACCCGGCACATCCAGGTTCGGCCCACCGAGTTGCACCGCCAGATCATTCTTAGGCGCATGTGCATTATCAGCGTCATGGCAAGTTGCACACGACATCTTGCCGGAAGCTGACAGGCTCACATCTTTGAAGATTTTCTCTCCTATCTGCGCCGCAGCACTCATGCCGGCCCCCTTCGCAACAGACGTGCCATTACTTACTGGACTATCAGTACCACCACAGGCGGCTAAGCTCAGGGCAAGAGCTGCGAGGGAGAGGCAATGGATTTCGCGGGAGGAAAAGAATGCTGCAACAGTCTTTTTAATGAATAGCATCGTTAAATCCATAAGTTTGTCTTGATAATTCAACTTAAATACAAATGAGAATGATTGTTATTATAAATTGATGTTGTGTTTTTAAGCTAGTATTAATCCATGTGCTTGAAGATTTAAAACGAATGCGTACAATTTTTATAATGAAATGCAATCTGACAAATAATCTAATCGAGCCGGCATACACAATGCGGAATTCAAATCAGTTCACAGATATTGCAAACGTTGGTTCAAAGTGGGCGAGTTATTAATTGCAACGTTTACGGCAGTGAAAAGCTATTAAGATGCGCGCGACAGCATGGAGACTTTCTTGCTGCTTTTACCGCAGTGAACATTGAGTAGAGTAGTGGGCGCCAAGAATAACTAACAACAGCAGTCAGGGGATAGTGCTCGACTGTGAGGAAACGTTTGAGACAGGGCAAAGGGTGGTGAAGCTGTGAGGTTCAACCCTCGGTGACTCTGGATCAAGCTTGTTCTTCTGGCAGAGATTTTGCGGGAGCAGTAATTTCATCCATCAGCGTAAGCCAGTGTATTGCCTGCTCGCGACTTTCCCCGCACGTCATTGGTTCAGGCTGTAATGACGAGCACACGGCTGGTTGCTCCGGCTTTCCGAAAATTAGGCAGCGATTATCGTCCCCGAGTTGGATACATAGGGTAATAAGCAAACATTTTTAAGTCCTACTCTGTCGTACTCGGACTCCAAAATGCCTGTCTGACCGTGGGCGACACAGCGAGGCGCTGCACCAATGCGTCCAGCTCGACGCCTTCGACGGAGGTAGCTGCAAGCGTCGCCTCAATCTCAACATCGTCCTCTCCAAAAGCATGAATATCGAGGTTCCGAATCGGGTAGCTGCAGCGTTCCAGTTCGCCTTCCAATATCGCCAACACGCCTTTCTGGCTCTCGCGGTTAGCAATGACGTAGACCGTATTGGTGACTTCAACCGAGATTATGTCGAGTGGCTGACGGTTGATCGAGTTAACGATGGGACGCAGGAGTGTGTTCGCAGCCAGCACAAACAACGTTCCCATTACTGCTTCGAGAATCAAATCAGCTCCGGCGGCGGCGCCGACGGCAGCCGAGCCCCACAGTGTCGCGGCCGTGTTTATGCCGCGCACATTGCCTTCCTCGCGCATGATGACGCCAGCCCCCAAGAAGCCGATGCCTGAGACAACGTAGGCCACCACGTGAACGGCCCCTTCGTGACCACCCAACCGGTTGGCCATATCAACAAACACTGCAGCCCCCACCGCCACCAACACGTTGGTACGCAGGCCTGCGGTACGCTGCCGGTATTGCCGCTCGAAACCTATGAGCCCGCCTAGAACAAAGGCGGTCGTCAAGCTCACCAGCGTATCGAGCAAGGAAATAAGGTTGATGTTTTGAATTGCAAGCATGCTCTTACCCTCATTGCCAGCCATAACGGCGTGTGTAGAATCCCTTCACGGCCTGAGTCAGACCAATGTAGGCCAGAAGGATCACGGGTAGAAAAACGAAGTACAGCGGCGGCAACGCTTGCAGCTTGAAGTAGTTCGCTAGCGGCCCCATCGGCAGAAAAATCCCGACTGCCATGATGATTCCCGTTGTTACCATGAGCGGGGTCGACGCATGACTTTGGATGAATGGTAGCTTGGACGTACGGATCATGTGCACGATCAAGGTTTGCGTTAGCAGGCCAACGATGAACCAGCCTGACTGAAACAGAGTCTGCTTTTCCGGCGTGTTGGCCCCGAATACGAACCACATCATCAAGAAAGTGGTAATGTCAAAAACAGAACTGATTGGACCGAAAAACACCATGAAACGGCCTACATCAACAGGTTGCCAGCCTTGAGGCTTCTTCAGCAGTTCCTCGTCCACGTTGTCGAAAGGGATAGCGATCTGAGAAATATCGTACAACAGGTTTTGCACCAAAAGGTGCATCGGCAGCATCGGCAAGAACGGAATGAAGGCGCTGGCCACCAGCACCGAGAACACATTGCCGAAGTTGGAACTGGCAGTCATCTTGATGTACTTAAGCATGTTGGAGAAGGTACGCCGACCTTCCAACACACCTTCTTCCAAGATCATTAAACTCTTTTCCAGCAAAATGATGTCAGCCGCCTCCTTTGCAATGTCGACCGCCGTATCGACCGAGATGCCAATATCGGCAGCACGCAGGGCTGGCGCATCATTAATGCCATCTCCCATGAAACCAACTACATGGCCGTTGCTCTTAAGCATCCGCACAATGCGCTCTTTGTTGGCGGGTGTGAGCTTGGCAAAGACATTGGTTTTCTCCACGGCCATTGCCAACTTGCTATCATCCATGCGTTCGATATCGGAACCCATCAGAATAGTTTCTGGTTTAACTTTGATGCCTACCTCGCGGCACACTTTTTCCGTGACCAATTCGTTGTCTCCGGTAAGCACCTTAACAGTCACACCGTGCTCGGCCAAAGCTTTTAGCGCCGGAGCCGCGCTGTCCTTAGGTGGATCAAGGAATGCAACGTATCCGATCAAAGTCAACTCGCCTTCATCTGCAAGACCATAGGTGTCCTTGGTCGGTGGCAACTCCTTAGCAGCAACGCCAACCACACGCAAACCTTCTTCATTAAGGTTTGCAGTAATTTGACGGATGCGGTTCAGCAGTTCCGGTGTGAGGGATTCCACTGCCTCGCCATGACGGACCTGGGTGCAGACAGACAGAATTTCTTCTACGGCTCCTTTGGTAATCAATAAGTGATGCTCATCATGTTCCGCGACCACCACCGACATCCGACGGCGTGTGAAGTCGAATGGAATTTCGTCCACCTTACGGAAGGCTGTGGCAACTTCCAATACGCTGTGCACCTCAACATGTTCTAATACGGCCACGTCAAGCAGATTTTTCAAACCCGTCTGGTAGTAGCTGTTGAGGTAAGCCATCTCCAACACTTCGTCGGAATCCAGTCCCCAAGCATCAATGTGGCGCGATAGAAAAATCTTGTCCTGCGTAAGCGTGCCGGTTTTGTCAGTACAGAGTACGTCCATGGCACCAAAGTTCTGAATCGCGTCCAACCGCTTGACGATGACCTTCTTGCGCGACAAAATTACCGCCCCCTTAGCGAGGGTCGAAGTGACAATCATCGGCAGCATTTCGGGCGTCAAGCCAACGGCGATGGAGAGAGCAAACAGCAGCGCCTCCATCCAGTCCCCTTTGGTAAATCCGTTGATGAACAGTACCAATGGCGCCATGACGAACATGAACCGGATCAAGAGCCAACTGATCTTGTTGACACCCGACTGAAACGCCGTTGGCGCGCGGTCTGTGGCAGTTACCCGGACGGCCAGCGCACCGAAGTAGGTGCTGTTGCCGGTCGAAATCACGATGGCCGTTGCTGCGCCGGAAACCACGTTAGTGCCCATAAAAACGATGTTGTCTAACTCCAGCGGACTGACTGCGTTTGTGTCCGACAGGAACGTGAATTTCTCTACTGGCATAGACTCACCTGTCATAGCGGATTGCGCGATGAACAGGTCTTTGGCCGTGAGCAAGCGGCAGTCCGCCGGAATCATATCGCCTGCAGATAACGCAACCAAATCGCCGGGTACGAGTTGCTTGATGGGCACCTCAATGCGATGCGCCGCTTTGGGGTGTAATGCAACATCGAAATACTTTCTGGCCTCTTCCGCAGCGTCTTCCGAGGGGTCGCGTCGTATTACAGTTGCCGTATTGCTCACCATTGCCTTGAGCTCGTCAGCTGCCTTGTTGGATCTAGACTCTTGCCAAAAGCGCAAAAATGTTGAGAGCACCACCATCGTGCCAATCACGAGAGCGGCTTTCATGTCGTCGGTCGCATAGGAAACGACGACCAGCAATGTAAGCAGCAGGTTGAACGGGTTTTTATAGCAGTGCCATAGGTGCATCCACCAAGGCAAAGGCTTTTCGTGTTCGACTTCGTTTAAGCCGACACGCTCACGGACAGCTTCAGCCTGTCCTTCAGTGAGACCGTCGGCGTGGCTATCAAGTATCTTGAAAAGGGCCTCGGTATCGCTCTTGGCTGCGGCTACGAGCGTTTGCGCCAGTGTGGCAGGCACCTCGCGGCTCGCGCCAGTTTGGTTCAGAGCATCTAGTAGGGCGAAGCGCCGAAAATGCCGAGCAATATGGCGGGTGCGAAGGAAGCCTGCGAAGATTTCTTTGAGGATGGTGAAGTTCATTTTGTATTCCTTATCGCCACCATCCTGAAATAATCAAGGTGGTGGCAGTCGAGACGGACAGTCCATAGTGTTTTCAAAATTCCGTATGCAGTCGCACTTAGGCGATATTGGCAGGCCCTCGGTCAGCGTTGTAGCCTGAGTTGTTGGCCTGAGTTGTTGATGTGTCGCCAATTCAGCGACCTGCATGCACTGATTGATTTTCGTGGCGCGATATCTTCATGCAAAATTGTATTGAAAAAGTCGTCATGTTGGTCATCGAGAACGGCGCTTTTAGTTTGCGCGACCATTTTCAGATTTGTTCTCATAATTTCAACCTTATTTATAACTCTGCATGCAAGCGAACTCCATAAATCGAAAATGGACCACGATCACGGTTATACGCCGGGTTTGTGACGTGTTGATAATCAAGAGTGAGCTTTAAATTTTTGGTCAAAGATGTTGAATAGAAGGCTTCGACAATCTTTTCCTTGCCATAATTTAATTGTCCATCTCCGACTAAAATACCAATGCCACCTGCGGTAAAGTAGGCTTTTGCTTCTGCTGATAAGGCATTTACTGCGGCAGCAATACCAATCTTGTCGCTTGCTCTTCCCCAGCTAGTTCCTTGCAATGAAAAACCACCCGAAATCGAACGATTGATGTCAGTAAATTCATAGGCTTCTTTTTTTCCACTGTTGACACCCATGCGAGCAAATACACCTAAATCGTTCGTCAGTTCTTGTTCAAAATTTAGTGTGATACCCGGGTTAGAGCTGTCATGGCGAACAAGGGAAGTATCAGGCGTGGCATTAGTCAGTTGTCCAAGTCGAACTGCATCACGGTAATCCCCCATCCTACCAACGTTAACAAATGCTAATAGTTTGATTTTTCCTGGGTGCCCATCCCACTCATGGCGGTGTTCAAGTTCAGTCACGAAACTATGTTGATGAAAATGAAATCCCACCACCTTTTGATTTGGAACTTCAGACATTTGGAATGCGCCGCCACGCAGACTCCACTTATCTTGATTCCATTCAATCGTCGCACCGTTCGTAAAACCCCAGGAATCCGCCGCATAGTCAAATGTGCCCGAGTCGATAATTGACCAGTTTAAAAAGTCAGATCGTGGATCATGCGCGTAACTATTATTATCAAAAATATCAACGACCGAGAATTTACCAACAGTTATGACTATATTATTTGTACTTTGCGTCGACGCCAATTGGTTGGTACTTTCTTCGACTTTTTGTTCATCACCACTCAATGAAATGACGTGACGTACAAATGCGCGTGGTAGACGAAGATAGGGACGATTCTCGCCAATTTTGTAGCCCTCTCCGTTCGGGAACCCAGCCATTCCCACCGTGTTGCTTAAACCAAAACCTTGATCTATTTCTGGGTTTAACCACAGCTCAGTATTTTTCCCTAAACGGCGACCGAGAAACAAGGTTATGTCAGTGGTATTTGTATTTCGAGCAGACGAATCCATGCTGTTTGTACCGCTGTACGGTGCAGTAAAATCAGGATGCCATTGATTTACATAGGTCATTTGCCAATGGGTACTCCATTCATCTAATAGAAAAGATGGCGTAGTGAGAATCGCATTATTTTCAGGTGCAATATCTGCTGCGCACGCAGTCATGGTGATGCCCGAAAAAGTGACGAAGACTGAGCACACTGCAATCTTTATTTTAGTGATTTGAAACATAACAAAACTCCGAAAAAATGAACGAATTGAAAAGCGTTTTTGTCAGTTTAAGTTCAGTTGTCAATTGATCGATGTTTGCGCGCACGCAGACGGTGCTCATCATTGACGAATAACCCCAATGATGAAAATCTAGATCAATATCGAAACAAATAACAATGTGCTATATGGTCTCGACGAATTAGTTTGGAGGTCGGTAGTGAGAAAATAATTTCCACTGTTTGGATACCGCCATCTGCATGTAGCAAGACGACGGCAAGAGAATTCTTGGCAGGTCGTGCTACGGCAGAGTCAAAATTAATAATCGACAACTATAACAATCTGAGCTTATGCCCACGAAAAACTCCATTGATTGAATACTGTTTAAATGCACTTCAGAAAATGAAATGCAATACAAATTTATATTGATGATTAACGGCTTGAATGTGATTTTGAGACCAACATACCGTAGATCCCACTACCGCTTCTTACGCTGCGGTTTAAAAATCGATGATTGCTTTTAATTGTCGCATCTACTTGCTTACTCGACCAACCAAATGTCCAGTTAACGACTCTGTCCAACGTACGGCTTGAGGATGTGAAACGTGTAATTTCTAATTTTTTCATTTTTATACTCACTTGAAAAAGAAACTCGTACAAATGAGAAGTTCGGTGTGATATCGAACTTCTCTCATTTTCAATGACCTTCAAATCTGGAGTTCACTTTGCATGAAATGTTTAGTGATCCAGAACGAGGTAAGTTCAAAAAGCAAAAAGCGTCTCTTGTCCAAGTAGAACAAAACTACTTAGTTACGGCGAATGTGTTTGAATAGCCTATTAGTTGCAAGTGCAAAAAAATAGATAATCACGCAAACGCGCAATGCGGCAAACGGTAAGTGGGGATGACGACGTGAAGTCGTTGACACTACAGCTAACTCTTAGCTGTAGCAGAGAAATGACTGCGAAGCTTAAGCGATGTTGGCTGGGGTGTTACCCAAATTTAGCAAGCGACAACTGCAACTGTCCAAGATCAAAGCTCCATATTTTTCGATGCCGAATTTTAGTTTTTACTTCAAAAGTGTGTCAAGCAATAAAACCACATTCAGGCAATTTAATTTGTCTTTTTAAATAATGATTCTCAGCTACCTGAATAACCAAGAGATTCTCAGCTTATAGCATCCCATAAATGGCTTGTGACTTCGGCGAGAAGCATTTTAGTGGCAATGAACCATATCAATATTTAAAAAAAACAGTAAAATGCGGGCTATTGTCATTGGGAAGTAGCCATCTTTAGCAGCCCCGCTAAAGAGATCACGTCAACAAACTTGAGACCTCATGTCTCATGGCGTGCTCAGCCTCTGTATTAGGAGAGCTAGGCGAGACCTTTGGCCGCATGCGTTTTGCCAGCCGGGCAAGTCGCATTTGCGCGCCATTGGAATCTTACTTGCCCGGCACAATAACTTCATGTTTCTGACACTTATCCTATTTTTTTCATCCGCAGGTGCCATCTATTTAGCCTGCGAATACTTCGTCAACGGTATCGAATGGTTCGGTCGTCGTTTGAATCTCGGTGCAACTGCCGTTGGTTCTGTGCTTGCCGCTTTTGGTACGGCATTGCCTGAAAGCGCAGTAACCTTTATGTCCGTTGTGTTTGGCACCACACCAGACCAAAAGGATATTGGCGTTGGTGCAGCCATGGGAGGCCCTCTTGTTCTCGCCACACTGGGCTATGCCGTCGTTGGTTTGGCATTACTTTTTCATCGTCGGCGACTCGAACGGGATACGCATCATATTCACGCCGACCATGTTCGTTTAAGCCGGGATCAAGTTGCATTTCTTGCAGTGTTTGTGGTGAAAGTTGGACTCGGTTTAGTCGCTTTTGCGATCAAACCTTGGTTGGGCATACTTTTCTTGGCAGCCTATGCAATCTACGTATGGCGCGAAATTCAAGAGAGCGATACCGCACCTAAAGAGGAGGAGATCGAGCCCCTTAAAATCCGCCCGTCCGAATTAGAACCTTCCCTGAAATGGGCTGGCTTGCAGGTAACGCTTGCTTTGATCGTGATTAGTGCAGCATCCCATGTTTTTGTTGGGCAGCTTGAGAGTATCGGTACAAACTTACAGTGGCCACCGCACCTGGTGGCATTATTGCTGAGCCCAGTGGCAACTGAGTTGCCAGAGATGATGAATGCACTTATCTGGATACGGCAAGGCAAAGAGCGCTTAGCGCTAGCTAATATTTCCGGAGCCATGATGATTCAAGCGACCATCCCCAGCGCTTTAGGCATCTTTTTTACTCCATGGCTCTTCGATGGCCCCCTGATGGCTGCAGGCGTATTGACCACCTTAGCAATCGTATTTCTGTGGCAGCTTTTTAGGCGCGGCGCAGTCGATAGTCGTGTGCTGGTCGCTGTTAGTGCTTTATACGGCGTTTTTGCTTTGCTTATTGCCTTCTATTTTCCACGCTGATTGCACTAGCAGAGACAAGTATCAGACTTCTCAGGTTGAACGTCGTCTACAGCTTCGATAGCCTAACTTTTAACTTTGGGAGAGCCGCATCAAGCGATAAAATGCCCTCCCAAAAGGTCGTTCCGGGAGCAATACACGTAGTGTGAAACCAGTAACGCCAATCGATGCCCCAATTGATGCTCTACCACCTCAAAGAGGTAATCCTTGAAGTCGAGTAGATCCTGTGCATGGTTGCTCGATACATTGAGCAGCGGGCTGGACTGTGGATAACATGCTAAATTGATGGTTGGTATAATTTTATTAATTATCAGTAGATTGATGTGTAAAAATGAGAGTATGCGAAATACTTGAAACACCCTACAGTCCTCATTCAACCTAGCGTCAGGTCGGTTATGCGGCTACCCAAATATCTTTTCAAACTGGTCTACGACCCTTCAGAAAACAAGAGATGGGCTTACTGGGTCGAAAACATCGACAACACAAAAGCAGGAAAATCGATCACCTATGAAGAACTAGTCAAACGCACCGGCATACAGTTCTTTACTGAGAGAATGTAAGTGACAAAATAAAAAACCTGTTCATTGACATGAACAGGTTTTTTCACCAGCGTTGAATGTCCGTTCTTGGCCGAACTCGGACTATGTCTGTGCAAGATAGCATCTTGCTTAGCTGAAAAATACGTGAAATCTCACAACTTCGAACGGCGATGCCGACAACTCCACGAACACTAGCCTAGCTTCAAGCTATCCGGCCACTGGACGGCATTGGGCTGGAACGAGTGACATGGTTTAAGCGAGAACAGCCGGCGGAAATAGATGAGAATACGCAATTTAGTTTGAGACCCTAAATTTAGAAACAAATTATCCAGAAAAATAGGTCAATTTTAAGCACAAATTAACACTAATTGATTCAAGAATATATTGTCGTAAGCAGCGCAAAATCAGAAGAAGGCTATTTCTGTTCAAGTTGTAACATAGCACGCCTAAGCAAAGACGAATGCTTAACTCTTTGATTTTAAAGACGACTCATTCAAGACTATATTCGGATGAAACAATTCCTGCGCATCATGCAAGAAAGACAGCGGCTAAACCAGGCAAATGCGACAAAATGCCAAAATCTGCACTTAAAATGATGAATTGACGGCATCACCTGCATGCAGGTATTAGCCGTTCTACCAAGCGCAACGCCATCGCACTCTGGCTCATTAATCATTGGATGTCTAAGCAAGTATGAAAAGAATTCACGGTCGCAAGCCAACACGCGCAAATTCAGAGAATGCTGTTAACGCGTTCCGCAGAACAATATCCGCCCAGTCCGGCTTATCCCCAAAAAAGGAGGCGATCCATGCAGTGTCGTGATGCTTGCGGTGCATGCTGTATCGCACCGTCGATTTCCAGCCCCATACCTGGCATGCCTGAAGGAAAGCCAGCTCATTCTGCTTGCCCTCAACTTGATGAGAATTTGCTTTGTAAAATTTTTAATCACCCCGATAGACCCGCTGTTTGCGCTGGGCTACAACCTTCGTTTGAGATGTGTGGGGAAAGTAAAGATCAGGCCATGTTTTATTTGACGCAGCTTGAAATCGCAACCTCCCCTCAGCAAACATCCGACAGCAATAACGTAATCAGGCAAATTAATTTATGAGCAAAAAGAACACTAGCAAGCGATCCAAAAGATTTTTAGGTTCTTTCACGCTGGAGGATGGGCGGTCAGCCACCGGCGAATTACAACTGAAAGGTGCAAGCACTTTACTCAAGCTGCACTCAGATCACTCGCTAGATACTCTTACAAGCTCAGAGAAACATATTGAAGGTATGGCTTATACCGGAGAATGTTTAACCTTATTAGATTGTCTTTGCTCTAAAACAGAAAGCACCTACAGGAAAGATGCGGCAAGAAATTATCATGCCGATATCTTCCCTCATTTTGTTGCAATTGGCCGAACACATCTCATAGCCAACCAAGCCAATATCCAAACCATTGAATTCACAACGACTGATCTATCAACTATTTTTTACGATTTTGACGCATTTGGTAACGTAATTGATGCCGAATCAGTCATTGATCTAGCGTTGAAAGGTATCCGCACCCACCGGCCAGTTGAGACTGGAGATATGCCAATCGTTAGCTACTTCACAGGAAAAACTTGCATCGCGGAGATATCCACAATTATTGGCAAAATTTCGGTACGTCATCGCCCAAGTTACAGCATGGGAGGTCCATCAGGTGTCAACATAAAAAACAGCATGGTGATCTCTATAGAACCTGAAAATCCAATTACATTCAATGATGCGATAATCAAAATGAATGACGTTGCCAGCTTCTTGTCAATTTTGGCTGGTCGTGTTCAAGGCATTAACGACATTCAAGTATTCACGACTGAAGCCCCCGAAGATTATCCCCAGCCAGTCTTGATTTACCCGAGTTTACGTTGGAAGTGCAGCGACAAAAACCCAGTGCACAAACCGCATGCAGGAGATGTGCCCCTCAACGCCATATTTCATTCTGCAGAATTCAACAACGTGCTCACTAATTGGATTAGTCGTCAATCAACTTGGCATATAGCCCGATCTAGGAGCTTGAATTGCCTTCGCAAAGCAAATAAATACGGCCCAGACAGGCTTGTTGCAGCAGCAAATATGTTTGATATTTTGCCTGACGACGCGGTCCCCGCCAAAGAAGAGCTTTCAACAGAAGTGGATGTTGCTAAGAAAGAATGCCATCGAATATTCAAAAATCTTCCTGCCAGCATAGATAGAAATAGCATGCTGAACGCCCTTGGTCGGCTTGGTAAACCATCACTTCCAAAGAAGGTGGCTCACAGAGTAGCTATTGTCTACTCGAAATTAGGTGGCCGCTTTCAAAATCTAGATGAAGTAGCGGTGGTAGCTGTGAAGTGCCGCAACTATTTTGTTCATGGTTCAACAGACATTGAATTTGACAAAATAGAGCACTTATTACCATTTCTAACAGATACTCTTGAGTTTATATTTTCAGCTTCCGATCTTATTGAAGCCGGATGGGATGCACTTCGCTGGAATAATAAACCCCACGGCTTGGGTCACACTTTTGCTCGATTCAGAGTTGAGTATGAAAGTACATCATCTGAATTACTTCGCTTAACTCAAAAGCAGATTGAGTAACCTATGTATGCACATAATTTCCCAAGGGCAAGCCTGCGGGCGTTAAATGTATACAACTGGCAGATGATCTGCGATGTCTGATTTTTGGGAAGCCTGAGCGACCTGCCTGCTGTTCGGGCTTGCAGGCGTCACATGACATGTGCGGAACAAATCGCGAACACGCAATGTTATGGTTGCATGAACTGGAAAAAGCGACCGCACCGCAATGAACATCATGCAAACGCTGAACCCCGCATTATTCTTATTTCTGTGCCTTTACGATGCGGTTGCGTCCACCGTTTTTAGCCCGATACAGCGCTGCGTCGGCCTCCGCTAAAATGCTCTCGGGGCTGCCATTCAGCGCTGCGATTCCTCCGCTCAAAGTGATTCTGATGCAATGGCCTTCGCCGGAATTGATCTTGCTGTCTTCCAGAGCAATACGTAAACGTTCAGCGACCATCATGCCGTCTTCAGCGCTGGTGTTTGGTAACAGCACAGCAAACTCCTCGCCCCCCAGACGGCCGGCCAGATCGTCTTTACGCATGGTATTGCCATGCAGAAGACCGGCAAGATAAACCAGCACTGCATCGCCGGCAGCGTGACCAAAGCTGTCATTCACATGCTTGAAGTGATCAAGGTCGAGCATAATCAGCATGCCGCCTTTTCCGCCTTGCGCGATCAATGTCAGCTCTGCCTGCAGACGCGCCATGAAGGCGCGGCGATTCGCCAATCCCGTGAGCGCATCCGTGGTCGCTAAATACTCCAGATTCTGCTCATGGCGTCGCCGCTCGGTGACGTCACTGACGATCATCAGGCGACCAATATTGTCGTCGCCGTTTTTCAGCGGAATCAGATTAATTCTGATGGTGCGGCCATCCGGCAAACTGTATTCGCCATCTTCGACAGATTCTTGGAATGTATCCAGAATGTCTTGCGAAATCATTTTGCGAAAGGCTTCCCGGTTGATCCCGGTCAGCGCCACAGGAGGCGTCTGCACCCCCAGAAGATCACAGATCACGCGGTTCGCCACAACAACGTCGCCATTCTGATTTTGCGCCAGAACACCACCCGGAAAATGTTGTATGACTTCAAATAAGTGCGCGCGGGTGCTGCGTAATGCATCCTCTATCCGCCGGCGCTCGGTGGTATCGACCATGGTCCATATCAGATCACCCTCAGGATTATCGGGATCCAGCAAACTGCCACGAACCGCAAACCAGCGCAACTCACCACCAACGATAAACTGTTGATAATCAATATTGATACCACCATCCTGCCGCACCGTTCTGTAATAGCCGCCAAAGGTATCAAAAGAATCGTCATCAGGATGGATGATGCGCATACTCCTGCCGGTTAATGCTAAGCCATCTTCAGAAAACGTATCAATCGCACGCTGATTTGCCAGACGGATAATGCGCTGCGAGGTAGTCACAAACAATGCCGCCGCCGCATTATCAAGCAAGGCACGGCGCAAGGTTGTATCGGCCATGCGCTGACTGATGTCCGTCTGCGTTCCTATGACCTGTTGTCCTTTGCCATTGAGTTCCTGCGTAATCTGGCCGCGTATTTCTACCCAACACCAATCACCTTGTGATGTCAGCAGACGGGTTTCAACATGAAACGGCTCACTGCGCTCTATTTGTGCCTGTAATTGCTGTAGCACGCTCATTCTGTCGTGTGGATGCAGCCACTGGCTCCAGTCATCAAATTGAATAGTGTCATCGTGTGCCGGATAGCCCAGCATTTCGTAACAACGCGCATCCAGTTGGATCTGACCACTGCCAAGATCCCAGTTCCACAGACCATCCTGCACCGCCAATACGGTCAGGCGTAAACGTTCTTCGCTTTGTTGCAAGGCTTCATGCTCTGCATGCTGTTTGGTCACGTCTTGTATATAACCGTGCCACAAGGTATTGCCGTCAGCTTCACGCTCAGGATTAGAGCATCCGGCTAACCAGCGTATCTCACCGTTATCACGGACAAAGCGATATTCGTTGAACCAGGGTGTCAGCGCGCGGGCGGATTCGTCAATACTGGCGCGCAGTTGCGGCTGATCCTGGGGATGAACGTGCTCAAGCAGAAAAGCAATATCCTTTGCCGCTTCTTCCGGCGTCGTATCGTAAATATCCACGATATGCGGACTCGCATACGGGAAATAGCCGCTACCGTCAGGGCGTTGGCGATATTGATAAACAACACCCGGTACTTGCGCCACCAGTTTGGTCAGGCGTTGCTCTAATTCTATGCGCGCAGCCTCGACTTCACGACGCGCGGAAATATCGGTAAAAATACCAAACACCTTACGTGCCCGACCATCTTCGTCATGCAGAATCACCCTGCCGCGCGCACTGATCCAACACCATCCGCCATCGCTACGCAGCATTCGATGTTCGTTCTCAAAGTTATCGGTTTTACCGTGGCGTACCTGTTCCAATTCGGCATACACCGCTGGCCAGTCATCCGGATGAATCAAACGCCGTATACCCTCAATACTCTGTTCAAGGTCGTCCGGAGTAATGCCCAATATGAAATGAATGCGACTATCGATGTTCATGTGGTCGTTACTCAGATCCCAATCCCAGACACCGAATGCGCCGCCTTCCAGCGCCATCTCGAAACGCTGCATATTCTCCTGCAGCAAAATCTGTTTGCGACGCACGCGCTCGAATAAGGAAACAATCCACAACACCGCAGCCAGAATAACAAGCGTACCCAGCGCATTTCTCCAGCGGCTGTCAGAAATCGCCTCATGTAAATTCTCCAGTGCACGCTCACTATCGAGACCGACGCTGACCACGAGCGGATAGTTTTTCAAGCGGTTCCAGGCGTAGTAACGCTCAACACCATCAACCTTTGCCTTGACATGATATTCACCCTGGTTTTTTTGTGGCATCCGCACAAATTCACGTTCCGGCGCGACCCATTGCGTCATCGCCTTATCCTGCATGACCGAGCGCGCCAGATAGCTGCCATCGTTGCGTACGACAAATGCGACATCGCTGCCGCCGGAAAACACCTCACGGAAATAATTGGAAATGTAATCGGGTGAGATGGAGAGCACCAACACGCCGGCAAATTGACCGGCACGCTCCACCGGATAAGAAAACTGCAGTGACCATTTGCCTGAAACGCGTCCCATGATCGGACGGCTGATAAATAATTTTGCAGGGCCACCATGCGTATGCACCAGGAAATGCTCACGGTCTGCAATCGACACTTTAGGTGCTGCGCCCTGCGGGTCGGACAAACTCGAATAAACGAGATTCCCACTGACATCGGCGACGGCAATTTGCAAGATACTGTCACGCGGAAAAGTCTTGAGCGCAGTCTCAACTGAACGCGGAAAATCCGCTGCACGGTCAGTTACGAACTTCGTTGCGAGCGTGTGTGCCAGATATTCGAGGCTGGAGATCGACGAGCTGACCTGCGTCACCATCGCCGCCGACATTTGCACCGCCCGCAAACGCGTCTGATATTTATTGTCCTCTAATTCCGATGCCTGATAACGCAGCAACTGCGCCCAATACAATGCGCACAGCAGTAATGCCAGCGCAATCGCAATGAAGGGACGTAAAAGTGAACGGTGACGGGGGAAAATTCTGCTGGATATCATTTTAATCATGCTTTCAACTACCGGGCATTCACATCCGGTAGCTTTCTGTTTCGCACGCATTGACCTCAACACGTGCAACTAAGTTCAGAATAAGCGATTTACTGACGAAACAGAACAGAGCAAAAACTCTATCTTTGCGGAAACGACGGCTAAATCAAACCATAGACACAATGATTGACATTTAGTCGTCAAAAATAGACGGAAATGTGCTTCCGATTTAGCATCGGAAAAAGAAAATGCACCGTCAGCAATTGACGATGCATTTGAAGAATAAAGCGAAGAATAGCGTCATTCCAAAAATGGAATATCGAGAAATTAAGTGGCAGCGGCGCCAGCTTATTTCTGATTACATCAGGCGCATACGCATGGTGTCGCCATTCAGAAAAAAAAGCGACACGCCGTCGTCGTGCGCTTTCACCAGATCGACCTGTTGTTCGAGTACCGTTGCATAGATTTTCTTGCCATCTGCACGGAAAATTCCGAACCAGCATTTGCTATTGGAAATCAGCTTAGAGACTGAACGTGCCGCCAGAAATAAATACTCACTACCGCGCACATTCATGCTGGCGCTCAGTATCTGTCCGCGCGCAAACGGCGTTGGCAAATGCGCCGAGATAATCCGTGCGCCCTGATGATCAACTTCCATCACTGCACCTTTGGTCGGCCGGGACGGCTTCACTACAAATTGATACGGCCCCATATTTGTTGGCACCTTCGCCGCAATTTCTGCGGTTTCCGGAAAATCCTGAAAATACGTCTCCGAATTTGCTTTCTGCTTCAGGGAAGCGCTGGTTTGTATGCCGGATTTTTGCATGGTGATCTCTCCTCTGCTGGCAATGATGTGCAGACATCTGCATTCGTTTTCCATCTCATCACTCAACAAAGCAATCACGATGGATGTGCAAAGTATCTTTAAACCACACAAGAACAACAATAATTTTTAATTAAGTATTAAATTCCGATACCACGCGTAGCAATATCTGCACGGCATTGCTTACCCTGCCCAGACCGAGCTACACAGGTAAAAATATACTCCCCCCAGTATCTAAAATAGCCCAGCAAATACGCTGACATTAGCTGCATTATTGAAAAATATGGGGGGGAGTATGCATTTCTGGCCGTATTTCCCGGGTCGCGGGCGGCAAAAACCGGAATTGAGTCGCGTCTGGCATGTTAAGCTTCGTGCCTGCTAAAACTGCGGCTTCCGCCCGGTTCAACATTGCCCATTTCAACATCGATTACACAAGTGAATAACGCTATGGATTTACTGCTCGCCGTTAAAATTATCATCATGGGCATCGTCGAAGGTCTGACGGAATTTTTGCCTATCTCCTCCACCGGTCATCTGATCCTGACCGGCAGCCTGTTGAATTTCACCGGCGAGACGCAAAAGGTATTTGAAATCGTGATTCAGGCCGGTGCTATTTTCGCCGTATGCTGGGAATACCGCGCCAAAATCGCCTCGGTGTTGTCTGGCCTCGGCAGCGATCCGAAAGCGCGCAAATTCACGCTCAATTTGCTGATCGCCTTTTTTCCGGCCGCGATTCTGGGCCTGCTGTTTTCCAAACACATCAAAGCCGTGCTATTTGCACCGGTGCCAGTAGCGCTCGCCTTCATCGTCGGAGGCCTGATTATTTTGTGGGTAGAACGTAATCAGAAAGGTGCCGACACGCATGATGACAGCCATGCGCGAATACAGACGGTCGATGACATGACACCACTCGATGCGCTCAAAATCGGCGTCGCGCAGGCGTTTGCACTGATCCCCGGCACCAGCCGTTCCGGTGCCACGATTATCGGCGGCATGCTGTTCGGCCTGTCACGCAAAGCGGCAACCGAATTCTCCTTTTTCCTGGCGATACCAACGCTGCTGGGCGCCACGGTCTACTCGCTCTACAAAGCCAGAAACGAATTGTCGATGGCAGATTTGCCGATGTTCAGTCTTGGCACTGTGGCGGCGTTTATTTCTGCTTTCTTTTGCGTACGCTGGTTATTGCGCTACATCAGCTCACACAATTTCAATGTGTTCGCGTGGTATCGCATCGCGTTCGGCATCATGATTCTGATCACCGCATATACCGGCATGATTCAATGGGTTGATTAAGCAGTGTCATCAGCAAGTTATCCCGCCAATACGGTTGATCAGGCGCTGCACCTGCTGCAAACCGTATTTGGTTACCCCGCTTTCCGTTCGCAACAAGGCCAGATCGTAGAACACGTCGTGCACGGTGGCGACGCACTGGTACTCATGCCCACCGGCGGTGGCAAATCGCTGTGCTATCAGATTCCGGCACTGATCCGTCACGGCGTTGGCATTGTTGTGTCACCGCTGATCGCGCTGATGCAGGATCAGGTCGATGCGCTGGCTGAAGTCGGCGTACGCGCAGCCTTTCTGAATTCCACCCAGAGTTTTGACGAGATCCTTGCCGTTGAAAAAAAGATGCGCGAAGGCGAGCTTGATCTGGTCTACATCGCGCCCGAACGTTTGTTGACGCAACGCTGCCTGGAATTGCTGGAAGTCGTCGATATCGCCTTGTTCGCGATTGACGAAGCGCATTGCGTATCGCAATGGGGACATGATTTTCGTCCTGAATATATCCGTCTGTCGATACTGCACGAACGCTTTCCTCATGTACCGCGTATCGCACTGACCGCCACCGCCGATCAGCAAACCCGCGATGAAATCATCCATCGTCTGCGTCTTGAAAATGCGCTGCAATTTGTGTCCTCATTTGATCGCCCGAATATCCGTTATCAGATCGTCGAGAAAGGCAACGGACGTAAGCAGTTGCTGGATTTCATTCAGGCGCAGCATGCGGGTGACGCCGGTATTGTGTATTGCCTGTCGCGCAAAAAAGTCGAGGAAACGGCCGAATTTCTGAATGAAAACGGCATCACCTCCCTGCCGTATCACGCCGGCATGGACATGACGGAGCGCAGTCGCAATCAGGCACGCTTTCTGCGCGAAGACGGCATCGTCATGTGCGCCACGATTGCGTTTGGCATGGGGATAGACAAGCCGGATGTGCGCTTCGTTGCTCATCTGGATCTGCCAAAAAGCGTCGAAGGTTATTATCAGGAAACCGGCCGCGCCGGGCGTGATGGCGCCAGCGCCAATGCCTGGATGGCGTATGGCTTGCAAGACGTGGTGCAGCAGCGCCGTATGATCGATGAATCGGAAGCCAACGACACCTATAAACGCGTGCAAGGCGTCAAGCTCGATGCCATGTTATCGCTGTGCGAAACCCTGAATTGCCGTCGCGTACATATTCTTGATTATTTCGGACAAGCATCCGAACCCTGCGGCAACTGCGACACCTGCCTCAGCCCGCCGACCTCGTTTGATGGCACGATCGCTGCACAAAAAATTCTGTCCACCATTTACCGCGTCGATCAGCGTTTTGCTGCTGGTCATATTGTCGATATCTTGCGCGGCATCGATACCGAGCGCGTGCAACAGTGGCGTCACGAACAGTTGTCAACGTATGGCATAGGATCAGACAAAAGCGAAGCCGAATGGCGCGCGATTCTGCGTCAGTTGATTGCACTCGGCCTGATTGCAGTCGACTATGAAAATTACAGCTCACTGAAACTGACCGAAGCATCGCGCGCGGTTTTGCGCGGCGAAACCAAAGTTCAGTTGCGGCAATACAAAAAAGCAGAAAAAGCGGTGAAACATAAACGCCAGTCTGCGAAAGATTATGCGGAAGCCGAGCTCGGTGCAGAAGAACAGACATTGTTCGACAAGCTGCGCTGGTGGCGCGTCGAAACAGCACGCACTCACAACGTCCCTGCGTATGTGATTTTCCCCGATGCCACATTGCGCGAAATCGCCCGCAACGCACCGCAAACACTGATGGCGCTGCGTGCGATTTCTGGGGTCGGTGATAAAAAACTCGACAGTTATGGCGCAGAAATTTTGCAACTGATTGCAGAACTGCACGCGACCTGACATGACAATGGAGCGTCTGGACATGCCCTCTTTTCACTCGAATCAACAGCAGCACTTTTCTGAAGCGGCAGCTATCCTGCTCCAACGCAGGCGTAATGGCAGCAAAGGCGAACGATTACCAGAGTCCTGCCGCCCGCAAAATCTGGATCAGGCACTGGCGATACAAGCAGAAGTCAGCGCGCAATCTGGTGACAAAATAGCCGCATGGAAATGCGGAATGCCGGGTGCAAATACGGTCGTGCTCGCACCGATTTATACCAGCACTGTTTTTCAAGAAACTGATACTTGCCAAGTCTGGAGCGATCAGCAATGCGCACGCATAGAACCTGAACTGGCCTTTATTCTCGGGCATGATTTACCGGCTCGCGCAGAGTCTTATACGGTTGCTGAAATCGATGCGGCTATCCGGGAAACACGACTGGCGCTGGAATTGATAGGCACGCGCTACAGCGATCCCGACGCTGCTACTTTTGCCGAACATCTTGCCGATGGATTGTTTAATCAGGGCTTGTATCTTGGCCCGGTGATTCATACAAACATTCACACCGACATTCATACCGACGATGCGGCAAACTTACTAACGATGCCGATAAAGATCAGTTGCGCCGGACATACGCCACAAGAATTTTCTGGTGTGCATCCGGCAGGCAACCCGCGTGCGCCGCTGTATTGGCTGGTGGAGTTTCTGCGCAACCGTAGTCAGGATTTGCGGGCAGGTCAGGCCATTATTACCGGCTCTTATGCTGGCAGCCCCGATGTTCCGTTGCATGAAGATATCAGCGTCAGTTTCGGGCTGCTCGGTGAATTGCATGTGCGTTTTATCAGTAAAACGCCAGCATAAAAAAAGGCAGCTCAGATTAACTGGCTGCCATTATTAAGCTACTGCTGATATTATTTTTTACGGAACACCAGATCCCAGACGCCATGCCCTAAACGCAGACCACGGTTTTCAAATTTGGTCACCGGACGATAGTCAGGACGAGGCGCATAGCCGTCTGCCGTATTTTCCAGCGCAGGCTCGGCGCTCAACACCTCAAGCATCTGCACGGCGTATTCTTCCCAGTCAGTCGCACAATGCAGATAACCACCAGACGCCAATCGTGACGCCAATAATTGCACCAATGGCCCCTGTATCAGGCGGCGCTTATTGTGACGCGCCTTGTGCCACGGATCGGGAAAAAACACATGCACACCATGCAAAAACTCTGGCGCAATCATATTGGTTAAGACTTCGAATGCATCATGCTGAATAATGCGCTGGTTTTGCAAGCCCATCTCATCGGTCAGTTTCAGCAGACTACCGACGCCCGGCGTGTGCACTTCAACGCCGATGAAATTTTTCTCAGGCATGCTGGCAGAAATCTTGGCACTGGTTTCACCCATGCCAAAACCAATTTCAAATACCGTCGGCGCATGACGGCCAAAAGCCGCGTCAATATCAAGTAGCTCTTTTTTATACGGAATACAAAAACGCGGCCCCAGAGTTTCAATCGCACGCGCCTGCGCATCAGACAAACGTCCGGCGCGGGTCACAAAGCTGCGGATGCGGCGCTCAGTAGGGTCATAAAACAGCGGTTTGCTGCTGTCAGCAGGCTTGGAATCAGGCATACGGGAAATCAAAGGAAGAATTTACTGGAGCGGGTGAAGGGAATCGAACCCTCGTATGAAGCTTGGGAAGCTCTATTAAGTTTCTAATATCTACGCGGGTTTCGACGGGGTTTCAGTTCCGCAAAAGCGCTATTTTAACAGAGTGGCTAGCCCTTTAAAATAACTCTGTTTTCATTTTTGCGGAACGCTACAGTTAAACCAAATTCACATTTCCTAATTGAGCGTTTCTTATTGTTACCTACCTTAGCAGAGCTAAACTATCAGGCTTTTCAAGCATTCAAATTTGCTAATTAATTCAAATAGTTAAATCCATATTACATCTACAAATTCAAATTTTATTGCGACTTTAGAGTGTTGAGTGGTGTGCTTGGTGAATATTTTGTAGAAAAATGCTTGGTCTATTTATTTGCAGTTAGAATAGATCAAAATGCAATACTATCTATATTTAACCAAATAATATTTATGAATATTTATCAAGTAAATACGGTGTTCACTCCAAGCACGCCCGCACGCATCGCCTTTGTTGAGAGGAAATCAATTAATGATAAATTGGTGAATGCATTAACAACTTTAGGCAAGCAAATTGTTGTTTATGGACATTCTGGGTCTGGTAAAACGACTTTACTTGTTAATAAACTAAATCAAGTTTACGAATCTCATATAACTACTCGATGTATGAAGGGTATGAAATTCGAGCAGATAATTTTGGATGCATTTGACCAGCTTGCTACATTCTTCACCAGTGAAAGAACTGGTGCGCAGAAAAAAACTATAAGCGCTGAAATTTCCGCATCCTATTTAGCGCTCCAAAGTAAGGTTCAAGCTAATGAAGTTACAGAAGCCGGCACTAAAGAGCTTCGAATGGTGCCGCCTCAATTAACGGGACAAGCATTGGGTCGTTTCATAGGTGCGTCTAAATCTTGCTGGGTGCTCGAAGATTTTCATAAGATCGAGGAATCTGAAAAGTCCAAGTTATCGCAGCTCATGAAAATCTTCATGGATTTAGCTGATGAATATAATGATTTGAAAATTATTGCTCTGGGTGCTGTTGATACTGCACGGCAAGTAGTTGACTACGACCCTGAAATGCGAAATAGAGTTGCGGAAGTTCGTGTTGATTTAATGTCCGAGTCCGAAATTATGGACATAATCGCTAAAGGTGAGCAAGTTCTTAATTTAATAATACCTCTTGAAATCAAGAATTTAATAGCTCGTTATTCAAATGGATTGGCTTCTGTTTGCCATCATCTTTGCTTATACATGTGTCATGCTGAAGGAATTCACGAGACATGTAAAACTCCCTTTACGATGACTAAAGTATCTTTTGAAACAGCACTCAAAATGTACGCTGAAGAGGCATCCGACAGTATTCGGAGTACCTTTGATAAGGCATTAAAAGTTCGGAGAAAGTCTGCATTCAATAATCAAGAAATTATTCTACGGGCTTTATCTACATTTAAAGAGCGCGGTGCTAGCCGGATTGAGATTTATAAGAAAATTCAAGAAACGACGCCAAGTTTTCCTGAAAAAAATACTTCTAATTGCCTACCAAAATTGCTGACTCAAGAATATGGTGAAATTTTAAGGTTCGACTCCAATTCTGGATTGTATTCATTTTCTGATCCTATTTTTAGGGCGTTTGCATTGGTGTATTTCAGAGAGGAATTACCACCTAACGGAAATCTATCGGAAATCATGAAACAGCTAACGATGGAATTGAAAAAACATTTCCCAAAGGAAAATGTGCGTGTTGCTATCCATAAAGTTAGTAAATAAGTTGAAAATGAACTATCGCGGTAGTAATTGATTCAACTAATTCTAATTCTTTGTTTATTCATCAAAAACAATTGTTTAATTGCTTAAAAGCACTTAAAACTCACAATACGTATTGCAATCAATGATGTAAGAGGATTAAAAATCTAAAGCAAGGCGATTTGAGTCTGCTCGGCGCACACATAGCGCCGATTCTCCGAGGGCATAGCCCGTAGAGAGAACCGAATGGGCAGATTGCGCCGAAGGACGCAACCTTGCCGTCTCATGGTGCGCCTAAAGCGCATCCACGGATAGACTTCCGCAAACCGTATCTCAATCTCTTCAACGGTTGCCGAATACCCCTTAATCAATTATCCTGTTTCGATTAAGGAGGTCGCCATGGCAAGAAAAGACAAATACCCAACCCCACCAACAAAAGATGTTCATTCATCTGAACGTGCTGAGCAATTAGTGCAGATCGTGAATGACGCGCTGAATCGTTTTTCCGGTAGCGCCGATGAGTTAGAAAAAGCCATTGGCATGATGATGCTCGGTGATTACCTTGGCTGGAAGGTGCTCGTAATCATTCACAATAAAAGGACACTTCGAAAATACGAAGAAATCTTAGGAATTAACGTCCGAGAGTTTTTTCCAGAAGAGGGACTGATCGCAAAGCGTGTTCTTGGATATGAGATCGCTCTTAAATTAGGGAGTTTCTGGAAGGTCGTCAGCGGTGATGTCTCAGTCGAAAATCGGCGCGATATGACCGATCCAGCCGGAGAACTAAAAAAATAACAAAAAGGGTTTTCAAAACCCTTGAAAGGGTAATAAATACCCTCTATCGTAAGGGGTATGGATACCCCTAAACTTTCTTACGTTAATGATTCAGGCGTAGAAGCTGCATCTGCTGGCGCGTTCGCCACGCGGGCGCCTGCAGATGCCGCGCACTACCCCCCGTCTGGTAATACGGGGGGAAAGTTTCATACAGAAATAGATCCGAATACAGGTGAAAGTTTTATTATCTGTACGAATGGCAATGGAAAACCAATTGTCTATTTCATCCCGCAACCAGTAGATGGCGTAGTTCCCTACGCTGCAATCACTGATTATTTCAACTGTACTTTTCGCTTCGATTCCGCAGATTCACTGTCGGAATTATTTCAAAATCTGTTCGTCATCTTTGGAGTTAAGTTTGCTCCAGCGATTAACCGTGAGCGTGGCTTACACGGCTATAAAAATTCATTTCGGCTTGGTGAAAGTAGCGCCTTGTTTGCATACGGTGGCCAATCTGGAACGGCATTTCTCTCTTTGCCAGGTGAAGCATGTTCATTGGTCGCTGATTGGAACCTTGTAACTCAATATTTACGTGATACATGGCAGGCATCGATTACACGTTGGGATGGCGCGGTTGACGATTTCGATGGATTGCATACGGTTGATATGGCGGTAAGCCTCTATCAGTCAGGCGCCTTTAATGCTGGTGGTAATAAGCCTTCCTGCAATCAGAACGGTAATTGGATAGAACCAGATGGAAAAGGGCGTACGTTCTATGTCGGAAAACGCAAGAACGGAAAAATGCTGCGTGTATATGAAAAGGGAATGCAGCTAGGCAAGCTGTGGCATCCATGGGTTCGCTGGGAAGTGGAACTACACAACACTGACAGAATTATTCCATGGGAAGTCCTTACCGAGTCAGGACAGTATTTTGTCGGCTCGTATCCCAAAGCCCTTAGCTGGGTTCAAGAACCAATGATGCGTATTAAAACCATTAAGCGGCAAGCGCAAATCAGTTATGAACACCTTGCAGAGGTTGCTTCAATTGCCTATGGGGCACTTATCAACGTGATGTTAGACGTTGAAGGGTCAGCAGATGCTGTTCTCAAAAAGCTCAAACGAGACGGGATTCCGCGCAGGCTGCAACATCCTTTCGTTGAGAAGCAATCTGATTTTATCGATCCAATTCCTCAAAATAAATTTGAACAATCATGAGTACATTTCTTGATACTAATGATTTAGTTCTTTTAACTGGCCGAAAAACTAAATCAAAACAAGTCGCAACACTTCGAAAAATGGGAATCCAGTTCTTCATCAATGCCTGTGGAAAGCCAGTCGTACCGCTCTCAGCCATAGATGGGCGGCGTGAAGAGAAAAAATTGAAACATCAATGGAATCCAACGGAGTAGACCATGGGTAGAAAGCCGACGACCAATTTGAATTTGCCGCCCCACATGCGTAAACGAGTTCGTGGAGAACGTATTTACTACTTTTTTGATACAGGGGATAAGCCTCGTCGAGAAATCTCATTGGGGAGTGACTACATATCTGCACTCGCAAAATATGCAGAACTAAATGTTATAGAAAAAGTACAGGCACCAACGTTCGGTGATGCAATTGATCGCTATAAAAAAGACGAGCTACCAAAACTAGCAAAAAATACTCAGAAAATTTTCAGGTATGACATACAACATGTTGAGGCATATTTTCGAACAGCTCCTTTAGATCAAATTAGACCAGTGCATATCCGGAAATTTTTAGACAAACATCGAGATAAACCTACAACTGCCAATCGCTGTAAGCGATTATTTTCCAACATCTTCAACAATGCACGTGGTTGGGGTTATACCGATGCACAAAATCCTTGTGAAGGTATTCGCGGCCATTCACTTGATAAGCGCACGGTCTATGTATCAGATGATTTGTTCAACGCAGTTTATATGCAAGGAAGCCAATCTCTGCGCGATGCAATGGATTTAGCTTACCTGACGGGGCAGCGTCCGGGCGACACCCTGTCTATGACTGAAGATGACATAGTTGACGGATATTTGATCATTGAGCAGGAGAAGACGAAGCAACCGTTGCGCATCGTGATTTCCGGAAAATTAAAGCAAACGATAAAGCGAATTCAATTAAGGAAGAATGAATTCAACATTGTTACTAATGCCCTACTCGTCAACGAACACGGAAAGAGAATGACTCCGGCAGTTCTTCGAAACCATTTTACGGAAGCAAGGCAACTGGCAACCGCCGCCAATCCTGACCTTGAGCAAGCTATCAAAAATTTCTGGTTCTATGATTTAAGAGCAAAAGCCGCTGACGATACATCTGAAGCCAGAGGCGATCAAGCAGCTAGTGATCTATTAGGGCATGACAGCGTAAAAACGACCAAACGACATTATCTGCGTCGTGGGAAGATCGTCTCCCCAACAAAATGACTGCAAATAAAGGGAGGTGCACTTGTGCACTTAAAAGTGCTATTATCAGGTCATTTAAAAGATCATTTAAAGGTGTTAATCATGGAAGCTATACTCGCTCCGTCATCCGTTGGAATTAGCGAATTAAAGGCTAATCCTACCGCTGTGCTGGAAGCATCCGGCAATAAGCCAGTTGCTATTTTGAATAGAAATAAGCCTGTTGGATACATGCTCACTGCTGGTGCTTGGGAAAAAATTCATAGCATTTTGGAAGATGCAGAATTACGTCGTGTTGCTGAAGCTCGCTTATCAGATGGGAAGAAATCAATAAAGGTTAAGTTAGATGACCTATGAACTTGAATTTCACCCTGATGCAAAAAAAGAGTGGGATAAATTGGATGGTGCCGTAAAAGCACAATTTAAAAAGAAATTGGCCGAACGCTTAGAGCAACCTCATGTCCCGAGTGCAAGCGTCAGTGGCGGTCAAAACTTATACAAAATTAAACTCAGAACTATTGGCTATCGGCTTGTGTATCAAGTTAAGGATAAAGAGATAGTTGTACTCGTTTTATCTGTTGGAAAACGAGACGGAAATATTGCCTACCAAAAAGGGCTCGCTCGGAAATAATACGAGAGGAGAGGCGGCCTAAATCGGCCATGTGATGCATGATTATAAGAAAGCCTGAGAATATAGTTTTGCGGAACTTTTATAGAATTGCGGAACTCGGGCACCGAACAAAACCAGCTAAGCTGTTGATTTTATTGGAGCGGGTGAAGGGAATCGAACCCTCGTATGAAGCTTGGGAAGCTGCCGTTCTACCATTGAACTACACCCGCGAAACCGCCATTTTACGCGGGTTTGACGTGGCTTGACAACTTCCGGCGATGGCTGCTGTGAGCGAAAATGTGATGGCCTTTATTTTCTTTCTGTGATGGCAGGACTACCCCCCCTAGCAATTATTTTTGCAGCAAACCTGCAACTCCTGATATAGCCTGAAAATCTTCGGTAGTAGCTTGTTATGAACCCTAACAAAGAATTTATCAATATCTATGCGTCTGACTCTGTTCGTATCTGGGTCAATTACTTCATAGCATAACGACCTCGCATTATTAACAATACAAGTCAAAAACTTGTGTTTGTGATTATTGGAGAGCGACCGAAGCAATGCGAAGTCTTTATCGTCCTTCAAAATTGACCAAAACATATTAGACAATGTCCGATACTTCGGACTTGATATCGCGTTGTAGAAATTATCGTTCCAATTGCTATTTGACGGTGTAATTTTCTTTGTTTCGCCTTTTTTAACATACGTCAATGGAGGAAGAACCAGATAAATCACATAAGGGAAAGAATCAATCATTGCATGAGCATTTGCAACGTAGGCGGTTGCATAGGCTTCAAACTTCCTCCGTATCTCGCCCGAAGAGTCAAAATGGTCAAGCGGAAGATGTGAGCACGCATTCGTGAAGTCCGTAAAGTAGATGTGCGCATAATCATTTCGTTTAGCAAATGACTGCAATGCAAAATCTAGTTTTTGACTGTGTTTTGAAGACGGGACAGCTAGCTTAAAATCGTCAATAGTCAATGTAGGCGCGGCAGTCGTCATCTATTGATTCCCTATTTCAATGTTGGGAGAGCTACACTCTCCAAACCCCTGGTGCATTCCCAGCGATGGACCCGTTGAGCGAGTTTGGAGGGCATCATAGTGTTTCAAATAGGCAGGGCAGTTTGAAGATGTTGTTGCAAACCTTGATTTCAAGCGAAGCCTTACTCTATAAGGTTTCCCTCGTCTTGATGGCTGTAGAACCCTTCGACCATTTTACGAGGGTTTGACTACCCTTGACAAACCGCTAGCCGCATGACTGACGTTCACGGAATCCGGAATGATGAACGCAAGCGATGTCTTGTCGTCACCGCAGCAGGTTCAGACTCCATGCGTTAAAACGTGCTGGCGGCTTGGATAGTCAACTTAGGAAGCCGTCCAAGATCGCCTCAGAACGGCTAAACAGCTACAATCAGACTTTATGTCTTTTTCCAGAATTCCCATGGCTCGCCTGCAATTGCATTTCCCTGAAGACCAGTATTACTACTCCACTCAGCTCACCGTTCGCGTTACTGATATCAATGGTGCCAATCATCTCGGTAACGATTCTATGATCTCGATGATTTCTGAAGCGCGTGCCCGTTTCTTGTTTGAGTTCGGCATCCGGGAAACGGCTCAGGATGGCATCGGTATTATCGTCACAGACTTGGCGACAACCTATAAAGCCGAGGGACATGCGCGAGACCAGTTGCTGTTTGAAGTCGGCGTGATGGATTTTAATAAATACGGCGGCGACATTACTTTCCGCATCAGCCGCCCGGCAGATCAGGCGCAGGTCGCAATGGCAAAATCAGGTTTTGTATTTTTTAATTACCAGTTGGGAAAAGTCGTTCCTATGCCGGAAGAGTTTAAAAACAAATTTAATCGCGTTAACTGGCTGGACTGATGCTCAAAAATGCAAGATCCGTTATGATCATCATAATTAATAATATAAAAGGAGCATCTGCATGTCTTTAATCGGAAACGTCATCGTTGGGCTGGTTGCGTTATTACATGTCTACATTCTGATACTGGAAATGTTTTTATGGGAAAAACCAGCTGGACTGAAAGCCTTCAGGCAAACCAAAGAATCCGCCGCTGCCACCAAAGTGCTGGCAGCAAATCAGGGTTTGTATAATGGATTTCTCGCCGCTGGCTTATTCTGGGGACTCAGCCTCGGCAGCGCCGGACATGATGTGAAGGTGTTTTTTCTTGCTTGCGTTCTGCTCGCTGGTTTGTACGGTGCGGCAACTGCCAGCAAGAAAATTCTCTACATCCAGGCATTGCCCGCCTTGCTCGGTCTGATACTGCTGAATGTCGCCTGAACCTGCAGTTTCGTCATTCATCTCAAAAAAGAGCCCGTCAATTATCAACGACGGGCTCTTTTTTATCAACGCCACTCGACCAGGGAAATACCGAGGCCAAACCGGTTTTGCCGGAAATTGTAATCAATCAGACTTTCGCCATAACCACTGAATATCTGAGCATATCCATGCAAACCAGCAACCAGCGGAAATGCCCATTCCAGCTGAACGGAACCACGGGATTCTTTCCCAGAACGCAAACTATGCCGTCCCTGAAAAGTAAAAATATGCTCGCCGGTTTTGCGGGTCAATAACAACTCACCCCGGCCAATATAATTTTCAATGCCTGGATTATCATCTGCACCAGCCGTTTCCTTGATGCGCCACCAGGGACGCAGACTGAGGCTCCAATCGCCACGCTCAGCGGCGACTTCACCAATCACACGATTCCAGCTGCGGGATAAAGGCAGGGAGCGGCCATTTGACTGGTGATTTAAACTGACCGATGCCATGCGTCCATGCCAGCCCATGACTTCAAACGGTGTGGAAAAAACCGCCATCAGTTCAGGCTCATAATTCGTTTCGCGGAATGGTCGCGACAAATCGTCGTTGTACACCTGCCAGCGTGAGGATTGCGTATAGCCGCCCCAGATCGTCGCGCGGTCGCCAAATAAACCGTCAATAATCTTGGACTTAAAACTCAACTGGAATTTTGCTTCGGCAGGGCTCAGTCCCATCGCATCGGACTGATGCCCAGGTGTCGGCGAGAATGGCGCTTTGTTGATCCGACTACTGTAGGTCGCTGGCAAGATGTACACAGGTTTATACAAACGCGGTAAAAACCGTGGATTTTTATTCGACGGATCAAGATCCCAGCGCTCGGTCAATCCATCGACCCGCTCGCTCAGAAACGAGCGCGGCGCCTCACCTTCTGCAACAACGGCAACCGGTGCAATAGGTGAAACGACGGTTTCCGCTGTCATTGCAGGCGCAAGATTAACGGCATTTGCACCCGCCAAACTCTTATTCCTGTTATGCAATTGATCGTAACAGGCGAGTCGTTCTGCATCGTTTGCCAACTCAACGCAATTACTCTGCGCGGCAACATTCAGACATGGTGTCATCAGCAACAGCGCGCTCATCGGCCATATCTTCTGATGCGGTTTATTTAATTTATTCGATTTATTCTGTTTCATTGCATTTTTTCTTGTCTGGCATCATCGCTGACGGATATTTCTTACACTGTGATTACAAGTACAACATGCGTTGCCGTTCGTCTTCAGAAGGCTCGATATCGCGTGCTTCGTAGAAGGCAAAAATCGCATCGACAATATTTGCGGGCTCATCAATCAGATGCACCAGATTCAGATCCGACGGCGCAATCATGCCATTGCCCGCCATCTGTACCCTGATCCATTCCAGTAAGCCGCTCCAGAAACTGGTGCCCACCAGAATCACGGGTATATGCCGCGTCTTTCCGGTTTGTATCAGTGTCAGGACTTCGCTGACTTCATCCATCGTGCCAAAGCCGCCGGGAAACACGACGTACGCATCGGCATATTTAACAAACGCGACTTTACGTGCAAAAAAATGGCGGAAACTCAGGCTGATGTTTTGCCACGGATTCGTACGCTGCTCATGTGGCAATTCGATGTTCAGTCCCACCGAGGGCGAGGCACCTTCATAGGCGCCTTTGTTCGCGGCTTCCATAATACCGGGGCCGCCACCGGAAATGACTGCAAAGCCCTGATCTGACAAACGGCGGGAAAGGTCAACACAGAGCTGATAGTATTTGTCATCCGGTTTGGTTCTGGCTGAACCAAAAATAGTCACCGCCGGGCGTATCGTCGAAAGGCGCTCGGTGGACTCGATAAACTCTGCCATAATCGTGAACATATGCCACGATTCACGCGCTTTTAAGGCGGTTGCCTTATCTCTGTCGATAATCTGGCGCAACCTCGTTACATCTTTTCTGTTTCCGTTTCCGTTCATATGCAAAATACCCTGTTATTAGTCGATGGCTCAAGTTATCTGTACCGAGCCTTTCACGCCATGCCCGATCTGCGCAATCCGCAAGGAGAGCCAACCGGCGCCATCTACGGCATCATCAACATGCTACGCCGTTTGCGCAGTGATTATCCGGCAGCATACATGGCATGTGTATTTGATGCAAAAGGCAAAACTTTCCGTGACGATTTGTATCCCGAATACAAGGCGCAGCGTGCTGCCATGCCTGATGATTTGCGCCTGCAGATAGAACCGATACACGAAGCCGTCAAAGCCATGGGCTGGCCTATCCTGATGGTCGAAGGCGTCGAAGCCGATGACGTGATCGGCACACTCGCTGTCGAGGCTACCGCACGCGGCCTCAATACCATCGTTTCTACCGGCGACAAAGATCTTGCTCAATTGGTGAATCCCCACGTCACCCTGATCAACACCATGAGCAACGAAAAGCTTGACGAAGCAGGTGTGCTTACAAAATTCGGCGTACCGCCTGAGCGTATCATCGATTATCTGACGCTGATCGGCGATACGGTCGATAACGTTCCCGGTGTGACCAAATGCGGCCCCAAAACAGCGGTCAAATGGCTGGCCGAATATGACAGTCTGGATGGCGTGATCGCTAATGCTGACAAGATCAAAGGCGTGGTCGGCGATAACCTGCGTGCGGCATTAGACTGGTTGCCGCAGGGGCGCGTGCTGATCACCGTCAAAACGGATTGCGATTTATCAGCACATCATATTTCTATCGATGAATCGCTGGTCGCGAAAGAAGAAAGCAAAGAAGCGATGCTCGCGTTCTACAAACGCTATGGTTTTAAAACCTGGCTACGCGAATTATCTGGCGATGCAACGGCGGGCGCGACGCCGTTAAGTTCAACAGCAAAAACCACTGCTGGCTCAGGTAATACGCCAGCACAGGCGGGCTTATTCAATGACGACGGCGCAATACCTGCAACCATTATCAGCAATTACGAAACTGTGTTAACCGAAGCCCAGCTTGACGCCTGGATCGCACGCATCAATGCTGCCAACCTGACCGCTGTCGATACCGAAACAACCTCGCTCGAACCGATGACAGCGCAACTGGTCGGGATTTCTCTGTGCTGCGAAGCAGGTCATGCCTGCTACATTCCTGTTGCACATCAATATGCCGATGCTCCGGCACAACTGTCGCGCGCATCGGTATTGGAAAAACTCAGGCCGTGGTTAGAAGATGACAGCAAAGCCAAGGTCGGGCAAAACCTGAAATACGATACACATATTTTTGCAAATCATGGCGTCGCGCTGCGCGGCATCGTCCATGACACCCTGCTCGAATCTTACGTCTTTGAGTCGCACAAATCGCATAACATGGACAGCCTTGCGCTGCGCCATCTCGGCAAAAAAACCATCAGCTTTGAAGATGTCTGCGGCAAAGGTGCGGCGCAAATCTGTTTTGATCAGGTGGAACTGCAACTCGCGACAGAATACGCCGCGGAAGATGCCGACATCACGCTGCAATTGCATCTGGCGATGTGGCCAGAAATAGAAACAGACGCCAGCTTGCAGCGCGTTTATCACGACATAGAATTGCCGACGTCGGTCGTGCTGCAAAAGATAGAACGCAACGGCGTACTGATCAATAAAGACTTACTCGCCACCCAGTCGAATGAAATCGGCAAGCGCTTGCTGGAGCTGGAACAAAACGCCTACGAACTCGCAGAGCAACCGTTCAATCTGAATTCGCCCAAACAGCTTGGTGAGATTTTCTTTGGCAAACTAGGTTTGCCTGTCGTCAAAAAAACACCGTCCGGTGCGCCATCGACGGATGAAGAAGTTTTACAAAAACTCGCAGAAGATTACCCGCTACCCAAAGTATTGCTGGAATACCGCGGCCTCGCAAAACTCAAATCAACTTACACCGACAAGCTGCCGAAAATGGTGAATACGCAAACGGGTCGCGTGCACACCAATTATGCGCAGGCCGTTGCGGTGACCGGGCGGCTCGCCTCGAATGATCCTAACCTGCAAAACATTCCGGTACGCACGGCAGAAGGCCGACGCATCCGCGAAGCCTTTATCGCGGCACCCGGTAACGTCATTATCTCCGCTGATTATTCGCAAATCGAATTGCGCATCATGGCGCATATTTCCGGTGATACCAGCTTGCTGAAAGCCTTTGCCGATGGCGAAGACGTGCATAAAGCGACCGCCGCTGAAATTTTTGGTGTTGCGCTTGATGATGTCACGAGCGAGCAACGGCGCTACGCGAAAGTGATTAATTTCGGTCTGATTTACGGTATGAGCGCATTTGGACTCGCCGGTAATCTCGGCATAGAACGTGCGGCGGCACAAAGCTATATCGACAAATATTTTCAGCGCTATCCCGGCGTTGCGCAATACATGGCCGATACCCGCACCAAAGCCAAGGCACACGGCTATGTCGAAACCGTGTTCGGACGGCGACTGTGGCTGGCAGAAATCAACAGCCCGAATGGCCCGCGTCGTCAGGGCGCCGAACGTGCGGCGATCAATGCGCCTATGCAAGGCACTGCTGCCGACCTGATTAAACTCGCCATGATTGCAGTGCAAAACTGGCTGGAAAGCGATCACTTGCAATCAAAGATGATCATGCAAGTCCACGATGAACTGGTGCTCGAAGTACCGGAATCTGAACTCGAACTGGTACGCAAAAAATTGCCAGAACTGATGGCGAATGTGGCGCAGCTGCACGTTCCTTTGCTGGCAGAAGTCGGTATAGGAAAAAATTGGGAAGAAGCACATTAAAGTGCATTAATTTCTGCGACACCTCCTTTATATATGCGGCTGCTGGCAGCGTTTCGTGCCAGCAGCCGCATATATATTCAACATAGCCAACGATAATAGTTGCCCATAATTGCCGACTATTGATACTGCCTCTGGTGCGAACGCATTGTTTACCTCAGGTCACCGACAGCGCGCCCATTTTGTCTGATTAACGTCATACGTTAATCCCTTCGTTTACCGTGAAACGTTAATTAAAGTTAAGTCAGTCAGCCCTCTTTTGCAGCAAATAAGATCCGTTCCTGCCTGCGAAACAGCCAGATTGGCACTGATCACACCCATCCTCTTGCAATTGCATTTAATTTTGCAGGTCAATAGCGACGCAATAAATTGCGACGTATCCACTGAGCAACTTTCCTTTTACCGGCAAAAAATTTACTTATTGTCAGCTATATTTTCTTGGCGTAGAGTCGAAAAAGAGCAATTTTTGATCGCTGAAAATGTTCCGCACTCTGACATTCTGAGTGTTTTTTTTAATGCATATCACCTGCTTAGGTACTCTGATTTTTGACATTAACCTGTAAGTCACATCGTTCTTTTTTATCAAATACGCAGAGTGATATTGAATGTTTCAATGCATCTCAAGCTGTACAACGCAGTACTGAGAATTTATGTTGAACCAAACAGGATGCGGAGATTCCAGCCGCTCAGATCATGAAAGAGGAATACCATGCGTTTAAATATGCCTGTCAGTCAGAATGAACATCCGATCAGTGATACAGAATCAATTGTCTCGACCACCGACTTACAAGGAAACATTACTTACGCCAATCCTTATTTCATTGAAGTCAGTGGTTTTACAACAGATGAGCTGATAGGTGCACCACAAAATATTGTTCGTCACCCTGACATGCCCGTTGAAGCCTTTGCCGACTTATGGAGCACAGTCAAATCCGGCTTACCATGGACCGGTATCGTAAAGAATCGCTGCAAAAATGGCGACTATTACTGGGTCTGTGCGAATGTCACACCGGTGATTGAGGATGGTAAGCCAGTCGGCTATATGTCGGTACGTACCAAGCCATCGCCCCAACAAATCAATGATGCAAAAAAATTGTATGCAGAACTGAAAAACGGAAACCCGAATAATATCCGCCTGCATCAGGGTGGTGCTCGCAGTAATAATTTTATTGCACGGTTACGTTCTCGTTTCAGGTTCTCCATCAATCATCACCTCGCTCTGACCGCGGCTCTGATGGTCACTTCTTTTGTTTTTACGCTGATCTGCAATTTTGTGGCGATAAACCCGGCGACTGAAAGTCAATGGCTGACAGGGCTGCTGTTTCTGTCCACTTTCAGCGCGCTGTCATCGTGGTACAACTTTCACCGGGCCGTCACGATTCCCAGCCGACGGGCGCTGGAGGCCTGCAAAATTATGGCGGGCGGCGATCTGACCGGCGAAATCAATACCAGCCGTACCGATGATCTGGGACAGGTGTTACGAATGCTGAGACAGTTACGAATTAACCTGCACTCTATCGTCGGTGATGTCCTCAAGAATGCAGAAAAAATAGGTCTGGCAACCAAAGAGATTGCGGCGGGGAACCTGGACTTATCCAGCAGAACTGAATCGCAGGCATCCTCGCTTGAAGAAACCGCCGCCAGTATGGAGCAGTTTGCATCCACCGTATCGCAAAACTCTGACAATGCAACACAAGCCAGCACCATGGCGAACGAGGCCTTACATATCGCTGGCAGCGGTGGGAAAATTTCAGATCAGATGGTCGCGACGATGGATGACATCAGCCATTCTTCGAAGCGCATGATAGAAATTACAGGCATCATCGAAGGTATCGCATTTCAAACGAATATTCTGGCATTAAATGCTGCGGTCGAGGCTGCCCGCGCAGGCGAACAAGGACGCGGCTTCGCCGTCGTGGCATCAGAAGTGCGTAATCTGGCGCAACGCAGCGCGTCTGCATCAAAAGAAATCAAAGAACTGATTGATGAATCCATGCAAAAAATTCAGACAGGTTCGTCGCTCACCAGTAATGTCGGCGGTGCCATGCGGGAAATTATCACCACAACGGAAAAAGTAACGAGCGTCATGGGGGAAATTGCCTCAGCTTCACAAGAGCAACGTGCAGGCATATTGCAAGTCAATGACGCGGTTACGCTGATGGATGAGGTGACACAGCAAAATGCCGCATTGGTAGAAGAAGCGGCAGCCGCAGCAGCGAGCCTGGAAACCCAGACTACAACGCTGGTCAGTGCATTATCAGTTTTCAAGCTGACTCATCGTTCGTCGCAGACATCAGCAAAACACGTGTCATATGCTCAGCAATCACGCACAAAAGCAGTACCGCGTTCCACATCTGTGAAAAATCGTCAACCTGTTACGCAGATAGAACAGCTAAGCTGAGCACCGCCTCCCCTGGAAAACCCGCGTATCAGGACTGATCTGGCGTGGGTTTTCTTTTTTTCTGGTGTAACAGCATGCGTCATCTCTCAAAAATAACTTACGGACGCCATGATCGTCACTACTTAGTAATGTAAACGACATCGACCATCGACGCTTTGAATTGTGAAAAAATGCAGAGAGCAGGAAAAGTGAAAATCAGGTCTATGTAATTCCGTCAAAATACGTCAATATGATGATCAATAGCGATCAATATTTATCTCCAACCATATCTGCATGACGATCCGTAGTACAAGCAACATCACTGTGCGTTTTTTGCGTTTGCTGCTGTTGTTCGTTTTTATCACTGGCAACAGCCTCGCGGCTGCGAGGGCTGAAACGATCACATTGATTGGTGAGGATGACTGGTACCCATACTCCGGGCTAAAAGATGGCAAGATTCGCGGCTTTGCCGCCGACATCATTGCAGCCGCGTATGCCGCTGCTGGTATTCAGGTCAAATTTACATCGGCGCCCTATTCACGTTGCCTGATGCTGGCACAAACTGGTCAAGCACTCGGCTGCTTCGACAGCTTGCAAGATGCCAAACTTGCGTCGCTGTTTATCTTTCACAAAGAGCCCATATTCAAAGCCGTCATCGGAATTTATGCGAGAGAAAACGATAAGCTGCCAGCCATAACCAGACTGGATCTACGCGGACATCAGGTTGGCGTCACCCATGGTTATACCTACGGCAGCGACATCGAGAGCGATGCTGGAATAATCCGGGAAACCGCACCGTCTGATCTGTCAAATTTACGTAAATTATTACGCGGAAGGTCGGATTATTCACTGGTCTATACCAGAGTTGCCGATCACCTCCGCGTCACTCATCCGCAAGAATTTCAAGGGAAAATTAAGCAGGTCGGTGTCGCGCTGGAAGACAAGCTGTTTGTCAGCTTTTCAAAGTCCTGGCCGGGTGCCGCCCGCTACGCACAGTTACTCGACAGTGGCTTGGTAACTATCAGAGCAAACGGAACGTACGCAAAGATAGAACAACGGTGGCAAACGCCACCGCCCTGACCCCGATGCTGAAGCGAATTGATGTGATATTTTGATCCCGCCTATGCGAGCCGTTCAGAGGATAGAGCTGCGCTGCTATCCCACAGCTTTTATTTTAACCAGCCGCGACGACGGAAATACCAGAACGGTGTGATCGCTGATGCCAGCATCAGCAGCAGAGCGAATGGATAGCCAAGCTCCCAGTCCAGTTCCGGAAACCAGCCTTTGAAGTTCATACCGTAAATACTGGCAATCAGCGTCGGCGGCAGGAAAGCCACGCTGGCGACCGAGAATATCTTGATGATCTTATTCTGATTGATATTGATGAAGCCAACGGTGGCATCCATCAGGAAGTTGATTTTATCGAACAGAAATGAGGTGTGACCATCGAGGGATTCGATATCGCGCAAAATCTGACGCGCTTCCTCAAACTGATCTGCATTCAGCAAGCGACCACGCATCAGAAAACTGACGGCACGGCGCGTATCCATCATATTACGGCGGATGCGACCATTCAGATCTTCCTCTTGTGCGATCGAATTCAGCGCCGCAGCGGCGTCCTGATCGCTGAAATCTTTTTGCAGCACAGCGCGGCTGACATCTTCCAGATTCTGATAAATACCTTCCAGCGCATCCGCCGAATACTCGGCATCGGTCGCATACAAATCCAGCAGTACATCTTTGTAATCGTTAATAGAACCGGGGCGTGAACGGGCACGCATGCGAACCAGACGGAACACCGGCAAATCGGTATTGTGTACAGAAAAGAGAATATCGCGCGCCAGAATAAACGCGACCGTCACCGTGCGTGCAGGCTCATCGTCTTCGTTTTCATCGATCAGAAAATCGGTGCGTAAATGCAGATCACCACTATCAGCTTCGTAATAACGCGCAGACGCTTCAATATCCTTGACTTCGTCTTCGCCCGGCAAAGTCACGCCGTAGATACTTTTGACCCACTCGCGCTCTTCTTCATTCGGGTCTGTCAGATCGACCCACACCGGCAAGGTATTTTCGAGATCGGCACGATTTTCGATATTAATCTGACTCAGCCGTCCATTGTGTAAAACGAAAACATTAATCATGGGCAATTCCGGTAAAACCTACTACGGATGGGGCCGGGCGAGCAGTGCACTGATCGCTTTAGTTGCGGCAAATTGCTGCAAGACCCGGCCTGACTTAAAATTTCTATGTTCGCGTACATCCTGCGAACAGCGCGCAAACCATAAAAAAACATGCGCTCTACACTTGCGCTGCGACTGTCAGCGCTGTGCCTTTTGCAAGGCTTTTTCCAATGCTTTCAATCGCAAGTCTTGCTCCGCATTGCTGGCGGACGCTTCCTCAACCGGCGGCGGAGGTTTGACAAATCCCTTAGCATCATTCAGCTTGATATTTTTACTGGTCGGATTACTGTCAAGACAGGCGGTATCTGAATATACGGTCTTGCCATCGATGGTACAACGACGCACGCCAGACTCAACCGTGGCTGCCTGGCGAACACCGCTGCTATTTTGACCCGGTAAACTAAGTTCCTGTATGCCCGTGACATTTTTTAATTCATTACCGATCACGTTTGCCGACTTTCCCCATTTCGACCAGACATCCTGCATCGGTAAATGTCCGTAACGTATCGTGTATAAAAAGCCCATCGATCCTAAGCCCAGTAACATAAACAAAACAGAAATCCAGATCAGACTCAGACCGCGTTGTCGTTGTAAATTCATGGCACCTCCGCGTAATTCATACGTTTTAAAATTAACTCAGTCCTTCTCTGCAAATAGCCGGACCCCTGATTTTTATCAAAGTAGCGGGGTTTTGGTAGCATCACCGCTAACCGCGCCGCTTGTGCTGCCCCCAGGTTGGCCGCACTGGTGCGGTAATAATGCTGGGCTGCTGCTTCGGCACCAAATACACCAACGCCCCACTCGACCGAATTCAGATAAATCTCTAATATCCGGCGCTTACTCATGCAGGCTTCGAGCATATAAGTAATGACCAGTTCCTGTCCTTTGCGCAAATAACTACGCTGACCCGATAAGAACAAATTTTTTGCGAGTTGCTGCGTGATCGTGGAACCGCCGGAAACCACCTTGCCCTTTTTCTGATTCTTTTCGTAGGCCTTTTGCATGGCTTCCCAATCGACACCTTCATGATCCACAAAAGTATCATCTTCCGAGGCAATCACCGCGCGTTTCAGATGCGTGGAAATGCGGTTATATGGCACCCATTTATGCTGTAACTGCGCATCCGGATTTTTTTCCTGCAACACGCTGAGTTGCTGGCGCATGAAACTCGTGGAGGAAGGATTGAAATTAATCCACCAGCAAATCTGCAACAGAAAATACGCTTGCAGCAAAATCACCAGCAGCAGCGGCACCGCTACCAGCCAGAACAACAATCGGCGGAATAATTTCATTACGCCTCCGCAGTGGCATTCAATGCTTGTCGCAAATCAGCCAGCACCGTTAATGTGTCCGGCCGCACTCCGCGCCAGATAAAAAAAGCTTCCGCCGCCTGCTCTACCAACATGCCAAGGCCATCGCGACATTGCGCGCCGTGCGTCGCTGCGAAACGCAAAAATACCGTTGGCTGCGCGCCATACATCAGATCGTAAGCCAGCGTTCCGGTATCAAACAAGCTGCCCGCCAGGGGCGGCACATCGTCATGCAAACTGGCAGAAGTCGCATTGATGATCACATCGAAATGGCCTTCAACATCGGTAAAAGTCTGGGCGGAAACCGGAATCTGAGGCAGATATTGTTGTGCCAGTTGCTGCAGCTCCTGCGCCTTCGATAAGGTGCGGTTGGCGATCACCAGTTCTGCCGGCAATTGCTCCAGCAAAGGTAATAAGCAACCGCGGGCCGCGCCACCTGCACCGAGCAAGAGAACGCGCTTGCCCTGCAGAGGTACACCCGCATTACGCACGATGTCGGTCACCAGTCCGATGCCGTCCGTGTTATCGCCCAAAATTTTTTCGCCATCAAAGCGCAAAGTATTGACGGCACCTGCGGCAGCGGCACGGGTCGTTAATTCAGTTGCCAATGCGCAGGCTTCCAGCTTGAATGGCACAGTCACATTCGCACCTTTACCCCCTTGTTGCCGGAACGCCTGCACACTGGCAGCAAAGCCATCCAGCGGTGCCAGCAAACGCTGATAGTCCAGCGCCTGGGCAGTCTGCGCGGCAAAGGCGGCGTGGATATACGGCGACTTGCTGTGCTCAACAGGATTGCCGATCACGACATAGTGATCTGGCGTTACGGTGTGACTCATTTTTTACCTCCGCGCAATTCTGTTTCTAACTGCTGATCACGCGTGAATTTGAAGCGGGTGATGACCACCCATAAATCGTCTTTATCGTCCGAGCGCATGTTTTGCGGAAACTTGCCAAACGGTGCCGCACTGCGCACGATACGCAACGCGGCTTTATCGAGCGCTTTATTGCCAGACGATTTTTCTATGCGCGGGCCGCCTTCTTTTTCATAAATGGTGCCATCCTGAAAAATCGGGATATACACAATCAATTCACCGTAGAGTTTCTTCCCTTCTTTTTGCGGGAAATTCAGGGTGCCAAAATCTTCTATGCGCTTTTGCAACTCTTTGTAATACATCGCATAGCCAACTTTTTGCGTACTTGGCGTGATGAAGGTTTTACGTGGACGTTTATTCTGATCTTCGATGGTCTGTGAAATCTCTGCTGCCATCCGGGCTAACGCTTTGCTGGTATCGAGATCGTCGTTGCCTTTATTCGGCGTACGGCTGTCATCGAGGCGACGTTTTTCTTGCTGCGGCAAACGGAAATTTTCTTTACGTTTAGCCTGATCGAGCAATTGCTGTTGCTGCTGTTCCAGCTCTTCTATGCGTTTGGTGGCGGTACGGATATTGTCGCCATCTTCGCTTCTGTTCATATCCGGCAACGGCGATTTACTGCGACCGCTGTCATGGGCACCGCCGCCGTCAAGATCGGCTTGTGCCAGCGCATCTGCTTTCAAAGGCTTGCGGTCGTGTTTGGAATTCACCAGTATCACTTCCAGCCCGGGGTCTGCGGCCTGAGTTTCTGCAGGCTTAGGTGCGACGAAATGAACCAGCAGCAATGCCGCATGAACGACCACGGAAATGGTAACCGCAATCGTGAGTATCAAATTATCAAACACGGATTTCATGGGCATGCTATCTGTCTTTTCTATCGCGCTATTCATTACTCGGCTTGTGGCTGAATGTTGTCACTATCACTGCTGTTGTTGCTACTACTGTCTGCATCTGACACGGCTTCCTGATTGCCGGTTGCAGCGCTACCGTCATCCGGCAATGCATCAACCGCATGTTCCAGTGCATTTTCAAGTTCGGCATCCATTTCAGCTTCCAGCACTTCATCTTCACCGATCTCTGTCACGGTTCCCAGCACTTCGAGTATGCGCGCCTCAACGCTGAGATCGACTTCATCCCAACGCAAAATATCGAGTCGGACTTGCGCGCCACGGGCAGTCTGCGGCATGCCTGGCAAGCGGATCACCAGCGGAATCTCAACCAGACGCAGAATCTCGTCTTTCAACACCACCGCATCGACCTGACGCGCCTGCTCCTGCTCCAGCCAACGCAGGCACCAGTAACGTTCCATATTGGTCTGGAAGTCGTTGTACGCAGAATACGCTGCATCAAAGCCGGAAACGATCGCAAACAAATCGGCATCTTTCGGTTTGAACGGTGCCACCAGCGGCGCAGTCACACCGTGTTGTACGCAAGCGATGATCTGCCACTGATTCACCAGATCGGTATAGCGGCGCAAAGGCGACGTGCTCCACGCATACTGATCCACACCCAAGCCCTGATGCGGTGCCGCGTGCGTCAGCATACGGACTTGCATGCGGCCGGCCCAGCCGCCCTGACCACGGCCACCCGCCACTCCCTGCGCGCGATAAATGCCGGGGATGCCGTGATCTGCCATCAATTTACCCCAGGTGCTGTTGGCGAAAATCATCAGCTCCGCGACCATCTTATCGAGCGGTGCGCCGCGTTTGCGACGGACAATACTGACGACATCGTCTTCGACATAAAAATTGAAATCGACGCGATTGGTTTGTTCCGGCTTCATGCCGAAACTTTCACGCTTCGCCATACGTCCCTGTTCCAGCACCAGCGCCCATTTCCAAATCTGCGCAATCTCGGCTTTATGCGGATAATCGCCAGCATCGTTCGCCAGATTTTCTTCGGTCACCAGCGCATCGAGATCGTTATGCCGCAAATTCGACGCCATCGGTACCGCTTCAACTTTAGTTTCCGTGCTGATGACAGACCAGTCGGCGGTATCCAGCGTCGCGTACAGCGACAATGCTGGCCGTGTTTGCCCGGCACCAAGCGTGTAGGTGTCGACCAGCTCATCTGGCAACATGGTGATTTTGTCGCCCGGCATATACACGGTGGACATACGCGCCCGCGCCAGCTGATCAATCGCGTCGCCGCGTGCCACGCCTAAGGCCGGTGCGGCAATGTGGATACCGACGCGCAGCTTGCCATCACCCAGATCAACGACGGAAAACGCATCGTCAATTTCAGTCGTCGTCACATCATCGATAGAAAATGCCTGTACATCGGCGACCGGTAAATCGGTCGGTAAGGCCGGTATCGTAATCGCCGGAAAGCCCAGACCTTTGGGGAAATGCTCGAAATAAAATTTCGCCAGATGCAGCTCTTTCGGACTGCGGATGCCGCCGGTCGCCAGCATCAGGCGTGACGCCGACATTTGCAGCGCATCGCAAGCCTCTGCCAGCGCTTTGTATTCGATCGTGTTTTTATCGGGCTTGAACAGGAGTTGCAAAGCGAGTGGTTTCATCGCTTCCGGCAAACGATGCTGCTTCAGCTCTTCCACGTAGCCAGCTTGTATCAGCAATTGCTGTTTTTTCTTTTCGATACCGGCGAGTGCGGCTTTCAGCGATGCTTCCGGCGCAGCCTTGTAACGACCACGGCCTTTTTTGTAGAAATACACTGGTGCCGAATGCAATGCAAAAATCAGGCTGGCGGCTTCCACTGGCTGCGGTGCATGACCAAAATATTCAGCGCCGAGTTCAGCAAAGCCGAACTCTTCCTGACCGGCGACTTCCCATAAAAATTCGAGGTCAATATCTGCAGCAGCTGCGCGTGCCTGCTCTATCAGCGTGACCGGATCAGGTGCCGCGAATTGCAACAGCACATCCTTGGCTTTGATTTTGCTGCGTTTACCGCTCGCCAGTTCGACCTGATAGGCTTCCCCTGCCTGCGACATCATGCTGCCCGCTTTAAAATCGCCCGATTCTTCAAAAAATAAATTCATGCAAGACTTCTTTTCTTCATTTTTACGTCTGTATTTTTATCAATCGGGGGGAGTATCTTGTATTTTCAGCCTAATGTCTTTGTATTTAAAAGGCTTTTAAAAATACTCCCCCCAGTATATTTTTCCGGTTTTTCCCCGTTTTCCGCTTCAGCGCAGTTTGCGCGGCAATGTCAGCACAGCGGGCAAAAACACCTCAGTGACCAGCAGGCAGGCACCTTTGCGCCAGAACAACGAGCGTCGCGCCGTCAGACTGCGTTCTGCCGACAGCCCCGGCAATACCCGCACGATGCGACGCATCAGCGGGTGCGTCTGATGCAAGCGGGCATACGATAATGTGCCGCGCACCACTTGCGGATCATTAAACAAGGTGCTGCCTAAAGAACGCTCTCCCAACCCCTGAAACAAAGGCCATTGCGTTGCCGTTGCACTCAGCGGCACCACGGTATGGCCGTAAATCATCGCTTCGCCGTCGCAACGCAGTATCACTTCGCGCTCATGCACCTGACGCCGTTGCGCTAATCCGATCACAGCGTACTCATCCGGCAGACACAGCGCCTTGTGCTGCGACAAACGCTGCACCCGGAATTGCGTACAACGTGCGGTCAGTCTGGCCGTCAGTGAGTCACGGTTGGTCAGCCAGTCCTGCATCGCCGGCCGCCGGTCGATGGTGTTGATATGCTCAACCCAGTGCGCCATTGCCGCATGGCGGAATGCGGGAATCAGAGCGCTTCCTCCAGCATCACGCACGGTCAGACCTCATCATCACAAAAAGCCATGACCAGACCGAGGTAATCTGCGAACTCCGCAATGCCGTGGTCGCTGCCTTCGATGATTTTCTGTTTTGCTCCCGGATAATGCGCAACCATTTCGCGCCAGTCGAGTACTTCATCGCCGGTTGCTGCCAGCAAAAAATAACGTTCAGGCCGGGTAATTTTTTCGACTGCCAATGCCCGCAATTGCGCGACGTATTCCGCTTTGAACTCAAATACTTGGTCGCTGTGATAATACGTCGTCACACCGACATAACTTTCCAGATCGCGTGGCGGTTTGACGGCAGGATTCAGCAGCAGGGCTTTGCAAGCATATTTTTCCGCCAGCCAGGTCGCATAGAAGCCGCCTAACGACGAACCTATCACCGTCAATTTTGCGCGTTGCGCCGGATCAGCTTTGGCAATGATGGCTTCCGCCTGCGCAATTGCCTCGGCAGGTGATGGCGACAGCGCCGGACAAAAAAATTCATCCGTGCGTCCCAGCTCCTGCATATGTTGCTGCATCACCCGCGCTTTGTAAGACTGCGGGGAGGAACGAAAACCATGCAGGTAAACAATCATGCTGCGGCAACCTCAGCCTGCGCGCGGGTTTTCAACGCATCGAGTAATTTCTGATGCACGCCGCCGAAGCCACCATTACTCATGATCAGCACATAATCACCGGGCCGCGCCTGACGGACGATGGCTTCAACCAGTTCGGGAATCACGGAGAAAGTCGCCAGCTTGCCACCCAACGGCGCCAGTGCCTCAGCCAGATCCCAGCCAAGCGCATCTTTGCCTTCATGCGCGCCAAAACCAAATACCAGATCGGCTTCTGCCAGACTGCCGGGCAGCGCTTGTTTCATGGTGCCGAGTTTCATCGTATTCGAACGGGGTTCGAGCACAGCCAGAATGCGGGCGTTACCAACCTTGCGGCGCAATCCGGCGACGGTCGTCGCCACTGCAGTCGGATGATGGGCGAAATCATCGATCACGGTAATGCCGTTTTCGACGCCACGCACTTCCATGCGTCGTTTGACATTCACAAACTGCGCCAGCGCTTCAATCGCTATCTCTGACTTCACACCGACATGGCGGGCGGCGGCAATCGCGGCCAGGGCGTTCTGACGATTATGTTCACCATTCAGTTGCCATTGCACGGTGCCCTGATGTTCATCATTGAAAAAGACCTCGAAATCTTCACCGTCTTTCAAGACGATGCGCCATTCCTGTTCGTTGCCGAAAAACTCTTTTTCACTCCAGCAACCGCGTTGCAACACGCGTTGCAGCGAGGCATTCTGGCCATTGACGATCAAACGACCAACACCCGGCACTGTGCGCACCAGATGGTGAAATTGCGTTTCTATCGCACCGACATCAGGGAAAATATCGGCGTGGTCATATTCGAGATTATTCAGAATCGCCGTCTTCGCGTGGTAATGCACGAATTTGCTGCGCTTATCAAAGAAGGCGGTATCGTATTCATCGGCCTCAATCACGAAAAAATCTGAAGCGTGATTGCCTTGCAGACGCGCGGAAATGCCGAAATTCAAAGGAACACCACCGATCAGGAAACCCGGCGCGTAACCGGCATATTCGAGTATCCAGGTCAGCATTGCCGAGGTCGTGGTTTTACCGTGCGTGCCAGCGACCGCGAGTACCCACTTATGGCGCAGGATATGATCGCCCATCCATTGCGGACCGGAAACATACGGCAAGCCGCGATTCAGGATTTCTTCCATCAAAGGATTGCCGCGCGACACGACATTGCCGACCACGTACAGATCCGGCTCCAGCGCGATTTGTTCGGCACCGAAGCCCTGCGTGAGCGTAATGCCCTGCGCTTCTAACTGCGTGCTCATCGGTGGATAAACGTTGGCATCACAGCCTGTCACGGTGTGTCCGGCTTCCTTTGCCAGCACAGCCAGCCCGCCCATGAACGTGCCGCAAATACCTAAGATATGAATGTGCATAATTTAACTAAATTTCAGAATCCCGCAATTCTACCTGACTGCGCCCGTGTTTCCCTATGCACAAAGGCGCAGATGTTAGGTTATGATGCCGCCATGATGATTCACACTCCCAACGAAGCCGAAGCCCTGCGGGCTGAAATCGCCATGCTGGCGGCACGCATGATCGCTGAAGACGGCGCAGACTATGCGACCGCCAAGCGCAAGGCTGCCAAACAGTTGCTGGGTAACCGCAAAATCAAGGGCGATGTCCTGCCAGACAATGCGCAGATCGAGCAGGAAGTCCGTGAATACAATGAACTCTTCTTTGGCGACACTCAGCCGCAAAGGCTGCTCCATTTAAGACAACTGGCGGCAGAATTAATGGAAGAGCTGGCGCGCTTTCATCCGTATCTGGTGGGCGCGGTACTGAATGGAACGGCGGGCAACCATACCGACATCTATCTGCATTTATATACAGACAATACCAAAGACGTCGCTATTTATCTGCTGAACAGGGATATTCAGTTTGAAGTCTCAGAGCATTTTAATAATCGCAATGAAAGCGTAGAAACCCTGAGTTTCCTGCATGAAAATGAGGGCGTACATCTCGTCTTGCATGACCATGATGCGATCCGTAACGGTGGTGGCAAGAGCTTGGAACGCGCCAATTTGCAGGCATTAAAAGCACTGATGCAGGAAACTGCGGATCAATCTGCCGGAAAGAAAGACCTGATATGAATAAACGATTTATCTCCATCGCCCTGCTTTGCGGCACATTATTCGGCGCGCTCGGTATTTACGCCGGAAATCTGAAGACAGCGCCCGAAACACCGCAAGGCGATGCCGTCAAACAATTAATGGCAAAGACTTTGCCAGACAGCAATGGTAAGCAACAAGCCTTAGCACAATGGAATCAACGCCTGCTGGTGGTGAATTTCTGGGCAACCTGGTGCGCGCCTTGCGTGCAGGAAATGCCGGAATTATCGGAGTTGCAGCAGGAATTGAAAGGCAAACCGGTACAAATCCTTGGCCTTGGCATAGACAGCCCTACCAATATCAGCGAATTCGCAAAAAAACTGAACGTCAGCTACCCGCTGTATGTGGCTGGACTCGATGGCAGCGAATTATCGCGCCAACTCGGAAATAAAGCGGGCGGCCTGCCATTTACGGTGCTGATTTCCGCTGATGGCAAGGTGCTGAAAAGCTATCTGGGTCGCCTGAAGATGAATGAGCTGCGCGCCGATATCGCCAAATTTTCTGCGGAAAAGGCCAAGTAAGTTGATTTTTCCTTGCCAATTTGCTGTCATTAGCGGCAAAATGCGGCCATCTTCGTCAAATTGAATGTGACTATGGCGCGCAAACTATTGCTGCTGAATGGCCCCAATCTGAATTTACTAGGCACCCGCGAGCCTGCCGTTTATGGCTCGACCACGCTTGCCGACATTGAATCCGCGGCACAGGCACAAGCCGCCGTCGCTGGCGCTGAACTGATCAGCTTTCAAAGCAATCACGAAGGTGCGCTGATCGACAGAATACACGCCGCGCGCGCTGAAAAAGTCGATGCGATTGTCATTAATCCCGGTGGACTGACCCACACCAGCGTTGCCCTGAGGGATGCGCTGGCAGGCGTTGCCATCCCTTTCGTCGAAATTCACATCTCGAATATTCATCAGCGCGAGAGCTTCCGTCACCATTCTTTTCTGTCCGCCATCGCCAAAGGAGTGATTTGCGGCCTCGGTACCGACGGTTATCGACTGGCTATTGATTTTTCTCTAAAAAATATCTAATTTCGCTCTTCTTCGTGCATTTAACGAATATTTTCGTTTAATTTAATGTACAATCACTTTTTTTCCGGCATTGCAGGAACGTCAGAAACGTTCTATATTGCGCGCTCTCATTAATTCAGAACTACTTTTTTCTAGGGGATTCCACATGGATTTAAGAAAACTCAAAACCCTGATTGACCTCGTTGCAGAATCGGATATCGCCGAACTCGAAGTCACAGAAGGTGAAGGCAAAGTCCGTATCGTTAAATCTTCGGCATTACCTCAGAATCAAGTGGTCATGATGCAGCAGCCACAACAGCAACAAATGGCACCAAGTGCAGCGCCAGTTGCTGCCGCGCCAGTCGTCGCAGCGGCACCGGTGGTACCGGAAGGCAATATCGTGAAATCCCCGATGGTCGGTACTTTCTACCGCTCATCCGCTCCAGGCGCCGCACCTTTTGCAGATATCGGCAAAAGCGTCTCCAAAGGCGATACGCTGTGCATTATCGAAGCAATGAAATTGCTGAACGAAATCGAAAGTGACTTTGAAGGCACGATCAAGCAAATACTGGTGGAAAACGGCCAACCAGTTGAATTCGGCCAGCCTCTGTTCGTCATTGGCTAATTCCGGCAACGTGCCAGATGTCACTGCACTCATAGCAGCAACCATTGCCACAGCAAAGTTAAATCATGTTTGAAAAAATTCTTATCGCCAACCGTGGTGAAATCGCGCTCCGTATTCAGCGCGCCTGCCGCGAGATGGGCATTAAAACCGTGGTCGTGCATTCCGAAGCCGACCGCGAAGCAAAATACGTCAAACTCGCCGATGAATCTGTTTGTATCGGTCCTGCCGCTTCCAATTTAAGTTACCTCAGCATGCCAGCGATTATCAGTGCCGCTGAAGTGACTGATGCGCAGGCAATCCATCCGGGTTATGGCTTCTTGTCAGAGAATGCCGATTTTGCTGAACGCGTCGAGCAATCCGGTTTTGTTTTCATCGGCCCACGTGCCGAATCCATCCGTCTGATGGGCGATAAAGTATCGGCCAAGCACGCGATGATAGAAGCGGGCGTTCCCTGCGTTCCGGGTTCAGAAGGCGCCTTGCCTGATGATCCGAAAGCGATTGTGCAGACGGCCCGTAAAGTGGGTTATCCAGTCATCATCAAAGCAGCAGGCGGCGGTGGCGGACGCGGTATGCGCGTTGTCCACACAGAAGCCGCGTTGATCAATGCAGTGGCAATGACGAAAACCGAAGCTGGTGCTGCATTCGGCAATCCTGAAGTGTATATGGAAAAATTCCTGGAAAATCCACGCCACGTGGAAATCCAGATTCTGGCCGATCAACATGGTAACGCGGTCTGGCTGGGTGAGCGCGATTGCTCCATGCAACGTCGCCATCAGAAAGTGATAGAAGAAGCGCCTGCACCCGGCATTCCACGCAAGATTATCGAAAAAATCGGCGATCGTTGCGCTGCTGCCTGCCGCAAGATAGGCTACCGTGGCGCTGGTACATTTGAATTTTTGTACGAAAACGGCGAGTTTTATTTCATCGAAATGAATACCCGTGTGCAGGTTGAACATCCGGTGACCGAAATGATTACCGGCGTGGATATTGTGCAGGAACAAATCCGCATTGCATTCAATGAGAAGTTGCGCTTCAAACAAAGCGATATCACGCTCAAAGGCCATGCGATCGAGTGCCGTATCAATGCAGAAGATCCGTTTAAATTCACGCCATCACCAGGGCGCATCACGTCGTGGCATGCGCCGGGTGGCCCTGGTATCCGTGTTGATTCACATGCATATGCAGGCTACTTCGTGCCGCCTTATTATGATTCGATGATAGGCAAAGTCATTTCTTACGGTGAAACACGCGAACAAGCGATCCGCCGTATGCAGATTGCGCTGTCGGAAATGGTGGTGGAAGGCATACAGACCAATATTGCCCTGCATCGTGAACTGATGATTGATGCGCGCTTTATCGAGGGTGGCACCAATATTCATTACCTCGAACATAAACTGGCAGATATGCCGGATCTGGCAAAGAAAAATCAATAATCATCACCACGGATCTTGCGTTATGAAAATGGCGCAAGATCTTTTAGAAAGAGCAATATGGGTTGGATAGAAGTTGTTATCGAAGTGGCACGTGAACATGCGGAAGCATTATCAGACGCGTTGATGGATACTGGCGCATTGTCGGTTTCTGTCGAAGATGCGGACGAAGGCACTGCGGACGAAAAACCATTGTTTGGCGAACCGGGCATGGAGCCTGAAGAAGCCGCATGGGATCGCAGCCGTGTGGTTGCACTCACCGATACCGACAGTGATCATGCTGCGATAGTTGCCGCCGCAGCGCAATCCATCGGACTACCTTCGACACCGTCCTACACCACCCGCTCAGTGGAAGAGCAAGACTGGGTGCGCTTGACGCAGTCCCAGTTTGCGCCGATTCATATTGGCAAAAATATCTGGGTCGTCCCTAGCTGGCATGATGCGCCGGATGCCAATGCACTGATACTGGAACTCGATCCTGGGCTGGCATTCGGTACTGGCAGCCATCCGACAACACGACTGTGCATGGAATGGCTGGAAGCACATGCACCGGCAAACCTGACAGTGCTTGATTACGGCTGCGGCTCGGGCATTCTGGCGATGGTTGCAAGCAAACTCGGTGCTGGCAAAGTCATCGGCGTTGACATCGATCCGCAAGCAATAGAATCGGCGAACTTCAATGCCGAACGTAATCATTGCAACATCGAATTTGCGTTGCCAGAAAAATTTGGCACCGACCATCCATCAACTGAAAAATTCAATGTCGTCGTGGCGAATATTCTCTCCAGCCCATTGAAACTGATGGCACCGATGCTGGCGGGACGCGTTGCAGCAGGCGGCTCACTGGTGTTGTCCGGCGTGCTCGCACGTCAGGCAGAAGAAGTGGCTGCCGCTTACGCTCCATTTATCCAACTCAGCGTCTGGGCAGAGCACGAAGGCTGGGTCGCGCTCTCAGGACAATTGCCAGGTTAATCTGTCATGGCTCTCGCCACACGCTGCCCTCACTGCCTGACCATCTTCCGCGTGGCGAATGACCAGCTGAAGCTGCACGCGGGGCTGGTACGTTGCGGCTCTTGCCAACAGACGTTTAATGGTGTTGAACATCTGGTTCCGCCGCATGAATTAACAAAACCAGTTCAACCTAAACCCGACGTCGCCACAAACAGCGCGACAACGCAAGCACAGCCTCAAGTTCAGTCTCAAGCACAGCAAGCTGAAATATCGACAGAAATACCTGCTGAAAAAATGCCTATTCAGCCTGAATCTGTCGTTACCCCAGGTCCGGTTGAGATCATCATCGATGAAGCGGCGTTAGAGAAAGCGGCATTTCCTCCGGTCGCAAAAACACCGGTAGCGCAGGCAGTCGTTGACGATATTGAGATTCGCGAAAAAACGAATGAATTGCCGGAAGACCTGGAATCGGTTCTGGCAGCCACAACGACGCGTATACCGGAAGAGCCGGTTGTTCCTTCTCCTGCGCCAACACCGGTACCAGCGCCAACATCAGCGCCGGAATCATCCGCGTCACTGGATTTTTTCTTTGGTGAAGATGATCCTTTTGCTGAAATAGCAGCCACTCCTCCGGAGACAGTCTCGGCTCAAATCCAACTGGAAGCAAAAGCAGCAATGCTGGAAGAACCCAGCATAGACTGGTCAGTGGCGGATGAAGTCAGCACCACCGGTGCCGGACAAATCTCAGAACCGGACGCAGATGAACCAGAGGAGTCTTTACCGACCACGATTGTGGTGGATACGATTCAGGAACCTTATCTGCCAGATACTACGGATGATGTTGCGATTGCCGAAACAGAAGCGGCATTAGAACAACTGGCAACGGCAGCAGAAGACTCCGTCAGCGATACCGGCACAGGTGTCAGCGAAGACGATAAGCCTGAATTTGTCTTGCAGGCAGAAAAAGCAGAGAAACGCGGGCGACTGTATAGCATAGTCATGATCTTACTGAGCCTGATTTTGCTGCCGGCACTGATAGCACAATCTGGCTATGTCTTCAGAAATCAGATCGCAGCAGCTTACCCGGAAACTCGTGCCGTACTGGAACAAGCCTGCCGTATTCTGCATTGCCAGATTTCACTTCCGGCACAAATTGACTACATCACGATAGAGTCAAATGAATTACAGACACTGTCACCGGAAAAGAATACGTTTTCGCTGGTGATGCAGTTGCAGAACCGCAGTAATACCGTGCAATCATGGCCAATGGTTGAGTTAGTACTGAATGACGCGAAAGACAAACCAGTGTTACAGAAAGCCTTCGCTCCGAAAGACTATCTGAGCGAGCCAACTGAGATAGCAAAAGGTTTCTCACCAGTCTCAGAAAAAAACATCACACTGTATTTTGAATTGCCCAAGCTGAAAGCGTCCGGTTATCACGTCAGGGCCTTTTATCCATGACATACACTGGTAGCCATCGCCGGATGACTACCAGTACCAACGCAGCTGGATGCAATTTATCTGTATCAGGATTTTTTATGCGCGGCTAGTGCGTGCGCCAGTTGCGCTCCGACTTTCGCATTATTTTTCACCAAAGCGATATTGCTGACCAGACTGCGACCTCCAGTCAACTCCTTAATTCTTGCCAATAGAAACGGTGTCACAGCTTTGCCGCTGACACCTTGTTGCGCAGCTTCCTGCAATGCTTGCTGAGTGATGCTCTCGATCTCTGCACGCGGCATCGCATCCGCGACAGGAACCGGGTTGGCAATCACGACCCCGCCACGCAAACCCAGCGTCCACTTTGTAGCGATAAAATCAGCCTGTTCAGCGGCGCTATCGAGTTGAAAATCCGCGCGGAAACCGCTGTCGCGGGTAAAGAACGCAGGGAATTCAGCCTGACCAACGCTGACAACAGGAACGCCGTGGGTTTCCAGATATTCCAGCGTCAGGCCAAGATCCAATATCGATTTCGCACCGGCACAAACGACAGCGACGGAGGTGCGCGCCAGTTCCTGCAAATCGGCAGAAATATCGAAACTGGTTTCTGCACCACGATGCACGCCACCGACCCCCCCCGTCACAAACACCGGAATACCAGCCAGCTCAGCACAAATCATCGTCGCGGCAACCGTTGTTGCACCCAATTTTTTAGTAGAAATCACATACGGCAAATCGCGACGACTGACTTTCAGCGCATCTGCCGATTGTCCCAGCAGTTCCAGTTCTGCGTCTGACAAGCCTATGTGTATCTTGCCATGCATAATCGCAATCGTGGCAGGAACCGCACCGTGTTCGCGAATAATGGCTTCAACCTCACGCGCGGTCTGCACATTTTGCGGATAAGGCATGCCATGCGAAATAATGGTGGATTCCAGCGCGACTACAGGTTTGCCAGCGACTCTCGCGGCGCGTACTTCTTCAGAAAAGACTAAATAGGATTGCATGATGGTTCCTCATTGAAAATTGTTGTATGCGGTGTTTGCAATACACTGGTATCAGTTTGTATGGTCAGCGCCGCCAATTGCAAACCGCGCTGACAGGCAAGCAACATATCCTCCGGAGCGTGATGTAAAGACCCGCATACGGCAGCGGAAAAAGCGTCGCCAGCGCCCGTTACGTCAACGACCTCTACCTTTGGCGCTGGTAAATATTGTGCTGGTGCGTTGTGTTTAGAATCTGTAAAAACGACACCGTCCGCGCCGAGGGTAACGATAACGTCAGTCACACCTTGCGCCAGCAGTTGGGCACACGCTTCAATAATCGCTCTGGTATCAGTGAGTTTAGTCGCTAGCCGCTGTTCGAGTTCGGCCTGATTCAGAATCAATAAACGCACTCCTTTTAAGCTTGCAGGAAGACGCGCCATTTTCGGCTGGGAAACGGCGACGATCACCAGCGGTTTGTTATTTAAGACTGCCTCATTCATCAGTAACTGAATACTGTCGGAGGGCAGATTCATGTCCGCGACGATCATCGCAGCAGCATTCAGTTGCGGTCGGCACCCAGCCAGATAATCACGATCAAGCAACTCACACAATTCCATATGAGCCAGCGCCAGCACCAATTCACCGGCATTATCCAGAATCGCCGTGTAGGTTCCGCTGCAAGCGCCTGCAACGTGTAAAGAACCACTGGTGTCAATTCCTGTGCTGTCTGCATGCGCCATCAAACCTTTGCCGCTGACGTCATCACCAACCGCGCAGATTAATGCCGCGGGGATGCCCTGCCGCGCCAGATTTTCGGCAATATTGCGGGCAACGCCGCCGTAAGACTCGGTTTGACTGGCCGGATTTGACGTGCCCATTTGCAAGGCCGCCAGCGTTCTTAATTTGCGGTCGATATTTGCGCCGCCAATGCAGAGTATCGCGCGCGTCTCTGGAAACGTATATGCCCGCCCGAGGATACGCCCTTCCCTGATCAGGGCGGCGATATGACCTGCAATCGCAGATCGCGATAATTGCAATACGTCTGCCAGCTCTTGCTGCGACACATAAGGATTCGCACTCACCAGCGCAAATAATTGCTCTTTTTTTGACAAAGGCTTACTCACGTCATTTTCCCCACCAACACTTCCCGGCCAGAATGGCTGCCCGGCATCAGATAAATAGCGATCAAGCTATAGTCAACTGTAGTCAACATATCGCCGCGTTAAAAAGCACAGCAACATGTAGGAATCTACAACAACGATATGCAGCAGCAACGCACAAATCAAATACCAAGATCAAATTCAAAAATCAAATACATAGCTCAAACAAAACAAACAAATGTCCGGTAACAAAACATTTGTTTTAATTTCAAATATTAACACATCCGACTGTCGCCATTTATTGAATCAGACCACGTTGAAACCCTGGTGTCGTCTGCAATTCCGATTTGACAGCAGTTACTATCCACAGCACAATCTCGCTCGGCATTAACCAATATCAAAAAAATAAAACAAATCACTGCTCGGCCTCAAGGTTTTGCCTGTCCGGAAATTGCATAAAATTTCATCAAAATTTGAGAATGCGCTTGACTAGCAGAAGTAGGCCATAGTTAAATACGAAATCGATTGCGCAAACGATTGCGCATCATTATTTTATCGAGAAAAAAGCATCATGAAGCCACGCATTACCGTAGTCGGCAGCGTCAATATGGATTTAGTTTTCCGCACGCCGCGCATGCCCGCAGTGGGAGAAACCTTGCTGGGTCATGAATTCCGTCAGATTCCCGGAGGCAAAGGTGCCAATCAGGCGGTGGCCGCTGCACGTCAGGGTGCCGATGTGAGCTTTATCGGTGCAGTCGGCGATGACGGTTTTGGTGATTTTTCGCAGCAATGTCTGGCGAAAGAAGGCATCAACATCAACCACCTCGCGCGTGTTGCCGGTGTTGCCACCGGTGTGGCTGGCATATTGGTGGAAGACAATGGCAGCAATAGCATCGTGCTTGCTGCCGGTGCCAATGCGACGCTGAACGTCAATCAGATTGAGGCAGCGACAAGTGCAATAGGTGCGGCACAATTATTGCTGTGCCAATTAGAGACACCGATCGCGACGGTGACCAGCGCCATCGCAATCGCGCATGCTCAGGGTGTCAAAGTGGTGTTAAATCCGGCTCCGGCACAGCAGCTGGACCCTGCATTATTAAAGCAAGTCGATTACCTGATCGTGAACGAAACAGAAGCATCACAACTCAGCGGCATCAGCGTGACCAGCCAGGCCAGTGCACAGCAAGCATCAGAACGCTTACTGGACTTGGGTGTCGGTACTGTGTTGCTGACCATGGGCGGCGACGGCGCGTTGATCACACAAACAGGCAGTAGCGAATTTATTCCGGCGATTAAGGTCGATGTGGTTGATACCACCGCTGCTGGCGATACTTTTGTCGGCGCGTTTGCAGTTGGTATCGCGAATGGGCTCAGCGTCTCAGACGCCAGCCGTGAAGCACAATATACTGCTGCACTGACCGTGACGAAATTGGGAGCACAGACTTCGATTCCCCATCGACATGAAGTTCTGGATTTCATGAAAGCGCGGAAAGTCGCCTGATTGCGATTGAATACGAATACAAGATGGCAAGATTTGATAGAATTTTGACCTTACAGCCAGACTCGCTGGTGACGCGTGGTAGTCTGATGTCAGTAAGTGCCGATAAATAATGAGTGATGCCACTTGCGACTTGCCGTCAGCGAATAGCGATCACGAACGCAATCACACAAGATATACGAATAAGGAAGCTCTCATGAAACTCAAACAACTCTGCCTGACTCTGGCTGGCTTGCTCGTTGCAGGCGGCGCTTATGCTGCAGACCCGAAATTTGCCGTTATCTACGATGCGGGCGGTAAGTTTGATAAGTCTTTCAATCAGTCCGCTTCCGAAGGTGCGGAGCGCTTCAAGAAAGAAACGAAAATCGGCTTCATGGAAGTGCAGGTCGCCAGCGACACGCAAACGGAACAAGTGCTGCGTAATCTGGCACGTAAAAATGTTGATCTGATTGCCGCAATCGGCTTCGGACAAGCGCAGGCAGTGCAAAACATCGCCAAAGAATTTCCGAAAACAAAATTCGTGTTGATTGACGGCGTTGCCGCTGGCAACAATGTCAGCTCGGTATTATTTAAAGAGCAGGAAGGTTCCTATCTGGTCGGTGTTGCTGCAGCACTCAGCAGCAAATCCAAAAAAATTGGTTTCATCGGCGGCATGGATATTCCACTGATCCGCAATTTCTCCTGCGGTTATACACAAGGGGCAAAAGCCACCGATGGCAAAGTTGAAGTGATTCAGAATATGGTTGGCACCACGACCGCAGCATGGAACGATCCGGCCAAAGGCGGCGAACTTGCGCGCGCGCAGTTTGAACGTGGCGTCGACGTGATCTTTGCAGCAGCAGGTGGCAGCGGCATGGGCACACTGCAGGCCGTGAAAGAAAAAGGCAAACTCGGTATCGGCGTTGACTCGAATCAAAATTATATGCATCCGGGCAATATGCTGACATCGATGGTCAAGCGCGTTGATCAAGCGATTTATGACAGCTTCATGCAATTGAAAAATGGCAAATGGCAAGGCGGTACCATCTACAAAGGCCTGAAAGAAGGCGGCGTGGACTGGGCGCTGGATAAAGACAACCGCAGCGTTGTCAGTGCCGAGGTTGAAAAACGCGTCAATGCAGCGAAACAAGACATCATCAACGGGAAAATCAAAGTCGTCGATTTCCGTGATGCCAATAAATGCCCGATTTAAAATAAAACTCACCATGATCGGGGCGCCAACATCGGCGCCCCGAAATTTTTACCCCTATTCCTGACTCGATCACACCGAGAATCCCGAACGTATGCAAGCTGCCGTCGAATTTCAACACATATCCAAACGCTTTGGCGCAGTGCAGGCGAATCGCGATGTGAGTTTTTCCATTGCACCCGGTTCCATCCACGGCATCATCGGAGAAAATGGTGCAGGCAAATCGACATTGATGAGCATCCTGTACGGTTACTATCGTGCGGATGGCGGTCAGTTGCTGATCAATGGCACGCCACAACAAATCCGTAACAGTCAGGAAGCAATCGATCTCGGCATCGGCATGGTGCATCAGCATTTCATGCTGGTCGAAAACATGACCGTGCTGGATAACGTGATGCTCGGCTCTGAAGGCGGCTTCCGCCTTGCCGCTCATCGCAAACAAGTTGAAGCCAGCCTGCGTGAAATTTGTCAGCGTTACTCGCTCGACGTTGATCCACTCGCCAAAATTCAGGATTTATCGGTCGGCATACAGCAGCGCGTTGAGATTCTGAAACAGATATACCGCAGTGCGAATATCCTGATTCTGGATGAACCAACGGCAGTGCTGACGGTACAGGAAACCGCCTCGCTGTTTGCTGTTTTGCGATTATTCAAAGAACAAGGCAAAACGATTATTCTGATCACCCACAAGCTGCAGGAAATTCTCGACATCACTGACGAAGTGACCGTGATGCGCGCGGGTACCGTCGTCGGCTCCGTGCAGACGGCGAACACCAATAAAGAGCAACTGGCCGAGCTGATGGTGGGTCGCCCAATCGAAACACATCTGCCGCGTGCGCCGTATGCGCCGGGTGAAACAGTACTCGATGTGAAGGGTCTGAATCTGATCAACGCCCAGCAAGTCAGTTTGCTCAAAGATTTGAATTTCAATATCCGCGCCGGAGAAATCGTCGCCATCGCTGGCGTCTCCGGCAATGGACAAAGCGAGCTGCTGGAAGTGCTGAGCGGTATGCGCTTACCGAGCAGCGGTGCAGTGATGATGCAAGGAAAGCCGCTGCCATTTGCAGGGCGCAAAGATGCTGATGGTTTGCCTGCGACGTTCCGCGAACTCGGTATCGCACATGTACCGGAAGACCGCTTGCGCGATGCGGTCGTGAAGAATTTCTCAGTCATGATGAACAGCTTTCTCGGCTATCAGAAAAAACTCGGCAAAGCCTTTGGCCTGCTCGACTACAAAGCCATACTGAAAACCTGCAACGAGTTGCTGAATAAGTTTGATGTGCGCCCGGCTGATCCGCATTTGCGCATTGCCCTGCTTTCCGGCGGTAATCAGCAAAAAGTGGTGATGGCGCGTGAGATGGCATCAGAACCCAAACTGATGCTGGTTGGCCAGCCAACACGTGGTGTCGATATCGGCACCATAGAAAGTCTGCACGCGCGCCTGCTGGCGATGCGCGATGCCGGTGTCGCCATACTGTTAGTGTCTGTGGAGTTGGAAGAAGTCCGCGCCCTGGCTGACCGCATACTGGTGATGTCGGGTGGCTGTATCACTGGCGAGCTGAAAGTAGAAGAATTTGATGCGACCCGCATCGGCCTACTGATGGGTGGATTACACAAGCACTAAGCAAGCAGCCGGAATACAAAGCAAACATAAGCGAAATAAGCGAACAAACAAGCGACGAACCACGTATGAATCAAGCCGATCTTCCCCGCTGGGCCACCGCCTTTGCCCTGCCTTTACTGAACTTGCTGTCCGCCTTGCTGGTGGCAGCCGGTGTGATTTATCTGCTGGGTGAAAGCCCGCTGGAGTCGCTGGGCATACTACTGAATGCTGCCGTTTTCAATCCTGAAGGACTGGGCTACACCCTGTTCTACGCCGCCACATTTATCTTCACCGGTCTGTCGGTGTCAATTGCGATGCAGGCAGGTTTATTCAATATCGGCAGCGAAGGTCAGATGTATCTGGGCGGACTCGGGCTGACACTGGTGCTGCTGGCTTTTGACGCCAGCTTACCGGCATGGCTGCTGATACCGCTGGCGATTGCCGGCAGCGCGATCTTCGGCGCGGCATGGGCTTTTTTGCCGGGTTATCTGCAGGCAAAACGCGGCAGCCATGTGGTGGTGACGACCATCATGTTCAATTTCATTGCGGCCAGCCTGATGAACTACGTCATCGTCAGTTTTCTGATTCCTGCCGGTGAACAAAACACCGCCAGCCGTGTCTTTGCCGATAGCGCATGGCTGCCTAAGCTGAATGGCATCCTGCCGGTGCTGGGCGAAACACCGCTGAATATCAGCTTCATCATGGCCTTGCTGGCCTTAGTTATTTACGGTGTTGCTGTATGGCGCACAACTTGGGGTTATCAGTTACGCGCGACTGGTATGAACCAGCACGCGGCGCACTATGCGGGCATTTCCATCAGCAAAACCATCATTATTGCGATGATGATTTCCGGCGCACTGGCTGGTCTGGCATCGGTCAATTCCGTGATGGGTTCCACGCATTATCTGGGCTTGAATTTCCCCGCAGGTGCAGGCTTCATCGGTATCGCCGTGGCATTGATGGGGCGCCAGCATCCGATAGGTATTTTGCTGTCGTCGATACTGTTCGGTGCGCTGATACAAGGTGGCTTTGATCTGTCGCTGGAAAAACCGAATATTCCGACCGAGACTTTTATTTTCATTCAGGGCCTGATCATACTGTTTTGCGGTGCGATGGAAAATCTGTATGCCCCGGCGTTATCCGCCCTGCTCAAACGTAAGGAAAAATGATGTTTGATGATTTTCAATTTTCCAGCATTCTGGTCTCTACTATCCGCAATGCACCTGTATTAATGTTCGCAGCGATGGCGGGTCTGTTCGCTGAACGCAGCGGCGTGGTCGATCTGGCACTCGAAGGCAAAATGCTGGCAGCGGCATTTGTGTCAGCAGCAGTCGCCTTCGCGACGCAAAACCCGTGGTTCGGCATACTCGCCGGTATCGGCATTTCCGCTGTCATCGCTTTGTTGCAAGGCTTTGTCAGCATCACGCAAAAAGGTAATCAACTGGTGGCCGGTATTGCGTTGAATATTGCCCTCAGCGGTCTGACCTTTGTGCTTGCCCAGTTTTTCTTTATGCAAGGCGGACGCACGCCTGATCTCGGCTCAGCCCGATTGTTCGATATTGTTTTACCGGGTTCAGATGCAGTGGCCGGTATTCCGTTTCTGGGCTGGTTTTACACCAAACTGATCGGCGGTCACAGCGCGCTGGTGTATCTGGCGTTTGTCCTGATACCACTGGTGCACTGGGTCTTGTATCACAGCCGTTTCGGTCTGCGTCTGCGCGCCGTTGGTGAAAACCCGCACGCAGCCGATGCCGCCGGCATCAACGTCGAGCGCACCCGTTTTATGGCGATGCTGTGCGCCGGTGTGTTGTGCTCATTCTCCGGCGCTTATCTGTCCATCGTACAAAGCGGTTTCTTCCTGCGCGATATGTCGGCCGGTAACGGTTATCTGGCACTCACCGCGCTGGTGTTCGGTAACTGGCGGCCACTGCAAACGGCGCTCGGTTGCCTGATGTTCGGTTTTTTCACTGCTCTGCAAGTTCAGATCGAAGGCGTGGTCTTCCCTGGCTTGGGCAAAGTACCGGGATCATTGATACAGATGATTCCGTATGTAGTCACCGTCGTCGTTCTTGCGGGCCTGATGGCGAAATCCGTCGCGCCGAAGGCGATAGGCGTGCCGTTTGTAAAGTCACGATAAAAGACTATAAAACCTGCCGGTCGTCCGTATGGGCTTGTCCCGTACAGACTGCCGGTGATTTATTTTTTAAATCGACAAAGTTAGGGTCTGTTAACATTTAAATTACGTGTGCGAAAGGGGTAAAACAGTTGCAGGGCTAGGCGCAGCCCGCGCAGCAGTGTGATCACTGTCAGCGGGATGCAACAACGCCATGCGGCTGTTTTACCCCTTTCCCTCCGGGTTCAAGTCAAAACGCATGCTGGACTGCGTTGCGCGTCTTGTCAGGGGCACCAGCCCTGACTGCGACACACGCCTTGCCAGCCCACGTTTTGGATTGAACGCATCTCGCAATTTAAATGTTAACAAACCCTAATAACGGCCTCCTTGAACCAGGTCAAACACAACAAATTGCTTCAAACTGGGTTCTGTTCAATGGCCAGTTGAAGTTAATTCCTGGAGTATTTCCATGCAAGCAAAACATAAAGTCATTTTCGATACGGACCCTGGCGTTGATGACGCAATGGCCTTGTATTTCGCGCTCGCGCATCCTGATATTGATGTCGTTGGTATCACCACTACTTTCGGCAATGTGTATGTCGAACAGGCGACTATCAATGCGCTCTATTTGACCCGTATTGCAGGCCGCACTATCCCGGTCGCGCAAGGTGTGAATGTGCCGTTTGCGAAAGCCGCCGGCACTCCGCCAGATTTCATCCACGGTGCAGATGGTCTCGGCAATCTGCCTTCCCGTATCGAAGTCGGCGGTAAAGCTGAAGTGGAAAGCGCGGCAGAATTCATCGTCAAGATGGCACGTCAGCATCCGGGTGAAATCACACTGGTTGCAGTTGGCCCGCTGGGCAATCTGGGTCTGGCACTGAAAATGGAACCGCAACTGCCTAAGCTGCTGAAAAAAGTCGTGCTGATGGCCGGTGCTGTCGATGAACCGGGCAATGTCTCACCAGTCGCAGAAGCGAATGTCTGGAATGATCCGGATGCCGCCGATCTGGTTTTCACTGCAGGCTGGGATCTGACCATGGTTGGTCTGGATGTCACGCATCGCGTGGTCTTGCCATCGAGCTTCTTTGCGCGTCTGGCTGGGCAACACAAACACGTGGCGATGGATACGCTGTCGCACGCCGTGAATTTCTACGCGAATTTCTACCAAAGCATACGCCCTGACCTCGGTCACGCTTGCTATGGGCATGACGTGCTGGCGTTTGTCTGGCTGGTCGCGCCGGAAATTTTCGAAACGCAAAATGGCCGTGTGCGCGTTGCTAAAGAAGGCATAGGCAATGGTCAGACCATGATGGCGAAACTCGCGATTCCTTACCCACAAGCGGGTTGGGAAGCCAGCAAGCCAGAAACCCGCGTCTGTATGAAAGTGGATGCCGAGGCCTGCGCTAAGCTGATCGACCAGACCTTGTCCGGCGACTGGCTGAAACCAGCACTGGCAAAATAAGGGGAACCGTCATGTTGATACAACCAGTTGATTACCGTGATCCGGATGCGGCAAGAAAATTCACTGAAAGCCTGCACAACACCGGCTTTGGCGTACTGACCAATCATCCTTTATCGCAAAATCTGCTCAACACCATTTATCAGGAATGGTACGAGTTTTTCCAGACCGATGCGAAAAACAAATACGCGTTTACGGAAAAAATGGACGGCTATTTTTCGCCGAAAATTTCCGAGACCGCCAAAGGCTATGCCAAGCGCGATCTGAAAGAGTTTTACCACGTTTACCCGTGGGGACAATATCCATCCGAAGTCTCCAAGGCTGCGCTGGAATACTACGAACACGGCAACAAGCTCGCCACTGAATTGCTGCAATGGGTCGAAGACCATACCCCGGCAGACATCAAGGCCAAGTATTCGATGCCCTTGTCTGACATGATCACCGACAGCGATCTGACCCTGCTGCGCGTACTGCACTATCCACCGCTGACGGGCGATGAAGAACCAGATGCAGTGCGGGCTGCAGCACATGGCGACATCAATCTGCTGACCGTGCTGCCAGCCGCCACCCAGGCCGGTTTGCAGGTATTGGGCAAAGACAATGCGTGGCACGATGTGCCATGCGATTTCGGCATGCTGATCGTCAACATCGGTGACATGCTCGATGAAGCCTCGCAAGGGTATTACCCTTCGACCATTCACCGCGTGCTGAATCCGACCGGCGAAGAAGCGAAGAAATCCCGTATTTCATTGCCACTGTTCCTGCATCCGCGTCCAGACGTCGTGCTGTCTGAACGTCACACGTCCGGCAGCTATCTGCAGGAACGTTTGCGCGAACTGGGCGTGAAAAAATAATCTCCCAAACCTGCTGCGCCTTTCAGGGCATAAATGATCTGAAAGGCGCAGCAGATATAAGGGATGAACCTGAACAACAAAGAGGCATGCTGACCAGCGTGCCTTTTTAAATGGAGAATGACATGAACACGCAAGAACTGATCATTGAAGCCAAACTGGCACGCGAACGTGCATACGCACCGTATTCCAAATTCAAAGTCGGCGCGGCAGTGCTGACCAAAGACGGCAAGGTTTTCCACGGCTGCAATGTGGAAAATGCGTCGTACGGCCTGTGCAACTGCGCCGAGCGCACCGCCTTATTCAGCGCCGTCGCCGCTGGCTATCGCCCCGGTGATTTCCAACAAATCGCCGTCACCGGCGACACCGACGGCCCGATCGCCCCTTGCGGCGCCTGCCGTCAGGTCATCATCGAACTCGGCGGCCCCGAACTCGAAGTCGTGCTGACCAACACCAAAGGCGACATCAAAACCACCACCGCCGGCGCACAATTACCGGACGCGTTTTATCTGCAACCGGAATAAGTTTCCACCCAATAAAAATCCCCGCCAGATCGTCTGATTTGTCGGGGATTTTTTATTTGTGGGATGTATCAGGCCGTTGTTATCGCCAGATCAGCTTTGAGAATTATGGAAAATCTATTAAACATCGATATTCTTGTATCCCATGGAGCGCAAGAATGGAACAACAGCAAAATAGGTAAACGAAACCAACATTAGCATAACGCCCAGCTTCTCAGCCAACCATAAGATTACGTGTTAATGCCGCCGAGTTTTTTGAGTTTTTCGAACGCGATAGTATTCGATAATCGTCCCATTAACTGCAAGCTAGATAGAATTCGTGCTCGTGGTTCCTCCGGCTCAAAAACGAAGTCCTCAGAATTGATCGTATTGATTAACTGATGCTTGCTAGCTTGCCCTTCCGGCGACGATAAATTGTCAATTTCAAAAAGCTTTTGCTGGACAACAGATGCCTTAGCGGTCAAATTAGAATAGAAGATGTCAAGTATTCTTTTACGAGCGTCTGCAATCTCTGTGCAAGCGACAAAGAATCTATTGAATGCGGCGAAATCATCTTGTGAAAAGTCAGATGCAAAAAGGTGCTTGTATTTTGCCCAATTGTTCTCCAATAGTATTTCTTTGAGATTCCTATCGACCACTTGTTTCTCGAGTATTGTGAGCACAACTTGCTCTGCATGACGAATGTCCATTACGACGATAGTGGCCGCATTTCTTTTCTCAGCGCGCTTAGTAAGCCAATAAACGACAAATGCAATAAGGCCAACAATGAAAGTTACGGTTGCATTCAAAAGTTCCATACTCATCTATTCTCCGTGGAATACATAACTTGTTTTTAAACGAATGAATCAAAACTAACATGCCTTTGTAAAATTAGCTACACTATTCCGAGCTTCTCAAGAGCATGATATTTTCGATTTACGGGCAAGCCAGCAACACCAAAGTTGCTTGCTATTCGCTTCATCACCCCATTCGACGTCAAAACCCCTTCAAACAGCCCAATATATACTCCCCCCAGTATGCTTTAAGCCCCTTTATTCTTACTGAGGTTAGGGCGATTTTCATGAAATATGGGGGGAGTATCTTGTTTTCTGAGAATGTAGCGTCCAAAAGGCGCAGCCATCATCAACGCCAAAGCGGATCACGTAGTGCGCGAAGTTTGCGCTGCCTCAGCAGGCGTGCATTCATTGCGGCATTCGCTGACGATGGTGCGGCGTTCGCTATCTGAATGGCATCACACTGGCTATACTTGATACCTCGGGCGGCGCAGCGGTAAGCACGATGCCCTGATTATTCAGTGAGGAAATTCAATTGAAACTTTCATTTCATGGTGCCGATCTCGGTGTGACCGGTTCCTGCCATCTGCTGGAATGCGATGGCGTGCGCATACTGATTGACTGCGGCATGTATCAGGGTAGCCGTAATCTGAATGAAGAGAATGCCGATGCCTTCGGCTTCGATGCGGCATCCATCGACTATGTGTTGCTGACGCATGCGCATCTGGATCATTGCGGTCGTCTGCCATTGCTGGTGCGACGCGGCTTCCGTGGCAACATCATCGCCACCGCGGCGACCCGCGATCTGGCGCGCATCGTGTTGCTCGATTCTGCGCATCTGCAGGAATCGGAAGCGGAATATCAGAACAAGAAAAGCGCGCGACGCGGCGAGGAAAAACGCACCGAAGCGCTGTACAACACGCATGATGTGTTGCATATGCTGGATCACTTTAACCAGACTGTGCATTACGATCAGGAGCTGCTGATCGCGCCCGGCATCACCGCGACGTTTATCGATGCTGGCCATATTCTGGGCTCGTCCTCCGTCGTGCTGAATCTGACGGAAGACGGCAAAAAATGCCGCATCGTTTTTTCCGGCGATATCGGCAGCAATGGCAGAAAACTGTTGCGCAACCCGACGACGCCGCCGAAAGCCGATGTGGTGGTGATGGAAACCACGTATGGCGACCGTCTGCACAAACCGCTGGATCTATCGATAGAAGAGCTGTATCAGGTGATTACCGACACCTTCCGGCACGGCGGCAATGTCGTGATTCCGACCTTCGCGCTGGAACGTGCGCAAGAGTTGCTGTATTACCTGCGTGAAGGCGTGCAGCAGCATCGTTTACCGCGTTCCATGCAGGTGTTTCTGGATTCACCGATGGCGATCTCGGCGACGGAAATTTTCCGTCAGCATACCGGTTGTTATGACGCCGAAACGGCAGCGATGTTCAGCAATGAGCATGATCCGTTTGATTTGCCCGGTCTGCATTTCACGCGGGATGTGGCGGACAGTATGGCGATCAATCGTTTTTCCGGCGGCGCGGTCATTATGGCAGGCGCTGGCATGTGTACCGGCGGCCGTATCCAGCATCATCTGAAGCATCATTTATGGCGACAAAACGCCAGCATCGTGTTCGTCGGTTTTGCGGCGAAAGGAACGCTGGCGAGGGAAATTATCGACGGTGCGCGTACAGTGCGTGTGCTTGGTGAAGAGATTGCAGTCAGAGCTGGCGTACATACCATCAACGGTTTTTCAGCGCATGCCGACCGCGATGAATTACTGGCCTGGCATCAGCATACGCATGCCACACATACGTTTCTGGTACATGGTGAAGAAGAAGTCATGCGCAGCTTTGCGCGCTTGCTGCCAGCAGGTGCAGTCAGCCTGCCGCAGACGGCCGACAGCATTGATCTGACGCCGTATTGCCATCCTAAGAAAACAGCGAAGCACTGAAAAAAATCCCTGCGCACAGCGTCCTGTGGCAGGGATTTTTTTATACGACAGGGACAATCGCCCCTATCGTTTGTAATGCGTCTTTAATGTACCAGTGAGGTGAATGGAGCAACGTAGGCTTGCATAAACACGAAAAAGCCAACCAGCACCGCCAGCGCCAGACTGTGGAAAAACACGAAGCGCAGAATCGTGCCTTCATGTCCATACCAACGTGTGGCAGTACTGGCGACCACGATACTCTGCGCATCGACCATCTTGCCCATCACACCGCCCGAACTATTGGCCGCCGCCATCAGCACAGGGCTTAAACCGAGTTGCTCTGCGGTGGTTTTTTGCAGCCCGCCGAACAACACATTGGCGGCAGTGTCCGACCCCGTCAGCGCCACACCTAACCAACCGAGCAAGGTGCCGAAGATAGGATAGAAAGCACCGGTATGCGCAAACACCAGACCCAGCGTGGCATCGGTACCGGAATAGCGTGTCAGATAACCCAGCGCCAGCATCAGTACGATGGTCAGCAGGGAATAACGTACCAGCCAGATCGTGCGGAAATAAATTTTGACCAGATCAATCGGTTTGTATTTCATCAGCAAGCCGCTAATGATGGAGGCAAGGAAAATCCCGGAACCTGTGGCCGACAGCCAGTTCAGCGTGTACACCGCCGCTTCTTTATGCGGCTTGGCAACGACAGGGGCGACCTTCTCGACCATGTTATGCAAACCGGTAAATGGAATCTTGAACACAGAAATGCCATCGACCCATTTTTTGAATTCTGGTATGCCCCAGATAAACACTAACGCCGTTAAGATCACCCACGGCATCCATGCCAGCACCAGCGCACGGGTATCGTGCTTTTTGAAAATCGCTGCCGCGGCATCGGCTTCATGACCATGTGGTTTTTCACTTTCCAGATCAGGTTCGCCGGAATCAGTTTCATGACCTTTGAGTGAAGTCGACGTCCAGATTTTTTTTGGCTTCCAGACTTTCAGGAACAAGATCAGGCTGACCATAGACACAATCGCCGCGACCACGTCCACCAGCCACGGACCGTGGTAGTTAGACACCAGATATTGCGGAATCGCGAAGCTCAGACCGGCAACCAGAATCGCTGGCCAGATTTGCAGCATGCCGCGGAAACCGGCAAACGCCCAGATCAGCCAGAACGGCACCAGCAAAGAGAATAAGGGCAACTGACGGCCGATCATGCCGGACAACTGCATCAGATCGATGCCTGTCACAGCCGCCAGCGCAATCACCGGCGTGCCCAGCGCACCATACGCCACTGGCGCGGTGTTCGCGATCAGACACAGACCTGATGCCGCCAACGGAGAAAATCCCAGGCCGATCATGATCGCTGCTGTCACCGCAACCGGAGTACCAAAGCCGGCAGCGCCTTCAAAGAATGCGCCGAAACAGAAGGCGATCAGCAATAACTGTATGCGGCGATCATCGGTGATGCCGGTCAGGCTATCCTGCAATACAGAGAATGAACCGTTTTCTATGGTCAGTTGGTGCAGGAAAATAATATTCAACACGATCCAGCCGATGGGCAGCAGGCCAAATGCCGCACCAAAACCTGCCGCATTCCATGCCAGCCCGGCAGGCATGCCAAAGCCAAAAATCGACACTGCCAATGCGCTCGCTAAACCAAGACCCGCAGCGTAATGCGCCTTCATGTGACCAAATGCAATACATCCCAGCATCACAACCACAGGTATCGCCGCCATGAGGGCGGATAACCATATATTGCCTAGCGGGTCATAAACCTGACTCCAGACCATTTCTATCTCCATTGTTTTAAAAGCGTGTGCGGACAATTGCCGCTATGGCGGCGATAGTACGACAGGAAGCCATGCAGTTTTCGCATTGCACAGATGAAATGATTTTCAACTATTGTTGAATAATTCGATGCTTTCCTTAAAACAGAATTGCGCTTTAGTTAAAGCTGCTTTATTTGATGCGGCAACGTTGCACACCGCAAAACCGTAAAAAGCAACAAGGCGATGCCTCGCTGACGTTATAGTGCGCGGCCAAAGTGCCGTATATGCCTGCGGCAATTGACGTGATTGCGCTAACCGGGGCGGCTTCAGAATAATTTTTCTTTTCAGGTTAATATCTTTCGCACAGCTGCTCACCCGTTTGCAGCTTCCCCCCAAAATACCACCGGAGATCACCATGCAACTTGAAAAAGACTGCCGCAGCCTGATCGGGCATACGGATGTTGATGAAGGCATCAATCGCAGAAATTTTATTCAGACAGCAGTCGGCGTCGGCTTTGCGGCAGCAGCACTGCCCGTGTTTGCGCAAAGTGTGATTAAAACCGATACCAAAGGGTTGACCAGCGGTGTGGTTTCACTCGACATACAAGGGCAGAAAGTACCGCTCTACTATGCGCAGCAAGAAGGTAAAAGTAATCTGCCGGTGATACTGGTGATCTCGGAAATATTTGGCGTGCATGAGCATATTGCAGACGTGGCGCGGCGCTTTGCGAAACTGGGTTATCTGGCTCTGGCACCGGAATTATTTATCCGTCAGGGTGATGCCAGCAAATATGCGTCGATTGCGGAACTGATGAAGGAAGTCATTTCCAAAGTACCGGATGCACAAGTCATGAGCGATCTGGATGCTGTGGTTGCCTGGGCGGGCAAGAATGGAGGCGATTTGCAACGTCTTGGTATCACCGGTTTCTGCTGGGGCGGGCGCATCACCTGGATGTATGCGGCGCATAACCCTGCCGTCAAAGCGGGCGTCGCCTGGTATGGTCGCCTGAGTGGTGACGCCAGCGCGCTCACGCCTAAGCACCCTATGGATATCGCTGCCAGCCTGAAAACACCGGTACTCGGTTTGTACGGGGCGAAAGACACGGGCATCAGCGTGGAATCAGTCAAGAAAATGGAGGCGGCGCTGGCGCAAGGTCACAGTCACTCGGCATTCAACATCTATGAAAATTCCGGCCACGCTTTCCATGCAGATTATCGGGCCAGCTATGTGGAGGCCGATGCCAAAGATGGCTGGAGCCGTTGTGTCGCCTGGATGAAAGCCAACGGCGTCGCCTGATTGCTGCTGTAAAAAAGCGGGTTACCATCAATGTTATGAGTATTGAGGCAACCCGCAAAAGCATGCGTGCATTTGCGTAAATCGCCAGCCTGTGCTTTAATTTGCAACCTGGTTGCAAATTATCCCCGAGGCTCAAAATTCACTCCACGCTGTTATCCATCCTTTTTACCACCGCGATTGCCGGGGTATTAAGTATTTCTGCCGCTGCCATTTTTTCATTTTCACTGCTGACCAAAATGGTCGAGCGCATGGTCAGCCTGTCTGTCGGCATCATGTTGTCGACATCCTTGTTGCACGCATTACCAGAAGCGTTTGAATCAAAAGCCGATACGCGTTCTTTATTCGCCTGTTTGCTGGCGGGCTTATTGGGATTTTTTCTGCTGGAAAAATTTGCTGTTTTACGTCACTCGCATCATCACGAGGGCGATGGACATCATCACGAACACGGCCATGATGCGCATGAAGCAGGCAAAGCTGGCTGGATGATACTGGTTGGCGATGGCATGCATAATTTTACCGACGGCATCCTGATCGCGGCAGCATTTCTGGCCAATCCTGAATTAGGCTTTGTCACCGCATTCGCCATTATTGCGCATGAAATTCCGCAGGAAATCGGTGACTTCATTGTTCTGCTGAATGCCGGATTCAGCCGCATGCGCGCTTATATGTATAACCTCGCCTGCAGCATGATGGGTGTGCTGGGAGGCGTGATCGGTTACTTCACACTGGAACGTGCGAGCAATCTGATCCCGTATGTATTAGTGATGGCTTCGTCGGGCTTTATTTATATTGCCGTCAGCGATCTGATGCCGCAAATGCAGCGCCGCGCAACGATGCGGGAAACGATAATACAAGTGATACTGGTCACTATGGGAATCTTGCTGGTGCTGTTTGTCACACGCCACCGATAAAACACAACGGGCATAAAAAAAGGAGCTGAAGAAGCTCCTTTTTTTATGCCTTAAGCTGCGTTAAACGGTACAGCCATGCATCAACGCGCAACCGGACGGGAAGGATCGGCGCACCATTCACTCCAGGAACCCGGATACAAGGCTGCGCCTGGTAATCCGGCCACTTCCAGCGCCAGCAGATTATGGCAAGCCGTCACACCGGAACCACATTGCATAATCGCTTTGCCTGGATCAGGCAACAGTGCTCGCCATTCAGCGTTTAATTCAGGCGCAGTTTTAAAACGGCCATCGGCTTGTAAGTTATCTTTGAAAAAGCGATTCAGCGCACCGGGAATGTGGCCACCGACCGGGTCTATCGTTTCATTTTCACCGCGATAGCGATCGGCTGCACGGGCATCAATCAGCGTGCATTCCTGAGTGTCTATATTTGCCAATACCTGATCAACATTTACTTGTCCAACTAAAGAAGGCTGGGTGCTGATATTGCCCAGACGTACAGAAGGCTGCGCCGTTGTCACCGGCAATTGCTGCGCTGTCCACACAGGAAAACCGCCATCCAGCACCGCCACGGCCGCATGCCCGACCCAGCGCAACATCCACCATAAACGTGCCGCAAACATACCGCCCTGCGCATCGTAAGCGATCACCTGAGTGTCCTGATTGATGCCCAGATTTCGTAAAGTCTGAATAAATTCTTCTTTTTCCGGCAGCGGGTGGCGACCACGGAACACACCGTCGGCGGATAATTTAGGTGCAGATAAACGCTGATCGAGATGGACAAATTGTGCCTGTGGCAAATGCCCCGCGTCATATGCTGTCTGGCCTGCATCCGGATTCATCAGATCATGGCGGCAATCCAGCACGATCCAGTTACGGCCTGTATCTCTACTGAGTTGGCTGCTGAGTTGGCTGGCCAGATCTGCGGCACTGATCAAGGTGGTATACATCGTCTTCTCCTAAAAAATACATCGCGGACTATCAGGTAATTTTATTCTGAACAAATCGCATCTCTGTGGACCGGTGACTGGTCTGCTCTGGCATTATAAAAAGTGGCAATTAGTCCGCTGCATAAAATCACAGCGATGCCGACCCAACTTAACCATGCAAGACTCTCATCCCATAACAACATATCCCACAAACTGGAAAACACGATGCCCACGTATTGCAGATTCGCCGTCACCAGCGTATTACCAAGGCGATAAGCACGGGTCATCGCCATCTGTGCTGAAGCGGCGGTAAGACCTATCGCCAGCAACAAAAATATGCCGCGGCTATCCAGATGATGCCAGACGATTTCTTGCGCGGAGGCTTGTGCGGATTTAGCAATCAAAGTACCGAGCACGCCGGCAATCGCACATGTCATGGAAAAATAAAATACCACGCGGTATTCCGGCTCACCCATCAATCCCATTTTTCTGACTTGCATATACGCCCATGCGGCCAGCATGCCAGAAACCAAGGCGATAATGCCACCAATGACCTGATCGGCATGTATGCTCGGACGCAACAACAAGACAACCCCGATAAATCCCAGCAAAATAGCGGCGACGGGTTGCCAGGTCAAGCCGCGCTGCTTATGCCACCAGGCACCGATCAGCATCATCGCAGCGATCCATATCGGTGACATGTAATTCAAAGTAACGGCCATCGCCAACGGCAACTTACCGATAGAGTAAAACCATAACCATAAGGCCAGCACACCCACCGCACCACGCACCAGATGCTGAGACGGCATCGGTGTCTTCAAGGTCCCGCCCTGAATTCTGGCCAGCATGGCAATCATCAGCATGCCGATCAGGCCGCGATAAGCGACGATTTCAGATGTCGAATAATCCGTTGAGGCCAGTTTGACGCAGACACCCATAATGGAAAACAAAAAACTGGCAAGCAACATCCACAAAGACTGCATAAAAACCTGACTCCAAAAGACAGGGGAGGCACGCGCCTCCCCTCTTCAACTATCTGAACGACCTCAGATTTCTATTTTTTTCCGGTACCACTCATGGAAATGCTGCATGCCGTCTTCCATTGGTGACTGATAAGGCCCGACTTCGTTCTCGCCGCGATCCAGCAGAATTTTACGACCGGCATCCATGCGTACACCAATTTCATCATCCTCGATACATGTCTCCATATAGGCGGCACGTTCAGCTTCGATGAATTCGCGTTCGAATAAAACGATTTCTTCCGGATAGTAAAACTCGACGACATTTCTGGTCTTGCCGGTGGCAGTAGGCCACAAGGTAGAGACGACCAGAACATGCGGATACCATTCCACCATGATATTCGGATATAAGGTCAGCCAGATTGCGCCATACTTAGGTGGTTCACCGTTGCGGAATTTCAGTACCTGCTCTTGCCAGATTCTGTATTTCTCGGAACCGGATTTCAGCAAACCACTGTTCACACCGACAGTCTGCACACTGTAATCTTCGCCGAATTCCCAACGCAGATCGTCACAGGTGACGAAGCTACCCAGGCCAGGATGAAATGGTTCGACGTGATAATCTTCCAGATAGACTTCGATGAACGTCTTCCAGTTGTAATCGCATTCGTGAACCTCAACGTGATCCAGCATATAGCCGGTAAAGTCGAGATCTTTGGTGACGCTAAGCTGCGCCATGCGTTCCATGACGTTGTAACCATTTTGCTCAAACAGCAAGCCATTCCAATTCTGCAATGGCGTGCGTTTCAGATTCATGCAAGGCGTATCTGAAAAATGCGGTGCACCTATCAGTTCACCTTTAAGATCGTAGGTCCAGCGATGCAGCGGACAAACAATATTATTTGCATTGCCGCGGCCATTAAACATCAGCGCCTGACGATGACGACAGACGTTAGACATCAGCTCGATACCCTGAGCGCTGCGGACCAGCATACGCCCTTCGTTTTCGGACGCTAAAGTTGCGAAGTCACCGAGATTCGGCACCATCAACTCGTGACCGACGTAACGAGGACCAGAATGGAACAGGTCTTTGATTTCGCGCTGTAACAGCGTTTCATCAAAATAGACATGCACCGGAAGTTGCGCGTCAGAACGCGCGAGTGTAGACAAAGAAGCCAGATCGGACATCCCCACCCCCCAAATTAATTTGCACCAACCTAAGAGAGAAAGAATCCACAAAAACCTGTTTTCGCTTGGGTTTTCAATCCAGGCGAAAGTTCAAACGATCAAACGACTTGAAGAGGAAATTTTGGACAGAACCGCGGATTATACCCGAATCGTCGCAGGTTCGCCCCGCAAGCAATGATTTCCTGAGAAAAATCAAATAATTAAACCGATATGGCGCGCGCCTCAACGCAGACCTCTTGCATCGGCAAACAAACAACATCGATGTTTTTTAGATTAGACCGTCTAATTTCACTCTTTCGCCGCATCAAAAACGGTACTTACGACCCGCCTCACTCTGAAGAAAATTTGCTGCAAGTGCAAATATATGATGAAAATTATTAATTCCATTAACCAAGTCCAACTTTTATGCTGCATAGCAGCTTGTCTTCACCTTTCTCTGAACTTAGCCTGATTCTGGCTGATTTGACCAGAACTCGGAGAAGTTCAGTGCAAACACGCTCCCATCCGGTTTCATTTGAATTAACTTATTCGAAAGAATCAACATGAAAAAAACACTGATAACAAAGCTGATGGCGATTTTGTTTGCCATCTGCGCCCTGCCCGCTCAGACATGGGCGGCAGGGTATACGGAGACAAAATATCCTATTGTGTTAGTCCATGGTTTATTTGGATTTGACAATATTGGCCCGGTTGACTATTGGTACGGTATTCCATCGGCCCTGCGCTCAGACGGTGCGCGCGTGTATGTCACGCAAGTCGCGGCGGCCAACAGTACAGAAGTGCGCGGTGAACAATTGCTGACGCAGGTCAAGCAAATTCTCGCAGTCACCGGTGCCAGTAAAGTGAATCTGATCGGTCATAGTCACGGCGGGCCAACGACCCGCTACGTGGCATCGGTCAGGCCAGATCTGGTCGCATCAGTCACCTCAGTCGGCGGCGTCAACCGGGGCTCAGCCGTCGCAGATATTATTTTGGGCATCGCACCGCCGGGCTCTGTGACGAACAGCGTGCTTGTTTCCGTGACTAACGGTCTGGCAAAAGTCATCAGCATCTTGTCGGGTCAGCCTAATTTATCGCAAGATGCACTGGCTGCAGCCAATTCCCTCAGCACCGCTGGTTCGCTGAAATTCAATAGCAAACATCCGGAAGGCGTACCGACCACTGCTTGCGGTGAAGGCGCATATCAGGTCAACAATGTTGCGTATTACTCGTGGAGCGGCGCAAAACCGTACACCAATGTTCTTGACGTCGTTGATCCGGCCTTATCACTGACCTCGCTGGCCTTTGGCGGTAGCAAAAACGACGGACTGGTCAGCAGTTGTTCATCCCATCTCGGCAAGGTTATTCGCGATGACTACGCGATGAATCATCTTGACGAAGTGAATCAGACCATAGGCCTGGTCAATATTTTTGAAACGAATCCGGTGACGATATACCGGCAGCATGCAAATCGCCTGAAAAATAGCGGCTTGTAAGCAGAAACACCAGCGCTGAAGATTTTCTGAATATACCGGATCGGGATTTTATGAAAACAAGAAATCTGACTTTTCTGGCAGCGACGCTCAGTCTGATCGTCGCCTCTTTTTTCCTGATGTCGAAACAAGCTAGTCACGAAGAGCAGGCCATCAGGCTGACACCTCAAGACCGCATGTTTTCATTCGTACGATCGATGGAAGGCACCAGCGTAGATGGACAAGCGACACAAGCAGACGATGGAAATCTGGTCGTCAACGCTGAATTACGACTGATGTTTGATTATTACCTTGCTGCGACTGGTGAGAAAAGCATTCCGGACATTAAACGCGAAATCGAAAACGTACTCAATCAGAAACTCAAGTCGCATGCAGCAGCGCAGGCAAAAGAATTACTGGCACGCTACCTCGGGTACAAGCAGGCATTACTCGACCTGGAGAAAAATACCGGAGCATCAGCGACAAGTCACACAAATAACATGAGCAACGACATGATCTCAGCGATGCAGAACCGTTGGCAAAGCATGCAGAAATTGCGTTTGCAATTTTTTAGCGCTAAAGACAATCAGTCGCTGTTTGGCTTTGATGATGCTTACGATATGGATGCACTGGCACGAATAGAGATTAGTCAAAACCCTGCCTACAGCGATAAACAAAAACAGGAAAAACTTCAAGCCCTGGACGCCACAATGTCGCAAGAACTTCGCGAAGCGAAGAACGCACCATATCAGATCATACGGCTGGAAGAACAGGCGCAGCAATTACGTTCCAGCGGTGCGAGCGAGGATGATATTTACCGGATGCGGGCGGCCGCTGTCAGTCCTGAAGCAGCCAACAGACTGGCCGATCTGGACAGGGAAGAAGCAGAATGGAAAATACGGATCGCAAACTATCTTGAGCAAAGAAGGCAGTTGCTGAGCAGGGATGAAAATAAAAGTACGACTGACAAAATCGCGGCACTACAACAATTACGGGATCGGTATTTCAGTATTCAGGAACAAAATCGCCTGGCAGCGTATGAGTAAATATATCTGATGAAACTGGCCTGCCACCTCAGCCTGAGCAGCAATCAATCAGGCTGCGGGCTCGCGTGCTTCCAGCTGTGTGTCCGGCGAATCCGGCAACGTCGCCAGCGCTTCTTGCAATGCCCGATCAACGACTTTATCTAACTGTAAAATCTGAGCACGTTTTTCACGGAACGCCTGTTCCAGATTTTTTGCGGAGACAGAAAAACTTTTTTCTTTTTCACTCGCGGTAAAAATATACAGGCTGCGCATAGGGCTGACCCATGCGAGCCTGACTCGGGCTATCTGCGCATTCTCCTGGGTGAATTCTATCCAGATACCACGTTCCAGCTGATGCACAACATCGACAAATTCATCGTCAGTGGCAAGCTCTTCTTGCGCTGCATTTTTCTCAGCTTCGGCACGTTTTTCCAAGCGACGTTCGGTCGCTTGCTGCGCAGCTTCAACAGCAAGTTCCAGTTGTCTGTCTGGCGACAACTCTAACGGTGCGCGCACGATAGACGCGTGGCACTCAGAAAGCTCAGCAAAAAACTGTACGCGATCGGCATCTTCCCATTTAATCAGACTCAGCCATTTATTCAGACGTGCCAGAATCGCCGGCAGACGATTTAATAATTCCTGCCGGTCTTGCAAGGTGAATTTTGGCTTCACGCTCCAGATCAGGTCATCCATCGTCTTGATCGCATCTTGCACCGCATGTGGCTTTTCATCTCTGACACTGTAAGCCAGCGTCAATACCTTAATCCACCGGCTTTCAAGGAAAGTTTCGACAAAAGCCACGACCTCGCCAGAACCAACACGAATCGCGACTTCCTGATTCGCATGTATGCTCGCCTGCTTAATTTTTTCCTTGCGGATCGCACTCTTGATCGGTGCTTCTAATGCTTGCGCATTTGCCTGCTCTTCTTTTTCGATGAAAGATTCAAGATCGGTAACGACCTCATCAAACAAGGCAATTTCCTGATCAAACTCTTGCGACACTCGTTCGACATTGCGCTTCATCGTCTGGAACAGAGGATCTTGTGCGCCTTTGTTCTGATCCAAGGACAAACTGTAACGGGACAACAGATCAATCAGGCGACGCGCCGGATGCTGATCTTTAAAGAAAAATTCTTTATCAATTAATGCCGCTTTTAATACCGGTACCTGCAGAACAGAAATCAGTTCTTTTACCGGTGCGGGAATTGCCTGATTACGGAAAACATTATCAAAGACCTGCGACAATAAATCGAGCGTATGTTTTTCAACGCCTGTCGTCGCTACGTCTGCAACATGTTCGCGCATTTGCGACAGGCGCATTACCTCGCCTGCGCCGGACATCATCTGATTGAGTTTCAGATTCTGTTGAAATTCTGCCAGATGCTGAAACAGGCGGGACTCAGCCGGATTGGATGTAAATCCGGAATGGTCAGAGTAATTTCCGTTACTGCGCGGTGCTTGTTGCTGATGCTGCGCACCGGAAAAATAACGCTTCAGCTTTTGCGCTATGTCTTGTGAATGACTTTCCTGTTCCGCGTTTTTAGCTTCCGTTTCATCATCCACCAAGGTGGTCGTCTTGTTTTGATTGCGACGAATTTTGTAAGAATCCTGCAAATCAGGCAGAATTCCTTTCTTCACCAGCGCCGAATTGATCTCGTACAAAATCGGTTCAAGATCAAACAAAATATCGGCTCGTAACAAAGGCAGTACCATCTCATGCGTTCCTACCTCAGGATCAAACTGACACCATGCTGAGTACAAAGCATTCAGCAAACTATCCGGGCGGAACGGATTCTGGGCAATACTTAATGTTTCTCGTCCAAGCAAATGCGACAACCGCATGTTCAATGCCGCATATTGCTCTGCGCTATCGAGCTCTATTGTGCGACTGACTCTGCTGAGAGCCAGCTTTTTATCCATTTCTTCATAACTGATCAGACTCAGATCTGCATCCGGCGCCGTACTTACTCTGTTTCCAGATTGCTTGGGTGAAATCAGCAGATCCACTTCCTGGCGAAACGCTTTTTCTACGTCCGCAGACGATAAATGATAAAACGCATACGCATTTTTTTTCAGTATCTGCCCGGCATTGAAACTCAGATTTGCTTCGCGCGAATCCATGCTTTGCTCAGACATCGCCAGGAAAGCATTCGACAAACGTGAAGAAAATGCATCCAGTTGCGACACAACCAGATGCGTTGCCAGCGGAATCAATCCACGCAACACGTCCTCAGCGGCGGCAGAGCCCGTCGCTGTTTTTGCGTGTAATGGATGAAGACCGCTCATAATTGAAAAGAAAACCTTATCAGATGCAACAAATGTAGAAAATGAGACTCATATTTACGGCACTCAATTGTGGAAGTTGAGGAATTGCGCATATCACGGATGAAATCTGATTATTTCAACAAGATCAGTGACTTACGATGCAATATACAGTCAATAAAAAGGCCATTGAGCACACTATATACGCATATTTTCCACATGGAAATGTTTTGAATGCAATTTCAGATTGCGTTCAGTATAAATCCCTACTCGCAAGCACACCGGTTTCCCAACTGAAACAATTATTTCAAATTGTAAGTAAACATCGGGACTAAAAAAGCAGAATCGCCGCCAAGCTGACTTGTTTGCTCTAAAATAGAACGTTACATTTCTTTTTTGCGTAATTTCACGCGCTGTTAGTCATTAAATATCAATATGCCTAAAAAAAACGCTGGCGCAAACCAGCCGGATCCCGCCAACACGCCAGTCTCTTTTGAGGCAGCAATGAATGAACTAACCGGATTGGTGGCAAAAATGGAAGCCGGGGATCTGCCGCTGGAAGCCTCTGTCATCGCTTATCAGCGTGGCGCTGAATTAATTCAATTTTGCACTTCACAGCTGGATAAAGTGGAGCAACAAGTCAAAGTATTGGAAGCCGGAATGTTGAAATCTTTCCATGCAGACAATGGGGATGAGGATCTCACATGAGCCAAGAATTCCGTGTCTGGATGCAACAAAAACAGGATCAATGCGAACGTGCGCTAGCGGCTTTCATCCCACAAGCCTCCGTTGTTCCGGGTCATTTGCACGAAGCTATGCGTTATGCCGCGCTGGATGGTGGTAAGCGCGTTCGCCCATTACTGGTCTATGCAGCCGGACAATTATTCGATGCGCAGCAAGAAGCGCTGGATCGCGCTGCCGCCGCAGTCGAAATGATTCATGCCTATTCGCTGGTACATGATGATATGCCATGCATGGATGACGACGCGCTGCGCCGTGGCAAACCAACCGTCCATGTGAAATATGACGAGGCAACCGCCCTGCTGGTCGGCGATGCGCTGCAAGCACAGGCGTTTCTGGTTCTGTCCGAAGGAAATACCAGTGCAGAAACCAGACTCGGACTCGTACGTCTGCTCGCGCATGCCTCGGGCTCGGTCGGCATGTGTGGCGGCCAGGCAATCGATCTCGCCAGCGTTGGTCTGGCGCTGACACGCGAACAGCTGGAACAAATGCACCGCTTAAAAACCGGCGCTTTGCTGCGGGCTTCGGTACTGCTGGGCGCATCCTGCGGCAAAACATTAAATCCGGAAGAAACTGCTGCGCTCAACACCTATGCTGCGGCAATCGGCCTCGCATTCCAGGTCGTCGATGACGTGCTTGACGCGACGGCTGACTCTGCAACACTCGGCAAAACAGCCGGTAAAGACGCCGCGGACAATAAACCGACGTATGTCAGCCTGCTGGGTCTGCCCGCGTCACAGGAATTAGCTCAGCAACTCTGCCGCGAAGCACACGGCGCGCTGGATTCTTTTGGCGAAAAAGCACAACTGCTCCGGGATCTGGCTGACCTGATCGTGCAGCGACAAGCATAACTAGCATCTACTATGACGAATTTACTGCAAAAAATTAACTCTCCTGCCGATCTGCGGCTGTTGTCGCGCCATCAGTTAGCGCCGCTGGCGGATGAATTGCGCCAATACGTGATTGATTCCGTTTCCAAAACCGGCGGGCATCTGTCGTCCAATCTTGGTACGGTAGAGCTGACACTGGCGCTGCATTACGTATTTAACACACCGGAAGACCGTTTGATCTGGGACGTCGGTCATCAGACTTATCCGCACAAAATTCTGACCGGCCGGCGTGACCGCATGCACACTTTGCGTCAGTGGGAAGGCATCTCCGGCTTCCCGCGCAGGGATGAAAGTGAATACGATACCTTTGGCACTGCGCATTCATCGACTTCAATTTCTGCGGCATTAGGTATGGCGCTGGCCGCCCGCACGAAAGGTGAAGACCGGCATGCGGTCGCCATTATCGGTGATGGTTCCATGACGGCAGGCATGGCATTCGAAGCACTGAACAATGCCGGTGTGCATGAAGACATCAACCTGCTGGTGGTGCTGAATGACAACGATATGTCGATCTCGCCTCCGGTCGGTGCACTGAACCGTTATCTGGCACGGTTGATGTCCGGTAAGTTTTACGCAGCAGCACGCAACGTCGGCAAATCCGTACTGCCATCGCCTGTGCTGGAACTCGCCAAACGCTTTGAGGAACATGCAAAAGGCATGCTGGTGCCTGCGACCATGTTTGAAGAATTCGGTTTCAATTACATTGGCCCGATTGATGGCCACGATCTCGAATCACTGATTCCGACACTGCAAAATATCCGGCAACTCAAAGGGCCGCAGTTTTTGCATGTGGTCACCAAAAAAGGTCAGGGATATAAACTGGCGGAAGCCGATCCTGTGTTGTATCACGGCCCTGGCAAATTTAATCCTGCCGAAGGGATCAAACCAAGCACGTCAGCGAAACAGACCTATACCCAGGTTTTCGGGCAATGGCTGTGCGATATGGCAGCCAGCGACCAAAAACTGGTGGGGATCACGCCTGCCATGCGTGAAGGCTCAGGCATGGTGGAATTTGAAAAGCAATTCCCGAAACGCTATTACGACGTTGGCATTGCTGAGCAGCATGCCGTCACATTTGCCGCCGGTCTCGCCTGCGAAGGCCTGAAACCTGTTGTCGCGATTTACTCGACCTTCCTGCAACGCGCTTACGATCAGTTGATTCACGACGTCGCCTTGCAAAATCTGGATGTGACGTTCGCGCTGGACCGCGCCGGGCTGGTTGGTGCCGACGGCGCCACCCACGCGGGCAATTACGACATCGCCTATTTGCGCTGCATTCCTAACATGGTCGTGATGGCTGCCTCCGATGAAAATGAATGCCGCCAGATGCTGACAACCGGCTACAACTACCCCGGGCCTGCCGCCATTCGCTACCCGCGCGGTGCTGGTATCGGCGTCAAACCGGATACTGAATTGAGCAGTCTGATTATTGGTAAAGGCGAAGTCAGACGCGAGGGCAACAAGATCGCGATTCTGGCATTTGGCTCTATGCTGCAACCGTCGCTCCACGCCGCTGATATTCTGGATGCCACCGTGGCGAATATGCGTTTCATCAAGCCGCTGGATGTCGAATTACTGAAAACTCTTGCTGCCTCGCATGACGTTCTGGTAACCGTGGAAGAAGGCTGCAAAATGGGCGGCGCCGGATCGGCCGTTGCCGAAGCGCTGGCCGAAGCTGGCATCTGCAAACCTTTGCTGATCCTTGGTTTGCCGGATAAATTTATCGATCATGGCGATCCGGCATTGTTACTGAGCCAGTGCGGTCTCGATAGCAATGGCATCGTGCAGGCGATACGCGAGCGCTTTGATCTCAGCGCCACATCAACACCAGCGCAAGCAGCCTGATTAGCAGCACCGGCGCGATCAACGAAAAATGGCTACCGCACGGTAGCCATTTTTTTGCCTGATTGAGATCGGAGGATGAGCGCCAAAGACATCAATACCGGAAAATCGAAGCCGCTGAGAGCCTAAATATACTCCCCCCAGTATCTATTAAGCCCCTTTATTTACGCTGAGAATAAGCGTTTTTTACGACATACTCCCCTGAAATCAGGCGGCAACCCATTCGCGCGTGGCTTGTCCGGCATAACTCACGGGCGCGCTCTGCACATCATCAAACGTCACGATCTCGTACGCATCCGGTTGTGCCAACAAGGCCCGCAACAATTGATTATTCAGTCCATGTCCGGATTTGTGCGCGGTGTAGCTGGCCAGGAAAGGATGACCGATCAGATACAAATCACCGATCGCATCGAGTATTTTATGGCGCACGAATTCATCGTCGAAACGCAGACCGTCTGAATTCAGTATCCGGTATTCGTCCATTACAATCGCATTTTCCATGGAACCGCCGCGCGCCAGCCCGATACCGCGCAACATTTCCACATCCTGCATGAAACCGAAAGTGCGCGCTCTGGCGACGTCTTTGACAAACGAGACTTTTTCAAAATCGACCTCGGCAGTCTGCACCGTGCCATCCACAGCGGGGTGATTGAATTCAATGAAGAAATGCAGTTTGAAACCGTTATAGGGCTCCAGTCTCGCCCATTTTTCAGCGGCCCCTTTGCCCTCGCGGATTTCCACGGGTTTCAATACGCGGATAAATTTCTTGGGCGCGTCTTGCTGTTGCAATCCGGCTTCCTGCAACAAGTAAACGAACGACGATGCGGAGCCATCCATAATCGGAATTTCTTCCGCGCTGACATCAATATACAAATTATCTATACCGAGTCCGGCGCAGGCAGATAACAGATGCTCGACCGTGGAAACGCGTTCGTCACCGTTGGACAAAGTAGACGCCATACGGGTATCACCGACACCGGTTGCGTTGGCAGGAAAAACTAATGGCGGAATCAGATCCGTACGGGTAAAAACAATGCCGGTATCCACTGGTGCCGGGCGCAAAACCAGCTCGACCTTGGTGCCGGAATGCAGACCCACGCCTATGGTTCTGACTTCTTGTTTGATAGTGATTTGCTTTAACATCTTCGTATTATAACGAGTCACGCCAAGCCGATGTGCTGGCACGGTCATTCGCTGTTGCAAAAACAGATAAGCCGCAAACGAGCGGTAAAAAATCATTTATATAAAAAAACAGCGCCAGCCAGAAATGGCGGCGCTGCTATCATGGAAACTGAAAATTAAGCGAGTTGCGCTAACAAGGTTTCCACATTGGATACTTCAAATTTTCCGCCAGCTTCCACGTTCAGTTGCTTGACGACACCGTCAACTGCCAGCAAAGAATAACGCTGGGAACGAATACCCATACCAAATTTACTGAAATCTGCATCCAGACCCAGCGCTTTGCTGAATGCAGCATTACCGTCGGCCATCATACGCACGACGCCGGTGGCTTTCTGATCGCGGCCCCACGCGCCCATCACAAATGCGTCGTTCACGGAAACACACCATATTTCATCAACGCCTTTGGCTTTTAATTCAGCAGCATGCGCGATGTAGCCAGGAAGATGTTGTGCCGAACAAGTTGGCGTGTATGCACCTGGCAGACCAAAAATGGCAATCGTTTTTCCTTTGACCAGATCAGCAACCTGGAAAGTATTCGGGCCAATACTGCAACCTTCGCCAGCAACCTCGACAAATTCCGCCAGGCTGCCTGCCGGTAAATGTTCGCCAATTTGTATGCTCATCATCATTCCTTTCGTTTAATTCAAATAATTAACTATCTTGCGATAGCCCGGTACGCCAGATCATTCCGGCGATCAAGCTCGCAGTATGCCTGAGCTGTCGAAAAGCTGCTGACGCCGTCATAAAGTCAATTCAGGAAAACCAAAGTTGTAAAAATTTTTACATTTTTATATGTAATTTCCCAACAGTAAGTTCCATAAATGCAATGCGGATGCTAGGATAGTCCAATTAATTACTTAAATATCAATAATTCGGTCTGGTAATTCCCATTACATGGAGGGGTGCATACAAATGAAGCAATCCAAGGCAAATGGCAGTATTCACAGGAAATATCTTGCAAGCGCACTGATCAGCATCGGCGTCAGTTACGGGCTTTCAGGCTGTGGCGGTGGCAGCAGTGCTCCGGCGGCGGTCGCACCACCCACACCACCAACCGTCAGTATCGATGTTTTCGGCGCGCGTGGCGCGCTGTTAACCGCAATCGTCAGCAGCACGGACTGCGCCACGACGCCCACAGTCAGTTGGCAAAATTCTTCTGGCGTTGCGGTAGGTAGCGGCACCAGCATTCAGGACACACAACCCAATTCCATTCTGACTGCGACGGCAAGCTGCTCAACTGCCACTGCCAGCCAGAAGCTCGCAGCGAATTCTGTGCACACTGCACTTTCCGCTTTTGCGGTACTACAAAACGGCAGCGCCGTGGCCTGGGGCAATCCGGTCTGGGGCGGACAAACCAGCACCGCTGCGGCAATCACGAGCATTTCTCAGTTATACGCGTCCGAGCGCGGCTTTGCAGCGCTACTCAGCGACAATACAATGAAGGCCTGGGGCAGCAGCTATGTCGCTGTCACCGATCCGAATTTAGTCTATCCGGCAACAGGCGCGATCGCCACCAGCCCACTGACCAACATCGCTACCGTCATGCCAGGCAGACTCGCCTATTTCGTGACAAAAAAAGACGGCTCGATTGCCGCCTGGGGAAATTTCCGTGGCGTCACCGATGGCGTGGACGGCTATATCGGTGATGCGAAAACAGGCCTCAACCCTGTCACGCTGGCGTTGCTGACCGACGTCAAAGCGCAGGCTTCGACCGAAGGTGCGTATGCCTTACTGAAAGGCGACGGTACTGTGGTGACGTTTGGCGATCAGGATGCGGGCGGGAACTCATCAGCAGTTCAGCCCTTACTGGTTGGCGTAACGCAGATCGTCGGGAATAACTTTGACTTCGTCGCCTTGCGTAAAGATGGCAAGGTAGTGACCTGGGGTTACGGCTACGCGGCAAAATCAGGTGATGCCGAAATTAATCCAACGCTTGCAGACATCTCGAAGCTTTATGTCAGCGGTAATGCGGCGGCGGCAGTATCCAACACCGGAGCCGCATTTGCCTTTGGCTTTACACCCCAGATTGAAGCAGCCGATTCCAGTTCACTGACAGCATCACTGACCAACGTCAGCAATATCTATTCAACGCAAACGGCATTTGCCGCATTGCGAACTGATGGCACCGTTATCAGCTGGGGTGATCTGCCACGGATGGGAAATAGTCTGAATGCCGTTCAGTCCTCCCTGACAAACGTAAAATCAGTACAGGCGACAGAATATGCATTCGCTGCACTGAAAGGTGATGGTACGGTCATCAGCTGGGGCGATCCGGAACTGGGTGGTGACAGCAGCGCAGTGAAAGCGCAGTTATCCAACGTCGTTGCTCTCAGTGCCAACAAATATGCATTCGCCGCACTGAAGTCAGATGGCAGCGTGGTGACCTGGGGCATGAAAACGAAAGGCGGCGACAGCAGTGCCGTCGCGGCAAAATTAACCAATGTCCGCGCCATTTATGCCACTGCATATGGTGCGTTCCTCGCGGTGAATAAAGACGGCAGCTTCGTTACCTGGGGCGATCAGTGGGCTGGCGGCGGAACCGCTCCGGCAACATTGACAAAAATCCCTTACCTCGGCTGACATCAGCGTCATCCATCGCATCAATGCCATGAATAGAAATGGAGAACATCGTATGAAATTTTTCGCTTTTAAAGCAAAACCTCTGATCGCAGCCATACTCGGCACCATGATATGTGCGTCAGCGCACGCTACCGTCAGAGAGCAGGACAACACCACTGCCACGCCTCGCAGAGAAGCAGAAAATCTGACTCAGATCATAGTGAAGTACCGCAATGAGCGCAGCAATGCAAACGAAGCGGCCAGCCTCAGCGGCAATAAAGCGGCGCTGGCACAAGTGCAGACACAAAGAATATCGGCACTACAATCAGTTGCCAGAACTTATAACGCCACATTTGCGTTAAAGCGTCAGATCGTTACCGGCGGTTGGGTGTATCGCGCAAATACTGCGTTAAAACCTTCGCAAATGATGGCACTCGCCGCGAAACTGCAAGCAGCCGACCGCTCTATCGAATATGCAGAACCAGATTACATTCTGCGCCCGGCGTATACCCCGACCGACCCGTTATTTAGCTCGCAATGGGATATGCAGGAAAGTGCCGCACAGCCAGGCGGTCTGAATCTGTCTGCAGCCTGGGATATCAGTAAAGGTGACAAAGTCACCGTTGCCGTCATTGATACCGGCTACCGTCCACATCCGGATCTGCTGCAAAATCTGATCCCGGCACCAGGCGGAAGCGCAAATCAGTATGGCTACAACTTTATCAGCAAGGCCTCGACAGCCCGCATTACGTTACCAAAGGATGTGAGCAGCGCGCGCGGCCCGGATGCGATTGACCTCGGTGACTGGGTAGAAAAAACGGATACAGATTGCCCGTCTCACGCACAAGATAGCAGTTGGCATGGCACACATGTGGCAGGCACAATTGCTGCGGCAGCCAACGGTACCGGAATTACCGGTGTCGCACCGAACGCCCGGATCTTACCGTTAAGAGCACTGGGTAAATGTGGTGGAGAAACTTCAGATATTGCCGACGCCGTTGCCTGGGCTGCAGGTTTGCATATCGAAGGCGTGCCGGATAATACCAACAAAGCGAATGTCATTAATCTCTCTCTTGGTGGTACACATGCCTGCAGTAAAACAAATGCAGCAGCCTATCAAAGTGCGATCGCGAATGGAGCAGTGATTGTTGTCGCTGCGGGCAACGAAGCGCTTGACGCGCGCCTGTCGAGTCCGGCGAACTGTCCGGGTGTGATTACCGTCGCATCAAACTCGATCACCGGTGGTCGCGCAAGTTATTCAAATTACGGAGCGACCGTCAGCGTCACCGCGCCGGGTGGAGGTTTTACGACAGCGGCAGACAGAATCCTCTCAACGCTGCCAAGCGGAAAAACCATCGCGACGGATGACACCACGTATGGTTTGATGGCGGGCACCTCGCAAGCGACACCACATGTGGCAGGTGTGATCGCGCTGATGATGGCAGTCAATCCTAAACTGACATCCGCGCAGGTACGCAGCATACTGATCAAAACAGCGCGCCCGGCACCGGCAAACTGTCCTGGCTGTGGAGCCGGTATTGTTGACGCGGCTGCAGCTGTCAAAGCGGCCAGCGGAAATTAAAAAATAACGCCCCGGATGTATCGGGGCGTACCTTGATTAATTTTGCCAAAAATAAAAAAAGCCCGCATTGTGTGCGGGCTTTTTTAATGAGTACGACAGATAAATCAGTCTGCCTGCTTACGCAAAAATGCTGGAATGTCGTAGGTTTCCATGCCATTTTTTTCTAACGCACGCACCGTGTCTGATGCAGATTCGCGACGCCATACTGCAGGCTTGCTCAATCCGTCAAAAGCTGGTGCAGCGCTTGCCATACCATTCGACACTGTCGTTGTCGCCATCGCAGCAGCCATCATCGGCTCATTATTGGTGCCAGTACGCAGCATCGGTGTTTGCACCAGCTGAATATTTTTCTTACCGCGTCCCAATCCTGTCGCAACGACCGTTACACGGATATCGTCACCCATGGTGTCGTCGTATGCGATACCTTGAGCAATCGATGCATCCGGTGCTGCGAATGCGCGCACAGCTGCCATGACTTCTTTAATTTCTTTACCTTTGAGGCTGCGGCTGGCAGTTACATTCACCAATACACCACGCGCACCGGACAGATCAATACCATCCAGTAAAGGTGACGCAACAGCTTGTTCAGCAGCGATGCGTGCGCGATCAACACCGGATGCTGTCGCAGTACCCATCATTGCTTTACCTTGCTCACCCATGATCGTTTTCACGTCATTGAAGTCAACGTTGATATGACCCGGTACATTGATGATTTCAGCAATACCGGCAACGGCATTATTCAGCACGTCATCCGCGTGTTGCAGCCATTCGATCATGCTGTCGTCTTCATAAATCTCTTCGAGTTTTTCGTTGAGAATGATGATCAGCGAATCGACGTGCTGGGTCAGCGCATCCAGCCCTTCATCAGCGATGTCCATGCATTTCTTACCTTCGTAAGAAAAAGGTTTGGAAACCACCGCCACGGTTAAAGCACCAAGCTCTTTCGCCACTTGTGCCACGACTGGTGCCGCACCGGTACCGGTACCACCGCCCATACCGGCAGCGATAAAGACCATGTGTGCGCCACGCAATGCGTCTTCAATGCGGGCTCGTGAATCTTCTGCCAGTTTGCGACCGACTTCCGGTTTCATACCAGCACCCAAACCGGTTTCACCGATTTGAATCACGTTATGCGCTTTGGATTGCAGCAATGCTTGCGCATCCGTATTTGCGGCGATGAATTCAACGCCGCAAACCCCTTTATTGATCATGTGCTGAACAGCATTGCCGCCGGCACCACCCACGCCAACCACTTTGATTACAGTACCTTGTGTGGCGTTATCAACCATATCGAACTCCATCATGACTCCTCCAGATAGGCAGTTACCAGTCGCTAATGATCACAAGATGTGACGACTAGCGACTAATAACTGTAGATCAAACCATTATAAAATGAGTACACCAATTACGATACAAAAAGCTACTTAAAAATTCCCCAAAAACCACTCTTTCATGCGCTGCCAGACTGCTTTTGCTGAACCTTCCTGCCTTGTCACAAGATGACCGCGCAAATACTGCTTCTTCGCTTCCAACAACAACCCTAAAACAGTGGCGTAACGCGGACTTCTGACAACATCAGCAAGTTGTCCGCTGTACGCTGGCATCCCTAATCTCGTTGGCTTTAAAAATATATCTTCAGCCATCTCAACCATGCCTGGCATCGCAGACGATCCGCCTGTTAAAACGATGCCTGATGAGAGCACATCTTCATAACCGGATTCACGTACCACCTGGTGCACCAGCGCAAATAACTCTTCAACACGTGGTTCAATCACTGCTGCCAACGCCTGACGTGACAACGAGCGCGGACCACGATCACCCAGCCCCGGCACATCCAGCGTATCCGCCGGATCAGCGAGCACTTGTTTGGCAACACCGAAACGCACTTTGATTTCTTCCGCTTCCGAAGTCGGTGTGCGCAAAGCCATCGCAATATCATTCGTGATCTGATCTCCTGCAATCGGAATCACAGCCGTGTGACGAATCGCGCCTTCACTGAAAACCGCCACATCTGTCGTGCCGCCGCCAATATCAATCAGAACAACGCCGAGTTCTTTTTCGTCTTTCGTCAGCACCGCTTCTGCCGAGGCCATCGGTTGCAGAATCAGATCGGATACTTCCAGACCGCAACGGCGCACGCACTTCACAATATTCTGTACAGCAGAAACGGCGCCAGTCACGATATGTACTTTGACTTCGAGACGGATACCGCTCATACCTATCGGTTCACGTACGTCATCCTGACTATCGACAATGAATTCCTGTGGCAAGGTATGCAGCAGCTGCTGATCAGTCGGAATGTTGACCGCTTTTGCCGTTTCGATTACGCGCGACACGTCGGCGGCGGTGACTTCCTTATCTTTAATCGCCACCATGCCGCTGGAATTAAAGCTGCGGATATGACTACCTGCAATGCCGGTATAAACACGACTGATCTTACAGTCCGCCATCAACTCGGCTTCCTCAAGCGCACGCTGTATCGATTCGACGGTCGCCTCAATATTCACAACCACGCCTTTTTTCAGGCCTTTCGATTCGTGCTGTCCCAGGCCGATCACTTCATGCCTGCCATCCGGCATGACTTCAGCGACAACCGCCACCACTTTGGAGGTTCCGATATCGAGACCAACGATCAGATTTTTTGCGTCTTTTGTCATGTCTTTCCACTTGCTTTTGTTTGCTTTTTCAATCCCATGGAACTGTGGCTGGATTTCAACGCCAATCCATTTGGATAACGCATATCTACACTTTGAATACTATCTTCCAGACTCGATATCAATTGCGGATAAACCGTCATCAATTTATCCACTCTATCCTGCAAAGTCTTACCGTCCTGCACCCTGCCCAACTCTACCTGCATGCCATTATTTAACTTGACGCTCCACGCATACCGACTGGAATATTTCACTTCATCCGGTTCAAGATTAATTCTGGAAAACCATTTTTTAAATTCCTGATACTGCGTCAGCACTTCTTTTTCACTGCCATCAGGGCCGCTCAGGTTAATCAGATCAGCGTCTTCTTCTGCTTCGGCAAGATTGGCGGTAAACACATCACCATTCACAGAAATCAAACGACCGTCATCCCCCCATGTGCCTAACACAACATGCTCGTCCAGTTTCACAATCAGCTTATTCGGCCACTCTCTCTGAATACTCGCTTTTCTTACCCACGGAACGCTTTCGAAAGCACCGCGTACTGCATCCAGATTCGCCGTAAAAAAATTTCCTCTGATTCGTGGAATCGCTGAATTTTTAATCGTCAACGCATTCACGTGTTTTAAGGCTTGCGAACTCATGCCTTCCACCCGGATCGAGGCCAATGTGAACATCGGGCGTTGTATCACCCACCAGACGCCAGACATCATCAGAATGAACAGCACCATGCCGAATAAGGCATTTGCCGTGTTGTTCATCAGTTTGACGTCATGCCACATCAGTTATTCCTTTTTTACTTTGTTTCAGTGCAGATTTTTAAGCGCGCTGTTTTTAAAATTTCAACGCACAGATCCTCGTAACTCATCCCGGTTGCTTTGGCAGCCATCGGTACCAGTGAATGCCCTGTCATACCTGGCGAGGTATTTATCTCCAGCAAAAATGGACGCTGATCCGAATTACGTACCAACACGTCTATCCTTGCCCAGCCTTCACAATCTAATGCGCGATAAGCCTCGACAGCCATTTGCTGAATCGCTGTTGTCAGTACCGCATCCAGTGGTGCGGGACACAGGTATTGCGTATCGTCGGTAAAATATTTGTTCTGATAATCATAGTTACCATCCGGTGCAACGATTTCAATGATGGGCAATGCATAAGCCTGCTCACCTCTGCCGAGCACGGCAACAGTGAATTCACGCCCCTCAATAAACTCCTCCGCCAGCACGACTTCATCAAACTGCGCGGCAAGCGTATACGCCTGCTGCATTTCAGTGGCAGTATTCACTTTGGTAATTCCTATCGTCGAGCCCTCGTGCGGCGGCTTCATGATCAGCGGCAAACCCAGGTTCTGAGTAATCGCTGCCAAATCAGATTGCGCGTTCAACACAGCGTAGCCCGGCGTACTGATGCCATGGGTTTGCCAGATGCGCTTCGTAAAAATTTTGTCCATGGCAATCGCAGATGCCATGACACCGCTGCCTGTATACGGAATATTTAACTGTTCCAGCACACCTTGCATACTGCCGTCTTCACCATATCGACCATGCAATGCGATAAACACGCGATCAAATTTTTCAGCAGCTAATTCCGCAATACTGCGTTCAGCAGGATCGAAGGCATGCGCATCGACGCCCTTGCTTTTCAGCGCTGCCAATACGCCGCTGCCAGACATGATGGAGATATCGTGCTCAGCAGAACGCCCGCCAAACAAAACGCCGACTTTACCTAAAGATTTATAATCAATTTCGCTCATGATTTTGTATCACTTCATTTATTTTGCCTGTGCCAGTTTTGCCGGCACTGCACTGATAGATCCAGCACCCATCACAATCAACACGTCACCATCTTTTAGGACGTGTAATAAGCTTTCCGGCATCTCTTGTATTTCCTCAACAAATACCGGCTCTATTTTCCCCATCACCCGCAAGGCGCGTGCCAGTGAACGTCCGTCAGCGGCGAGTATCGGCGCTTCGCCTGCGGCATACACTTCTGCCAGCACGGCAGCGTCAGCTGTAGAAATGACTTTAACAAAATCCTCAAACAGATCCCGTGTCCGGGTATAGCGGTGCGGCTGAAATGCCAGGACTAAACGACGTCCCGGATAAGCGCCACGCGCGGCCGCCAGGGTTGCCGCCATTTCGACAGGATGATGACCATAATCATCTACCAGTGCGAAACTGCCGCCACCGGCCAGAGCGATTTCACCATAGCGGGTAAAGCGACGACCCACACCATTGAATTCGCTCAATGCTTTTTGTGTCGCTTCATCTGCGACGCCGACTTCACGCGCGATCGCAATCGCGGCGCAGGCGTTCTGAACATTATGCATACCAGGCTGATTTAAACTCACTCGCATATCAGCATAACCGTCCTGCACCACGGTGAAATGCATCTTGCCATCGGCAGCAATCGCGTCAATCGCGCGGACATCTGCATCTTCACGGAAGCCGTAAGTGACGACAGGCTTAGAGATAAACGGCATGATTTCACGCACATTTGAATCATCCACACACAACACCGCGACACCATAAAATGGCAGGCGCTGCGTGAATTCGATGAATGCCTGTTTCAACCGCGCAAAATCATGTCCATAGGTTTCCATGTGATCGGCATCGATATTCGTGATGACTTCTATCACTGGCAACAGATTCAGAAATGAAGCATCCGACTCATCCGCCTCGGCAACGATAAAATCGCCACTTCCTAATTTAGCATTGGCACCAGCGCTGTTAAGGCGTCCGCCAATCACAAACGTAGGATCAAAACCACCTTGCGCCAACACGCTCGCCACCAGACTGGTCGTCGTTGTCTTGCCATGTGTGCCGGCAATCGCAATGCCGCTCTTCAGACGCATCAGCTCGGCCAACATCAGAGCGCGTGGCACGATAGGAATGTGCTTCGCTCTGGCAGCGATCACTTCGGGGTTATCTGCTTTCACTGCCGTTGATGTCACAACCGCATCTGCACCTGCAATATTTTCCGCCGCATGCCCGATCTTCACGTCAGCACCGAGGCTCGCGAGACGCTGCGACGCAGAGTTGCTACTCAGATCTGAACCTGAAATGGTGTATCCGAGATTGAGTAAGACCTCGGCGATACCGCTCATGCCTGAGCCGCCAATACCGACAAAATGAATATGTTTAACTTTATGCTTCATGCTAATGCTTCCAGAATTTTTGCAATGTTTGCATTCGCTTCGCGTTGACCGAGTGCATACGCTTTCTCTGCCATCTGCAAACATTGGTGGCGATCAAGCGCCTGTAATTTTTCAGCCAACAGTGCTGGTGTGAGTTCTGATTGCGGCAGATAAACTGCGGCCTGCTGCTGTGCCATCCAGGTGGCATTTTCTTTTTGATGCGACGTACTGGACGCCATAAAAGGCACGAGTATGCTGGCGACACCTGCTGCTGTTAACTCCGAGACCGTAATTGCGCCGGCGCGGCAAATCACCAGATCTGCCTCGGCATAACGCCGTGGCATGTCGTCGATGAAATCGCGTATCTCGGCCTGCACGCCGGCTTGCGCGTAATTCGCCCGCAAAGCATCAATATTTTGTTTGCCTGACTGATGAGTTAACGTCGGACGCTGCGCTTCCGGAATCAATGCCAGTGCTTTTGGCAGGCAATCATTCAACACTTTTGCGCCAAGGCTACCGCCGACAACCAGAATACGTAAAGTACCTGTACGCTGCGCATAACGCGTTGCGGGTGCAGGCAAAGCCGTAATTTCCTGACGCACAGGATTACCGGTCAAAGCGATTTTTTGATCTACGGATAAACTCTCAGACGGCAGTCCAAATAACAGTTTGCTGGCAAATGGTTTCAACGCTTTATTCGACAACAACAATGCGGCATCGGCATTCATCAGTACCAACGGCGTACCACGCAAGGCCGCGACAACACCGCCTGGTACCGTCACATAGCCGCCCATACCAAGCACAACATCAGGACGACGCTGACTGAAAATGCGTGCACAGTGGAAAAAACTGGCGATCAGTTTGTATGCCCCTGTCACGGTATGTTTCCAGCCTTTACCTCGCAACCCGGTGAAGTTCAGGCTATCCATAGGAATTTGATGCTTAGGCACAATCTGGCACTCCATGCCGGTCATTGTTCCCAACCAGGATACTTCCCAGCCGCGTTCCCGCATCAATTCTGCAATTGCCAGGCCTGGGAAAATATGGCCACCAGTACCCGCCGCCATAATCATGAGTTTTTTCGAAACGACTGAAGTCATAAGCGGCCTCCACGCATCAAAACACGATTTTCATAATCGACCCGCAGCAAGATAGCCAGCCCCACACAATTAATTAACACACCAGAACCACCGTAGCTCATCAACGGCAAAGTCAGACCTTTGGTTGGCAGCAACCCGAGATTCACACCCATATTGATAAACGCCTGTACACCAATCCAGATGCCGATTCCCTTCGCGGTCAGACCGGCGAAAGTCTGATCCAGCGCGATCGCTTGTCTGCCAATTTCAAATGCGCGTTTGATGATCCAATAAAACAATAAAACGACGACAGTCACACCGACGAAACCCAGCTCTTCACCGATCACGGCCAACAGAAAATCCGTATGTGCCTCCGGCAGATAATGTAATTTTTCAACGCTGGCACCCAAGCCGACACCAAACAACTCGCCGCGCCCGAACGCAATCAGTGAATGCGTCAATTGATATGCTTTACCAAGCGCATGATCATCGTCAAACGGACTCAGGTACGCAAAGATACGTTCGCGGCGCCACGGCGACAGCAAAATAACCATCGTGAAAATACCCACCAGCGTTGCGGCAATACCACCGAACCAGATGCCATTAATCCCACCCAGAAAAAGTATGCCCATCGCAATACAGACAATCACACCGAAAGCGCCAAGATCGGGCTCCAGCAGTAACAACAATCCCACGACGCCCACAGCTGCCAGCATAGGAACGAAGCCTTTGGTCAGCTTGTGCATATATTCTTGTTTACGCACCGTATAGTCAGCGGCATACAGCACCATGAATAACTTCATGAACTCGGATGGCTGCAAATTAAATACTTTGAACGAGAGCCAACGTTTCGCGCCATTCACACCCTTACCGAGTCCAGGGATCAGAACCGCGACCAGCAAAATCAACGTGAAGACGAACAAATACGGCGCCAGTTTTTGCCAGGTCAATACCGGCATACGAAATACCAGTGCAGCTGCGATAATCGAGACCAATACAAACATCGCCTGGCGCACCAGAAAATGCGAATTTTTATAGCTCGCATATTTAGGTGAGTCTGGCAGAGAGATCGATGCCGAATACACCATAACCATGCCGAATAACATCAGGATCATGGTGACCCATACCAATGGCTGATCGTAGTTCATCATTTTCGAGCGGTTCACCAGTTGCGTCTCCGGACCCGGAGCCGAAAATGGCAGCCATCGCTGTATTGGCAGGAGCAATTGCTTCATCAGCAAATCTCCCCGCGTGACAATGCTACTTCACGCACTGCATCAGCAAAGACCTCGGACCGGTGCGCATAGTTACGGAACATGTCCAGACTCGCACAAGCAGGGGACAGCAGAACAATATCGCCCTCTTTTGCAACATCTGCCGCCGCCTGCACCGCAAGCTCCAGACTGTTAAATTCCTGAGTCTCGACCTGCGTTGTAGAAATCGCCTGACGAATCTCGCCCTTCGCTTTACCGATCAGCAATACACTCTTCGCATATCGTCCGACCACATCTGCCAATGGAGAAAAGTCCTGTCCCTTGCCCTCGCCACCCGCAATCAGAATAATGCGTTTGTCGAATCCGTCAGCCTGCTGCCCCAATCCTTTTAAGGCGGCGACAGTTGCGCCGACATTCGTTCCTTTACTGTCATCGATGTAATCAACACCGCCAACACTATTGATGAGCTCAACCCGGTGCGGCTCGCCTTTATATTCACGTAAGCCGTGCAGCAAAGGCGCAAATGAAAGACCTATGCCACGACATAATGCCAGTGCTGCAAGCGCATTCGCTGCATTGTGCTGCCCGCGAATCTGCAATGCATCCGTTGGCATCAGTCGCGTGATCATGCACGGAATTTCTTCTGTTTCTTTTTTCTTCCTGCGACCGGTGACAACGGGTGCGTCTTCTGCCGCAACAGAGACCGCCAACCAGCCCATGCCATGTTCATTCAACAGACCAAGATCACCGATATGCTCTGGCGCATCAACCCCAAAACTGATTACCGCCGCCTGTGGCTTCAACATCGACATCACCAAGGCGTCGTCACGATTCAGGACTTGTATCGATCTCTCACCGAAAATCCGCGCTTTATCAGCGCAATAGGCTTGCATGCTGCCATGCCAGTCGAGGTGATCCTGGGTGATATTAAGCACGGTCGCCACATCCGCATTCAGACTGAATGTCGTGTGCAACTGAAAACTGGATAATTCCAGCACCCATACTTGTGGCAGAACGTCTTGTTCCATCACTTCGTACAAGACATCAAGAACTGCCGGACTGATATTGCCAGCGACACGGGTTGATAAACCAGCCCGTTCGCACAATAAGCCAACCAGACTGGTCACTGTAGTTTTACCATTCGTGCCGGTAATCGCAATGACTTTCGGTTGATACGCACGCTCTTCTTTCAGACTCAACAGGGCTTGCGCGAACAACTCGATCTCGCCCCACAGCGGGATATTCTGCGCAGCAGCCGCCGGAATGATGTCACGCAGTTCGCGCGCGGGAGCAAGACCGGGACTGACTGCCACAAAATCTATATCGTTCAGCAATTCTGCAGAAAACTCACCGCCAATGAATTCAATCTGATCGCTCAAAGCGCGTAACGCCGTTAAACGTTCAGGTGCAGAGCGGGTATCCGCAACACGCAGACGAGCCCCGGCACGCAACAACCAGCGCGCCATTGCGAGACCGGATTCTCCCAGTCCCAGGACTAATACGTGTTTTTCAGAAAAATTCATAAACCCTTACTTCTGCCAGAAAATAACAAAGCCAGACTTCAACGTAACTTGAGTGAAGATAAGCCAACCAATACCAGCAACATTGTGATGATCCAGAAACGCACGACCACCTGCGTTTCCTTCCAACCTTTTTTCTCAAAATGATGATGCAGAGGTGCCATCAAAAATAAACGGCGGCCCTCACCAAATCGTTTTTTAGTAAATTTAAAGTAAGACACTTGCAAGATAATCGACAGCGTTTCCGCGACAAAAATACCGCCCATAATGAACAAAACGATTTCCTGTCTGACGATTACCGCCAGCGTGCCGAGCGCACCACCCAGCGCCAATGCGCCGACGTCGCCCATAAATACCTGCGCCGGGTGAGCGTTAAACCACAGGAATGCGAGACCGGCACCGGTCATCGCGCCGCAGAAAATCAGCAATTCACCGGCTCCCGGAATATGCGGAATCAACAGATATTTCGAGTAACCAATATGTCCGGACAAATAGGCAAACAAACCTAATGCTGTACCGACCATAATCACGGGCATGATGGCAAGGCCATCGAGTCCATCAGTGAAATTCACTGCATTACTGGTGCCGACAATCACGCAATACGTGAGTGCGATAAAGCCCCAGACGCCGAGTGGATAGCTGATCGATTTAAAAAACGGCACAATCAAATCTGCCTTCGGCGGTAAATCCATACTAAAGCCCGATTGCACCCACGCAAACAGCAGTTCAAGAATTTTGGAATTACTTGGTGCCGATACCGAGAATGCGAGATAAAACGCAGCAGCAATACCGATCAATGATTGCCAGAAATATTTTTCGCGCGAACGCATGCCTTCCGGATCTTTGTAGACTACCTTGCGATAATCATCAACCCAACCGACCGCACCGTAACCCAGAGTCACGATTAACACGACCCAGATGAAGCGGTTACTCAAGTCAGACCACAGCAGCGTCGACACCGCAATCGAAATCAAAATGAGTACACCTCCCATCGTTGGTGTACCGGATTTCACCAGATGCGTTTCCATGCCATACGAACGCACGGCCTGACCGACTTTCAGGCGAGTCAGCATACGGATCACCGCTGGCCCGGCAAAAATGCCGATCGCCAACGCGGTCATGGTCGCAAATACTGCGCGGAACGTGATAAAACCGAAGACGCGTAGCAGCCCCAGATCCTGTTTAAAAATTTCTGCCAACCAGAGCAACATGCTAATGAGTTCCTGTTATTTTTTGTTGTGTTGAAGTGCCGTCATCCGCCGCCAACAAATGGCTGACAACGCGTTCCATTTTCATGAAACGTGAGCCTTTGACCAGTACTGTCTTTTCCTGATGAATACTGCTGTCTAAGGCTCTGAATAAATCCTGTATATCGGTGAAATAGTGTGCCCCGGCATATGCCCTTGCCGTATGGGCGACCAGATCACCAAGTAAATACAGCTCTGTAATACCCTGAGCTTTGGCATATTCGCCGATCTCTTTATGAAACTGAGCGCCGTTTTCGCCCACTTCACCCATGTCACCCAGTACCAGAACAGTAGCTCCGCCGATCTGCGTCAGTACATCGATTGCGGCACGTACAGAATCCGGATTGGCATTGTAGGTATCGTCAATCACCATCGCGCCACAACTGGCTTGCTTACGCTGCAAACGTCCATTCACCGGGCTGAAATTCTCCAGGCCAGCAACGATTAATTCGTCAGAAATTCCTATCGCGTGGCAGCACGCGGCGGCGGCGAGCGCATTCAGTACATTGTGCTGACCGGCTGCCTGCAAATGAACCTCAGACGAGCGGCCTGCTATATGCATGTTGACTTCACTACCAAATGGGGTCGCCACAAAACTGGCATGGACTTCGGCATCGCTGTTTAATCCAAAGCGAATAACTTTACGTTGGCCGCGTTCTGCCGCATATTGCTGCCACAAAGAACAATATTCATCCTCCGCAGGAATAACGGCAACACCGTCATCTGGCAGCGCTCTTATAGCTGCACCATTTTCTTCAGCAACAGCTTTCACCGTCTGCATGAATTCCTGATGTTCACGCTGGGCGTTATTAACTAAGACGACTGTCGGCAGGGCGACTGAAGCCAGCAAGGCAATTTCCCCGGGATGATTCATACCCATTTCTATCACTGCTGCCCGGTGAGATGGGTTGAGACCAAGGATAGTCAGCGGTACGCCGATTTCATTATTCAGATTGCCGCTGGTCGCTAAACGACATTCGACACCAAAAGCCACGCTCAGAATCGATGAAATCATTTCTTTAACGGTCGTTTTACCGTTACTGCCAGTCACTCCGATGACAGGCAACATAAACTGTTGTCGCCAGTATCGGCCGATCTCAGCTAATGCCAGTTTGGTATCCGGCACGATCAGTACAGGTAATGCAAAATGTTCCGGAATCCGTTCTGCCACGACGGCGACTGCGCCTGAATTGGCAACCTGCGCGAGGAAATCATGGGCATCAAAATTTTCACCACGCAAGGCGACAAACAAATCCCCCGCCTTAATTTTGCGGCTGTCGGTGGTTAAACCTGTGACCGCTGCGTCCGCTGTCATGATCGCGGATGTCAGCACTGGTTGCAATTGTTGAAGAGTAAAATGCATCAGATACCTCTCTTCATGTTGCCGCTGGTTGCCACGGTTGCCAGTGCAAGTGCAGCATGTTCTTCATCTGAAAATGGCCATTTCTTACCGTTGATATCCTGATAGGTTTCATGACCTTTACCTGCCAGCAGCACCACATCCTGATCACCAGCGTGTTTAATTGCGTACAAAATTGCGTTTGCCCGGTCTTCGATGATGTGGGGAGTTTTACTCATCCCTGCCACAATCTGCCCGATGATATGAGCGGGATCTTCGCTGCGCGGATTGTCGCTGGTGACAATCACGTGATCCGCTTGCTCCGATATCCGTCCCATCTGTGGACGCTTGCCCGGATCTCGATCACCGCCACAACCAAAGACACACCATAGTTGTCCACCGCGCTCATCCGCGACGAGGCGCAAAGCTTCAAGAGTCTTTTCAAGGGCATCCGGTGTGTGGGCGTAATCAATCACGACCATTACATGTCCGGCGCTACCGGCTAATTGCATGCGACCTGGCACCGGCGGTAATTTCTCTATCAGCGCCAACGCTTTCGGCAAAGGAATTCCTTTGCTCAGCAGAACAGCGAGGACGCCAAGAATGTTGCTGACATTAAACCGGCCTATCAGTTGTGTTTTCACCAGACCGGAGCCAAGCGGCGATTCAAGATGAAAGCTGGTTCCGGCATGCGTTGTTTTCAAATTACTGGCGCTCAGTAAAGCAGTACCTTCGTAACTTGATTTTTCCAGGCTGTAAGTCATCAAACGCACGTCTGGCCGTGCCTGCTGCAAATACGCTAAAAGTTGAAGCCCGAACACGTCATCGAGATTGATGATGGCGGTCGTCAAACTATTCCAGTCAAACAAGCGTTGTTTGGCGGCGGCATAGGCATCCATATCACCGTGATAATCAAGGTGATCGCGTGTCAGATTGGTGAATAAAGCGACATCAATATGTAAGCCATTCAGCCGCCCCTGATCCAGACCAATGGACGATGCTTCTATCGCCAGCGCCTCTGCACCATTCTTCTGCATCACAGACAACTCGCGTTGCAAACTGATTGCGTCTGGCGTTGTAAAGCCCGTTTCTGATAACTGTCCTAATACACCCTGATGATAAATGCCGGTACCCAGTGTGCCTATCACTGCGGTGTCACACTTTTCCATTGACAGCGCTTTTGCCAGCCACTGACTGCAGGATGTCTTACCGTTGGTGCCGGTCACAGCGACGCTGAACATAGCCCGATCTGGATTGCCATACCACTCGTTGGCGATCAACCCGAGTTGCTGCGATAAATCCGGCACTGCAAAATGAGGGACTGAAATACTCTCATCCCACACGAAAGTGTCGCCATCCGCAACGTCATATATAACTGCAATTGCGCCACGAGCAAGCGCATCAGGAATATATTTGCGGCCATCGCCATGGTGCGTACGGGCAGCAAAAAACACATCGCCAGTCAGGATTTTTGCCGAATTTGAGCACAACTGTGCGTCAGGTGCGACTTGCCGCAGCCAGTTAACAATCTCGTTGATGGATATTTTTTTATTGGTCATTACATGCTCTCCTGCACGCTATTGTCAGGAATGATGCTGGTGACTGATGAATCAGGTGGCACGTTCATAGAGCGCAATACGTTCGCGGTGATTGCAGCAAAAACCGGGGCAGCGACGATACCGCCAAAATGACCGCCAGCGCTTGGTTCATCAATCATCACAGCAACGATGACTCGTGGATTGGATACCGGAGCAAAGCCAATAAAGTCGCCGACATATTTATTCACGTAGCGACCACCTTCTATCTTATGTGCAGTACCGGTTTTTCCGGCAACGCGATAGCCGGGCACACGTGCCTGCGTTGCGGTACCACCTGGCTGTGTTACCGATTCCATCATGACGCGCAATTGCTGCGCTGTTTTGTCGGAAATGACCCGCTGCGCTGCCGGCGCGTCACTAGTTTTTTGAAATGTGATCGGTATCATGTCGCCGTTGCGCGCAAAAATCGTATACGCACGCGCCATTTGCAGCAAGGACACCGACAGACCATGACCGTAACTCATCGTCGCCTGCTCGATGGGCCGCCAATTTTTATAATTACGCAAACGACCGGCAACGGCACCGGGAAAACCAATTTTCGGCTGCTGACCAAAACCTAAGGTGGTAAACAACTCCCACATTTCCTTGGGTGGCATTTGTAACGCCATTTTGGCGACGCCGATATTCGAAGATTTCTGGATAATCTGCGCAACGGTCAGCACAGATTCTTTATGGGCGTCATGAATCACAGCCGGGCCTATCGTCATATAACCCGGTGCGGTCTGAAATACGGTATCCGGAGTAACCCGTCCGGTCTCAAGCGCCAGTGCAACGGTGAAGGGCTTCATGGTCGAACCCGGCTCGAACGTATCGGTAATAACACGATTACGCAACTGCGCACCGGTCAATACCGAGCGGTCATTCGGGTTATAGCTGGGCAAATTCACCAGAGCCAAAACCTCTCCGGTGTGAACGTCAAGCACAACGGCGCCGCCAGCTTTTGCCTTGTGTTTTTCTACTGCATCTTTTAAATGGGTGTAAGCGATATACTGAATCTTGCTATCAAGCGACAAGGTCAGCTCTTTGCCATCATGTGGTTCACGAATAGCACGGATATCTTCAACGATGCGGCCAAGGCGGTCTTTAATGACGCGACGGCTACCCGTTTTACCTGCCAGATTTTTTTCCGAGGCGAGCTCAATTCCTTCCTGCCCGATATCTTCCACATTCGTGAAGCCGACGACGTGTGCCATGACTTCACCCTCAGGATAGAAACGCTTGTACTCTTTGCGGGTTTCAACACCAGGAATAGCAAGCGCCTGAATTTTGTCAGATATCTGCGGTTCTACCTGCCGCTTCAGATACACAAACTGACGATCAGAATCGAGTTTCTTACGTAACTCAGCCTCACTCATATCGAGTAAGGCTGCGAGTTGTCGGATTTTATCTTTGGGCGCTTCCAGAACATCATCGGGGATCGCCCATATCGCCTTTACTGGTACCGATGACGCCAGCACCTGACCATTCCGGTCTGTGATTTTTCCGCGCGTTGCCGGTAACTCTAATGTACGGGCATATCGATTAGCTCCCTGCTTCTGCAAAAAATCCGTCGTCATTCCCTGCAGCCACAAAGCACGGGCGATCAGCGCAAAAAAAGCGCCGAATAATAAAAATAAAACCAGCCGGGAACGCCAGATAGGCAATTTCACTTCCAACACCGGATTGGACGAAAATGAAACACCGCGTGAAGCAGCTGTGCGCGACATGTTCCCAGCACGGCTCATTTCAGCTCCGCCGCTTTCAGATATTGGGTACGCGCCGGCGTGACCGGCACCATGTTCAGTTCCTTGCTCGCGGTTTCCTCAATGCGCGAGTGTTTACCAAAAGTGGATTGATCCAGTTTCAATTGGGTCCATTGCAATTCATATTGTTTGCTGAGACTTTGCTCACGCTCGAGCTCAATAAACAAACGTCGAGCCTGATACTGAGAATTAATCAGAGACAAAGCGCAGGCGATCAATGCGATTGCCAGAAAAATGTTCACGCGCGTAATCATTTCAGCACCTCTGGCAAACGTTCAGCAATACGCAAGATCGCCGAGCGCGCACGAGGATTGGCAACCACCTCGGCTTCAGAAGGCTTAATCCGGTTCAGCAAACGCATTTGTGCTTGCGGTAAATCGACGTGACGGATAGGCAAGCGCCGGTCTGGCTGCTCAAGTTTCACTTTAGAAGCAAAAAACTGCTTCACTATCCGGTCTTCCAGAGAATGAAAACTGATCACTGACATTCGCCCGAAAGAAGAGAGCGCAGCAAAAGCTGCATCAAGCCCTATCTCGAGATCTTCAAGCTCCTTATTGACGAAAATCCGTATAGCCTGAAAGGTGCGAGTTGCCGGGTCCTTGCCCTTCTCGCGAGTTTTGACGGCGTGCGCGACAAGTTCGGCGAGTTGTCGGGTTCCAGTAATGGACTCCGTTTGCCGGCGAGCAACAATCGCCTTTGCAATCTGAAAAGCAAACCGTTCTTCCCCATAATTTTTTATCACCTCCCTGATTTTTTCTTCTTCTTCCACTGCCAGCCATTCAGCAGCAGACATGCCACGACTGGTATCCATCCGCATATCAAGCGGACCGTCTGAGCGGAAACTAAAACCACGGCTCGCGTCATCCACTTGCGGTGATGAAATACCCAGATCCATCAAGATACCGTCCACTTTACTGACGCCGAGTTCTTCCAGCGCAGCGGTCATTGCCGCAAAACTGTCATGCACAATATGAAAACGGGGATCGCTGATTTCAGCTGCACTGGCAATCGCCTGCGCATCTTTATCAAAAGCAATCAGACGACCTTTCGGTCCAAGCTGTTGCAGGATCAGGCGGCTATGTCCACCTCGCCCGAACGTGCCGTCAATGTAGATACCATTTACCCGTTCACCGGCTATGCCGAGTGCATCCACTGCCTCATTCAAGAGCACAGTTGTATGGGTATATTCTGTCGCCTGCTGTATGGTCATTGCCCGCGATCAGAAAGTAAAATTGTTTAATACGTCAGGAGCACCGGCCGCTTTCGCGTTGGCTTCATTTTCGGCAAGCTTACCGGCATCCCATATTTCAAAATGGCTACCCATGCCCAGCATCATGATGTCACGCTGAATACCAACGGCATTACGCAACTCTGGTGCCAGCAAAATACGACCCGCACTATCCATATCGACGTCAAATGCATTTCCCAGAAAAATACGCTTCCAGTCACGCGCCTGGATAGGCCATGCGGCGATTTGCTCACGATGAGATTCCCAGGTCGGGCGCGGAAACAGCAACAGGCACCCGTCAGGATGGCGGGTCAGGGTGATGTGACCCTCGTATTGTTCGCTCAGGGCATCACGATAGCGGGCAGGAATTGACATTCTGCCTTTCGCATCGAGATTGAGTGCGGATGGACCCTGGAACACGCTTTTACCTTTTACCTGGACTTGGATTGATATGACTCAGTTTGCGAAGATAAATGAAAATTGGGGACTTATCCCACAAAATTACACTTTCTCACACTGTTTCCCACTTTAGAGGATGCTATCAACATGGTCAAGTGAAATTACTCAGAAAAACAGCAGTTTCTTTAATGAAGTCAATGACTTAGCGCAACTATCGAGAAAGTTAATTTATTCAAATAACTGAATAAAATTAATGAGTTACAGAAGATAGTGAAAGTGGCTTGTAATACGCGGAGGAATAAAGAGCTTAAAATCCCGCGTCATTGGATCTCTTAGGGTAATTTTGAGGATGTTGCGACCGTGTTTGCCGACGTTCGCCTGCATTTCCAGCGGCAAAGATGAAATGAGAGAGATCACAAGTAAAGATCGCCTCTTGAATAAGGCGATGGCTTTAATTCACTTGCTGTTGCAGCAGTTGAAGAAATTCTTTTGCAGGCACCGCTTTACTAAAATAAAAGCCCTGATATTCGTCGCACTTAAAGTCAGTCAGAATTGCCAGCTGAGTCTGCGCGTCGACACCTTCAGCAATAACTTTAAGTCCCAGGGTGTGCGCCATCGCGACGATGGCTAATACGATCGCGGTGTCATTCGGGTCATCCGGGATATCTTTGATGAAGGAGCGATCCACCTTCACACTATCCACAGGAAATCGTTTCAGATAAGCCAGGGAAGAATAACCGGTACCGAAATCATCGATGGAAAGGCTGAAACCCGCCGACCTGAAGCCATCCATCAACACTATCGCCTGCTCACGGTTATGCATCACCATACTTTCCGTGATCTCAAATTCAATAGCATCGGCAGGCACCCGCCAGAAATCGACGATACCCTTAATTTCATCTAAAAGCTGAGGATCATTGAATTGCGAGCCTGATAAATTAATTGCAATCCGCCCAAAATCACTGTCCATCTGACGGAAGCTCAGCACATCGCGACAGGCAATATCGAGCACGAGCATGCCGAGCCGGCTAATTAAGCCCGTTTCTTCCGCCAATTCAATAAAATCTCCGGGATAAAGAATTCCACGCTCAGGATGATCCCAGCGAACCAAAGCTTCGGCTCCGACAATCTTTCCGGTCTGCAGTGAAATCTTAGGCTGATAATACACAACAAATTCCAGTCTCTCTAAAGCCTTACGCAAACGAGCCTCAAAAGCTAACTGCTCAATTGTGTGCGTATTCATTTCAGATGCATAAAACTGGTAATTATCCTTGCCCTTATTTTTGGCTCTGTACATCGCGATATCCGCATTTTTCAGCAGAGTTTGCGCATCGTGTCCATCTGCGGGGAAAGTGGCAATACCAATGCTGGCACTGAGTTGGCATTCCTGACCATGAATTTCAAATGGTTGCGATGCTTCGAATAACAGTTTGTCCGCGACGTCCCCCAAATCACGTGGATCACTGAATTGATCAATCAGCAAAATAAACTCATCACCGCCAACTCTGGCAATGATGTCCGATTCCCTTAAGACCTGTCGGAAACGTTGAGAAATACTGCGCAAGACACGATCACCTTCATCATGACCAAAGGTGTCGTTAATATTCTTAAATCGGTCCAGATCGAGAAAAAGCACCGCAAGCTGACAGCTGTTTCGCTCCGCCAGTGCCAAAGCCTTGGCGAGATGCTGATGATATAAAAATCGGTTGGGTAAACCAGTAAGCTCGTCATAATGCGCCAGTTGCAGTATTTTTTTCTCGGAGCGGCGGCCTTCAATCGCGATCGTAGCGATCTCGATCATGATGCCAATCAAACTCATATCGTCATCGCTTAATTCTTGCGATTCCGCCAGTAACACCGTGAAACTGCCTAATATGTGGCCATGCTTGTCCATCAACGGCCATGCACTGCCAGCATTTATTTTACCCAACGCTTCCAGATCATTGACGAACTGCATCGATGGCGCTTGCTGAAAATTACTGAGCTGCACCGGGCAGGCGACTAATACAGCTTCGCTCCAGATCCCACTGCCATGCGCAACCGGCATATCGACGATCTGTTTTGATAATATGTCAGGAAAACCGCGCCCGACACTTTGAATAAAAGTTCTCTGATCATCGGCCAGTAACTGAATTCCCACACACCAGAATGGCCGTAATTTTTCGACAAAATCACAGACTGAGCTCAGAATAAACAGCGGATCTTCATTCGCACCGATCAGTTGCAACAGATGATTCTGTGACTCCAGCAATTGTTCTGAATATTTCTGGGCGCTGATGTCTCTCTCGGTACAAAACAACAACCTCTCGCCATTTAACTCAACCAGGCTGAGAGTCACCTCGTTGTACAGGGTATTCCCCTCTCTCTCCATGATCGATTCAAAACGCTGAGGAACACCATCAAAAGCCCGTTCGATGAATTGATCAATCAAAGTATCACCGTCAGTTTGCGGCGTGCCCGGCATCGCTTGCAATATGGATGAAAACTCACCCGCTTTGTGACCGACGATATCAGCGATACCGCTGACGCCAAACAGCCTGACGGCAGCGGGATTGCAATCGACATAACGATGATCCTGATTAATCAGCAAAATCGCATCTTCTGCGCCGCTAAACAGCAACCGATATCGCTCCTCACTTGCCTCTATTCGGAGGCGGGAGTGATTTAACTGCTGCACCTGCCTTAACAAGAGCCAGATCAGAATCAGGATAAGAATAAGCGTCGCTGATGTGTACAGCATTTTATGCCTGACCCTGTTCTTCCAGTCTGACAAAATATTTTCGACATTGCGTGCATATAACAGCGTCAGTGGAAATCCTGCGACTTTCCGGTAGGTATACAAAAATTCACCGCTGCCGTCCTGTAATGCGCCACCATAAAGCGATCCCTCTCTGGAGCCATCGACGATCGCCGACAATAAAGCTGGCTGCTTAAGACTACGATTAAAAATATAATTATCAGCCGGTGCCCCGGTCAGGACGATTCCGTTCAAATCATGAAGTGAGACCGATGCCACGCTGCCGCGTGCAACCAATTCATAAAATTCTTGTAGATAGTTGAGGCGCATTTGCACTTCAAGAATGCCAGCACGCTGGCCATTCAGCCCCATCACATTTCTCGCAACCGGTAATATCCACTGATCAGAACCTGTCAACTTGATTGCGGCCCCCACTCTTAATTGCGTATCGGTGGGATTACTGATGAGCGATATCACATGCAACTGTGGCGATAACGGTGGTGTTGGCCGAAGCTGCTGAGATGAGCTATCGACAAAATCAGAAGCAAGATGCTGCCCCTGTGTATCGAACAGCGATACCGCACTCAATAACTGAGAATGGTGGCGTTGGTTCGCTAAAATCTGTTCCGACGTGCTTTTCTGGGTATCTTTTTCAGGCGGGTAAGTAGCGACCTGTTCACTGATCGCATCCATCAACTGAACAACTTCACTTAATGCGCGATTGGCATGCTCTTCAAGAATACGGACGGTAAAGTAACTATCCTGCTGGGCATCAGACAAGGTCAGATTTTTATCTTCGGCAATCGACCACCAGCTCTGCGCCACAATGATGGCAAGAATCAGACAAGTGCAAAAGGCAAATATCTTCAGGGGAATAATCCGTTCTTTATTTTTGCCTCGGTTTTCCATGAGTCTGGAATAATTTATCGTTAATAGGTATTCAGAACAGGCGTTTGCAATGATCAGATAGGATATTAGTCAGCAAGCTGCTGCATATAAACCGGATTGTATTGCGGCAAGTGAGTGTAACACCAGTTTTTTTGAATTAGTCCGATTTACAACAAACCGAAGCGCAATCGCGTAATACTGCGAAAAATGAATATGGTGCGGTGTCTGGAGTTGTGTCAGGATGATTCTGACAGATAGCGGTCGTCTGCGCCTGGCAACGACCAATGGAAAAAGAAGTAAAGCAGGCCGGTAGGCCGGATTCTGTTACGGTCTTTCATATTGCTATGACCGACTATGACAATCATTCCTCTAGGCGACGGATTGCTCCGCCGCTCAAGCTTTCTACCCGCACGCTCCGCGAGCCACCTCAACGCGTGCCTATTTGAAATTGCTCCGGGTGGAGGTTACCGCGTTTCACCGTAACTTAATACGCTCGTCTCTGTGGCCCTATTCCTCGTCTTATACCTTGCGGCTTTCAACGTACGGCCGTTAGCCGTCACCCTGCTCTATGGAGTCCGGACCTTCCTCCCGTCACCATATTGCTATGGCAACCAGCGATTGTCTGGCCTGCTTCGGGCGCTATTTTACTCTACTCACCCGCAATTCGTTCGCAATTCGTCGTGACTCATCAATAGCGCTGCAAATTCGGCAAGCTTTCTGTTAGCGTATGGTTTTTCCTTTTTAGCTATTACTGTCATGTTGAAATCTCGCTCGGGTGGTCAGTTAATTGTCGATGCTTTGCAAATTCACGGTGTCGATACTATTTTTGGTGTGCCCGGCGAGAGTTACCTGCCGGTGCTGGATGCGCTGCATGACAGCGCGATACGCTTCATCATTAACCGCCAGGAAGGCGGTGCAGCATTTATGGCCGATGCCTATGGCAAGATGACCGGCAAGCCCGGCATCTGCTTCGTCACACGCGGGCCGGGTGCCACCAATGCCTCGATAGGCGTGCATACCGCGTATCAGGATTCGACACCGATGATCCTTTTCATCGGTCAGGTCGGCAATGATTTTGTGGAGCGCGAAGCCTTCCAGGAAATCGATTACCGCCGCATGTTTGGCCCTATGGCGAAATGGGTGGCGCAAATCGACCGCGCCGACCGTGTGCCTGAATACATTGCGCGCGCCTTTCAGGTCGCCACCAGTGGCCGCCCTGGCCCGGTGGTGCTGGCACTGCCGGAAGACATGTTGGCCCAAACGATGGAAGTGGCGGATACCCTGCATTACACGCCAGTACAGGCCTACCCTTCGCCAGCACAACTGAGCCAGTTACGCAGCATGCTGGAGGCGGCTGAGCGTCCCGTGCTGATTCTGGGCGGCAGCGGCTGGGATCAAACCGCCTGCACGCAGCTGCGTGAATTCGCGGAACTGAATCATTTGCCGGTCGCCTGCGCTTTCCGTTTTCAGGATTTGCTGGACAATGCGCATCCTAACTACATCGGCGATGTCGGCATCGGCATCAACCCACAACTGGCAAAACGCATACAGCAAGCCGATCTGGTGATCGCAATCGGCCCGCGTCTGGGTGAAATGACGACCGGTGGCTATACCCTGCTCGAAGCGCCGCTGCCAAAACAAACTCTGGTACATGTACACAGCGATGCGCTGGAACTGGGACGCGTGTATCAGGCACCGCTGATGATCAACAGCGGCATGAAGGAATTCGCGCATGCGCTGTCGGAGCTGAGCAAGCAGGGCAAGTTAGAAAGCGCCGCCCGCTGGCAGCACAGCGTGACTGAAGCCAAAGCAGAACTGCACGCCTGGCAGCAGGAACCCGCCATTTTTGCCAAAGAAAATGCGCCGCTGAATCTGTGGCAAGTGGTGCAGGACATCATGCGCCTGGCACCGGCCGACAGCATCATCACCAACGGCGCCGGCAATTACGCGACCTGGGCTCACCGTTACTTCCGTTACGCCGGGCTACGCACTCAGCTGGCACCGACTTCAGGTGCAATGGGTTACAGCGTGCCATCTGGCGTGGCCGCCAAGCTCACTGCACCTGAGCGTTGCGTGATCACATTTGCGGGTGATGGGGAATACATGATGAATGGTCAGGAGCTGGCCACCGCCGTGCAATACCGTGCAGGCATCGTCATCATCGTGTTTAACAATGGCATGTACGGCACCATACGCATGCATCAGGAAAGGGAATTCCCAGAACGCGTGTCCGGCACGGAATTACATAATCCTGATTTTGCCGCACTGGCCCGCGCTTATGGTGCGAGTGGAGAAACCGTCCTGACGACAGCTGAATTCGGCCCGGCACTGGAACGCGCTCTAAAGCATACGCACGATCACCAGTTACCGGCTCTGATCGAACTGCGTTACGACGGCAATCTGATCACCCCGGGCACCACGCTGGAAACTCTGCGACAAACAGCACGTAATGCGGGAAAATGATCAGTACTGACCAGATCAGTTTCAGATAAATTAAATTCCTGCATTTATCACCATTGGCGCAGATGATTTTCGCTCAACACACATGACACGTCCCCAAATTCCCAGAAGTATCTGGATACTCGGTTTCGTCAGCATGCTGATGGATATTTCTTCAGAAATGATACATAGCCTGCTGCCGATGTTTATGGTTGGAACCCTGGGGATCAGTGTGTTTGTGGTGGGCGTGATTGATGGTATCGCCGAATCAACGACCTTACTGGTCAAGGTATTTTCCGGCGCACTCAGTGATCGTCTTGGAAAACGCAAAATGCTGGCAGTGTTTGGTTATGGGATCAGTGCCTTCTCTAAACCGCTGTTTGCACTTTCCCAGGGAATGGGGCTGTTGTTAACTGCCCGCCTTCTCGACCGCGCAGGCAAAGGCATACGTGGAGCTCCGCGCGATGCACTCATTACGGATATCACTCAGGCAGAAATCCGTGGCGAAGCCTTTGGCTTAAGACAGTCACTAGATACGATAGGTGCCGTCGCAGGGCCGCTGCTGGCCACGGCACTGATGCTGCTATGGGCAAATGATTACCGCCATATTTTCTGGCTTGCAGTGATACCGGGGCTGGGGGCAATGTTGCTGCTATTTGTCGGCGTGCAAGAGCCGGATACCAGACCACAAACCAGCCTTGGCAACCCACTCAGCAAGCACAATCTGAAACGGATGGGGCGGGAATACTGGTGGGTGGTTTCGCTTGGATGTTTGTTTACGCTCGCCCGATTCAGCGAAGCATTTCTGATTTTACGGGCACAACAATTATCCGTTCCGGTCGCGCTGGTGCCACTTGTGATGGTTGCCATGAACCTCGTCTATGCGGCGACAGCTTATCCATTTGGTAAATTGTCAGACCGCATATCTCATCGCCATATGCTCGCTGGCGGATTAGTCATACTGATTGCCTCCGACCTGATACTCGGATACAGCCAGAGCTGGAGTGGATTGTTAGCTGGCATCACGCTCTGGGGCATACATATGGGAATGACGCAAGGCCTGCTGGCAAGTATGGTTGCCTCCAGTGCACCATCCGATTTACGTGGCACGGCATTTGGCTTTTTCAATCTGGTCAGCGGTATCGCTCTGTTGCTTGCCAGCGTGGTAGCGGGTCTTTTGTGGGATCAGTTGGGTTCCACTTTTACTTTTTATACCGGCGCGGCATTTGCCACCGTCAGCCTGATTGGTTTATTGGTGCATTCAGCTCGCAACGCGCCGTTACTGTCTGAAAAAAAATAAACGTAAACATCGGCTCCCCAAAAAAATCAGTCGGTGTCATCCCCACCGGACCGACCGGATAACACACCATGCAGGCGTTGCTTGTACTTTCGCCGTTCTGCCCGCGCCGGTTGAGATGCGCCATGCGCCCCGCCTTTACGCTGTTTCACTAATACAGCCAAAGGATTGCGCGGTTTTGGCAATTTGACTCTGATCTTCATCGATGAACTTCCCTGAAAAATGATCGGGGTGTTAGTGGCATACGTCTCGCCAGCACACACCTTACGAATAGCAGCACCTGATTAAATAGTGAGCAAACCAATGTTCGGTAGTGCGACTCTACTGTACGGAAGCAAATAAATAAACACAACTGAGATTTGTTGCCGTTAAAATTCGTGTCGGAAATGTGCTGCTGCACTTTCTTCTTCGCTTCACTCTCCCGCTTTGCTGATGGCCGCGTGGTTGTATGAGTTGCGGTTTTCAGTACCTGTTTTTCTTTTGATTTTCGCGCATAAAATTCATGTTCAAAAAGTTTATTTTCGCGTTAGCGTTAGCGCTATCGTCGTCTGCCAGTTTTGCCGCCCCGCTATTTTCAGAATGTCGCCAATTTTTTTCCAGAGGACAGATTCCCGTTATCCCGCATGAAACCGAACTCAATGCACGGGCATTGTGCTATTCATCGTTCGCGATCCTTCATTCGGCCAAAAGCCACACACCGATTTATGTCGCAGAAAAACTCAACCGACAAACCATCATCGATGCGAAAGGAAACGAAAGAACGAATCGTTTTTTTGCCGATGCCCGTTTGCCTCGTGCTGAACGCGCTGAACTGAGCGATTACAAGAACTCCGGCTATGATCGTGGTCACATGGCGCCGGCAGGAAATATGGCAACACCGGAGGCAATGGCGCAGAGTTTTTCTCTTGCAAATATGGTTCCGCAAGCACCGGAAAACAATAGAAAGACCTGGGCATCGATAGAAAATGCGACACGTAAATACGCCATGCGTGCCCGTGGTGATGTCTATGTCCTGACTGGCCCGGTATTTGAAGCCAGACCGACAACGATAGGAGAGAATAAAGTCTGGGTACCCAAATATCTTTTCAAACTGGTCTACGACCCGTCAGAAAACAAGAGATGGGCTTACTGGGTCGAAAACATCGACAACACAAAAGCAGGAAAACCGATCACCTATGAAGAACTGGTCAAACGCACAGGCATACAGTTCTTTACTGAGAGAATGTAAGCAACAAAATAAAAAACCTGTTCATTGACATGAACAGGTTTTTTCACCAGCGTAAAGTGCCACAATAGTCGAGACCAGAACAATCATAAATAGTATTTTTCAAGAAAATTTGCCAGAAAATTTGAGACTAATTGCCATGAAAAAGGAGATTTTTCCCATTATTGCCAAGGAAGATGAGATTTTTTGAAGTGGTCACGTTTAAGCGTGAAGCACGCAGCTAATAAGCGACTGAAATACTACACCTGAGGTCCCTAGTGCGTATTCCGCTCAAAACCAGTCACACACTCTAGTTCCATGCCGGCCAAGGCTTCCGATTCGGATTTGGCCATTGGTTCCAGTTAGATATCGTCCCCCAGGAATTATCAAGTAAATTTAGGGTGACGGCTTTTGATGACCGGCAGATTTCGCCCCGTTGCGGACATTCCATTCCGAAGAGGCAAGGTTATAGAAGCCAGTGATGCGAGTAATCAATATTTACGGAAATTACCCATACTGCTGGGCCGACCAAGTCTGTGACGTTTAATCTCCATTCCCTTGTTTTGTAAAACGAGATACTGCCTGTGACAGCCCAATAAAAATTCATAAGCGCAAAGAGAATAAGGATTGGAAACGCGGTAAGGCCCCAAATAATAGGGTCGCCAGCACCTACGCCTGGGATGTTGGCTAGCTCATCTGGTGCCCAAAGTGGCATCGAATAGCGTAGGTACGCAAGGGCTCCAATAACGTTCACGGCAAGCCGAATGGTGCTCTTAAGACTGACAAATTTGGAATAATTTGGCATCGATTTTTATGGCGAATGTCTACTAATGGCCGACAGCAGGATGGCGGTGATCTCTTCCAAAGCAACGTATTTATCCTCGCCTTTAAATCACCAGATAAACGATTATTTACGCTATCAATTGAACTGACTGAAATCCGGTTTGCGTTTCTGGAAAAAGGCCATGAATGCTTCTTTGGCTTCTGGGCCATTCAGCATCGCCGCAAAATGTTTATTCTCTTCCAGCATTTTTGCATTCACTTCGGCAGGCTGATTCGCTTTCATCAGACGTTTAGTGACGCGTATCGACGCTGCGGGTAAAGCCACAATTTTTGCAGCGACTTGCTGCGCATACGGTAACAACTCGTCCAGCGGCAATACTTTGTTGACAAAGCCCATCTCCAACGCTTCCTGCGCGCTAAACGGTTCACCCAGCATCAATTTCTCAGCGGCACGCTGATAGCCGACGATTTTCTGGAAAATCATACTGGAAGCAAATTCCGGACATAAACCCAACTGCGTGAATGGCATGGATAACTTCGCATTATCGGCAAGATAAATCAGATCACAATGCATCAGCAAGGTCGTACCGATGCCGACGGCTGCACCGGAAACAGCAGCAATTACCGGCTTACCCGATTCATTCAATGCCTGCATGAACTGATACACAGGAGGCACAACCTCTGGTGAAGCAAGTGAAGACGCATTTTTCATGAAATCTTCAAGATCATTACCGGCAGTAAAAATTTCTGGTTTACCAGTAATCAGAATCGCCCGCACGGCATTGTCGCTCTCGGCGTCACGCAATGCGTCAGCCATCGCCTGATACATTGCCGCGGTAATCGCATTTTTCTTTTCAGGGCGATTGAAGCTAATCGTCAGAATGCCATTTTCTTTGTGAGTCAGGATATCCATTATTTTGTCTCTTCAAATCGATTATTTTTTTGGGGTGTTATGACCAGTAATTGTAAAGCCTGCTGCCAACAGGTATGAAGTTTTTCGTCATCCATCGTGCACTGGCAGCAGCAACAATTCGTCTCGCCCGTATGAGGGCAGATTCCAGATCATTTCACATACCTTTAAAAAAAACGCGCAGAAAAATTATTCTGCGCGTTTTGATTGTAGCCGGGCTTAAAGCTTACATACGCTCGAAGATACCTGCTGCACCCATGCCGGTACCAACGCACATCGTCACCATACCGTATTTCAGATTGTTACGATGCAATGCATGGATGGTGGTTGCGGAACGGATTGCACCAGTTGCACCGAGTGGATGACCCAATGCAATCGCGCCACCCATAGGGTTCACTTTCGCTGGATCGAGACCGAGGTCTTGTACCACCGCCAGCGATTGCGCAGCGAACGCTTCGTTCAGTTCGAACCAGTCGATCTGATCTTGCGTGATACCAGCGGCGCGGCAAGCAGCCGGGATCGCTTCTTTCGGGCCGATACCCATGATTTCCGGTGGTACGCCACGCACTGCGAAAGACGCGAAACGTGCCAGCGGTGTCAGGTTGAATTGCTTCAGGATTTTTTCACTGACGATCAGCAAAGCACCAGCGCCGTCGGAAGTCTGGGAACTGTTACCGGCAGTAACGCTGCCTTTGGCCGCAAACACGGCTTTCAGTTTTGCTAAACCTTCCAGCGATGTATCAGGACGTGCACCCTCATCGCGTGTCACGGTACGGGTTTTCAGTTCAATTTCGCCAGTCGCCAGATTCGGCACACGGTCGATGATATCCACAGAAGTGGTTTCCGCATCGAAGTAGCCCGCGTTTTGCGCAGCGATTGCACGTTGATGCGATTGCAAGGCAAATGCGTCTTGTGCTTCGCGCGATACTTTCCATTGCGCTGCTACTTTTTCCGCTGTCAGACCCATACCGTAAGCGATACCGGCATTTTCATCTTTCAGAATCGCCATATTCATCGATGGATTGTTACCCATCATCGGTACCATGGACATCGATTCGACACCGGCAGCGATCATCACGTCGGCCTGACCAACGCGGATGCGGTCAGCCGCCATTGCCACGGCGGTGATACCGGATGCGCAGTAACGGTTAATCGTGACGCCACCGATAGTGTTAGGCAAACCTGCCAGCAACACACCCATACGCGCCAGATTCAAGCCCTGCGCGCCTTCTGGAAACGAGCAGCCGACAATCGCGTCTTCGATCAGTTTCGGATCCAGATTAGGTACCTGTGCCACTGCCGATTGCAGTACGCGCACCAGCAGATCATCAGGACGGGTGTTACGGAACATACCGCGACCGGATTTGCCGATCGGGGTGCGTGTAGCAGAGACGATGTATGCGTCTTGAAGTTGTTTAGTCATTTTGAGTACTCCTTTTGAGTAAAGTCAATTTGTATCCGGAAGGAGAGCAAGGCGCGCTATCGAAGACAGTACTTTAGTACGCCAAGATTGCGTAACGCAGCTATCGTTCCGGTGACAAATTGATTAATTGCGTACTGGTTTGCCGGTTTGCATCATGCCCATAATGCGCTCTTGCGTTTTCGGATGATTCAGCAATTCCATAAACGCCTTACGTTCCATGTCGAGCAACCATTGTTCGCTGACCAGACTGCCATTATCGATATCGCCGCCGCAAACAACTTCAGCAATCATCTTGCCGAGTTTGAAGTCATGCGCAGAAATGAAGCCGCCGTCACGCATATTGATCAATTGCGCGCCGATTGTTGCGATGCCATGACGACCAGTGACCGGCACCAGCTTTCTCATCGGTGCACGATAGCCAGCATCAAACATCGCACGTGCTTCTACCTTCGCTACATGCAGCAATTCATAAGGGTTGAACACGACGACATCGCTGTCAGACAGGTAACCCATTTTCTTCGCTTCCAGCGCCGATTTGGATACCGCTGCAGTCGCTGCATTGGTGAAGTAGTTCTTCAGGAATTGCAGCAAGTCTGTGCCTTTAGCATCCGCTGCAGCACGTACTGCGGCTTCTTTCAGACCACCACCGCCTGGAACCAGACCAACGCCGACTTCAACCAAACCGATGTAGGATTCTATCGACGCCACGCGTTTTGCTGCGTGCATCATCAATTCGCAACCGCCACCGAGTGCCAGACCAGAAACGGCTGCCACCACAGGAATGTTCGCGTATTTCAATGCCTGATGCGCATTTTGCAGACGGGAAATCGCGGGCTCGATCGCTTTCACACCACCGGACATGAACAGCGGCAGCATCGCTTGCAAGTCAGCACCGGCGGAGAACGCGCCGCCATCAGCTGCATCAGCACTCCAGATCACCAGACCTTTGTAATTCTTCTCAGCTTCGGCGATCGCTTTTTCCATGCCTTCGATCACGCCAGGGCCAATCACGTGCATCTTCGTTTTCATCGACAGAATCAGCACGTCGTCGTTCTGATGCCAGATACGGACGGAGTCATCTTCGAAGAATGTTGTACCGGCTGTTGCACCAGTCGCGGCGCCAGTACCAAGTACAGGAGCACGGAATGCCTGACGGTCGTACACAGCGAGTTTGGAACGCGGAACATAAGTGCTGCTTGCTGGCGACCAGGAACCTTCAGCTGTGTGCACGCCGGTGCGGCCATCGAATACCCACGCTGGCAATGGCGCGTTACACAATGCTTTACCGACGTCGATATCTTCTTTGACCCAGCCAGCTACTTCCTGCCAGCCGGATGCCTGCCATGTTTCAAACGGACCTACCTGCCAGCCGAAACCCCAGCGCATCGCAAAGTCGATGTCGCGTGCATTGTCGGCAATCGTTGCGCCATGCACAGCGATGTAATGGAACGCATCACGGAAAATCGCCCACAGGAACTGCGCCTGTACATTGGTCGATTCACGCAGAGTCTTCATTTTCTTGACCGGATCTTTTTCTTTCAGCATGCGGGCAACAACGTCATCTGCTTTCGCGCCGCCAGTCACGTATTGTGCTGTCGCGAAGTCAAGACGCTGAATGTCTTTACCCACTTTTTTGTAGAAACCGGCACCAGTTTTGGAACCGAGCGCACCGGCTGCGACCAGCTTCGCCAATACTTCCGGTGTTTTATAGACCGCGAAGAAAGGATCATCCGCCAGGTTGTCCTGCATGGTCTTGATTACATGACCCATGGTATCCAGACCAACCACGTCGGCAGTACGGAAAGTACCGGACGATGCACGACCGAGTTTTTTACCGGTCAGATCATCGACAACGTCAACGGTCAGACCAAATTTTTCTGCTTCATAAATCGTTGCCAGCATACCGAAAATACCGACGCGGTTAGCGATGAAGTTCGGTGTGTCTTTCGCACGTACCACGCCTTTACCCAGCGTTGTTGTCAGGAAGCCTTCGAGCTGGTCGATGATTTCCGGACGGGTAGCCACGGTAGGAATCAGTTCCACCAGATGCATGTAACGTGGCGGGTTGAAGAAGTGCACGCCGCAGAAACGCGCTTTCAGTTCTGCGTCAAAGCCTTCGGACAATGCTGTGATCGACAGGCCGGATGTATTCGAAGCGAAGATTGCAGTTGGCGCAATGTGTGGCGCAACTTTTTTGTACAGATCATGTTTCCAGTCCATACGTTCAGCAATCGCTTCGATGATCAGATCGCAGCCAGCCAACACGTCGAGATTGTCTTCGTAGTTGGCGACTTCGATCAACGCAGCGTCGTCTTTATTGCCAAACGGTGCAGGATTGAGTTTTTTCAGGTTGTCGATCGCGCGCAGAACGATACCGTTTTTCGGGCCTTCTTTGGCAGGCAGATCAAACAGAACGACAGGCACTTTTGCATTGACGCAATGTGCAGCAATTTGCGCACCCATAACGCCAGCGCCGAGAACGGCGACTTTTTTAACGATGAAATTGGTCATTTTTAACCTCGGTTAAATTCGTAAAACAACGAAAAGCAATTTTTTCAGATGCCCCCTCTTAGCGAGAGGGTGGGAACGGGTGACAGATGAAGCAACTCCGGTTGATATTCTGCTACCGAAGAGCTTCAATCTGATGACATCATTTCATCCGTTACCAATAACGCTCTCCGTTTGACGGGAGAGCGCATTTGCATCAGAACAGATCAGCTTCGAGAGACAACAGATTAGCGGAGCCGGAACGTGCCTGACGGATCAGCATGGCTGTTTCAGGATACAGGCGGGCAAAGTAGAAACGTGCTGTAGCCAGTTTCGCTTTGTAGAAGGTATCGCCGGAATCTTGTTTTGCCAGAGCGATTTTTGCCATTTGTGCGAAGAAATAGCTGTAGACCAGATGGCCAACCACACGCAGATAAGGCACAGCAGCAGCGCCGACTTCATCTGGATTCTGGAAAGCTTTCATGCCGATTTCCATCGTCAGTTTCGTCACTTTGTCACCGATTTCAGCCAGTGGAGTGATGAACTCTGCCATCGCTTCGTCTGTACCGTTCGCTTCCACAAATGCCTGTACTTTCGCGCCGAATTTACGCAGTTTCGCGCCGTTGTCCATCAGGATTTTGCGACCCAGCAAATCGAGTGACTGAACGGTGTTTGTGCCTTCGTAAATCATGTTGATACGGGCGTCACGCACGTATTGCTCCATGCCCCATTCTGCGATGAAACCGTGGCCGCCGTAGACTTGCAGACATTCGGATGTCGCAGTCCATGCATTGTCTGTCATGAAGGCTTTGATGACCGGTGTCAGCAACGCAACTTCATCAGCACAGTCTTTACGTACTTGCTCGTCAGGGTGATTCAGTTCTTTATCCAGTTGCAGGGCAACGTAGGAGCTGAATGCACGGCCAGCTTCTGCGTAGGCTTTTGCTGTGAACAGCATACGACGCACGTCAGCGTGAACGATAATCGGATCAGCAGCTTTGTCCGGTGCTTTCACGCCAGACAGACTACGCATCTGGATACGGTCTTTCGCATACACCAGCGCGTTTTGATACGCGACTTCGGTCAGACCCAGACCTTGCATACCAACGCCCAGACGCGCAGCGTTCATGAATACGAACATCGCGTTCAGACCTTTGTGCGGGCCGCCGATCAGCCAGCCTGTTGCACCGTCCAGATTCATCTGGCAAGTGGAGTTCGCATGGATACCCATTTTTTCTTCGATCGCGCCGCAGAAAATCGGGTTGCGCGCGCCCAGTGTGCTGTCTGCATTCGGCAAGAACTTCGGTACGATGAACAGGGAAATACCTTTTGAACCTTCCGGTGCATCTGGCAAACGTGCCAGCACCAGATGAACGATATTTTCGGCAACATCATGTTCACCGGCAGAAATAAAGATTTTTGCGCCAGTGATTTTGTAAGAGCCGTCTGCCTGCGGTTCTGCTTTAGAACGCAGCAAGCCCAGATCGGTACCGCAATGCGGTTCGGTCAGGCACATCGTACCTGTCCATTCACCGGAAACCAGCTTAGGCAGATACAACGCTTGCTGTTCTGGTGTGCCATGTTCATGGATACATTCGTAAGCACCGTGCGACAAGCCTGGGTACATCGTCCAGGCCTGGTTCGCAGAATTCATCATTTCATAGAAAGAATTGTTGATGACAACAGGCAAGCCCTGACCACCGAATTCCGGATCACAGGACAATGCTGGCCAACCAGCTTCCACGTACTGTTTGTACGCTTCTTTAAAGCCTTTTGGTGTCGTGACGGTGTGGTTTGTTTTGTCGTGGTGGCAGCCTTCGCGGTCACCGGAATGGTTCAGCGGGAAGATGACTTCAGAACTGAATTTGCCGCCTTCTTCCAGAATCTGATTGATGATGTCAGCATCGACTTCAGCATGCTTAGGCAGTTGCTTGAGTTCAGATTCAACATTCAATAATTCATGCAACACGAACTGCATATCACGCAATGGAGCGATATATTGACCCATGATTTTCTCCTGACGGCAAAGTTAGTACATTAGATTGAGAAACAAAATTTGGCTTGCAACAACAACGACAGCAGCCTCAGACTTTTGAAGCTGCTGGCGCGTAATATTCGATCATTCGTTCAAATCCGACCTGTGCCCTATCCACACTTCCCGGTTTGCGCAAGAAACGCGCATCGTGGTGCAGAGCGAGTATCAGTCCATACATTTCATACACGATCTGATCGGCATCCACATTGGCATTCAGATGACCAAGCTGGATGGCCTGACTTGCTGCGCGGTGCAATGCGCCTTGCCAGGCTTTCACCATGCCGACCAGTTCATCACGGATAGGTCCCTGCCGATCATCGTATTCGGCCGCGCCACTGATATAAATACAACCAGAGGCAATTTCAACCGTCACGCGTTTAATCCACAATGCAAACATCGACTGCAAACGCGGCAAGCCACGTTCTTCTTTCATGCTCGGGTAGAACACTTCCTGCTCAAAGTGATGGTGATATAACTTCAGCACTTCGATCTGCAAATCCTCGCGCGAGCCGAAATGAGCAAAAACGCCGGACTTGCTCATGTTCATCTTGTCGGCCAACAAACCTATCGTCAGGCCTTCGATACCATCACGACTGGCGGCGTCCAGTGCAACATCCAGAATGGCGGCGCGAGTCAATTCTCCCTTACGCATGAATTTCGATGTCATATTCATATTACATTGTTTTTATTGAAATGCTTCTTGCTTACATAAAACATGTAAACCAGTGAATTAATCGAACGCTCGTACTATTAAGCAGAGCGCATTAAAAGTCAAACCCGATTCCGTCTTTAGAGGAGAGTATCTACTTGTTTTGCTGGCCTGACGGCTGCCGTTTTTTTACTCCTTTTTTGCCGTATTTCCCTATGAAATTCCAACCTCCACAACATTGCTGTCAAGCTGCCCCGTCGCGCTGCAATAGAGCTTTTCTTCAAATTAACCACGGGTAAAATCGATTTGCCGCCGGTCACGCTTGGTCGGCCGCCCCTGCAGTTGAGCGGCAGGTTCGCGGAAGTATTTTCTGTCTTCCGCTGCTTTACTGCGCTTCGCCAGACTCTCTGCCGTTTCTTCATACATCGTTTGCGCGACCGCTGCCGATCCGCGCACATCAGAGACCCGCAGCACTTTGATCTGCCAGATTTGTTCGCCGTGCTGGACTTCGATCAGATCGCCGGCTTTCACACTATGCGCTGGCTTGATACGCTGTTCGTTCTGCAAAACCCGACCCAGCTCGACGGCATGCGTGGCGAGGCTGCGGGTTTTAAAAAACCGCGCGGCCCATAGCCATTTATCGATACGGATAGTGCCGTTCTTGTCGTTCTTCTCGTTCTTCTCGCTCATCTCTATCATTTTGTTCTGACGGCTGGCAGACCTGTGCCAGGTGTGACTGGCGACTGAAAAGGCGCCGCTGCCAAATCCGTACGTTCATTCTATTTTGAAGCAATGTATTGCAGCCCGACGGCAAATACAAGGCATTTATCTTGCCAGCGCAGGAACAGCAGCGGATTCCGTTGCTTATGTTGCGGCGCGCATAGACAAGAATTCGCACGACCGTACAATTCACGACACCTTACTGTTGGCATAGACGTTTGCACCTTGGGATCTGTGATGAGCTCAGTTGATGATTTGAACGGAAAAAAGCGTGCCATTCTGATCGCTGCCGAAAAATGCTTTGCAGCGCAAAGCTACGAGGGCGTATCGATTCGCGACATTGCGCATGAAGCCGCAGTTCCGGTCGCGCTGGTCGGATATTACTTCGGTGCCAAAAATGAGTTGTATCACGCGATCTTTGAATATCACAGCAGTTATCTGGCCGAGCGTCTCGACAAATTACGTCATGCGCGCCAGCAGGCAAGGAACGACAGCATGCTCGATGCCGTCATTGCCGCCTTCATTTTGCCCACCCTGCAACTGAATCAACACCCGGAAGGCAAGTATTTCTGCCGCATGGTCATGCGCGGCGCCATCGACCAACACGAAGCCAGCGAACGGATTTATCAGGATTTTTACGAACCGATGGCGAAAGAATTCATCGCCGCCCTGCGAGACGCGCTGCCACTCGCCAGCGCCGACAGCATTTGCTGGAGTTATCAATTCACACTGGGAGCGCTGCTACACCATGTCGTCGATACCAGCCTGCCGCGTCTGGCGGGTACGCCGTACGCTGACAAGCTGAATCTGAACGCCGCACCCTATTTGCTGAAATTCATCAGCAGCGGCATACGCGCCACCACCGATACGGGTGTCGCAGAGGAAAATTAAGGATACTCCCCCCTGTTTTTAATAAAAACGCCTTCATCTCCTTGAGAATAAAGGGCTTTAAAACATACTGAGGGGGAGTATATTTAGCATCAAAAACCGCTGAATTTGCACTTTACGGCGTCAACGCCGGATATTCGTTCAACGCTGGCTGACATCAGTCACAAATCCGGCATTTGCCGAGCCAGATTCAGGCACCGACGATCCAGCCTTCGAGTGCATCAAATACCGGCAAACCATAATTCTGTTCCCGCCGTTGCCACGCCCATGCGGCGAGCATTAGACAGAGCACGGCATCGAGCAAATCGGCGCTGCCATCGTCGATCAGCGCATCGCGGAACTGTCCGGCATCCAGCCGAATCTGCCACGGGGTCGCGCCCTGCTCCAGCGCAGAAACGATGCGCTCACGCGCAAGGCTGCGTTCCGGTGTCTGCTTCGCCTTATCGTCGCTCTTGTACGAAGCGCTGGTAATACTGCGCGCCACCATGCCCGGATAAGCTTCCAACGCAATGCGTTGCGGATCACCGGCAACCATGCCGGGAATGCTGACCTCGGCGGCCAGCAAGCGCGGCGCACCCGCATGCAACATATACGCGACCGGCGGATTGACCCATTTCATCGAGGGCGACGAGCCTGCCGGAATATCGGTCGCCCGGTGCGCGAACTTGCCTCCCACGGGGCGGGCATCGCAAAATGCTTTGAATTGCAATCGCATCTCTGCGCGCGTGACAGTAGTCAAATGACGCATCAAGGCTGACCACTCCTGCGGCCAGCGCAGATGTGTCAGCAATTCGCGTGGCAAAGAAAAAGGTAAATCAAACCCAGCCAGCCACGGCCCGTCATGTTTTAACCAGGCATCAAACGCCGCAAAATTCGTCAGCGATTGCAAACTGTCGAGACATAAAATGCCAGATCTCAGCGCGCCGCTGGCGATGGTGATCGCCTTGCGTTTCGACGGTGCCGAAGTGAAATCAACGCCGTGCAGCCTCATCCGTAGCCACCCAGCGTGACAATGCGCATCAGACCGCGATACAGCAGATACACGCTGCCATACCAGGCACGCCGGTACCATGCGCGGCTGACATAATCTTCCAGTAATACCTCAACGCCATCGTCAATACCTTGTTGCAACTCGGTCGTCAGGCGCTGGTTAAAATGTTTGTCACGAATCACGATATTGGCCTCATGATTAACAAACAGGCTCAGTCCATCAAAGTTACTGGAGCCGACCGTCGCCCAATCATTGTCGATCACAGCCACTTTCGCATGCAATTGTGTTTTCCTGTATTCAACGATGCGCACGCCTTTGCTGAGTAACTTTGGATAGTAAGAATGCGCGACGGCGTCTTGCAAAACAAATTGATTCACGCCGATCAGCAGCGTTACATTCACACCGCGTGACGCTGCAGAAATCAGAGCACTCCGGAATTTTCTGCCGGGCGCAAAATAAGGTGTCACCAGCACCGCGCTCTGGCGTGCGTTGCCCAGCGCATGTAAATAAGCTTTTTGTATGGTGGCGCGGTTACGCAAATTATCGCGGACAACCAGCGCCGCCCGGCTGAGGTGCCGAAGCTGGCTGCGCGAGACTTTTGCATCGGTGCGCAAATCACGCATCAGACCTATCCGCGACAGCAAATCGAGCCGGCCTGTGCGCCGCCATTGGGCATCGGCTTCCAGATGGATATGCGCAACCAGCGGGCCGCTGATCGCGACAGCAAAATCCCAGCGTGGAAACGGTAAGGTATCCGCCCAACCGTCATCGGAAATGTCGTCGCTGATAATATTAAAGCCGCCCAGAAACGCACGCTGCCGGTCGATCACGCAAATCTTTCTGTGGGTGCGCGCCCATCCGCGCCGGAACCACGGATTAAAGCAACGGCACTCAACACCCGCGGCCACCAGCAAGGCAGTTAATTGCAGAGCCTGATCGCGCCCGCTGCCCAGCCAGTCGATCACCACCCGCACCACGACACCGCGTTGCGCGGCCGCGATCAGCGCATCACGCACTTGCGTTGCCGTTACGTCGCTCGCAAAAATATAGGTTTCCAGACAGATTTCTTGTTGCGCCTGCGCTATCGCCGCCAGCAAGACAGAAAAATATTCGCCGCCAGAATGCAATAGCCGGACATCATTACCATCGATGTAATGAAGTTTTTTCATGCCTCAAACATCAGCGAAGCTGGCGCAATTCAAGATGCGCCATGATGGGAACATGATCTGACAATTTGCGCCACGGGTCGCCGGTCATCACATTCGCTGCGGCAATGTGAAAGCCACGTAGATACACGCGATCCAGACAAAGCCACGGAAAGCCCGCCGGAAATGTGCGGGCATGAGCAGAAGCGGACTGCGAAAATAAATGCGCCAGACCTTTGCGCTGGAATTTATCCGTACCATGCTGACCATCCACATCAAAGGCTTCCACTACGCCTAGCTGTTCATATAAAGCAGAACTGAGGCGTTGATTCCAGTCATTGAAATCCCCTGCGATGATCAGTGGCGCATCGGCTGGCGTATCTCTTTGGATGGTATCAATCAGCGCTTGAATCTGGCGCCGGCGACTGGCGGCAAATAAGCCCAGATGAATCACAAAACAATGAATATCAACCTGATTTGCGCGGACCACGGCATGCAAAATGCCGCGTTGTTCATACGCATGATCCGAGACATCATGATTCACCTGAGTGGTAATCGGAAAGCGGCTGAGCAAGGCATTGCCGTGATGCCCGTGGTCGTACACCGCATTCATTCCGTACGCGACATGATGCGATGCCCCCGCCAGAAATTCATGCTGACCTTCTTGCGGCCAACTGAGATGTTTTCTGGCGTGCATATCATGCTGTCCCTGCACTTCCTGCAAAAACACCATATCGGCATCCAGCGCAGCAATCGCGTCTTTAATGCTGTGTATGCGCTCATGCCGGCCAAAAGCACTGACGCCTTTGTGGATGTTGTAGGTCGCAATGCGTAGCTTCATGATTTCAGTTCTGATTAAATTCTGGCAGCAGCAATATCGCTTCTGCATTCGATGCTGAAAAACAGCGGTCTGCAGCGGCTTGCCACGGCAACCACTGATATTGCACATGTTCACGCGGAGCAAGGCGCACCGTCACATCCGGGCTGACACATAAGCCAAATACGTGTTCCGTATTGTGTGTCACACCCGGCGCATAGCGATGACGCCAGACCGGATAAATTTCATACACATTCGATAATTGCCAGTCGCGCAGCGCAAATTGCGTGGCGTCGATGCCGGTTTCTTCCGCCACTTCACGTATGGCGGTGGTAAGCAACGCTTCGTCCGGCGTATCTTTAGAGCCAGTGACCGATTGCCAGAAACCGGGTTTATCAGCGCGTTCAATTAAGAGTACATCGAGTGCAGGGGTGTAAATCACAACCAACACAGATTCAGGAATTTTATACGGGGACATTATGCTCGTGGGTGCTTATGCTTATACATACATGTGTCGTCAACCACTCCATTCTAGCGCCTTTAGCTACCGTTTTTTTCTTTCGCTGAAAGTAAAACGCTGCTCCGGAACAAACTTTCACGGAACAGCGTTTTACTTTTGTCAGATCAGTACCCGCGTTTTGCAGCAGGCATTTTCCGAAGCAGATTATTTGGCAACGTAAGTGCCGACACACACGATGGTATCGCCCGCACCACGTTCGCAATACGAACGTTTCAGATCATACGATTTGGTCGCCGGATTATTGAATTTATACGGACCGTACCAGCCTTTTGACGATGCTTTGACGGTATCGATCATGCCTTTGATAAATGCATTGCCATCAACGTCTTTCATCGACAACAGATTTTTACCAACCATCTTGGCATTCGCACCCTGTGCCAGACAGTTGCCTTCAAAATCGTACACGAAGACATACAGATCTTTATGGTTAAACGTTGCATCAGGATGCTCGGTGAATGCTTTATAGGCTTTTTCCGGACCGGCTGATTTCACCAGCGCTACCGCTTTTTTTACCATCTCTTGTGCTTCCGCTTCAGTCCCATGATCCGTCGCATACGCAACCGACGACAACGCAACACTTGCCAACATGGCGACCGGCATGATTTTCTTTACAAAACTGCTCATTTTCCACTCCCTGAAATTAATTATTGTTCTGACCAGATACCAATATTTCTTGTAACTACAGGATAGTTATAGCAGTTTTTTATTGCTTAATTGCATCTGGAAACAAGAATTCACATTGTCGTATCGATGTCGTTGTGACGGTATGTGGCACCAACGCTAAGCGTGACAAAATGCATTCCCGGCTTCGTGCAGCAACATTTTTCATGTTTGCTCAATAGGTATTGAAGCTGTTCCTGTAAGGCTGAATGGGGCGGATCAATTCAGTAGCACACGAGGTCCGCGGGAATGTTCATTTCAGGAAAATCAACATGCAACAGCGCCCACAACGTAAAAGGGTTCGCCATGCGAACCCTGAACGAACTTTTTATCACCCGCAAAAAATATACGCTATTTCTTCAGCGGCACAGCAGGTGGTAATTCTTTACTCTGCAACTGCCTGATCTGCGGCACCAGTTTATTGTGTGCATCAAGAAACGCGGCAACAATCACTTTGGCTTCATTGGTATTGCTCCATCCAGCCCCTAAGCCGCCTATGCCACCACCAAAACTGAGTCCGCCGATACCAAGATCAGTCGTCTTCGCAGCGCCTGTTGACGCCGCGATTTGTTCGGTTGTCTCATTATCAGTTAACAATAGTGCGACCTGCGCTTCTTTAAAACTGACCTTTTCTGCATATCCGGTATAGTTTTTCAAGAAAGGAACCATGCCCATAATGACGCCGAGTACGCCGCCAGCTTTGCTTTCAGAAAATGTCAGGCTCGGCGTCATGGTGTATTGCGCTTCATAGCCTTTGCCTTTTTGCACGGTCGTGTTCTTGCGAATGATGCCCTGCGCCTGTAAATCCTGCTCTTGTATCACGGCCTTCAAACCTGACGCCCGGTCAACGACGCGAAAACATCCACTTTGCTGCGCCAGCAAACGAATCAGCGGTACAGGCGAAGTCGGCAAATTGTAGGAACTTTGCAGCGTATAGCCATTCGGATTTTCCACCAGCGCCAGCGTGGCGACAGGTGCATCGCACTTCACCAGCGATTTGTTTGCTCCCATTGCACCGACTGGCCCCGCAGCACCGGTGATTTCCGACGAACCTTGTCCCAGCTCGGTCTTTTTTTCACCACAGGCACTCAGTACGAATGCAGAAAGCCCGAGCACAACACAGACACCGCAACGAGATGCAGACAGACGATATTTCATCACTACGAACCCAATCTTCCAAAAAATGAACCCGCCGAATTTACACGAAATTGCACTCCGCAACGCCAAACCTGATATGTAAAATTCGTAACAATTTATGTTTCAGGGCGATGACGATAGCGCTCCGCGTCTCTGCACTGGTTCTTATGCTGTGTCTGGTGTTTGTAACATGATCCAGTTTTTATGCCGGGTCTCTCCTAAGTCAAAAAAGATCTCGCCACATTGCTGGTATTGATGTTTCTGATAAAACTGCATCGCTTTGCTATTTTCCGCATTGACACTCAACCACAAGCGGCTGCCTTGTGCCGCAGCCAGTTGTCCGGCACGTTGCAACAATGCTGTACCAAGACCATTGCCAGCAAAATGTGCCTGCACATATAAAGTCTTCAATTCGACATGGCTAGCGTCACACGTCGGACATGCACTATCAGTATCCACCAATGCCAGTGCGAGCAAATGTTGCTGATGTTCCGCCACCAACAAATGCTGCGATGCCTGTTGCATACATTGCAGAAAATAAGCAGGCGTCAGATTCTTCAGGACGTAGCTGGCAATCTCGTCGTTAATTCCCTGCTTCGCATAGGTATGCGTCCAGACCTGCACTGCCAGCACGGCCAGACGCGGTGCATCTGCCGGAGTGGCAAGGCGAATCTGCATGGTCAAATTCAGCATAGTTCAATTTTTCAAAAAAGATGGCGAAAAAAAAAGCGCGGAATCCGCGCTTTTTTTAATCTGAAATAATTCAGGCTTTGATTGCTGGCTCTGTCGCACGCAGACGGATGTGCAATTCGCGCAATTGCTTTTCGTCGACTTCCGATGGTGCTTGCGTCAACAGACATTGTGCACGCTGAGTTTTCGGGAAAGCGATCACGTCGCGAATCGATTCTGCACCAGTCATCATCGTGACGATACGATCCAGACCAAACGCCAGACCACCATGCGGAGGCGCGCCGTATTGCAATGCATCCAGCAGGAAACCGAATTTCAATTGCGCTTCGGCATCGTCGATCTTCAATGCACGGAACACTTTGCTTTGTACATCTGCACGGTGAATACGAACCGAGCCACCGCCGAGTTCCCAACCATTCAGCACCATGTCGTAAGCCTTGGCGATACACTTGCCCGGATCACTTTCCATCAAGTCTTCATGACCATCTTTCGGAGCAGTGAACGGATGATGCGTTGCTGTCCAGCGGTCATTTTCTTCATCATGTTCAAACATCGGGAAATCAATCACCCACAATGGTTTCCAGACATCTTCAAACAAGCCATTGGCTTTACCGAATTCGCTGTGGCCGATCTTGACGCGCAACGCACCGATCGCATCGTTAACAACTTTGGCTTTGTCTGCACCAAAGAAAATCAGATCGCCGTCTTTGGCACCAGTGCGCGCCAGGATTTCTGTCAATGCAGCGTCATGAATATTTTTGACGATAGGCGACTGCAGACCGTCACGGCCTTTTGCCAGTTCGTTGACCTTGATGTAGGCCAGACCTTTAGCGCCATAAATCGCAACGAATTGCGTGTACGCATCGATCTCGGAACGCGGCATGTTCGCGCCACCAGGCACCAGCAAACCAACCACGCGGCCATTGTTCATGTTGGCGGCGCCAGAGAACACTTTGAAATCCACGTCCTTCATGACATCCGTCAATTCAGTGAATTGCAGCTTGACGCGCATATCCGGTTTGTCGGAACCATACAGACCCATCGCTTCGGCAAAGTCCATCACTGGGAATGGATTCGGCAGGTCGATATCCAGCGTGTTTTTGAAGACCAGACGGATCATGCCTTCAAACATGTCGCGGATTTCCTGCTCATTCATGAACGATGTTTCGCAATCGATCTGAGTAAATTCCGGCTGACGGTCAGCACGCAGATCTTCATCACGGAAGCATTTGGTGATCTGGTAGTAGCGGTCAAAGTTGGCCACCATCAGCAATTGTTTGAACAACTGCGGCGACTGTGGCAACGCAAAGAAGTTACCCGCATTCACGCGAGACGGCACCAGATAGTCGCGTGCGCCTTCCGGTGTGGATTTGGTCAACATCGGTGTTTCGATATCGATGAAGCCGTTTGCATCGAGAAACTTACGCACTTCCATCGCGACTTTGTAACGCAGACGCAGATTGTTTTGCATTTGCGGACGACGCAGATCGAGTACACGGTGGGTCAGGCGTGTAGTTTCAGACAGATTGTCATCATCCAGCTGGAACGGTGGCGTGACGGAAGGATTCAGCACTTCAACGTTGTGTGCCAGCACTTCGATCTTGCCGGATTTCAGATTCGCGTTACCGGTTCCCTCAGGGCGGCTGCGTACAACACCGGTGATACGCAGACAGAATTCATTACGCACGGATTCTGCAGCAGCAAAAACATCTGCACGATCAGGATCGCAGACCACCTGCACCAGACCTTCGCGGTCGCGCAGATCAATAAAAATCACACCGCCGTGATCACGACGACGATGAACCCAGCCGCACAGGCTGACGGTTTGGCCGAGTAATTCCTCAGTAGTGAGGCCGCAGTAATGGGTACGCATGGACATAATTTCTTACCTGTCTGTATTCAAAATTTAAAATGAGTTGATCAAGCGGCAGCTTGTGGCTGCAAGATCTTTATTTCTTCTCGGTGGGGAGATGCTCGGGAGCCACCACGCCCATGGAAACAATATATTTGAGCGCCGCATCGACACTCATATCCAACTCTATCGCATCCGCCTTCGGCACCATCAGGAAAAAACCTGAGGTCGGGTTCGGCGTTGTCGGCACATACACGCTGACAAAATCACCTTGCAGATGATTGACCACATCGCCGCCCGGCACACCGGTCAGAAAACCGATGGTCCAGCAATCACGGCGCGGATATTCAATCAACACGGCTTTACGGAAAGCATTGCCGGATGACGAAAACAAGGTATCGGACACTTGTTTAACGCTGGAGTAAATCGAATTCACAATCGGAATCCGGTTAAGCAAGCCTTCCCAGATACGCACAACATAATTGCCGATGAAATTTCGTGTCAGCAAGCCTGTCACAAAAACAATCAACACTGTCAGTAAGGCACCGAGACCGGGCACCTTGGTACCGAACACCACTTCAGGCCGCCATTGCTCCGGCAGCAGCAGCAAAGACTGATCCATGGTCGTGATAATGGCGTGCAACACCCAGAAGGTGATACCCAGAGGAACCAGAATCAGCAAACCGGTAATAAAGTATTTACGCATAGTGTTCAGTCAAGCTCAGTCTAAGTAGTGTTTCATTGTGCATCGTTGACAACGATCAGGTCGATGTCTTGTCGCTGGCCGCAGCAGATGCTGCTGGTGTGGCCGGTGTTTCTGTCGCCGTTGGGGCGCTTCCTGCGGCACTACCGCCATCTGTCGACACAGCCGGTGCGGATGTTCCTGCAGAACCGCCGGAACCACCACGAAAATCCGTGACATACCAGCCCGAACCTTTAAGCTGAAAGCCAGCGGCAGTGACTTGTTTCTTAAATGAGGCTTTGCCACAAGAAGGGCAATCTGTCAGCGGTGCATCGGAAATCTTTTGCAATACATCTTTGGCAAAACCACACTCTTCACAACGGTAAGCGTAAATCGGCATACTCTCGCCCTAAAAAAACTGATAAAACCCTGAATTATAAAGGTTTTCAACTGAAATTTGCGCATTGCATCAACAAGCGGTGTGCGCAGTAGCGCTGAGCCGACCCACGTCACTGGCTGGCGACATCGCTGAGGCGGACAAAAAGCGCCGCCACAAGCTGGAAATCAGCGTAACGACGTTTTCACCCCGCCCTTGTATTGCGGCAATAGCGAACCGACGATCATTCCGGCCATACTCATCAACACGCCGACCAGTTGCGGCGGCCAGAAACCTTCCGGCGCAGTCAATTCCAGCGCAACCCAGCAAGTAATGCCGAAAATAATCGATACCAGCCCGCCCTGCGCTGTCGCCCGTTTCCAGTACAAACCGAACGCCAGCGGTACAAACGCAGCCACCAGCGTCACTTTGTAAGCATTCTCCACCATCTTGTAGATGCTCGATTCGGTATTCATGGCAAAGATGGTTACGATTGCAGTAAATACCAGTACCACAACCCGCATCATCAACAGGAACTGTTTATCTGACTGTTTCGGGAAAAATGGTTTCAGTATATTTTCTGAAAAAGTAACCGATGGTGCCAGTAAGGTCGCACTGGCGCAGCTCTTGATCGCCGACAACAAAGCGCCGAAAAACATCACCTGCGCCAGCATCGGCACTTTATTCATGATCAGCGTCGGTAAGATCAACTGCGAATCTTTATCGATCAGGCTATTCACCATGCCAGGGTCGATCAGCGTAGCGGAATACGCGAGAAACATAGGAATAAACGCAAAGCAAAAATACAAAACGCCGCCGAGTATCGATGCGTTCCCGGCAATTTTTTCGTTTTTCGATGAGGCTACGCGCTGGAAAACGTCCTGCTGCGGTATCGATCCCAGCATCATCGTGATCCAGGCGGCAAAAAACCATAGCATTTCCCGCGCTGTCGGCGACGGCCAGAATTCAAATTTACCCGCCGCTGCCGCATGTTCGATCACGACGCCTGCACCGCCCACCATGCCGGAAACTTCCCAGCCTATGTAGACCATGCCGACCACGATAATGATCATTTGCAGAAAATCGGTAATCGCCACCGACCACATGCCGCCCATCAGCGTATAAATCAGCACGCTGGCGGCACCAATGATCATCCCGGTTTCCATGGCTATGTAACCACCGGAGACCACGTTAAACACCAGCCCCAGCGCCTTGATCTGCGCCGCAACCCAGCCCAGATACGAAATCACGATACACAAAGTGACCAGAATTTCGACTGTGCGTCCAAATTTATTCCGGTAATAGTCGCCTATCGTCAGCAGATTCATGCGGTACAGCGGTTTGGCAAAAAACAACCCGACCAGCACCAGACACAAAGAGGAACCAAACGGATCTGCCACCACGCCTTTTAAGCCTTCTTTGACGAAAGTGGAAGAGATGCCCAGCACCGCCTCAGACCCGAACCAGGTCGCGAATACAGTGGCAGTCACCACGTACATCGGCAAAGAGCGTCCGGCAACAGCAAAGTCCTTAGAGTTATTCACATAGCGCGCCGCATACAGGCCTATGCCAACCGAGATAACCCAATACAGGATAACGAACCAGATAAGTGTATTCATGAAGTTGCGTGTGTCAGGAAACCAATAAAAAAACCCGCGAATTTTGAGCGGGCATTATAAAGACATAGGAGATGAGAATATACAGCGAATAATCACTATTTATATAGAGAAAATCATCAGTTTCCGGCATCACCGTAATGATCTGTGCGTATCTTCAAGCTTTGCAACAGCATGCGTGCATACAGTTCGAATCACAACTGTCATACCCACGTAACACTCAGCATATATAGTGCGCGTCAGACATGTGAACGTCTCCCCTCGGATTAACCATCCATTCGGCAGCCTGATAAGGCTGCCTTTTTTTTGCTGGTTTCGACAGAAAACGCCGCCCGTAGACAGACTATGACTGCGAACAGCGTCGCCATCACAACGGTAACAGTTCAACAATCTCGCAGAAATCGTCATAAAACAACATTTGCCACACCAAATAGCTTGATGGGGCCAATCGCTCATTGTTGTTATATTTAAATTACAAATTTGTCACATTGCCGTCATATCCTGACGGTAACTTTCTCAAGTCGCCGCACTGGCGATAAATCCGGCGCATTCATGTCTCAGCGATGCGTTTTCACCTCACTGGCATCTCAGTGTATTTCGCTTTAAAAACAAATAAACATTAACCTCAGGGAAAATCTATGTTGTCTAAACTTATCAAGGCGTCAGTCGCTATATGTGTTTCTATGCTGGTCAGCGTTGCGGCTCAGGCGCAATCGTATGACTTCGTTTTACTTGCTGCGTCCTGGCAGCCTGGCTTTTGCGTCACCCACAGCAGCAAACCAGAATGCCAGAATCTGAAAGGCACTTACGCTGCCACGCATCTGTCTCTGCATGGCTTGTGGCCAAATGCCTACGATGGCAACCATCCACAATATTGCAATGTTCCGCAAAAAGATATCGATCTGGATGCCAGCAGCGCCTGGTGCAGCATGGATTCTTACGGCGCCAGCAGTTCCACCTTGTCGGTGCTGAGCACTTATATGCCAGGCGTGCAATCCTGCCTCGACAAACATGAATGGTTCAAACACGGCAGTTGCAGCACCAAAACAGCCGACAACTACTGGGGCGATGCCAGCAGCCTGAGCAATCGTCTGGGTCAAACCGCGCTCAACACGCTGATCGCGAATAACATCGGTAAAACTTTATCGCGCTCGCAATTGCTGGCAGCCGCGAATACATCGTTCGGCAGCAGCGGCTCGTCCGCAGTGTCGCTGAAATGTACCAAAACCAACGGCGTCAGCTATCTGACTGAAGTCTGGGTCAACCTGAATAAAAATAATCTGAGCCAATTCCCGGCATCGACGTCGCTGGTCACGAATGCGAATGTTGCCGGCACCTGCCCAAGCACCAATATTTTTATCGCTAAACCATAATGACTATAGAGTTGCGCTGCTGACGACATTCGTCATGGTCGAATTGTCGTAGATCGAAAAATTTACGGTGACGGTGACGCAGTACGCAACGCAGGTCAAAAATAAAAACGGCTATCCGCTTGCATGACGGATAGCCGCTTCACAGAACACCAATCAAAACATCAATACAACATCAATCCGCCATCGACAGTCATTTCATGTCCCACAAACAATTGCTGGCATTTTCCTTATTTCTCAGCAGCGTCGTGCTGATGCTGGTATTCGCCACGCAAAATTCTGGCGACAGCGATCATGCGCCGATCAGATTAGTTATGCACGGCAGTTCATCGGCACCAAGTGGCGACAACAGCACCAACGACACACAAGCGACTGAAACACTTGCCACCAACACTGCCATTGCCGACCCGCTCGAGCAAAGCAAAGATTTACGCGCGATTTTTGAACAAAACAAAAACGCACAGGATGCCGCACGCCAGCAACTGGCTTATCGCGCATGGCGCACCTGTCTCCCGAATTTTGCAGGCACCGGTGGCGATACCCTGCGCCAACAGATGCAATTGCTAGCGGATAACACGCCACAAAAAATCGCATATAAGCAGTTGACAGAACGTTGCAAAAATTTCGATCAACTCTCTGCGGATGAGATACGGCAACAGCAACAGATACAGCAAGCCCATTGGTCCGATGGCATGGTCAGAACAGCGGGTGAACGCGCAAGCCAATTGCTGCAGCAAGAGCAGTACGCTGCCGCGATGCAAGCGGCCAACGCTGCGTTAGCGACGCGTAACCCGCAGGCGCTGGAATCCTTGCGCGGCTTTGTCAACGCCTATCTGCGCAGCAATAGCCTCGATGAAGAACAACAGGCAGCACTCAGCATACGCGCGCAGGCATTCACGCTGGCGGCGTGTCAACTCGGTTATCCATGTGCTGCAGACAGCCTGCAGGCAACCGAACAATGCGCGTACAGCGGTGTCTGCGAAGGAAATATCCGTGAACGATTACTGGCGGCATTTCCGCATGATGCTGGCGGCGACAGGCAACGCCAGCAATTATTGCTCGACAACGCCCGCATCCTCAAAGAGTTGCAGGCACCGCACCCGGATCTGCAAACGCTGCTGAATCCCTGAATTAATATGCGCCTTTCCAGCCATTTTTGGTCTGTGAAGCGCATAAAATATAGGGCATTTATCGTCAGGTTTTCTGCCATCTCATCCGCCACTTTACAAGCAGCTCTGGTAAAGTCATCGCTATACATTTAAACGCACAGCGATGTCCGCCGCGCCTCGGAAAGCCGCCGCAACATGGCAATCCGGGCAGACTGGCATCGCACCGCTACCGCATTCAAAGGCTTCCCTTGCGCATCATTCATACTTCCGACTGGCATCTCGGCCAGACTCTGCATCAATTTGACCGCAGTGTTGAACATCAGGCTTTTCTCGACTGGCTGAGCGACACGCTGGTCAGCGAGCAAGCCGATGCCTTGCTGATTTGCGGCGATATTTTCGATACTGCGAATCCGTCCGCCGCCGCCCAGAAACAGTTTTACCGTTTTCTGCAGCAAAGCAAAACCCTCCTGCCGCAATTACAGATCGTCATCATTGCGGGCAACCATGATTCGCCGGGGCGTCTTGAAGCACCTGCTCCTTTACTCGATAGTCTCGGTGTGACTGTGATCGGTTTCGTGCCGCATCTAGCCGATGGCAGCATCGACATCGCATCGTTGCTGCTGCCGCTGAAAAATGCGCACGGTGATATTGCCGCATGGTGTATGGCCATTCCCTTTCTGCGTCCGGGTGATGTGCCGCGCATAGAAAATGCGAATGATCCGTATATGGAAGGTATCGCGCTTTTGTATCGTCAGGTCTTGCAACATGCCATCGACATACGCGAACCTCAGCAAGCCATCATCGCGCTGGGTCATTGCCATATGGTGGGCGGTGAAATTTCTGAAGAATCTGAACGCCGCATTGTCATCGGTGGCACCGAAGCTTTATCGGCGACTATTTTTGACAGCAACGTCGCTTACGCAGCGCTGGGACATTTGCATCTGGCACAAAAAATCGGTAAGCAGGAACACTTGCGTTATTGCGGCAGCCCGCTGCCCTTGTCGTTCGCTGAAGTGGATTATCGCCATCAGGTATTACGCGTCGATCTGCAGGAAAATCAGGTCAGCGCGATCACGCCGCTGTATGTGCCGCGTGCAGTCGCCTTATTGCGCGTACCGGAAAAACCGGCACCGCTGGCGCAAGTGCTGGTGGCACTGACCGCGCTGGATATCCCGCACGATACACCCGCCGAACGTATGCCGTTTCTGGAAGTGCGCGTGCGGCTGAACGCACCGGAACCCGGTTTGCGCGCAGCGATAGAACAGGCTATCGAAGGCAAACCTGTGCGTCTCTCTAAAATCGAAACCAGCTTTGCGCAAAGAGACGTCAGTGCGACATCCGATGTTGCGCTAGCAGAGCTGGAACGCCTGCATCCGGATCAAATTTTTGATCGTCTGTATCAAAGCAAATTCGATGATGAAAATAAGAGCGGAACACCGCCGGAAATCAGCGCTGCCTTTGCTGAATTATTGCTGGCAACGCCGGAGGTGCAGGCATGAAAATTCTGGCACTCCGGGGTAAAAATCTGGCCTCACTGGCGGGTGAATTTGTCGTCGATTTTGAACAGGAACCCTTGCGCTCCGCGGGCTTATTCGCCATCAGCGGCGCCACTGGCGCAGGTAAGAGCACGCTGCTCGATGCGCTCTGCATGGCCTTGTATGAGAACACGCCGCGTCTGGTGAAAGCCGGTGGCAATAAAACCTTGCCGGATGGTAAAGAACTGATCTCGCAACAAGACACCGGCAACCTGCTGCGCCGTGGCACGGGTGAAGGCTATGCCGAAGTGGATTTCACCGGCAATGATGGCATCAATTATCGTGCGCGCTGGAGCGTGCGCCGCTCGCGTAACAAGGCGAATGGCAGCTTGCAACCGACCACGATGACGCTGCATCAATTGCCGGAAATGCTGGCCATCGGCGGCAAGAAAACTGAAGTCAAAGACGAAATTGTCAAACGCATAGGACTCAAATTTGAACAATTCACGCGCGCTGTTCTGCTCGCACAAAATGAATTTTCCAGCTTCCTGAAAGCCGACGATAACGAGCGCGGTGAATTACTCGAAACACTCACCGGCAGCGACATTTATTCTGTACTGTCGAAGCGCGCGTTTCAGCGCGCCAAAGACGAACGCGAAGCACTGGAACGTTTTCACAGCCGCCTGGCCGACAATCAGCCATTGAGCGATGAAGAACGCGCGTCGCTGGAACAGCAGTTCGCCGCCGCGCAGGCAACAATGGAAAAACTGGATGCCCACAGCGCCGCGATTGAACTGCATCTGCGCTGGCATCAGGATGCTGAAAAATTCGCGCAAAGCGAGCAAGCCGCGCTATCTGATTTGCAGGAACGTGAGCAGGAGTATGCAGCCAGCATCCCGCGCCAGCGCTTGCTGGAACAGCTTGATCAGGTGCAAAGCGCCCGCCCTTTGTTCGCTGACATCACCCGCCTGCAACGTGAGATTGTGCAAGATCAGGCGACGATAGAAGCTGCGCAGCATCAGCTGCTGCAAGCACAACAGGCGCAACAACAAGCACAGGCGGCGTTCCTTCTCGCGCAAAACGAATTGCAAAACAGAGAACAGGAACAAGCTGCCGCGGCCGTCTTGCTCGATCAGGCAAAAGCCTTGGATGCCAGCATAGAAATTATGCTGCCTGCGCATCAGGCTTTACAGCAAAGTAAAGAGCAAGCCGATTTCGCATGCGGTGACGCCAACACGGCATTTCTCAGCAAGCAAAACGAACTCGGCCAGTTGCAAAAGCGCCTGACAAACTCGGCGCAATGGTTGCAACAACACGCCGCGCTGCGTGTGCTCGCTGAACATTGGGATAAATGGGATACCTTGTTATCCCAAGCCGCCGTTGCCCGCGCCGACCACGAACGCTATCAGGCCAATATCCTCGCACTGGATGCAAAACAAGTAACGCAGCAAGCGCAAGTGGCACAGCACGCAACCAGCCTGCACACTGCAGAAGAAGCACTGGTTGCCGCCGATCAGCAACGCCAGCAAACCGCGCAGGCATTCGCGTTGATCGATATCGACGCACTCCGTCGCAACAAACAAAACGCGGAAGAAAAGCGCGAACAACTCAGCAGCGGCATGCAATTATTGGAACAGTTGCAGGAACGCCATGCGCGTCTGCAAAACTTGCAGACACAAGCAGATCAGGCGCAACTGGCGGTCACTGCCGCACAAGCCGCCAGCGTGCAAGCGAGCACGACCTTGCCGGCATTAAGCGCAGCTTTGCTGCAAGCAGAACGCGCACTCAGAAGCGCGGAAGCAGCCTGCGCCGACAATGTAGAAAATCTGCGTGCGCAATTACAGGACGAAGCGCCCTGCCCTGTGTGCGGCGCGACGGCGCATCCGTATGCACAGACCGACAGCAATCCACAATTGCATGCGTTGCTCACGCAACTGCAAGCGCAGGTGCAGGATTGCCGTCTACAAGAACAGCTCGCCCGCGAACAAGCCAGCCACCACCACACGCTAGCCACACAACACGGCCAGCAGCTTGCACAACTTCAGCAGGAACTCAGTACCCTGCACGAACAGATCGCACACCAGCAGGCGCAGTGGCAACAACACGCCATGTTTGCGTTCGCCGCATCTGAGGAATTACCTTATCTGCAAACATGGCAATCGCTGGAACAACAGCAGCAAGCGCTTCACCTCCATACAGCAGAAATACAAAAAAGCGAGACCGTTTATTATCAAGCCCTGCAGGCCAAAGATGCCGCACAAGCCGCATGGGATAAGGGACATCAGTTATATCTCGGTTTAAAAGAAGCACACAGCATTGCGTTGAACGCGCTGGAAAATAACGCAACTGAACGTGCAAATAACGCGGAACAGGCGATACACAGTCGCACCCGGCTTGACGACATATTGAATGAACTCGATACCGCTTTCGCCGTCACGGATGTCGTCAGCGATGACAGCAACGATGCACAAGTATCCTGGCGCGACCACTGGCAAGCGTCTGCCATCGCCTTCCAACAACAATGCAAACAAAATGCCCTAGCCTGGCAACAGCAGCAGCAAACACATCAGCAAGCTGAACTCGGTATTGCAACGCTGAATATCAGTCTGGAAAGCAGCCGCATTCAGCAGCAAAAGGCGAACGACGATCAGCAAGGTATTGCGCTGGCACTCAGCAACAGCGAGCGCGCGCTCAACGATAAACAACAGCAACGCCGCGCGCTGTTTCAGGGTGAAGCCGTGGCTGTCATCAGCGCGCGTTTTGCCAACGCTATACAAGTGGCGAAAGACCAGTTGGCGCAACATACGATCGCCACCAGCGCCAGCCAGCAACAGCTAAGCCGCAGCACCGAAGCACTCGCCCAGGCACAAGCACGGTGCAGTCAGCATCAACAGGAAGCCATCAACGCACAAATGCAACTGACTGCATGGCTGTCGCACTACAATGCAAAGGCTGCCAACGCCAAGCACAGCGAGGCTGAAAGTGATCATAGGGATGACGATGCCAATAGCGGCAGCATCCTCACCGAAGCGCAGTTGCACACGCTGCTTGAACATGACAATGCATGGATCAGCGCCGAACGCAGCGCACTGCAAGCGATTGCCAATGCGCGTCAGCAAGCGGCCACGGTATTGCAGGAACGCCGCCAGCAAAGCAGTGCCCATCAATTACAGCGACCGCCAACATTGCCACCGCCAGATGTTGCTGACACCGAAGATAGCGACAACACCACAGCGACCAGCAACAACGATGACGACAGAGCTGTGCTGGCAGAACAAGCGTCAGAAGAACACAGCAACAATGCGGCACACATCGCCCATTTGCAACAATGCCTGCAGACCTTGCATAGCGAACGTCAGCAAGCGCAACAGCATCTGGGTCAACATCAGCTTGCCAAAGCACAGGACGATGCACGTCGCCAGCAGTCCGCCGATCTGCTGCAGGAAATGCAGCAGCAACAACACCGCCAGCGCATCTGGGCGCAGCTCAACGACCTGATCGGTTCGCAGGACGGCAAGAAATTCCGCAATTATGCGCAGCAATACACACTCGATGTGTTACTCGCTTATGCCAATCAACATCTGCATCAGCTGGCGCGGCGTTACCGTCTGCAACGCATACGCGACAGCTTGGGTCTGATGGTGATTGATCAGGATATGGGCGACGAAAACCGCTCTGTGCATTCGCTGTCCGGCGGCGAATCTTTCCTCGTTTCACTCGCCCTCGCACTCGGCCTAGCCTCACTTTCCAGCAATCGCGTGAAAGTCGAATCGCTGTTCATCGACGAAGGCTTCGGCAGCCTCGACGCCGATACTCTCAGAGTCGCCATGGATGCCTTAGACAGCCTGCAAGCCCAAGGCCGCAAAGTCGGCGTCATCTCACATGTACAGGAAATGACCGAACGCATCGCAACGAAAATCATGGTGCAAAGAACAGCGGGAGGACGGAGTTTGGTGGGAGTTTTATAGCGATCAGATTTTTTATTCGAAATCAGATGAAATTGGAAATGCACCCGGGATGACTTTAGAATGCTGTCATTTGCTCATCCGCCGACATCGGCAACCACGATTCTTCTGGTCACCATTTTATTTATTGAAAGAAGCCTCATGCAATTCAGTGAAGTCTTAGCCACCCTACCCAGCATTGACCATATCGCCGCGCTGGAATTATCTGATGGTGATGTACTCATCGCCAGACTGGAAAACAAGCCTGGCACGGCAGGCAGTGTGCGTGTCTATCATGCGCTGGCGCAGGAGTTTGGCGAGATCAATGCCGCAGCAGCAGAAAAAGGGCTGCGTTTGTATGCAGAGCACACCACCGATGCCAAAGCGTTTCCGGGTAAGCATCCGAATATCGACCGCTTGCTGACATTGATCAGCAACGCTGCCGACCGTGCTGGTGCTCAGTCTCTCACCGTCAAACTGATTACACAATAAGGCCAGAGCATGGCGATGCGCGGTACTGATGTGCCGCAGGCTATACCCTAATAAAAATGCGCCTCGCCAGCCATTAATGACTTGCGAGGCGCATTTTCATTAGGGGTTTTATTTTACTTTCGATTTTCGTGATAGGACAAAATCCCGTGAGTAAAACGCAGTGAGTATTAATTTCAGCGAATGTCAGGCAAATCTGATCAACTGAGAAATCGTGACATTCGCGGGTCTGGTCTCAGCCGTGTCTCCCACCGCAGAAATATTGGCAACATCTGCCTGAGGAATATGAAATTGTCCGTCACTGCCACCAAATCGATAACCGATCACGGCAAATAAAACGGGATACTGCGCAACGTTCAGCGTTCTACCATCGCATACCATCCAGCCTGATGGCTCGATGATGTTCTGTGTCACATCTCCGGCAAATGCCACGATACTGCCGACAGGTGGTTCAGTACGGATAAATCCTGGAATTCCGGACGTATTGGATGTCATAGTGCCTGGTGTTTTCATGGTGACCTCTTTCAAATATTACTGACAGTTCAGGAAGAAATTGGGAGATCGTGCTCTGAGCCAGAAGCATTTCACCCTATTAAAACAGAGCACGGGGGCTCGCTTAAGCTAACAAAGAATCCGTCATCATCGACGCGCTTTTCGGGTGACGCAACAGATCGGTTAACATCTGCCAGCGCAAATCTTGATTATCGGTTCCGGCGCGCTTTTCTATGTAGGCCTGCACGACATCCTGACCAAGATTGTAGTTGATGACATACGAACGCAGATGTTCGATAAAACGCAGCCGCTGCGCTGAGCGGTCTGCATCTGAGAGGCTGTATTTCATCAACATTGCCAGCGCGGTGTCTTTATCTATCATGCCATCCAGATACTGTTGCGCCACCATATTGCCGGCATACGACAGCTTTTGCAGCACGGCTTGTATCTGGTAATAGCGTTCGGCTTTGGCGGGATCAATACCGGCCAATGGGAACAAAACTTCCTGTTCAAACTGCATGCGTTCTGCATGTGGAAAGGCGACCTCGATACCGTAATTCGCACTTCCTTCAGCCAGAAACGACATCGGTGAATACAGTGGATATATCGAGTATTCGATCCAGCCTTTTTCTTTCACTAATTCATTTTCGATCAGCACATTAAAGACGTGGTGACCGGGATAGGCTTCGTGGCTGGCGAGATCAATTGCGCGGCTGATGAACATAGGAAAATCGGTGTTGACTTCGATCAGGCTGTGACTGTTTCCCTTGTACCAGTTATACGCACTCCAGACTTTATCCGTCACATAAGCAACCTGAAAACTTTCATGCTCAGGTAATGCGATATAGCGTCTGGTGCGGGCGCGCGCTTCATTAATCGCGGCAGTGAAAACGGCATCGAGTTTATCGCGCGGAATTTCAAATGCTTTGTTATAAGCAGACAATCTCGCATTCAGATCACTACCCTTAATTTCCTCTGGCAAAAGTGCCGCCAGTTCTGCCAGCGTGATATCGAGGTCCGCTGTGGTCAACGCCGGGGATACCGCATCGTATAAGGCTTTCGATTCCGCATCGAATGGCAATTTGCTGCCATTCAGTTGCGCGATAAAAGCTTTTACTGCATGTAACTGCAGACGTAAAAATTCCTGACGTTCAAGCTGATCTTGTTGCGGCGCCGGCAAAGCATCTGCCTGCTGCAATAAAGCATCAGCTTGCGCCAATAATTCTGATAATGGAGTCGTCGGTAATTGTTGTGCTTCGTTTTGCCAGGATGGCGGGCCGATATAGGCATCAACATAACCGGCGTCATGCTGACCTACAGCAAGGACGAGTTTGACGTAGTGTTCCGCAATCTGATTCAGAGTCATAGCGTTTAAGAAAAAAGTAAGTGTGGAAGGCAGAGCTGAGACGATATCACGCCAGCGTCGTTGCGCAGGCTTGAAGTATAAGCATTTTACTTTTGATGTTCACACATCCACACCGACCGCGTATGAATGTGATGGATGAGTCGCTTATTTGCTTTATTCCCGCATCCGGCGTTTAATTCGTTTCGCACAGAAAAGAGACTGACAAAAAATTGACGAGACAAAATGTGGCGGCAAAGATAATGCAAATAGCCGCGATGCAATCCGAAAGATGGACAGCAGCTTCTCATAATGAATCCTCTGGTGTAACAGGCCAGACTGAATGAAAATAGAAAAACGATGATAGATGGATTAATCGCCGGGCGCATGTACGGCAACGCCGAAGAACGTAGCGGACAAGCTGGTTCAGCATATGTGACTTGTAAGGTGCGTGCTGCGACAGATGACGGTGACACAATCATGTGTAATGTGATCGCCTTTAATGACAAGGTACGGCAGGCCTTACTTGCGTTGAACGATGGCGACAGTGTCTCGTTGTCCGGCGCTTTAACACCAAAAGTCTGGGTTGATAAGCAAGGAAAACCCAGACCCGCCATTGATCTGATTGCGCATCAGATTCTGACGGCCTATCCATCAATGGCGTCTGCCTGAGTAAGCAGATGCGCCATCCTTCGCGGTGTGATTGATCTGCTGAAAGGCAGATCAGCTATCCCAACAACCGCGCGTCGCGCTGGTCTTGCCCCGCATCCGCGCAGCGATAAGTAACTCCGCATATTCAAAACCTGCGTGCTTCTGACCGGCACCAGGAATGCCAACCTCCCACGATATTAGAGATATACGTCCTTCAGTTTGATTTCAGAAAAACATCTGCTGCTCGTCCGGATACCCGATGGGGAAACGATCAATCTATTTAACTTGCTATTCCATCAATTCCGGCTACACTGAAAATCTTACATAAAAAGTAAGATAAAAAAGCAACATCCCCGCTGGCACTATTATTCAACGTTCCACGCTATCGGGTTCCGTTTCAAGCCTCAGATCAACCTTACGTCGTTCGCAGTAACATCACAGGGAGAAGGTATGAAAACGCATCTGAAATTCGATCATTCCAATAAGACCAAGCTTCGGCAGATACGCATTTTCTGCTCAGCAACGATGGTCGCTGGCTTGTTGAGCAGTCAAACGCTACAGGCACAAACGATGCCTGCGGATAGCGGCAAATCTAATGTCATTGTCAGCTCTTTTAAGCCAGTTCCACTACCAGATCCTAAAATCCCCGGTTATACCTACCCGGTCGCGGCAGACACGATTACTGCCTGGACAAAATCTCCGAAAGGACAAATTGAAATACAAAAACATGCATGGGGTATCTGGACGGCGCTGACACTCAATTCAGGCGAGACCTATCAGGGGCAGCCTTTGCGGGTCTTTGAAACCTGGGAAACGCCAGACGATATTATGACCGCCAGTTCGCAAGCATTAATGAATAAGCCACGTGTTCCCAACATACTCACACCATTTCATCAATTGAACCACGCCGGCTTATTGAAGACGACGCAGGGAAAAGAAACGGTGCTCGGCTTTGTCAAATATGATCCGATTGCCGCAGCGCATATCCGCGCGAATAATCTGTTTTCCATCGCTGCATTAAACAAAATGCTGGCAGCGAATGAGACCAGCATTCCGGCTTTTCCTGCGCCATCCCTCTCTCTGAAACCAGTATTTCAGACTTTAAAAAGTAAGAATCTGGTTCAGGCAAGATATTTTCAATTATCGGTCTGGCCCGGTCCGCCAAAAACTCCGGTTCCATTTCCGTCTTCCGACTGGAAAACATGTGTTTGGATAGATACTCAGGATACTGGCACAGAGAAATTATCCGGTGGTGTCGATAATAAATGTGCGGTCGATGGTTCGTCACGTACAGCGGCAAACACCTATGGTCTGAAAAATTTTATTCACTTTAAAGTGGATGCCGCCAATGCAGAATTGCTGAACAAATCGACTGAGAATTTCAAAGGTATCGCAGCCGGTGATTATTCAGTGCTCGTCGCTATGCATGTCGGTAGCCGTGAAATTACAGAATGGACCTGGCAAAGTTTCTGGTGGACGCCAGCCCCCGATTTACCGCCAGCACCTAGTTCAGCAGCGATAGCAAAACTGCGCCCTGCCGCACTGCAAGGTGCACCGCGCCATTACGCACATTGTGCGGCCTATCAAACCTTGTCTCCACCACAACCTGAAACTGGCGGCAAAAATGTCGGGGAATCCGTTTACTGCTACAACCCGTATCTGGAAGCAGGATTTGGCCCGAGTGATTTGCCCGACTCCATTCCGGGTAAATATAAAGGACAAACCGTTGCCAATAACGTTGGCGTACAAACTAACTGTATGAGCTGTCACGCAGCCGCAAATTTCAATCCTAAAAACCTTACGACTGCACCAAATTATTCCGGTGATCGTTACCTTGGTTTAAACGATCCGCGCTTTAAAGGAACTCTGCAAGTAGATTTCTTATGGTCGATTCCTGGTAACGCTAAATAAAGCAGCTTAAGCCCGTGCCAGCCTGTGTAGCGGTAGCGTCAGTTTTGATGCCGGAACGCAGGCTGGTGCTGGTGCAGACAGTATCTGAAGTTCTCTCTCGCCACAGTTTCGTGACAAACAACGTGGCATTCTCCCCACATTTTCTTTCCAGGTTGCATTACACATCAGAATCAGCCAACATTAAATCGTGAAGACGATGCCACTGGTGCGACATCGTTGACTTTATTTAGCACGGTGATAAGGGCTGACATGAGGTTTTTCCGGATATATGTATTGCTAAGTTGTCTGCTGACGAGCTGGGAAGCGCAAGCACTGGAACTCTTGTTTCATGTTTCAGCGTTACCACCGTATGTCAAAGACGATCCCCGTCGGGGTCTGGTGCCGGAAATTGTTACCCGCGCCTTTGCCACGCAAGGCATACAGTGCAGATTTATCCGATCGAATAACAAACGTATGGAAACTGAGGTGGAAGCGGGAACTGCAGATGCGGGGTTTGCCGGAATTCCGGTGAATAACGCGAAAATCTTTTTCTCTGACCCTGTCATCGAATTTGAGAATGTGGCTGTCACGCTGAGTGATAAACACTTACAGATCAATTCCTTATCTGATCTATCAGACAAAAAAATCGTGGCGTTCAGCAATGCGCAAAAAGTGCTTGGCTCAGAATTTACGATGGCAGTTAAAAACCATCGATCATATTCAGAAGTAGGCGATCAGGCTTCTCAGGTACCGATGCTGGATGCCGGCCGGGGGGATGTTATCTTGCTGGATTTACGGGCTTTCCTGTATTTCGCGCGGTTATTGCATGGCAAAACAGAGGCAGCGAACCGTTATACGGTACATCATTTATTTAAGCCGACTCCACGCTTGCTTGGTTTCCACAAAAGTGAACATCGCGATCACTTCAATAAAGGACTGAAAGCAATACGGCAAAGTGGCGAATATGCCGCAATTCTGAATAATTACCGTAACGACTAAAACAAAATCAAGGTGACCGAAAGCACAAGGTCACCAATTTCATAGGTATCCGCAGCTTATCGTTCTTGCTGCTCTTCTTCACGCATGTGCGATAAGAAATAGCGAATAAAAAATATCCCCATGCAAATCATAAAAATGATTCCGGCAATACTCATCAGGCCGTAGTCAGTAGAAAACAAGTCGATTAACAGTTTCATTTCCGTTCTCCTTTAAAGTTTTTACTGCAGGAAGTATGGAGTGCTTACTCCCGTCCGCTGTTGATTTGTATCAAGGGACGACCGTGACAGATTCAGAACACTTTATGTGTACGAAAAATAAGACAATATGGTGGCCAGAGAAATCTACGCCGCCAGTCCCAAATAAGCCTATTGATACTCGCCATTCTCCCTTGCAAAAAGATAACTTTTATGGGATAAGTTACTTGTTTCAGTTTGTAACGTACTCTATCAAACAGACAAACAGATAAAGTTAAATCAAAGCAATATTTTAGTTTCTGTGAGCTCGCCACATTTATCTTCGATGCACAACCTCAAACAAATCATCATCACCAAAGAAAAAGATTTCGACGCTCTTGCGACAGCATGGCGAGCTTTAGAGACGAAAGTAAACTATCTGCTCCCGTTCCAAACCTACGACTGGAATTGCGCGTGGTGGAAAGTTTTCTCTGGCAAATCCTTCTTTCATCAACATGAACTGGCTATTTGTGCCGTGTACGATAACGATCAGTTGGTTGCAGTGATGCCGCTGATGAACACGCATGTAGGATTGCATCGTTTTTTCCTGTATCGCTATGTACGACCTTTCGGCGGCGACCCCAATCTGACCGAACTACGTGTTCCCCTCACCTTGCCGGAATATGCTGAGAAAGTGCTGCAACTCTGGGAAAATTTAACTCGTTGCGAGACCTTCGGACTCACAGAGTTTCAGATCATCGGAGCAAAAGCGACCGCAGATCATTTCATCCAGAATAATAAGTCGCTCTTCCCTCTGACCGACCGCACTATTCCTAACTTCGTACTAACGCTGGGTGAAGACTGGGATAGCTTTAAATCCGGATTAAAGCGCAACATTAAAGAATCCCTGCGTCGCTGTTACAACTCGCCCAAACGAGACGGCCTGGACATGAGTTTCCGCGTTCTCCAAGGGCGTACCGCTATCGTTCAACAATTACCGATGTTTTATGCGCTGCATGGTGCACGTGCGTCAGCGAAAGAGACGATAGAACATCCTGATTATTTTTCTCATCCACAACACAAGGCACTGCTGGAAAATCTGCTTGATACGCCTTTTGCTGATCGCATGTGTTTGTTTTGTCTCGAGTTGAATGGCAAAGTCGTCGCGATGCGACTGGCATTCAATATGGGTGATGAACTCTATTTATATTATTCAGGCTACGATCTGGATTATGCGCAATACAGCGTCATGACGACCTTAGTAGCAGAAGCAATCCAATGGGCAATCGGACAAAAAATTCAACGCCTGAACCTGTCAATTGGCGAGGATGTATCCAAAACGCGCTGGGGCCCCGCTGTGATTAACTATGTTGAATATCAATGCGTCAAAAACAGTGCGTGGCGCAGGTTTGTCGGAAAGCAGATTTTCCGCTTGAGAAAAATCAGAAATAATCAGCGATCTCAACTCAGCTCTGCCAACGACGACAAGCCAGGCTGATGGCGGTAAAAAAGAATCATTGTGACGATGTGTTACATTCACAGTGATTACCTGAAATCCTCTGGCTCTGACTGTGTAAACGGTTTACATTGGCAATATGTGTACACATTTTGTTGTTCACTGCAATTTGCCAACAATTTGCTGCTGATGATGATCATGTCCCACATTGACTGTCGCCCACTGATCACTACCCGCTGTCGCACATTCGTAGCGATATGCCTGTCATTTTTCTGTTCTTTGTCTGATGCACAAGAGTTACAGATCCTGACTGAAAACTGGCCTCCGATTTCTTTCGGCAACGATACGAAAGCAGAAGGTATGGCGGTAGAAGTCGTCAAGGCAATACAAGCAAAAACAGGGAATATACAAGCCATTCAGGTAGTGCCATTTGCGCGAGGATACAAAGCCTTACTGGATGAGTCTAACGTTTTACTTTTCACGGTAGGACGTTCGGAAGAGCGCGAAAAACTCATGCACCTGGTGGGCCCGGTTGCGATCTCTTACATCACGCTGTATACCCGTAAAGGAAATGCGGCAAATTTGCTGCGTCAGGGAGACGCTATCCGCAAACTGAAAGTCGGTGCTTATCGCTCCAGTATTTTTGCTGACACAGCGCGTAAAAAAGGTTTTTTCAATCTGGAACTGGCGGTGTCGCCACTGGTCATCGCAAATATGCTGATGGCCAAACGTTTTGACTTATGGGTGGAAGGAAGTATTGTTGTACCCTCGATTCTGAAAGACATAGGCTATTCCAGCGATGATGTTGAGCCTGTCATGGTGCTTGATGCACTGGAGCTATATCTGGCGTTTTCCGCTAAGACGCCAGCCTCAACTATTAAGATATGGGAAGATGCATTACGCGCCATCAAGAAAGACGGTAGCTTCGCAAAAATCTATCATAAATGGTTGCCTGACGAAGTCCCGCCCATGCAAGTCATTCATACCTCGCCGCCAACACAACCTTAACTCCTACAGCACCCGGTAAGCCAGACGATCCAGTCTGATAGTACTCAGGCGTGTCAGTAATTTCCGGACTGGTTCCGGATAATCTTTTACCTTCTCCAAAGAACGATAATCGCTGATCAGCGTCGTATGCTCAACGATGCTCGCCAGCTCTGCATTTCTTTGTGCCAGTAACTCTTGCCGCGGATCATGGATTAACAGCGCATTTTCCAGATCAAGACGGAATGCCCTGGGATTCAGATTATTTCCGGTCATCAGTGCGTAACACTGATCTATCCACAATCCTTTAAGATGATAGGTATTCTCCCCGTCTTTCCAAAGGCGTAATCTGAGCCGGTTTTTTTGGATATCAAGCTGATGCGCTTTGGCGAAACGCCTGAGGTTGACCTCATAAAGATAAGGGAGAGCCGAAATGACTTTAAAAGGCTGCTCCGGTGGAATAAAAAAATCATTCGCAACTTTATCGCCGACGATGATATCAACGCTCACTCCGCGTTTCAGCGCGCGATTCACTTCTCTGGTCACAGCACGGGGAAAATTGAAATAAGGGGTACAGATGACAATCTGCGTCTTACTCGCCGCAAGCAACTGACATATCGCTTTATTCAGTGGATTATTTTTACCAACACCAACCAATGGCGTCACACTCAGCGCAGGTGGCGTCTCTGAATATTGTCCTACAAATTTTTCATTGAACTGATAGCGTGCCTTTTTTAACTGCTCGCGAAAGCGGCGAATGTCATTACGAATGCTGCGTGTGGCAGGAATTTCCGCCTTATCGAGGCGATGTACCGCTGAGGCCAACAGCAAGTGCTGACGTATAAAATCAACCATCGTGGTCGCCAATACAGAATTCTGGATCAGTAAATAACGGTCGTGCCGGTATTTATCCTGCTTATGCAGATACACGTTATTAATACTGGCGCCGCTGTAAATCACCACATCATCAATCACAAAACCTTTAAGGTGCAAAACACCAAACAACTCGCTGGTCTGTACCGGAATGCCATACACTGGTACGCCTGCAGCATGCGCCAGACTTAGTTTTTGATACCAGGCGGCATTTCCGGTTTGTTGCCCTGCCTGCCTGCGTTCGCCGATCAAGCCGCGTTGCGCGCGATGCCAGTCCACCAATACCGCAATGTCCAATGATGGGCGTGCAGCTTTGGCAGCATACAAAGCCTCCATGACTTCGGCGCCAGCCTCATCATTTTGCACATATAAACTGCACAGATAAATCCTGTGTTTCGCACTGGCAATCTGTTTCAGCAATTCGCCCCGGTATTCAGCAGCACCAAACAAGGTTCTGACCGCCTCCGCCTGCAATGGAATTGCGGGTAACTGCTCAGTGCTCAAACGGGGATTCAGATAGCGCATAAGTGGGTACCACAAATAAGACACGTGCTGATAGTAGCACCGAAGATCATCGCTAAAAAAGGATTACTGGCCATTCGTCGCGTGACGCCGCTGCCAGATCTGCCAACGCTCGCGGCCTTCGAATACGGCAATCGAATCGTTCACAGCCCTATCTGTCAATAACGTGAAATGAGGCGCCATTAACTCTTGCCAGACCTGATCCGATATAGAAAAAGGCGGGCCTTTTTTGCTCGCGTCAGCATTCGTATCAAAGAAAAAATATCCTGCCAGCAAAGCACCTGGAGGCAGAAGTTCAGCCCAGCGCTGGACGATATCCTGTCGCCGCACCGGCGGTAAGGCACAGAAAAATGCGCGCTCGTAAATCAACTCCGGCGCCTGTGCGGGTTGATATTCAAAAAAATCCGCTTCAACGACATGGTGGGACCACTCCCCTATCGTCATCTGCGCACTTTTCACTGCTGCCGGTGAGAAGTCGATTGCAGTCACGTCCCAGCCAGCCTGCGCCAGAAAAGCCGCTTCATAACCGTTACCGCACCCTGGTATCAGCGTTCGTATTTTACCAGTGGCTGTCAGCACAAAATCGCGTAAGTCCTGAGGAACCGCCCCTTTATCCCAAGGCGTAAAATTTTTGCTGAAACGCTCGTCCCAAAAACATGAATTATTCGGATCTCTGCTGACAAAATTTGCCATGACTCAGCCAATAAAATAAAAATGAAGTAATAGCTGCGCCGCGATAACGCCGGCGAACAAACCACCGCCGAAGTAAATAATAACTTTCAGCAAGGTATTGGTGCTACGCTGCTCCGACAATAATGCAGCAAGCATTTCATTACTATTATTTTGTTCGCCAGCCCGGCTCAGAGCCTGATGCGCAAGCCGCGGCAATTGTGGGAAGATGTGACTGTAACGTGGCGCTTCCGCTTTCAATTTATCAATCAACCCGCGCCAACCCACTTGCTCATTCATCCAACGCTCGAGATACGGTTTAGCAGTTTTCCATAAGTCCAGCTCAGGATCGAGTTGACGTCCGAGACCTTCAATATTCAACAAAGTCTTTTGCAATAAAACAAGCTGAGGCTGGACTTCAACATTGAAACGACGCGATGTTTGAAACAGACGCAACAAGACCTGACCAAAGGAAATATCTTTCAGCGGCCTATCAAAAATCGGCTCACAACAGGCGCGGACGGCCGCTTCCAGCTCATCTACCCGCGTATCCTTAGGCGCCCAGCCAGATTCGATATGCGCTTCGGCTACACGTTTATAGTCACGCTGAAAAAATGCCAGAAAATTTTGCGAAAGATAGTCTTTATCAAAATCATTCAAAGTGCCGACGATACCGAAATCGAGCGCAATATAGCGCCCGAAAGTGGCAGGATCAGTCGAAACCAGAATATTCCCCGGATGCATATCCGCATGAAAAAAACCGTCGCGAAAAATCTGTGTAAAGAAAATCGTGACGCCGTCGCGTGATAATTTCGCCAGATCGACACCCGCCGCCTGTAATTTATCGATTTGCGAAATCGGTATGCCATTCATGCGTTCCATGACGATCACGGATGAAGAGCAGTAATCCCAATACATTTCCGGTACCAGCAACAAATCAGAATTCTGAAAATTCCGCCTTAACTGGCTGCCGTTCGCGGCTTCCCGCATCAGATCGAGTTCGTCGTGCAGATATTTGTCAAACTCACCGACCACTTCTTTTGCCTTGAGACGCTTGCCATCTGCCCATAAAGCTTCCAGCCATCCGGCGGCTACCTGCATCAGTGCAACATCTTTATCGATCGTGTCCTTCATACCGGGACGCAGCACTTTCACTGCAACTTCACGACCATCTTTCAGCGTGGCGAAATGTACCTGAGCAATTGATGCCGATGCTACCGGAATACGTTCAAAACTCGCAAACAATGTATCCGGATGCGCGCCTAATGACTTGGTAATCTGCGCTATCGCCAGATCAGGGTCAAACGACGGCACACGATCCTGCAACTTCGCCAGTTCATCCGCGATGTCAGGTGGCATCAGATCACGCCGGGTCGAAAGTACCTGCCCCAGTTTCACAAAAATCGGTCCCAGGTCTTCCAAAGCCTTACGTAAGCGTTCGCCACGGGGAGCCGATAAATTGCGCCAGAACAGCAGCGTCTCTATCAGGCGTGCAGTACGCGGGACTTTAAGACCGGATATGGCGATTTCATCAATCCCGTAACGTAACGTCACGCGAATAATTTTAAAGAGCCGTAAAAACTTCAATATCATCTGCGCGTCCTTTCGAGTTTCTCGATGCGCTTGATGAGACGCTCGACATCATCACGAGTTTTATTCACTTCTGTAGCAAAGCCCTGCACTGCGACTGGACGAACCAGCAGTGGGTTTTCTTCGAGAAAATATTCCGCCAGATTTTCCTGAATTTTAAGATGCGTCTGCTGTGCGGTTTTGAATATCGATTTAGCGCCACCGACCATGCGAACCGCCGCAATATCACCAAATATTTTACTTAAATCGGCTTCGGCTTCCCATTTTAATTCCTGACTCAAATGGGAAATCGTATTCGCAAAATCAGCATCTCCTTCAATCTTGACATAAGAAAATGCACGCTCACGATTCTGCGCCATCAATGGCAAATCGCTCAGTCTGGCACGGATAGTCACATCGGGAGACGCCTGCGCATCAGCAGATTCAAGGTATCCGTCAACACCGACTTTCAGGCGCAATTGAAATGCGTGCAGATCAATACAGGCGATTTTGCCAGCATGTGGCAGGAGCTTATTTCTGGCCCAGGTTTCCTGTGCCAGCAAATGATTAATGAAGGGAGCAGTTGAAATCATATCGTTGAGAAAAGACTGACTCAGGTTTGTGCAATAAGCAGCTACTTTGTCGAAACAAGATCCCGGCGGATCAATCTGTGTCATTCTTAATAAAAAACCGCCCGACAAAATGACGGGCGGTCTTTAGTTTAACAGCTTATGCAGCCTGTTATGTTCGATCTGCATCAGGACTTATACGAATCAGGCTAAGTCCTGCTGACATCATAATTGCTGAATACCTGCGAGCACCCAACCGCCCTGACCATTCACAGGTTTAGACAAGTTCCAGACCTCGGCAAAAGCTTCTGCCGGGGCATTGGCAGCTTCTTTGATCATGCCGGTAAATTTAACGCTCGCCAGATGATCGCTACCGATGTTTTCTATACCCAGCAATTCAGCGTCAATCGATACAACATCCGTCACGTTGGCAGTCGCACCACGCTCCTGAATTTCCAGTTTCAGCTCTGCATACATTTCAGGTGTCGTGAACTCACGCAAATCATTGATATCAGCTTTATCCCATGCAGCCTGCAAACGAATGAAATAAGTTTTCGCGCTACGCAGGAAAGCAGGCACATCAAAATCAGCAGGAATACCCCAGCTTGCCGCGGCGGCTGGTGCTGCGGACGAGGAAGAACCAGATTGATATGCCTGCGGCTCCAGACGCGAACCAATTTCTGGCGTCGCAGAGGAAGGAACACCCGCATAAGCTGGCGGAGCAAATGCCGAAGGTGCATTCGTATTTGCTTTATTGCCGCGGAACAAACGGATAACAAAGAAAATCGCAAACGCGATCAGCGCAAATGTCAGCAAAGAACCTAACATGCTGGCCATCGCGCCACCCAGTCCGAAGTGCGACAACGCTGCACCCAACAATGCGCCACCGATCAGGCCGCCAACGATGCCTTTCCATGGGCTTGCTGGTTTAGGCGGAATCGCCGGAGCAGGCGCTGCGGCCGGAGCCTGCGCTGGCCGGGCCTGATTGGCATTATTGGTATTCGACGGTGGCGTCGCCTGACGCGAGACATTGCTTGACTGGCGACCGATAGAACCACCACTGCCCAGACGTTTGGCGTCGGCATCATGCATCGTCATTGCAAATGTGCTGGCAACCATCACCATGGCGAGTAAAAATTTCTTCATTGATGTCACTCCTTTTGCTTCGTCAGCGATTTAAAGTTTAATACCAGTGTGTAATGCGGCCACACCTGCCGTCAAATTAAAGTACTGCACTTTTTCAAGACCCGCCGTTTCCATCATACCTTTCAGCGTTTCCTGATCAGGGTGCATGCGTATCGATTCTGCCAGATACCTGTAACTGTCCGCGTCACCCGCAATTTTTTGCCCCATCCACGGCAAAAAATTGAATGAATATAAATCGTAGGGCTTTTGTAAAATTTCCGGCACTTTAGAAAATTCCAGCACCAGCAATTTACCACCCGGCTTTAACACACGCTGCATCTCGGCTAAAGCCTGATCTTTATGTGTCATATTGCGCAAACCGAAAGCCACCGTCACACGGTCAAAATAATTATCCGGAAATGGCAGTTTTTCTGCGTCGCAAAGTAACGTGGGGGTGATCAGGCCTTTATTCAAGAGGCGATCCCGGCCAACCCGTAGCATGGATTCGTTGATATCCGTGTGCCAGACTTCACCTGTCTTGCCAGCTTGTTTGACAAATTCTTTCGTCAGATCGCCAGTGCCACCGGCAATATCCAGCACCTTGAATCCTGGACGTACACCTGCCTGTGCAATAGTGAACATTTTCCAGATACGGTGCAGACCGGCGGACATCACGTCATTCATGATGTCGTATTTCGCGGCCACCGAATGAAATACCTCGGCAACTTTATGCACCTTCTGGTCTTCTTCGACAGTGGTATAACCGAAATGGGTAGTATTACTCATGATCTCAAGGCTCCTATACGAAGTCGCATTATAGGGGAACTGAGACTGGCTTGGCAGCAGATTGGCTGAAAAAGGCTAGCCGGCCTGACCTTAGTCAGAAGGCGGAGAATGCAATCAAAACCAGCGGGGGCGCTTAAACAAAGGCCTGATCCGCCGCGACTCAGGAATGCCAGCTTTTCCCGAAGGAATTTTTATCCGGCACGCTGCGGCAATGCAATGCTGCGGATCTGAAAGCGTCCATCATCGTTAAATAACCATGTTTCCGACACTTCAAGGCGCCCGCTGCGCAATAACTGCGGATGCGGTTTAGGGAATGGTGCACTATTTTTCAGACTCGCCAGTGCAGTCTTTTCCGTCTCATGATCTTTATTGCTGCGCTGAATCTGGGCGTTGATCAAGCTGCCATCAGCATTGACCGAATAACGCACAACGACGACCGAGCGTAATAATGGCTGAGGGTTTTCAGAATAAACCTGCTGCCGGTGCAGGTGACTGATACGGTGCGCCACTTCTGCCTTGTACGCTTCGACAGTACGCGATGCTGACGCCGCCGGAATTAGTTCACTCCCCTTTGTTGTTTTACCGGATTGCACGCCGCTCACAGTTTTACCCGCGCTGTTTCCGGTTTCATTTGTGGAGCAAGCGGCCAGCGCACAGACGGTGACCATGCTCAGTATGCGTATTTTCATGCTATCGTTCCCAGCTTAATGATTCTGCGGTAAAAAGATTCCTGTTCGAGGAATCAGAGATGATGAATCACCTTACTGCCAGGCTCAGCAATAGCCAAATTTTTATCGTAAGCAAACGTAAAAAATGCGTCACGAAGACGCATTTTTTTAATGATGGTGGCCGCAGGCACCGCCCGACTTTGCGGTCATCGGTGCATCCCTGCCGGTTTCTCCCGGATACCCGGCTTCCTGCAAGCGCGCCAGATAGTCCTGCCAGAGCTGTGCCTGATTCTCGCCCAGCCAATATAAGTAATCCCACGAAAATATTCCTGAGCTATGTTCGTCAGAAAATACTGGCTTGACAGCATAATTACCAACGGGTTCCAGCGCAACCAGGCTCACGTCACGCTTACCGGTTTGCAGCGTTTCCTGTCCTGCGCCGTGTCCCCGCACCTCCGCTGATGGCGAATACACCCTTAACAGCTCGAACGGTAAAGAATATTCTTTACCATCGTCGAAAGAAATTTCCAGCACCTTCGATTGGGTGCGCGCGTTCAGGGATGTTGGTTGTGGCTTACTGTTACTCATTATTTCTGCCTAATAAAAACGGGAAACAAGCGCTGCACGTAATGCTGGTAGCAGCGCACGACGCGCATTCAATGCAGCCGCATCAACAGCGGTCTTTTTTTCTGATGCCCATATGGGATCAGGAAAATGCAGGTCATCGGTGTAACGCGGGATGACATGCCAATGCAAATGCGGAACCATATTCCCCAGACTCGCCAGATTGATTTTCTGCGGCACCATAACATCGCGAATCGCCTGCTCTACTTTGCATACCGCCTGCATAATGGCAGAACGATCCTCTATCGATAAATCGGTCATTTCTTTCGCATGAGCATTCCAGATCACGCGACAAAAACCCGGATAATTCGCATCATCCACTAAGACCACGCGCAACTTATCTGTTTTGACGATGAGTTCGCCACCATCCACCTCGCATAATTCACAAGGAGGGACGTCATGATTGATTAAGGTGCTCATCGTTTATACCAATACTCTCTCAATACCGCCGTTATTCGCTCTTGCGACGTATTCTGGCAGCCAGTTCTCACCCAACAAATGACGAGCCATCTCGACGACAATGTAATCGGCTGTCGTGTCAGCATCTTCGTTATAACGGGATAAACCTTGCAAACACGACGGACACGACGTAAGGATTTTCACATCGCCATGAAAACCGTCTGCCCGCAATTTATCTGCACCCTTACGCATTTCCTCTTCTTTGCGGAAGCGGACTTGCGTAGAGATATCCGGGCGGGCAATCGCCAGCGAACCGGACTCACCGCAGCAACGCTCACTTTTTTCGATCTTGACATTACCCTCAGTCGTAATCAGCGTATTCACCGTTTTCACCGACTCCTGCAACTTCATCGGATTATGGCAAGGTTCGTGATACATGTAACGCGTCCCCGTGACACCTTCAAGTCGGACACCTTTTTCCATCAGATATTCATGAATATCAATGATGCGGCAACCAGGGAAGATTTTTTCAAACTCATAGGTTTCCAGCTGGTCATAACATGTCCCGCAAGACACAATGACGGTTTTGATATCCAGATAATTCAGTGTATTCGCCATGCGATGGAATAACACGCGGTTATCCGTCATCATCTTTTCTGCTTTATCAAACTGACCGCTGCCGCGCTGCGGATAGCCACAGCACAGATAACCCGGTGGCAATACCGTCTGCACACCAACATTCCACAACATCGCCTGCGTCGCCAGACCTACCTGCGAAAACAAACGCTCGGAACCACAGCCGGGGAAATAAAATACGGCCTCCGTATCTGCGGTGGTCGTCTGCGGATCACGAATAATCGGGATGATTTTATCGTCTTCAATATCAAGCAAAGCTCGCGCGGTTTTCTTCGGCAGATTGCCCGGCATCTTTTTATTGATGAAGTGAATCACCTGCTCTTTAATGGGCGCTTTGCCAACGGTCGCTGGCGGCATACGGGTTTGCTTTTTCGCAAATTTCTTCAACAAATCATGGCCGAAACGCTGTGCTTTGTAACCCCAGCCTATCATGACCTGGCGCGTCGCATTGATCGTCGCCGGATCTGTCGCATTCAAAAAGAACATGGTTGCAGCCGAACCGGGATTAAAGGATTTTTTCCCCATCTTCCGCAACAGATTTCGCATGTTCATCGACACATCGCCAAAGTCGATATCGACCGGACACGGGTTCACGCATTTATGGCAGACGGTGCAATGATCTGCGACATCTTCAAATTCTTCCCAGTGTTTGATCGATACGCCGCGACGGGTTTGCTCTTCGTACAGAAAAGCCTCAACCAGCAAGGATGTCGCCAGAATTTTGTTACGTGGCGAATACAGCAGATTGGCGCGCGGTACATGCGTGGCACAAACCGGTTTGCACTTGCCGCAACGCAGACAGTCTTTCACACTATTCGCAATCGCCCCGATATCGCTTTGCTGCATGATCAACGATTCATGTCCCATCAGACCAAACGAAGGCGTATAGGCATTACGTAAGTCAGCAGCAAAATCCGGCAGGTTCAGCAGCTTGCCTTTATTGAAGCGGCCTTCAGGATCAATCCGTAATTTGTAGGCGCGGAAATCTTTAATCTCATCTTCGGTCAGGAATTCCAGTTTGGTAATGCCGATACCGTGTTCGCCAGAGATCACGCCATTCAGCGAGCGCGCCAGCACCATGATGCGGGCAACCGCATGATGTGCGACCTGCAGCATTTCATAGTCGTCGGAATTCACCGGTAAATTGGTATGCACATTGCCATCACCGGCATGCATGTGCAAGGCGACGAACACGCGGCTACGCAATACTTTTTTATGCAAAGCAACGCACTCATCGAGGATGAGTTTGAATGCCGCGCCGCTGAAAATCTGGCGCAATTGCGCGCGTATTTCCGTCTTCCATGAAATACGGACTGTTCTATCCTGCACGATAGAAAACACGGTGGCGTCAGGCTGACGCTGCAAACGCTCATCAAACACAAAAGCCAGTTTATCGAGACCCAGTGCTATCAATTCTGCTTTTGCGTCGATCAGCGGTTTGTCGAGATTATTCAGCACATAGGTCCAGCGGGCATGCGTTGTATCCAGCAATGCTTCCGTCTGATGAACCCGGTCTTCCAGCAATTCGGTCGCAGGAATATCATCGCCATCAACGTCTTCACTTTTACCTAATGGCAGATTGCCTTTCGCAAAAAAGTCCTGAAGCGCGGCGACTAAGGCAAGTTTGTTTTGTATCGACAACTCGATATTGATACGCTCAATGCCATCCGTGTATTCACCCATACGATTGAGCGGAATGACAACGTCCTCATTGATTTTGAACGCATTCGTATGCTTGGAAATCGCCGCTGTTTTAGCACGATCCAGCCAGAATTTTTTACGCGCTTCGGGGCTGACCGCAACAAAACCTTCGCCAACCCGCGTATTCGCCATGCGCACGACTTCAGATGCCGCCTGTGCTACCGCATTTTCATCATCACCAACGATGTCGCCGAACAAGGCCATCTTAGGCAATACGCCGCGTTTCGATTTCGTGGTGTAACCCACCGCACGCAGATAACGTTCATCCAGATGCTCAAGCCCGGCCAGGATAGCGCCGCCTTTTCTGGTTTCGCCATCGAGATAATCTTTAATCTCAACAATGCTCGGAATAGCGTCGCGTGCCTGTCCAAAAAATTCCAGGCAGACAGTCCGTGCAAATTTCGGCATCTTGTGCAATATCCAGCGTGCCGACGTGATCAGACCATCGCAGCCCTCTTTCTGCACGCCCGGCAAACCGGCCAAGAATTTATCGGTGACATCTTTACCCAGACCTTCTTTGCGGAAGACGCGGCCTTTGATATCCAGTTGTTCGGTTTTGAACGGCTGCTTTTCACCGGGATGTCGCCATTCGAGCCGGAATTTCGCGACTTCGACATCATGAATTTTGCCGAGATTGTGTTCAAGACGGGTCACTTCCAGCCAGTCGCCATTTGGGTCGACCATTTTCCATGACGCGAGATTGTCTAATGCCGTTCCCCACAATACCGCTTTCTTGCCGCCTGCGTTCATCGCGACATTACCGCCAACGCAAGAAGCTTCGGCAGAAGTCGGGTCAACGGCAAAGACAAAGCCAGCTTTTTCAGCCGCATCCGACACCCGCTTGGTGACTACACCGGCACCGGAATAGATCGTTGCATAGTCACGATCCACACCTGGCAAGCGCGTCATTTCAACCGCACCAAGCTGTTCCAGTTTTTCAGTATTAATCACCGCAGATAACGGTGTCAGCGGAATAGCGCCACCGGTATATCCTGTACCGCCGCCGCGTGGAATGATCGTCAATCCAAGCTCAATACAGCTTTTGACCAGCCCGGCCATTTCATCTTCAGTATCCGGTGTCAGTACCACAAACGGATATTCAACACGCCAGTCGGTGGCATCGGTGACGTGGGAAACACGGCTCAGGCCATCAAACTTAATATTGTCTTTGGCGGTGTAGCGCGATAACAGCTTATTCGCCTTTTTACGTAAATCGTACGTATCGCGAAATTCCTGCGAAAAATCGGCGACTGCTTTGCGCGCCGCCAGCACCAGCGTTTCGACACTGTTGCTGCGCTCCGCATCGTCATCGTTCGCGGTATTTAAACGGCGTTTTTCCACTTCGCCCAGACGATGGTTCAGTGCATCGATTAAATCCTGACGGCGCTTAGGATTGTCCAGCATATCGTCTTGCAGATACGGATTACGGCGTACCACCCAGATATCACCTAACACTTCGTACAGCATGCGGGCAGATCGCCCGGTCTGCCGTTTCCCACGCAATTTGTCGAGCAACTGCCAGGCGTCTTCACCGAGCAAGCGGATTACAATCTCACGATCAGAAAATGAGGTGTAGTTATAGGGAATTTCCCGGACACGGGTAGGCAAAGCGCCCTGCGGCGACTCGGCATGCAGGTGAGGTATCTGGACTGGAGCGTTCATGTATGGCGTGGTTTGGCGATGACAGACAACGCAATCAAACTGCCGGCAAACCACCGCCAGCTCAATGCCTTACATCCGTCTGAGGTTTCTCAAAGGCTTATTCTAACTTATTGCGATGCACCACGCGGCAACAGCCTTGAAGTTTGTACGGCTATGAGCCTGTTTTGTGGCTATTCACCAAAGTTTATTTCGTTGAAGGTTAAATTTCGAGAAAAATAAATGAAAATTTAATCGCCAGACCAAATTCACTGATGGAAAAATCTGATCATTTATGAGTGAGGATTCTTAATGAAGTAAAGGCACTGCAAGCTGTTCATTACTTTATCGCGGGGAGACATGAGACGTATCCTGCGCTCAATGTCACAGTTGAGTTAATTTTCATTGCTTATATCCTGACAGTCAGGATGAATAGCGCATTCTACATCTACTAACTCCGCGTCTAATTACCTTAAAATCAAATAGATCCTTGTGTTTTCTTGCGTGCGGTTCGAACCTCGCGCGCCTTCTCCAGCTTCTCAATTAGCTTTGATGGAAACACAACCAGTTCCGAGTCATCGAAAATCCATCTGAAGTAGTCCATTATCACGCCCACCAGTTCGTACATTAAAAAATGAAACGACTTCGTCTCAATAGAAAACTGGGGACCGAAAAAATACGAATACCATGAGCTTATTTCACGCTCACCCACGGCAACCTTGGCAGGCGCATTCAGCTCAAAATGTTTACTACCGTTTGCGATGTCCCGCATCACATCTTTGACTTCGATAAACTTCGAATTTGCCTCCTGAATTTTTTCTAGAGAATATTTGGGCTTATTCAGGGTATCTCCCTGCAACCAATCTTTGTATAGATGCCAAGCGGTAATGAAGAAATTGAACGCCTCAAATTCTTCCAAGCGGCGCTCTTCTGCGCTCCGCTTTCGACGCCGTAACAGCAACTCGGAGTCGTACTTGAGCTTGTCGTACAAATCATAGGAAGTCCTGAGACCAAACTTTGCGATATTAGACATGATGTTTTGCTTTACTAGAAGGAATCTGAGCTCTTAGCTCGATAAGCATGCCTTGTTATTTAGCTCACCGTCGGATGAATACTCTGGAGCCAGATTCTCTTAATTTTGCTTTTTCATCTAACCTGTCAGATATTGAACCGGCGAGGCCGATTATAAAACACTCAATATATACACAAAGCTAGCAGCCATCTTTGCGTTGCGGTCGTCTAGCCAGTACGGCATGTTAGCGTTCGCTTTTTAAGTAACTGCGGTTGAGATCTTATTGTCAGCACATCAAAAAATCCCGGGAGCCGCATAGAGTACCCGGGATTTTTTACGTTCAGCCGGCAAACCTCATTCGCTGAATCAGCCTAACAACGCGGCGGCAGTTTTGCCGAATTTCAGCGTGGTTTCGACAGGCAACCAGTTGCCTGTCGATTCCTGGCGCCCCTGCAATAAGAAGCGAGGATGCGCTTCTTTCAATGCCTCAGTTGCAGCCTTCGATAATTCACCGATTTTGCCTTTTTTCAGGCGGTTGACGACCAGGCCGATTTCGGTTTCCGGGAAATCACGCAACATATCGTAATCGCCGTCGCTGTCGCCAGCAACAAACACCGGACCATAGCCTTTTTGCGCAACGAGTTCACGCTTGATGACCGCAGTTTTACCGGGTCCCCAATTCAAAGGCCAGTCTTTGCGGTAAGCGTTTTTAAAAACGTCGCCGTTTTGTTCAAGACGCAAACCCAGGACATTTTCGCGTTTGACGTGATAACCATACTTAGGATTGGTCGCAAATACAGCAACCACATCTTCCATCGAAGCGGTACTGACATACACGTCGAAACCATGATGACGGAAGGTGTCCATCAGTGTCGCGATTTCTGTGCATAAGCGTATGCCGTGAAAATGGGCAGTCGTGATGACACCGGCCACACCGGGCAAAGATGCCGGGCTGGTGTATTTGGTCTTAGTCAGGCTCATGCCAAGATTGGCGTCATTTGATGCCTCGGTCAGTGCACTGACTTCAGATACGGTCATATTGGCAAAGAAGTAAATCACCCATGGATAACCGACATTCACGCCATGCGTATCATTGACCGCTTCGTACAGGAAATACAATTTGGCGCGGAAATCTTGGAATTGTGGTGTCTCTACGATCTCTTCCAGAGTACGGCTACCGGCCATGCCTTTGTAATTCGCATGCAGGAATGCGTAATCGCTGTCGAGGTCAGCGCAGATACTTGCCAGATCCAACACTTTACCTGACGCATTTTTGTAGTCAGGCGCAAAGTTCCCGGCAGGAACATTCTGACGAATGATCGCAGAGAATTCTGTCGGGCTGAGTTTGAAGGCCAGATGGTTGATCTGGTACATCAGCAAAGCTTCTTCGCAGTCATTCATGATGCTGGTGTTATCCCAGTCAAACACTGCATAGGGCTTGCGTTTAGGGTTATAGGTCTTGCTGCTGATGCCATGTCTGGCGATCAGCGCTGTCACCATTTCACGGTTACGCGGTGCCCATTTCGCCGCATCCAGATACACATTTGCCACTGTCGTCGCTGGTTTTGCTATGGCTGGGGCAGCGAGAGCGGTACCCGCCGCCGTAGCGACCAATCCTTGCAAAAATCCCCGGCGTGGTTGCTTGCTTATCAGTTCTTCTCGGTCTTGCATTTTATTTCCTTGTGTTGAGCATGCCTATTCCGCAACGCCAGGCGAATAATCCTGACACCCCGTCAGCTAAAAAGCATTGATATGCTGAAGACTGACGATCATATTCAACAATTGTGACAAGCCTGTAAAACGACGGCATTTTTCGGATAAAAATCTGCGCTTATCAACGCTTCTCAACGCTTCTCAGCGCTGTTCAAGCGTAGGAAAATTAAATTTGCATGAAATCCGGCAGATCAAAAAATGAACTTGGCAACACTGTGCCAGAAACCATCCGGCACACTGAGCAGTAAAGAACTGACCGTCAGGTAACGCAGGAATTTTCCCAGTGCCATGTAGGCGATGCTGGGCCAGAAAGGGAGCTTCAGCCACCCGGCCAGCGTACAGATAGGATCACCAATAACCGGAAGCCAGGAGAGCAACATAGTCTTCGCACCGAATTTCTGTAACCAGGCAAACCAGAAACTCTGACGTTCATGATGAAATGCCCGGTTCGCGGCATAGCCCATCGCATAATCAACAACGCCACCCAGCGTGTTACCCAGAGTCGCGACCAGCATCGCAGGCCAGAATAATTCAGGGTTGGCTTTAATCACCGCAAATACGGCTGGTTCCGAGCCCATAGGAATCAGCGTCGCAGAAATAAAACTGATAATAAATACAGAGCTGAGCCCTACTTTGGGTAGGGCTAATACGCTAAACAACCATTGCACACCTGCTTCTATCATGTCATTCCAAAGGTCAGCTGAAATGACATCCATTATAATAGGAGCCATGTTTCCCACCATCCCACTCACTTTCTCAAGCATATGAGCACTGATTATCTGAAAAAGATCCTGACTGCGCGCGTCTATGACGTTGCATTTGAAACTCCGCTGGAATTCGCTCCCAGCCTGTCAGCGCGGATGGATAATCGAATTATGTTCAAGCGTGAGGATATGCAAAGTGTCTTCAGCTTTAAGTTGCGCGGCGCTTACAACAAAATCGCCCATCTGACGCCGGCACAACTCAAACGCGGTGTCATCTGCGCTTCTGCCGGCAATCACGCGCAGGGGGTCGCCCTGAGTGCGAAACGCGTCGGTTGTAAAGCGGTGATCGTGATGCCGACCACCACACCACCAGTCAAGATTGATGCGGTTCGTGCGCATGGTGGTGAGAATGTCGAGATTGTGCTGTTTGGGGATTCGTATTCAGACGCGGCAGCCTATGCGTCTGAGCTGGAAAAGAAACGTAAATTGACGTTTGTGCATCCGTTTGACGATCCTGACGTGATCGCCGGACAAGGCACTATCGGCATGGAAATTTTGCGCCAGCACTCTGCGCCTATCCATGCGATTTTTGTCGCTATTGGCGGTGGCGGTCTGATCTCAGGTGTAGCGGCGTATGTGAAAGCGATACGCCCGGAAATCAAAATTATCGGCGTGCAAACCGTCGATTCAGATGCAATGGCACGCAGCCTGAAAGCGGGCAAACGCGTAGCATTGACCGATGTGGGCTTATTTTCCGATGGCACTGCAGTCAAGCTGGTTGGTGAAGAAACATTCCGGCTGGCAAAAATGTACGTCGACGAGATCATCACTGTCGATACCGACGCTGTCTGTGCCGCGATCAAGGATGTATTTCAGGATACCCGCAGCATTCTTGAACCTGCCGGGGCATTGGCGGTCGCGGGTTGCAAGGCGTATATCGAACGTGCCAAAGCGAATAAAAAGCCACTGAAAAACGAAACACTGGTAACCATCGCCTGTGGTGCGAATATGAATTTCGACCGCCTGCGCTTCGTCGCTGAACGTGCCGAAGTCGGTGAAGCGCGCGAGGCAGTGTTTGCCGTTACTATTCCAGAGGAACGTGGTAGTTTCCGGCGTTTTTGCGAACTGGTCGGTGACCGTAATGTCACCGAGTTTAATTACCGCATCAACGACGAGAAAAACGCGCATATCTTCGTCGGCATACAAGTCAATGGTCGCGCCGAATCTGGAAAAATCGCCAGGAATTTTGAAAAACATGGTTTTCCAACCTTGGATCTGACCGATGACGAGCTGGCAAAAATGCACATTCGCCATCTGGTCGGCGGTAAAAGTGCACTGGCGGAAAACGAATTACTGTACCGCTTTGAATTCCCTGAACGTCCCGGTGCACTGACCCGCTTCCTCAACAGCATGGCACCGAACTGGAATATCAGCCTGTTCCACTACCGTAATCATGGCGCGGATTACGCGCGGATTCTGGTGGGATTGCAGGTACCGAAAAAAGAAATGCGTGCTTTCCGCGAATTTTTATCGACACTCGGCTATCAATACTGGGATGAAAGCAACAATCCTGTCTATCAATTATTTTTAGGCCAAAAGCCAAACTGACTTTGCAATGACTGAATCAACATCCGGTAATCTGCCTGAGCAATCTTTACTCGGGAAAGTCGCCACCTACAAAGCAGAATATGATCCCTCGCTGCTGTTTCCGATTCCCCGCTCGGGTAAACGCGAAGAGATAGGCGTCGGTAATACCTTGCCTTTCTTTGGCATCGACATCTGGAATGCCTACGAGGTATCGTGGCTGAATTTACGCGGCAAACCGCAAGTCGCGATTGCCACGGTCACGGTGCCGGCAGATTCGCCAAACATCATCGAATCCAAATCATTCAAGCTGTATCTGAATTCGTTTAATCAGACAAAACTGGCAGGCAGCGATGCATTAATCAGCTTGCTGCAAGCCGATTTATCTGCGGCAGCTGGTGCGCCTGTGCATGTGCAACTGACGCTGTCAGACAATTTTGGCTCGCTGACGATGGCAGAACTTGAAGGTACTCTGCTCGACAGACTTGATATCGAAGTCGATTCTTACACGCCTGCACCGGAATTGCTGCGTGCCAATCAGGCAGAAGCGATCGTTGAAGAAACACTGATTTCTCATTTACTGAAATCCAACTGTCTGGTGACTGGCCAGCCAGACTGGGGCAGCGTACAGATTCACTACGTCGGTGCGCAGATTGATCAGGAAAGCCTGTTACGCTATCTGATCGGTTTCCGCAATCACAACGAATTTCACGAACAGTGTGTCGAGCGTATTTTTGTTGATATCATGCGCCACTGCAAACCACAGAAGTTATCAGTTTATGCACGTTATACCCGTCGTGGCGGGCTCGATATCAATCCCTGGCGCAGTAATTTTTCGACAGGGAAAAAACCTGCAAATGACCGGAACGCGCGGCAATAAGCTGCATTACAGGAAACTTTGCATCTTTTTTATATTTTTCTGAATTGATTATGTCTATTTCTAAAATCTCATTTTTACATCGTTTTTTTTGCATATCAGGTTTGCTGATGGCGTTAAGCTCATTCAGCGGTACTGTTCATGCACAACAAAAAGAAGACGAAAGCTGGTGGGACAGCGGTAAAGCGAAAGCTGAAAATATTCTCGACAAAGGTGATTTGTCTTTACTGCTATCCGGTTACGCTCATCACGGCCGCAACACATACACCCGCGAGCGCCTCGCAGAATTGAATGAACGCGCATGGGGTTTAGGTTTTGCCAAAACGATACGGAATGAAAAAGACAATGAAGAATTGTTGTACGCAATGATTATTTCTGATTCTCATTTCAAACCGCAACCAATGGCAGGTTATGCCTATCAATGGATGAAGCCGCTGTCTGAAAAACTGGAAGTCGGCGTTGGTGCTACCGCCTTGTTAATCAGCCGCGCCGATTACTTCTCAGGCGTTCCGTTTCCGGCAGTATTACCGATTGCCTCCATCGGTACCCGCAAAAGTAAATTAATGGCATCCTATGTGCCGCGCATCTCCCAAAATAAAGGGAATGGCGACGTCTTGTTGTTATTTGTGCGTCTGGATTTGAACTAAACAATTGACGAAGCGACTAAGAGTTTGTCATTATTGATGGCGTACATTGCCATAGTGCAACAACCGAAGTTCGAACAGATTCCAGAATTGTTGTCGTGAAATTGCCTCCACCACTCCTGAGTAGCAACATTCCTGCGTACATCCTTGATGACGAATGGCATGCAACCTTGTTGGAACAGCATCCTGACGCCTTCTATGTCCTGATCGACAATCGCATCGCTTATGCAAATCCGGCCGGGCTGGCTTTAATAAAAGCCGCTGATCTGGTACAAGTGCTGGGCTTAAAGCCTGAGGCTTTCTTACTCGCCAGACAACCCGGTGCGGGAATCATACCGACACCCGGCAATCACGACGATCTGCACTTTTATCAATGCATCGCACTCGATGGTCAACAACAAGAAATTGAAGTCCGCAGCGTTAGCTTTGACTATCAGGGGCAGCCGGCAATATTGCTAAGTGCCCGTGAAACGCACCGGCATGGTCTTCAGGTATTCAGCCGCAACGGGAATGACTCCCTAGACGCAAAGGCCAGCAGAATTCACGAAGCACTGCATCACGAGAAAGAGATTCTCGAGATGATAGCGCTGGACAAACCCTTGGTGCACATACTGGAAGATGTCTGTGACCGCATGGAACGCTTGCTGGACAACAACGCCCTTTGCGCAATCAGCCTGTTTGATCATTCAAGCAAGCAAATCACGATAGGTGCCGCGCCCTCTCTGCCGGAAACATTCACTTCCCTGCTTAATAATATTGAAGTTGGCACAGACAGCTGTACAGCCGCCGCCGCAGTCCATTACAACCGCCTGACGATCGTTCAGGACATCGCACATAGTCCGATGTGGGAAAAATTCAAAGCCAGTGCGCTGGAACATGGTTTGCAAGCATGTTGGTCTTATCCTATCAGTACCGCTTTTAACAGCGTGCTGGGAACCGTGGACGTCTATTACCGGCACCGGCACAGCCCAGGTGAGGATGAGCAGGCTATGATCATTGATGCCTGCGATCTGATCGGTTTGGCGATCGATAAAAAGAACATGGAGCAAACGCTGGAAGAAAGCGAAGAACGCTATCGCTCCGTTGTCACTAATCTGTCCGAAGGCATTATGGTGATTGCGCCTGGAGGACAAATCCTGACCAGTAACCCCAGCGCACTCAGAATTTTAAAGATAGACGATATTACTAAAATCAGTCGCCGCCACCGTTACTTCAAACGCCTGATGAGCGAGGATGGTAAAGATATCCGACTCGGTGACGATCCGGCATCTACCGTTGTTCGCACCGGCAAACCGATATTGAATTTATCAACCAGCGTGGAATTAAGTGATGGTTCTATCGTCTGGTTACTGATCAATTGCTTCCCGATTTTTAAAAACCGCAGCACTTCCGTTTCCGCGGTTTTACTGTCGTTCACCGATACCACCCAAGTCAGGGAAACGCAGCAGCAGCTAAAGTTCATGGCATCGTTTGACGCACTGACTGGCCTGCCGAACCGTCATCAACTGAATTTAAGACTGACCCGGGCGCTCACTGATTCGCAGCAAAAAAAGCAACGCGTGGCGATATTATTTCTGGATCTTGATCGTTTCAAATACGTCAACGACACGGCAGGACATGCCGCCGGAGACAGCTTGCTGCGCGATGTTGCAAAACGCCTGAGCTCGTGCATACGCACCACCGATCTGCTCGCTCGCTTAGGTGGCGATGAATTTGTGATCGTTGCCGAAAATGTCGAAGATGTGCAATACCTGCGCGACCTCAGCGAACGCGTTCTGGCAAGAATGCGCGATCCTTTCATCATCGATGGCAATGAATATTATCTCGGCACTTCCATCGGTATCAGCATCTCGCCGCATGATGGACTGGATGCCTCTACGCTGATGCTGTGCGCGGATTCCGCGATGTATCACGCCAAAGAATCAGGCCGGAATAACTATCAGTTTTTTACAACGGAATTAAATACTCGCGCCCAGCATCGGTACACGCTGGAAACGAATCTGCGACGGGCGCTGACCGAGCAGGAATTCCTCGTTTATTATCAGCCTAAAATTTCTCTGCAAACATCGCGTATCGTTGGCGCTGAAGCCCTGATACGCTGGCAAATGCCCGGCCAGGGTTTAATTCCTCCGAATGAGTTCATACCGATTTCTGAAGAAATTGGACTGATTCTGCCGATAGGGCGCTGGGTACTGGAACAAGTCTGCCAGCAAACAAAATACTGGCGGGACAATCTGGTTCCCGATCTGGTGGTCAGCGTGAATATTTCTCCGCGTCAGTTTCAGGACGTGACGTTGTGCGATTTTATTGCGGCAACCCTGCAAAAATCCGGCTTACCGCCTTCGGCTTTACAACTGGAAATCACCGAAGGTTTGCTGATGGGTGAGATTGATCGCCTGTTGCCGATGTTCAACGCAATCAAAGCGCTGGGTGTGAGTATCTCGCTCGATGATTTTGGTACCGGTTTCTCCTCTTTATCGTATTTACAACGCTTCCCTATCGACAACCTGAAAATTGATCGCTCCTTTATCAGTAAAATTCCGGAAAATCAGGATTCTGTCGTCCTCACGCACGCGATTATTGCGATGGCCAACGCATTGGGTATGAGTATTACCGCCGAAGGTGTGGAAAATGCAGAGCAAATGTTTTTCCTGACCGACTCCGGATGTCAGGAAATGCAGGGCTATTATTTTAGTAAGCCCTTACCCGTTGAGCAGTTTGAAAAACTGTTGAAGAACAACAGACAGCAGTGAAGTTGCGCTAATTTGCCGCCCCCTCCAAAAGCAGCCTATAATTCGGTTCGCACCGGACTCGCCTTTGCACACCAAACCCTCTGCTGTAACCCGATCTTGCACTATGACGAATATCGCAAAAATTCTTCCCCTCGCCAACGTACTGCTGGACCTGGAAATTTCCAGTAAAAAACGTGCATTCGAGCAAGCAGGCCTGTTATTTGAAAATAATTGCGGCATCGCCCGTTCTACTGTCTCCGATAATCTGTTTGCGCGCGAACGCTTAGGTTCCACCGGTCTGGGGCACGGCGTTGCCGTCCCGCACGGACGCATCAAGGGTTTGAAAACTCCGATCGCAGCATTAGTCAGACTGAAAGACGGCATTCCGTTTGAGTCACCGGATGGGCAGGCTGTCAAACTGCTGATTTTCCTGTTAATGCCAGACAATGTGACGCAACAACATCTGGAAATACTGTCAGAAATTGCCGAAATGTTGTCGAATGAAAGCTTCCGTGACGAATTAAACGCAGAAGCCAGCGCCAGCGTCGTGCACGAAAAAATTCTCGCCTGGCGTCCGGACGTTTCCGCCGTTTCCTGACACACCATTTTGTTGTCGTCTGATTTTTTTATTGCTTATCCATGCCCTTACTCACTGAATTAACGATACAAAAAATTTACGATGACAATCGCGACATCATGCAGCTCGGCTGGTTCGCCGGCTTTGCAGGTGCCGATAAACAAATCATCGGCGATGCAGCCTCGTCTGCGGATCAGGTTGGCCATTTAAATCTGATTCATCCGGGTCGCATTCAGGTACTTGGACCGCAAGAGTTAGCCTACTTTGAACGTTTATCCAGTGCATCCCGCGCCAATCTTTTCCGGGAACTGGTGGCCGGTGAGCCGCCGGCACTGATCGTCGCACAGGGACTCGATTCTCCGCCGGAATTTCTGACTGCCTGTGACGATAACAACATCGCCCTGTTTTCCACACCTTATCCTTCAGCGCAGGTGATCGATTATCTGCGCGTGTATCTGTCGAAAAAACTGGCACAGAAAATCACCATGCACGGCGTCTTCATGGACGTGCTCGGCGTGGGTGTACTGATTACCGGTGAATCTGGTTTAGGTAAAAGCGAGCTGGGTCTGGAATTGATTTCCCGTAGCCACGGTCTGGTGGCGGACGATGCGGTTGAGTTTTCCCGCATTGCGCCGAACATGATAGAAGGCCGCTGCCCTGAGCTTTTACAAAATCTGCTGGAAGTCCGCGGTCTGGGTCTGCTCGATATCAAAACAATTTTCGGTGAAACAGCAGTACGCCGCAAAATGCGGCTGAAACTGATAGTACATCTGGTTCGCCGCAGCACACTCGAAGAAAATTACGAACGCCTGCCTATCGATTCACAAACCGAAGATGTGCTGGGACTACCGATACGCAAAGTCGTGATCCCGGTTGCTGCGGGTCGTAACATCGCCGTTTTGCTGGAAGCAGCGGTACGCAATACGATCTTGCAATTGCGCGGTATTAATACACTGGAAGATTTCATGGAACGCCAGCGCCGCGCAATGGAGGCGGGAGACTGACATGCAAATCCTGCTGATCTCCGGTATTTCCGGCTCAGGAAAATCGGTCGCGCTGAATGTACTGGAAGATGCGGGCTATTACTGCGTCGATAATTTACCGCCCAGCCTGTTGCCGGAATTAATCACAACTTTATCGAATGAACCGCTGGTGGCGGTTGCGATTGACTCGCGCAGCGCCAGCCAGCTGACCGGCGTCCTGCAGACCAAGCAGATTTTATCGAAGGCCGGACACGAAGTCAGAATGCTTTTTCTCACGGCCAGCACTGATTCGCTGGTCGCCCGTTTTTCAGAAACGCGGCGCAGCCATCCGCTGTCGCACCGGCTGATCCGGGAAGATGCTTGTGTCGAGAAATTGAGCCTGATTGAATGCATAGAAGAAGAGCGTGAAATTCTGGCCGAAATTCAGGCCTTAGCCCATGTCATCGACACGACAGACCTGAGCGCCAATCAGTTGCGTAGCTGGGTCAAGAACATGATAGACATGCCGCATGCGCCATTAACGCTGATGTTTGAATCATTTGCGTTTAAACGCGGCGTACCGCTTGATGCTGATTATGTTTTCGACGTCAGGATGCTGCCGAATCCTCATTACGATCTGGTGCTGCGTCCGCTGACCGGGCGTGATGCCCCTGTTGTTGACTATCTGGACAATCAGGCCATGGCGCAGGATATGTATGCCGATATTCTGGCTTTTCTGACGAAATGGATACCGTCGTTCAAAGACGACAATCGCAGTTACCTGACTATCGCCATCGGTTGTACTGGCGGTCAGCATCGCTCGGTCTACATGGTAGAAAAACTGAGCCGCCATTTTCAGCAGTCAGAACAGGTGCTGGTCAGACACCGCAGGCTGCACTGAGCATTTTTAGCAAAAATATACTCCCCCGGAGTATATAAAAACCCCGTTTATTCATAAGGACATCAACGGGGTTTTCTTAAAAATAAGGGGGGAGTATCGCTAAAATACGCGTTACACCATCACTACCTTGCGCATTTTCTGCGCAATATACATCAGACAAATCACGGTAATCAGAACGCAGGTGGCAAGCGCCATACCAATCGTCAGCGGGTGCAGCACCTCGCCTTTTAACACCTGATTCATCATCTGATTCTGCGCCAGCACCGGCACCCATTTGAACCAGGCCGGCTCACGCCCCGGGAACAAAATCGGAATCAGGCTGACGAACGGAATGAACATGGTCACGATCTGATTGCGAACCTGCGCTTCTTTGTAGCTTTTACAATCGAGCGCAATCGCGATCTGCAACGCCGCCATGCTTGCCGCCAACGGCAACAGCACCATCAGAAAACCAATCGCATCCTTGATACCGAATTGAAATTCGGCGCGCAAAGTATCATTTTTAATCAGCCACTGCGACGGAAAAAAGCTGAAGATCGTCAACACCACCACTCCCATTCCTACCGCCGCTACCGCGCCCCATTTGCCTATCGCCAGTTGCCAGCCGCTGACCGGATTCATCATCAGCGGTTCGAGCGAGCCGCGCTCACGTTCACCCGCGGTGGTGTCAATCGCGGCATACATGCCACCGATGATAATCGCCATCAATACCATCATCGGCAGCATTTCCGTGATCGATGCTTTGCGTTCTTCCGGCTTTTGCAAACGACGTTCCCTGACCTCAATCCGTTGCAATAATTCTGTAGAAATGCCGCGCATGGTCAAGCCCATCAGCGTGGTTTCCTGTGTGAAGGCTTCCAGCAAACGCTTGAGTGGTCGCAAGCCGAATTCGGCCTGACGATTATTACTGTCATACGCGACTTCGAGAATGGCTTTATCGCCCGTCATCAGTTTCTTTTCAAAATCCTGCGGCACCAGTAACACCGGCTGATCGAGCTCTTTACTACGTGATTTGGCCTCATAATCCACCGGAGCAGCTTTGATCTGATATCCCTGCCGCAAAATGAAATTTTCCAGTTGCGGCGCATATTCGATACCAACTGCCAGCACTGTGCGTTTCTCTTCCTGTGATTCGACCTGCGATAACACAGTCGAGAAAATAAACAGCATCAGAGGAACGCCAAGCAGGGAACTCAGCAAGGCCGTCATCAACGTGCGGCGGTCGCGCAAAGCATCTTTTATCTCTTTGCGAAAAATCGTTAACATCTCTTTCATCCGCGCGCTCCCATCGTCATATTAGTCGTCACATTAATCGTCACATTAATCGTCACATTTTCGGTCTGCAAAAATGCCAGCTTCACGAAGGCATCTTCAAAATTGTTTTCTTCTGCCTGTTGCAACAAGCCTGCAACGGTGCCGCGCGCAACATTTTTCCCCTGCGCCACGATGACGACATCGTCACACAGACGTTCCACTTCCTGCATGATGTGGGTGGAAAAAATAATGCATTTGCCGCCGCCTTCGGCAGAACGCAACCAGCGCAAAAATTCTCGCAACGCGCGTGTCGCCACGACATCCAGACCATTGGTAGGTTCATCAAGAATGATGTTTTTGGGATCGTGCACCAATGCCCGTGCCAGTGCTGTTTTCATGCGTTCGCCCTGACTGAAACCATCGGTACGTCTGTCCAGTAACGCGCCCATTTCCAGCCAGTGCGACAGTTGCTCGGTGCGCTGTGCCGCCTGCTCTGCGGACATGCCATGCAACAGACCATAGTAGTGAATATTCTCGCGAGCCGTCAGTCGCGGATACAAGCCGCGCGCATCGGATAACACGCCCATCTGCGATTGCGTTGATGAAACGCCCGCCTGCACCTTGATGCCATCGACCGTAATGTCACCACGATCAGGATTCAGTAAGGCGGCGACCATGCGCAAGGTAGTCGTTTTACCGGCACCGTTGGCGCCAAGCAGGCCAGTAATCGCGCCGTCCTGCGCAGTAAAACTGACACCGTTCACGGCATTCACAACTTCATTTTTTTTCTTCATCAGCCCCAACAATCGCGCAATATCGGTGATATTTTTTGTGTTGACTTTTCCTTGTCTGACGAAGGTCTTATGTAAATCGTTGACGATAATCATGGCTGCACTTCCTTTCCGGCTTGCAGAGCTTGCCACGCTAATGGGCGTGGAATCTGACGTACACAACTGCTATCAACTTTCAGCGCATCGGTATTTTCTTTGGCGTTCAGAAAACGATAAACCACATCCCGCACGCAGCCTTGCGCCAGCAAACCATGACCAGCGTTCTCTATCGTGATATGCACGGCCTGCGAACCCAATGCTTTCGCAACGGCTGCACCATGCCGTATAGGCGTGACCGGATCGATGCCACCGCTCATCAACATGACTGGTGACTGTGCTGCTGGAATCGAGAAAAATTCCGCCGGAATACTGGCGCGTGGCCAGTTTTTACAAGTGCGCTGATACATATCCGTCATCAGCTTTTCAAATTCATCTTTAGGAGGAGCTAAGGGGCGCGCAAATATCTCGGAACACCAGACCGAAAAATGCATGCCGTAATTAATTCCTGCCGGGCCGGGCAGATTCGTAGCGCCACTCAAAGTAACCAGCGGCTGGTAGTTGCCCTGACCTGCCTGCGTCAGCGCATACGGCAAACCGGCGAGCGTCGTCGGTGCATACAAGGTCTTATGCACCAGACTCAAAAGAACGTCATGCGTCATATTGAATTTCAACGGTGTACCCAGGCGAGGATGCGTGACACTGACAGATTGCGGCATACGCGCGCTTAAACTTTTCCATTGCTGTGCCAACGCCGGATAAGCCGCGTTGCACGATGCTTGCCGGGCACAATCCTGAAACACACCATCCAATGCAAGCTGCGCATCCGCGGCGGGCAGACTCATGTCCGGCGGCACCACACCATCGAGCACCATGCGCTTCACTGAAAGGGGAAATTGTCTGGCAAATTCAAGACCTACGCGGGTGCCATACGAAGCACCGACCAGATTAATTCTGTCGTACGCCTGTTGCTTGCGCACCGCTTCAATATCCTGTACCGCGATACTGGTACTGTAAAAACGCAGATCACCGTGCGGCAAGGTTTTTAAACGCGCCAGACAAGCGTCTGATTGCTTTTGCATCTGCACGTCATCGGCAACGTCTGGTGAATTTTCGAGTTCAGGACAAGCCAGCGAGGCGCTGCGCCCGGTACCACGCTGATCGACAAAGACCAGATCACGTCGCTTATTTAAACGACTCAACATGGCCTGCCCAAAGCTGGCGAGACTGATCGCACTCTGCCCCGGCCCACCGGCAAGCAAGAACACGGCATCAGGCAGTTTATTTTTATCCTGCGAAGGCAATACAACGTAATGCACATCGATTTTTTTACCGCCCGGCTCCGCCGGATTCAACGGCCGTTGAACTTTTCCGCATCGTAATTCCTGAGGAAATTCAGGTAAACGGCAGGGGCTGGTGACGGTATCAGCGGCGAACGACGCACCGACTGAAAAAATACCAAAAACCGCAAGGAAAATATGCTTTCGCAAGGTGGTCTCCTGAATAAACAATATCGAGGAGCGTAGTGTAAAGCGAACAATATATAAAAAGTCCGTCTTGCGACAAAACAACGAAATCAGTGACGAAAACCACGGATAAGAGGATGAGTTCGCGATTGCCTCGAGTGGCAATGAATCATCTCAGTGACAAAACCGCGACAAACAATTAAAGCTGCAACTCCGCTTGCGCTAAGGAGTTCAGCAAAGTTTTGATCGGCGCTGGCAGGCCCGCATCAGCCGCCTGCTTCAAATCCAGCCAGACATAATTGGCGTCAGCCACTTGTGGTGCATGTTGCGTCAGCTCGGCCACCACTGTATGAATATGCAATTTAAAATGTGTGAATACATGCTCAATCACCGGTAATTCACGACGGATTTCAACCTCGCCAAATCGCGCAGTCAGCGCCAGCAAGGCTGGTGTCTTCACCTTGAAAGTCGTACCTGCTTTGCCAGCATCATCCTCAGTCGCGATATGTTCCTGCATGCCGTCAACTTCGGGCAATGACAGTAAGCCGCCCCAGATGCCGCTGTCAGGGCGCCGCTCTAATAAAACCCGATTCTGATCCAGCAGCAATAGCATCACAGCGCGCTTTTCTTTTACTTGTTTCTTCGGCTTGCGGGTGGGTAATTCGGCGGTACGGCCTTCGGCAAAAGCAACACAGCGTGCCTGCAAAGGACAACGCCCGCAAGCAGGGCTGCTGCGGGTACACAAGGTGGCGCCGAGATCCATCAGACCTTGCGTGTACGATTCAACACCCTCTTCCGGCAACAGCGCGAGCGCACGTTGCCACATACTGTCTTCGATAACTTTGGTACCAGGGTAACCGGCAATACCGAATACCCGCGCAAAGACACGTTTGACATTGCCATCGAGAATGGCCGCCACCGTGCCATAGGAAAATGCTGTAATCGCGGCGGCAGTGGAACGACCTATGCCCGGCAATTGTTCGAGCAAGGCCTGATCCGTGGGAAACTGCCCCTGATATTTTTCCACAACTTGCTTTGCGCACTGATGCAGATTGCGGGCGCGGGTGTAATAGCCGAGTCCGCTCCAGTGCGCCATCACATCTTCAGCGGGTGCGGCGGCAAGATCAAAGACGGTGGGGAAACTTTGTAAGAATTTCTGGTAATACGGAATGACCGCGCTCACCTGCGTCTGCTGCAACATGATTTCGGATAACCAGACGCGGTAGGCTTCGCGGCTTTGCTGCCAGGGTAATCCATGTCTGCCATGTTGTTTCTGCCACCGTATCACCGTTGCAGAAAAATCGGGATCAACAAATTCAGGGTGAATAAAATTGGCGGCCGCAGCCGCCGGAATACGACGTTTCATTAATTCTCGACTTATGCCGCGACCTTCAGGTTTTTCAAGTCTGCGCTCAATGCTGCTTTCAAATTGTCCTGCATCTGTTGCAAACCCTGCTTCTGTGCATCCACCTCGGCTTGCAGCGCTTCGAATGAGGCAATTTTATCTTCCAGGCTATCGGTCGCAACGTGTATCCGTTGTATCGACTGCATGCGGTTTTTCAGTTGATTTTTGTGTTCACGGATTTGCGCTTCTAACGGTGCCATCACCACTTTCTGCCAGGCTTCCACATCTTTATTTGCCTGTAAAAAGTTTTGCTTTACACGCGCCGCAACAGAATCGAAAAACTTACGCATCAGGGCGACACGGGTGTTCGTCAACATGGTCGTCGCGTTAAATTGTTTCTGATATACGACTTCGATTGCGTCCAGTTCTTTGATGTATTTATCCAGAGAAAACGGCATCGGTGCGGATAAGGCCAGACCATGTTCGGTCGAGAATTTACGGTACATCACGACCATCATTTCTGATATTTCATCCGTCTTTTTATTGGACTCAATCAGATTCAGGCGCACCTGCGCAAAGAAGTGTTTGATTGACTCGCGCAAGCCCAGCGACAAATAACTTTTTTCCATCGCTTCACGGGTCTTGCGTATTTCTTCTCGCAAAATATCCATGCCGAGATTGGTGTAGACCTCGGTCGACAGGCGAGTAAAGACGGAACGTGTTCCTTGCATACGGATCAGGCTCGCATCAAATTCTTTTTTCTCTGCGTCGACACGTTTCATCATGTGTTCGATCACATTCATGTTTTTGCCACGCAAACCTTTGAGCTCCAGCATCTGCTCCACGACGTTCCGGCCGCGCGATGAAATGATGGCCTGTTGCGTAGCAGCGATTTCATGGATATCGGATTCCAGTTGGGCGCGGATGATGTCTTGTTTAGCCGGAATCAACTCTTTCGATAACGCGTATTCCAGTGCAGGCAAGCGGGTTTTCGCCAGTAAAGGCGCATCTTTGTTGATCTTGGCGACCAGCCCTTTTTGTGCCGACACAGGAAAAATCTGCTTTTCTTCAATCGCCAGCGTATGCGCAACGGTAGTCACCTGACGCGACAACTGTTTTTCAATTTCTTCCGGTGTGCGCAACTCGTCCCACATGCTGTCGATCTTGTTCAGTACGACCATGCGTCCTGGCCCGCCACCGATATGGTTGCGCCAGACATCAATATCACTCTTGGTGACACCGGTATCAGCTGCCAGAATAAACAAGACGGCATGCGCATTCGGAATCAGATTCAGTGTCAGTTCAGGCTCGGTACCGATCGCGTTCAAGCCCGGCGTATCAACGATGATCAGGCCTTCCTTTAATAAAGGATGAGGGAAGTTCACGATGGCATGACGCCATTGAGAAATTTCCACCATGCCGTTTTCGTCAACTTCCAGCGCGGCATCCGGGTCATCTTCATCAAACAAACCATATTGCTTGGCCATCTCGATACTGACTTTCTTGGTCAGACTGACTTGCTTGAATGCTTCCAGCATGCCATCACCGGAACTGATATTCAGCGGCAGCACTTTCCAGACGTGGCTCTGACCTTTGTATTCGCTGGTGGACTGCGCCTCTGCGCGGGTCTCTATCGGCAACAGGCGTATACATGGCGGAATCGTGTCGTCATACAGTAATTCTGTCGGACACATCGTCGTGCGCCCTGCTGAAGAAGGCAGAATGCGCTGACCATAATCGGCAAAAAAAATCGCGTTAATCAATTCAGATTTACCGCGCGAAAATTCCGCCACAAAAGCGATCGACAACTTATCGTCAACCAGACGTTCCATCAGGCGCGCAAGTCGCTGGTCTGTCGCCGTATCGGCCATATCCGATCCATTCGTCCAGGCGCGATACTGTTCAAGTGCACGTACAACTCCCTTGCGCCACTCACTGTATTCTTGGAATTTTTGGACCAGATTGCTCATGTTTCCCTCGGTTAATTTCTTATTCGTTCAAGTATATATGGATGGACGAAAAAATACCCGTAAATCCAGCTTTCACTCACAATTCGAAACACAAATGCCACAGGATTTACGCAAAGTTGTGCTAGCCAGGCTAAAAAGTTTTTTTGCTTTGGGAAACATCGCTGGTAAGCAATGTCCGTTTCGCCAGCAGGCAACATCTTGCCTGAAACCCTGGCTACACCATGGCGATGAAGACAACCGAATAGCACGGCCACGAGTCATAACGCTGCTGGTGCGGTATTGCGTCAGTCCTATGCAATTTACTTCTGACAATGCGGACAATAAAAGCTGCTGCGTTGCCCTTGCAATATTTTGCGCACAGTATGCCCGCAAAGTCGGCAATCTTCACCTGCGCGATCGTAGACGAAGTAATTTTGCTGAAAATAGCCGCTTTGTCCGTCAACTCCGACGAAATCTTTTAAGGTGCTGCCGCCCTGCTCTATCGCTGCGGCCAAGGTTTCGCGAATCGCCTCGGCCAGCAAACGATAACGGACAAGGCTGATGCGTTTTGCCTGAATTTTTGGGTTAATTTTTGCTTTAAACAGACTTTCCGATGCGTAAATATTGCCAACGCCGACCACGATATCGCCTGCCAGCAATACCTGCTTGATCGCAGCACTGCGCTGCCGGGTCTGGCGAAACAGCAATTCTGCACTGAACTGATCTTCCAGCGGTTCAACACCCAGATTTTTCAGCAAGACATGATGATCAAGATCCCCATCCGCCAAGGCATGCCAGAGTACCGCGCCAAAACGACGCGGATCCGTCATCCGCAACGCCTGCCCGCCGACGATGATATCAATGTGATCGTGTTTTTCTGGCGGCGTTGTCGCTGGCAAAATACGCAAATGCCCCGACATTCCCAAATGAATCAGCAGCGTGCCATGCTGAAAATGGAGCAACAGATATTTACCGCGCCGTCCTGTCGCAAGTATGGTGTGCCCCGTCAGCAAAGCAGGTAAATCTGCGGGAAAAGGCCAGCGTAAGCCAGCGCGCCGCATGATCACAGCGGTCACCCGCTGCCCGGTTAAATGGGGCGCAACGCCACGACGTGTCACTTCAACCTCAGGTAATTCGGGCATAGTCTGGAACTTTTATATCAATGAAGTTTCTAATTTTGCAGAGTTCAGAAAGTAAAGCGGCATTCATGTGCATGAACATGAGTCGTCGCCATATACAATTTGAAACAGGGTCAGGCGTGTCAGCTCCCACGCGTTGGCTACTTCGGCGTAAAATCAGCCATCCACAGTTCATTTCGGGTTCGTCTTGAAAACTATCTCTGCATTTGTCACCACATCTATTGTATCCGTACTTCGTCCGGCGGCTTACCTCAGTTGCGCCGCGCTGCTGTCTGCCTGTGCCGGCATCGGCGGGTTACATAATTTTAAATCCGAAGACACCCATCATGTCAGCGATGCAGCGAAAGCGGCTCTGTCTGCCGATCAGGATCTGAACGGCGCCAGCCCGGCGATTGTCGAAAACAAAGATAAACTGCCTGCGGTCGCCCTGACAGACGAGTTGTTATACAAAATACTGACAGCAGAAATCGCGTACCAACGCGGTAACTGGCAGGCGGCGTATATCACTCTGATGAGCACCGCTCAGCAAACCAGCGACCCGCGTCTGGCAAAGCGTTCAGCGGAAATCGCCCTGAGTGCGAAACAACCCGGCGAAGCGCTGGCAGCAATCCGTCTGTGGCGCGAACTGGCACCAAACTCAAATGAAGCGACCCAGTATTATCTGGGCTTCATGGTCATGAATAATAATCTGGCCGAAATCCAGAAAGTGTTTTCAGAAAAGCTCAAAGAAGCTGACCCGAAACAATACGGCGTCATCATGTTGCAAACCCAGCGTCTGCTGGCACGCGGACGTGATAAAAATGCCGCATTTGACGTTCTGGAAGAAACCTTAGCGCCCTACAAATCGCTGCCGGAAGCCCATCTGGCGCTGGCGCAAGGCGCTTACAGCAAAGGCGACAACAAACGTGCCGTTGAAGAAGCGCAACTGGTTCTGAAAACCAAAACCGATTCGCAACTGGCGATACTCACCATCGCGCAGGCATCCTCGCAAAAAGATGCCGCCAAAGCGATGGCGGCATTTCTAGCCAAAAATCCGGATGCGCGCGATGTCCGCCTGGCCTACGCCAGTATCCTGATCGATTTAAAACAGCTGGACAAAGCCAGTGTCGAGTTTGAGCATATTTTGCGCGACAAACCCGATGATCTGAGCGCGATTTACACACTAGGTTTGCTGGCGATGGAGAAAAAACAGCCGCAACAAGCCGAAGAATATTTCATGCAGCATCTGAAAATCGTCGAAACCAAAGGTGAAGACCGCGACACCACGCCAGTGCTGCTGAATCTGTCCAGAATCGCGTTCGAACGCAAGGACTACAAAGCCGCACAAGAATGGCTGAGCAAGGTTGAATCCTTTGATGGCCGCAATTCTGCATGGTTTAATGTACAGATGCGTCGGGCAAACTTATATGCCCGTGATGGCAAGCTCGACAGTGCGCGACAATTGCTGAAAGACCTCAAACCGGCAAATCCGTCTGAACAACTGCAGATCATACAAACCGAAGCGCAAATTCTGCGCGACAGCGGTCTGCCAGCAGAAGCCGATCAGGTTCTGCAAAACGCGATCAAAACCCATCCGGATAATGCAGACCTGCTGTACGACTACGCAATGCTGCTCGAATCACAATCAAAGTATGCAGAAATGGAACAGGTTTTACGGCGTGTGATCAGCATTGAGCCAAAGAGCCAGCATGCCTACAATGCGCTCGGATACTCGTTTGCCGACAGAAATATCCGCCTTGATGAAGCGCTGACACTGATCGCAAAGGCAAACGAATTATCGCCGGATGATCCATTCATTCTGGATAGTTTAGGCTGGGTGAAATTCCGCCTCGGGCAATTTGATGACGCAGAAAAAGCCTTGCGCCGCGCTTATGAATTGCGCTCCGATACCGATATTGCCGCCCATCTTGGCGAGCTGTTATGGACGCAAGGTCAGAAAGATGCGGCACGCAAAATCTGGCGTGAAGGTCGCACCAAAGACCCGAAAAACACTTCCCTGAAAAATACGCTGGAACGCCTGAATGTGAAGCTGTAAGCGCTCAGTCAAGACCTTCAGATAATGCATATACTCTGGTGGGGTATATGCATTATTTTTAATATAGTCCAATAAAATAAAGGGCTCCAGAGCATCATGAACAGATACTCCCGCATTTTCATGCTTCTGACAGGCTTATCCGGCGCGCTTCTCAGCAGTGCCTGCAGCAGCCTTCCACAAGCAACAACAAACAGTGCAGAACGACTGCACAGCGTCAGCCGCAGCTATCAGGAAACCATACACCTGAGCGGTAAAATCTCCGTTCGCTACGAACACAACAACAAACCGCAAAACCTGCCCGGCAGTTTCGAGTGGGAACAAACCGGCAACAGCTTGCAGATCACATTGTTCTCTCCGGTTGGACAAACGATCGCCAAAATCACCCAGAACGAGCGTGGCGCGTTACTCGAACAGGAAGGCAAAATGCCGCAACAGGCCGACAATCTGGATCAGCTACTTGCCGATGCTCTGCGCTGGCCGCTACCGGTGTCTGGGATGCGCGACTGGCTGCAAGGCTTTATCCGTCAGTCTGATGGCAGCAGAACCGCGCTGACAGCCAGCGATCAGACCATCAGCAGCGACGGCTGGAATATCCGCTACGCGAGTTGGCACGAATCGACAAATTCCCCCAAGCGCATTGATTTAAATCGCTACACTACGAGTGCCGGCGAAGTAACCCTGAACATTTTTATTGAAGCGCCACAGAACCCATGACGCAACGACTCCTTGCCTGTCCGGCTCCCGCCAAACTGAATTTATTCCTGCATGTGACTGGTCGGCGCGCCGATGGCTACCACTTGCTGCAAACCGCATTTCAACTGATAGACCGTTGCGATACGCTGGACTTTGAAGTTCGCGACGATGGTCAGATCATCCGCTCCAACGATATTCCCGGTGTGCCGGCAGGCACCGATCTGATCGTGCGCGCCGCGCGCCTGTTGCAAGACAAAACGCAATGTCAGCTTGGTGCGAATCTGACACTGCATAAAATTCTGCCTATGGGTGGCGGACTGGGTGGCGGTTCCTCCGATGCAGCCACCACACTGATGGCACTAAACCAGTTGTGGCACACAGGTCTGAGTAAAACTGAACTGATGTCGCTGGGCTTGCAGCTCGGTGCCGATGTACCGTTTTTTATCTTTGGCGAAAATGCTTTTGCGGAAGGCGTCGGTGAAGAATTGCAGGCAATTCAGACGCCGGAACGCTGGTTCGTCGTCATCGAACCCGGCGTGCAAGTGCCGACACCTGCAATTTTTTCGGCAAAGGAGTTGACAAGAGACAGTAAGATCGTCAGAATAGCGGACTTTTCCAGCAATGCAGAAATGTTCTGGAAAAACGATCTGCAAACAGTTGCCTGCGCAATGTTTCCTGAGGTTGACGAAGCGGTTAGATGGCTGTCACAATTCGGAAACGCGAAGATGACAGGATCAGGATCTTGTGTTTTTTGTGCTTTTGCCGACGAATCGGCAGCAGACAAAGTGATAGCGCAAATGCCTGAACGCTGGACATCGTGGAAAGCAAAAGCACTGAATCGCCATCCTATGGATGAATGAAGCAGAAGTAAAAAAGATTTGGTCTGATGCCGATTTGACGCTAAAATAGCGGTCGATTCTGGACGACAGACAAACGGTTGAGTAGGGGAGTCGCCAAGCTGGTTAAGGCACCGGATTTTGATTCCGGCATGCGAAGGTTCGAATCCTTCTTCCCCTGCCATTAAAATTAAAGCCGCCGCATAGATTCTGCGGCGGCTTTTTTAGTTTTTACTTTTGATTTTTTTGCAAAAAGTCTATGCAAATAAATCAGGTCCTCAAAAAATTCAGCCAATAGGTCCCGCCATGGCAAACGCGCGCGCAAATGACAACATGATGGTCTTCACTGGCAATGCCAATCCGGCATTAGCAGCTGGAGTCGTCAAACAACTGGGCATTCCTCTAGGTAAAGCAGATGTTTCAAAATTCTCCGACGGTGAAGTGATGGTCGAGATTAATGAAAACGTCCGTGGTAAAGATGTCTTCGTTTTACAATCCACCTGTGCTCCAACCAACGACAACCTGATGGAAATCATGTTGATGGTCGATGCACTCAAACGTGCTTCTGCTGGTCGCATTACAGCAGCCATTCCTTACTTCGGTTACGCCCGTCAGGATCGCCGCCCACGCTCAGCGCGTGTCGCGATTTCTGCCAAGGTGGTCGCGAACATGCTGGAAGAAGCCGGCGTTGACCGCATCATGATCATGGATTTGCATGCCGATCAGATTCAGGGTTTCTTCGACATTCCGGTCGATAACATCTACGCGTCGCCAATTTTGCTGGGCGATCTGGTCTCGAAAAACTATGACAACCTGCTGGTTGTTTCCCCGGACGTCGGCGGTGTGGTACGTGCCCGCGCTCTGGCAAAACGCCTCGGCTGCGATCTGGCGATTATCGATAAACGCCGTCCGAAAGCCAATGTGTCAGAAGTCATGAACATCATTGGTGAAGTCGAAGGCCGTAACTGCGTGATCATGGATGACATGGTCGATACCGCAGGTACGCTGACCAAAGCAGCAGAAGTATTGAAAGAACGTGGCGCCAAGAAAGTGCTGGCGTATTGCACGCATCCGGTATTATCCGGTCCGGCCATCCAGCGCATTACCCAATCACCGCTCGACGAGCTGGTGGTGACGGACACGATTCCATTATCCGAGGCAGCACGCGCCTGCCCGAAAATCCGTCAACTGTCTTGCGACAGCTTGCTGGCAGAAACCTTCCGCCGTATCACCAAAGGCGAATCAGTTATCTCCCTGTTCACGGATTAATTTGTACCAGTTTCGGCGCTGTCTTTTATCTGACGGCGCTTTTTTATGAATCCCTGGTCGCGGGGATTCTTTATCGCAAAACGACAAACCGTTTTGCATTTTTTGGAGTAACACCATGAAAGTTATCGCATTTGCACGCAAAGAACAGGGGACCGGAGCGAGCCGCCGCCTGCGCAATGCTGGCCAAACACCTGGCATCATCTACGGCGGCACAGAAGCACCAGTCGCTATCACTCTGGATCACAATGCGCTGTACCATGCATTGAAAAAAGAAGTATTCCATTCTTCTATTCTGGATCTGGAAGTTGACGGTAAAGTAGAAAAAGTTCTGTTGCGCGACTTCCAAGTCCACGCATACAAACAATTGGTATTGCACGCTGATTTCCAACGCGTTGATCCAAATAAAGAAATCCACGTTAAAGTGCCTCTGCACTTCGTGAACGCTGACGTATCCCCAGCAGTAAAAACTTCTGGCGCAGTCATCAGCCACGTAGCAGTTGAGCTGGATGTATCCTGCTTGCCAGCAAATCTGCCAGAATTCGTTGAAGTTGACCTGTCCAAACTGGAAGCTGGTCAATCTATCCACGCATCTGGTCTGAAACTGCCAAAAGGCGTAACAGCTGTTGTACACGGTGGTGATATCACTATCGCTATCGCAACGGTACCAGCAGGCGCAGTTTCTGCTGAAGCTGAAGCCGGTACTGAAGCGAAATAATTCTCGCGAATTCATTTCGTTTTACCGCTGAAAAGCCACCTTACGAGGTGGCTTTTTTATTTTGACGATAGCTCTGGACTGAGCTCCCCTACTCTCTTTACACATCCGCACAAGAGCGCCGCATCGCCCGTCAATCGCACACGACCCACGTGCAAATCACCTATCGATATGCGATAGAAATATATTCGTCGCCAGACTAAGCAGATACACTGTCGGCTGCGCATTATGCAACGCACACCAGACATGACATCACGGAGAATTCGCGTGTTACTAAAGAAAAAATCGGGGCTGACGCCATTCATTGCAGCCAGCTTCACGGGTTTCAGCCTCGCTATCAGTCTCGCCGTCAGCCTCACCATCAGCCCACTCCCCGCACAGGCGCAAATCGCGGCGAACATCCGTTACGATACCAATTTCCCCATCATCAGCCCGGTCAGCAGTCGTCAAGGTATGGTCGCGACCGAACAGGCTTTGGCCAGTGAAGTCGGTGTAAAAATACTCGCGCAAGGTGGCAACGCTGTCGATGCGGCAGTCGCCACCGGATTCGCTCTCGCAGTTGTGCTGCCGAATGCCGGTAATATCGGCGGCGGCGGCTTCATGCTGATTCACGATAGTCGTTCCGGAAAACAGATCGCCCTCGATTTTCGTGAAAGCGCGCCGGAAAAAGCCCACAAAGACATGTATCTCGATGCCAGCGGCAACGTTATTCCCGGCAGTTCCACCCACAGCCATCTGGCGATAGGCGTGCCCGGCACCGTCGCCGGTCTGGAGCTCGCGCTCAGCAAATACGGCAGCATGAAACTGAAAGATGTCGTCGCACCCGCGATCCGTCTGGCGGAACAAGGGTTCACCGTCACGCCTTATCTGGCCACCTTGTTGCAGGCCGAACGTGAGCATCTTGGAAAATGGCCGTCCAGCCGGGCGATTTTTTTCAAAGATGGACGACCATTGCAGGCCGGTGAAAAGCTGGTTCAAAAAGACCTTGCGCATTCGCTGCGACTGATAGTGTCACAAGGTTCCAAAGCATTTTACGAAGGCGAGATTGCAAAGAAAATTGTCGCCGAAGTGCAGCAGCATCAAGGCTTTATCAGCGCCAGCGATCTGAAGAATTACAAGGCGATAGAGCGCCAGCCAGTCAAAGGCAATTATCGCGGCTACGAGGTCGTTTCCATGCCGCCACCCAGCTCTGGCGGTGTGCATATCATCCAGATGCTGAATATGCTGGAACACTACCCGCTCAGACAGCAAGGTGCCAACAGCGCGCTGACCTTACATCAACTCAGTGAAGTCATGAAGCTCGCTTATGCCGACCGTTCCGAATATCTGGGCGACCCGGATTTCTACACCGTCCCCAAAAAAGGACTGACTGCGCGCAGCTACGCCGATGAACTCGTCAAAAAAATTAATCCTGAGCGCGCCACGCCTTCGGCAGAAATCAAGCCAGGCCAACCACAAGCCTATGAAAGCGACCAGACTACGCACTACAGCGTGGCCGACAAATTCGGCAACGTTGTCGCAACGACCTACACCCTGAATCTGAATTTCGGCAGCGGCATTGTCGCCAGCGGCACTGGCATCGTGTTGAATGATGAAATGGATGATTTTTCCGTCAAGGCTGGCGTACCGAATGCGTTCGGACTCATCGGCGGCGCCGCTAATGCGATACAGGCAGGTAAGCGCCCGCTAAGCTCCATGTCCCCGACCATCGTTTTAAAAGATGGCAAACCGTTTCTGGTCACAGGTAGCCCCGGTGGCAGCCGCATCATTACCACCACGCTGCAAACGATCTTAAATGTGATCGACCACGGCATGAACGTCGCCGAAGCAACGATAGCGCCACGCATTCACCAGCAATGGATGCCGGATCAGCTTTATTTTGAAAAAGGCATCAGCGCCGACACCTTAAAAATCCTGACAGACAAAGGCCAGAATCTGAAACAGGCACCGGTGATAGGAAAAACCCAGACCATACAAGTCAGCGATGGCGTGTTTTACGGCTTTTCTGATTCCCGCAATCCAGATGGTAAGGCGCTGGGGTTTTAAAGAACGACATTGCTGATCGCATCGCGGGGCGTATCAATGCAGCTTATTGTTGCGCCCTTATCTTCCCTGTTTTGATATCGGATCAATACTCCCGCATCATAAAAAAACACCGATTTTTAGCATACTCCCCCTCTTTTTTATCAAAATCATGCTCTTGTCAGCGAAAAATAAGGGGGTAAATATATACTCCCCGGGAGTATATAAAGCACATAAAACGCCTAAATTACCTCTGTTACACCAACTGACTCAAGCCAGACATCCGGTTTCGGTCATGATCTGCGTCATAGGAATGTCGTGTTCACCCGGCGCAAAGTCGGCGCAGGCGCACTGGTAGGCGATGCCGAGGCTGACCGCATCTGGCAGACCGGGCAGCGTTCTGTCGTAATAACCACCACCATAACCGAGACGATAGCGGGCGGTATTAAAACCAACGCAGGGAATCAGCAATGCAGCTGGCGTCACCAGATGATTACGTTGCGCCGGTAAAGGAATGCCGTAATCATCCGTCAGCATCGCATCCCCTTCGCACCAGGCGAGAAAGCGCAAAGGTTCCTCTTTCGCGCTGACCCAGGGCAATGCGAGTTGTATGCCCATTCCAGCAATCGCGGCGTAGCAGGAACGCAAGTCAGGCTCAGCCTGTATCGGCCAGTAAACGGCCAGACTGGCGGGTTTTTCCTGACGGCACCACGCCATTAAATGATCTGCGATTTGTGCGTCCCATTGCTGGCGTACAGCTGCGTCAAGCTGACGACGGCAATCTAATAAATATCGTCGCAAAGCACTGCGATTCTGGTTAAGTTCTGCGAGGCTGGTGTGTCCGCTCAGAGGTGGCTGTGTCATACTGTCAGAAATAGATTTTGATAGCGATGCAAAGATGTCTGTGAAAAATAAATTAGCGCAATGTAGCCTCATGATCTTAGCAGGTTTGAGTGTTTTACCCAGTGCGTATGCGGCCTCTCCCAAAAAGAGTTTCATCAATGATGATGATCGCTTCATGGCCTTACGCGATGCAGGCTTGCATGAAGATGCGGCAAGTGCCGAGCAACATGCGCCGGCACTCGCGCAATATGAAATTCCCTCGTATGTCGATTACTACCGCCTTCGCTCACATCTGCAGCGGGCATCGAATACGGAATTCCGCGAATTCATCAGCAAATACGAAGGCAGCGCCATCGCAGACCGCTTGCGCAATGACTGGTTATCTTTGTTAGGCAAGCGCGGCGAATGGGATTTATTTGATCAGCAATATCCGCAGTTTGTGGTGGCTGACGATAATCAGTTGCGCTGTTACGCCCTGCTATCAAAAGCATATAAGCAGCAGAAAGTCGCCAACGACGCCAAAGCCTTGCTGAACGCGCCGCGTGATTATGGCGAGGGCTGTTACAGTCTGGTGAGCTATCTGGCAGCAAATGGCCAGCTCAGTCAGGCGGATTTGTGGACACAGATACGCATGGCGGCAGAATACGGTGCCGTACCGCTGGCACAACGCTTGGGGAAACTGCTGGATTTGCCGGAAAAAAAGCTGAGCGCGGCACTGGAAAAACCTGCGAGTCTGTTAAAAACCGGGCCGGAAAATAACCGGATTTCCAAAGAGTTGTTCGTCATCGCGCTGGGTCGCGCAGCAAAGTCTGACCCCGAAGACGCGGCAGAAAAATTATCCCGCTTCAGCGCCAAACTCAACGACAGCGAGCGCGCGAATGCGTGGGCGCAAATTGCCTTACAGTCGGCGCTGAAATTAGAACCGGAAGCGCTGGCTTACTGGGTACGCGCGGATGGCGCCACCTTGTCGCAGGAAGCCTACCAATGGCGGGTGCGTACTGCATTGCGTGAAGGCGACTGGAAAATCGTTAAGACAACAATCGCGCTGATGCCTGCCTCACTGAAAAATGAACCGGCCTGGATTTACTGGCTGGGACGCGCACTGAAAGCCGAAGGCAAAAACGAAGAAGCGCGGCAGTTATTTGCCAGTATCGCAGATCAGATTCACTTCTACGGCCAACTCGCGCTGGAAGAAAACGGTCAGAAAGTCGGCGTGCCTCTGACTTCCAGACCCGTCACTGCCGAAGAACTGGCGGCGGTGGAGCGCAATCCGAATTTGCAACGTGCGCTGAAATTTTATTCCATGAATCTGCGGCTCGAAGGCACGCGGGAATGGAATTGGGAATTACGCAAAATGACAGAGCGGCAGCATCTGGCCGCCGCAGAACTGGCGCGTAAAAACAATATGCTGGATCGCATGGTGAATACCTCTGACCGCACCCGGGGCGAATTCGATTTCAACCAGCGCTACCCTACGCCGTTCAACGACAGCATGTACAAAACCACGCAGGCGCTCGGACTCGATATGGCGTGGGTGTATGGTCTGATCCGTCAGGAGTCGCGGTTCGTTATGCATGCGAAATCGCATGTCGGCGCATCGGGATTGATGCAAATCATGCCAGCGACGGCCCGCTACGTCGCCAAAAAAATTGGTCTGGGTAATTTCGTGCCGGAACAGGTCAATGATATCGATACGAATATTGCTCTCGGTACCAATTACCTCAATATGGTGCTGACCGATCTGGGTGGTTCACAGGCACTGGCGTCCGCCGCCTATAACGCCGGGCCAGGGCGTCCGCGCGCGTGGCGGGCAAAGCTGACGCGCCCAGTTGAAGGCGCCATTTTTGCGGAAACCATTCCGTTTGCAGAAACCCGTGGTTACGTCAAAAATGTCTTGTCCAATGCGACCTACTACGCGGCATTGTTCGAGAGAAAACCACAATCGCTGAAAGCCCGTCTCGGCATCGTCGTGCCCAAAGGCATGTCTGCCAATGATGCCGAAATACCTGAAGAGTCTACGAACAATGCAAGATACTGAAATGCTTCCCGCGCTGGCCGCACTGATGGATGAACGCCGTTCCCGTATGGTGCTGGTGATAGGCAATAAGAATTACTCATCGTGGTCCATGCGCGCATGGGTAACCATGAAAGCCTTTGGTATTCCATTTGAAGAGATACGCATACATCTGGATCAGCCTGATACCACAGCAAAAATTTCAGAATATTCGACGGCCGGAAAAGTGCCGGTGCTGATCGCCAACGATATTACCGTCTGGGACTCGATGGCGATTTGCGAGTTTTTGGCCGAACAGTTTTCTTTATTAAATTTATGGCCGGAAGACACGGCCGCGCGTGCATTTGCACGTAGCATCTGCGCTGAAATGCACGCCGGATTTTCTTCGTTGCGTTTTGACATGCCGATGAATATCCGGGCTGATTTACATGGCAAAGGTCATACACCTGGCGCGCAGGCGGATATAGGCCGGATTTGCGAAATCTGGGAAGATTGCCTCGCACGTTTTGGCGCCCATGAATTTTTATTTGGCGCATTCTCCATCGCTGATGCGTATTTCGCCCCAGTCGTCACGCGCTTTAAAACCTACGGCGTTTCCTTAGCGCCAGCGCTGGAAGCTTATGCAGACAGAGTCTGCGCACACCCGGCCGTAGCGCAATGGATACTGGAAGCCAGGGCCGAAACAGAATCTGCCCCCTGGCATGATGCCCGTCCCCCAAAATGAGTACGAAGCAAATCTATATCGTCGGCGGCGCTGTCCGTGATTCACTGTTGGGATTGCCGGTACAGGACAGGGATTATGTCGTCGTCGGCAGTACACCGGAAGAAATGATCCGGGATGGTTTTCAGGCCGTGGGTAAAGATTTTCCGGTTTTTCTGCATCCGAAAACCCACGAAGAATATGCGCTGGCACGTACCGAACGTAAAACCGCAGCCGGCTACAAAGGCTTTGTTTTTCACACCGATGCCAATGTCACACTGGAACAGGATTTAATCCGACGCGATCTGACGGTGAACGCGATGGCGCAAGACAGCAACGGCCAGATTACCGATCCGTTTGGTGGTCAGCAGGATTTGCAACGACGCGTATTACGACATGTCTCTGCCGCATTTGCGGAAGACCCAGTGCGCATACTGCGGGTTGCGCGCTTTGCTGCGCGCTTCGCCTTACCGCCGCACAACTTTACCGTTGCCGACGAAACCAATGCGCTGATGCAAGAAATGGTGGCAGCCGGGGAAGTCGACGCGCTGGTGCCAGAGCGCGTCTGGCAAGAGCTGGCGCGCGGTCTGATGGAGGTCAAACCATCGCGTATGTTTGAAGTCTTGCGCGCCTGCGGTGCTCTGAAACGATTACTGCCCGAACTGGATGCGCTGTGGGGCGTGCCGCAACCGGAAAAACATCATCCCGAAATTGATACCGGTGTTCATGTCATGCTAGTCGTCGATTATGCGGCGCAACAGGGGTATTCGCTGCCGATCCGGTTCGCTTCCTTGATGCATGATCTCGGTAAAGGTACTACGCCGCCGGAACTCTGGCCAAAACACCACGGTCACGAGGAGCGTAGCGCAAGGCTGGTCGATATCGTCTGCCAACGCCTGAAAGTGCCGTCAGATTGCCGCGATCTGGCTTACATGACCGCGCGCGATCATGGCAATGTTGGGCGTGCGTTTGAAATGCGTGCGTCGACTATCCTCGATTTTCTGTCCCGCAATGATGCGTTCCGTAAACCACAACGTTTTAGCGACATGCTGCGGGCGGCCGAGTGTGATTGTTTTGGTCGTGCGGGCCTTGAAAACACAGAATTTCCACAAACTGCGTTTTTAGAACGGGCACTGAATGCAGCGCAGCAAGTGAATGGCGGTGAAATTGCACAGCTCTGTAAAGATCAGCCCAAACGCATCCCGGAAGCCATACGCGACGCCAGAATTGCGGCGGTGCAACAGATTAAAAAACAGACTCCACTCTCACATTGACAATGTTTTCTGGAATAATCAGAACAGATCGCCTACAATGCTTTGTGCACTGCACAAATTCTATTTGCAGTAAGGACATGTCATGAATCCTACCGATATTTTCCCCATTAATTTCAATGAACATTCCGGCAGCAACAAGCCTGCTGTCTACGTCAAAGAATTGTCTGAAAAAGACCGGCATCGCATACTCAAACATTTTCTGGCATTAGAAGAAAGTGATCGTTTACTGCGTTTTGGCACCTATCTGCCGGATCCCATGATAGAAAAGTATGTTAATGGTCTGGACTTTTCCCGGGATAAAGTATTCGGTGTGCTGAGCCGTAACTTCCGGCTGGTCGGCGTCGGTCATCTGGCATTTGCGCCGCGCAGCGAAAAAGATGAGGCTACCGATAAAGATACGGTCGCTGAATTTGGTGTCTCGGTATCCAAATCAGCACGCGGTAAAGGCGTTGGCGCCAAACTGTTCGAACGCGGCGCGATTCATTGTCGCAATGCCGATGTAGATACCTTGTACATGCATTGTCTGTCGTCAAATCAGACGATGATTCATATCGCCAAGAAAGCAGGCATGGAAATCCAGCGCGAATACGGCGAGGCCGATGCCTATCTGAAATTATTGCCAGCCGATGCAGTCAGCGTTCTGAAAGAAGCCGTGCAGGAACAAGTTGCCGCTATTGATTACTCGATCAAAGCGAATACCCGTGCCGCCGTCAAATGGCTCAGACACTTGCCGGGTATGGGCAACCACTCTGAAAAAAAATAGTCACCGCGCGGCGAATCATATACTCGCTGATTCGCCGTCAAGCCGTGCCTGACACTGGCATGGCCGTCGTCTCTTTGATCTGCTGTAATGCAAAGCTGGATTTCACATCCAGCACAGCCGGATGACGCAATAAGGTCTCCATCATGAAGCGTGAAAAATGATTCATGTCTTCGACATGCACGCGCAGTAAATAGTCCATTTCACCCGTCATCGCGTAACACGCCACCACTTCTGGCCATTGCCCTACCGATGCAGAAAAATCGTCCCGTGGCGACCGCGAGCCACTCTTTCCGGGCAAATCATTGTGTTTTTCCAGGCGCACATTCACGTACGCCAGCAAACCCAGACCAATCTTGGCAGGCTCGAGCAAAGCCACATACTTGCGTATCACACCACTCTCTTCCAGTCGCTTAATACGACGCAGGCAAGGTGAAGGTGACAGATTCACGCGCTCTGCCACCTCCTGATTCGTCAGCCGCCCGTCGGCCTGCAAGATCGCCAGAATTTTACGATCAATTTTATCGAGAGGAATTTCAGCCATTATTTGCCAATATTTAAAATAAATAAGACATATTATTGCTCAAATAAGAAATACCTTAGGTTATTTTGAAATTTAATGGCGCATTTGCCGGACTATACTGCTCGTTTGATCTACATCAAAACACGCGTAACGACGTGCCGATGCAGACCCGGACGAATTAATACAGGAGACACGCATGACTTTCCAGACTTGGGAAAACCCTATGGGGACAGATGGTTTTGAGTTCATCGAATACGCAGCACCAGACCCAAAAGCACTCGGTGAATTATTTGTCACCATGGGCTTTACCGCCATCGCCAGACACCGCACAAAAGATGTCACGCTGTTTCGCCAGGGTGACGTAAATTTCATCATCAATGCTGAAAAAGACTCGTTTGCACAGAAATTCGCCCGCAAGCATGGTCCGTCGGTGTGCGCTTTCGCATTCCGCGTCAAAGATGCGAATGCCGCCTACAAACGCGCGCTGGAATTAGGAGCCTGGGGTTTCGACAATAAAACCGGCCCTATGGAATTAAATATTCCTGCCATCAAAGGCATCGGTGATTCATTGATTTATTTCGTTGACCGCTGGCATGGCAAAGACGGCGCACAACCCGGCGCGATCGGCAATATCAGTATCTACGACGCCGACTTCGTTGCGATTCCGGGCGTTGAATCCAATCCGGTTGGACTGGGTCTCACCTACATCGATCACCTGACCCACAACGTACATCGCGGCCGCATGAAAGAGTGGGCTGATTTCTATGAAACGCTGTTCAATTTCCGCGAAATTCGCTACTTCGATATCGCCGGCAAACACACTGGTCTCAAGTCAAAAGCGATGACATCGCCTTGCGGGAAAATCCGTATTCCTATCAATGAATCTTCGGATGACAAATCACAGATTGCCGAATATCTCGACCTGTATCAAGGCGAAGGCGTACAGCACATCGCGATGGGCACGGACGATGTATATGCGACGGTCAGCGGCATGAAAGCAAGTGGCGTGGCGTTCCAGGACACGATAGACACTTACTACGATCTGGTTGATCGTCGTTTGCCCGGCCACGGTGAAAATCTGGAAGCCTTGCGCAAGTTACGGATTCTGATCGATGGCAAGAGCACGGAAACATCGCGCGAATTATTGCTGCAGATTTTCACGACAACAGTGATTGGTCCTATTTTCTTTGAAATTATCCAGCGCAAAGGCGATCAGGGATTCGGCGAGGGCAACTTCCGCGCATTGTTTGAATCTATCGAGCTCGATCAGATTCGTCGCGGTGTACTGAAAGACGACAAAGCGACAGCATAAAATTTCTGAACGGATGTGATGTGAATGACCTCAAAAGGCTGACCGGTTTCTGGTCAGCCTTTTGTCAAAGAGAGACAAGCTATGGACAACATCAACACAAACAATATGACCGTCAGTAATGAAGAATTTCTGGCAACTGTCGCTGAAAAATCTCATGGAGCAGCACTGCGCGGTGACTATGAACATGCCGATTCGCACTATGTCGTCAAACAACATTGGCACGCTTATACCGAGGCAGAACACGATCTCTGGCGCGCCTTATATCAACGACAGATGTCGCTGTTACCGGGACGCGCATGCGACGAATTTATTGATGCCTTACATAAAATGAATGCAGCCGATGGCATTCCTGAATTTGAAAAAACATCGCGTGCATTATTTGCAGCAACTGGCTGGAATATCGTCGCCGTTCCCGGCCTGATTCCTGAACTGACCTTCTTTGAACACCTTGCCAATCGCCGCTTTCCGGTCACCGTCTGGCTGCGCAAACCCGAAGAATTCAATTACATCGTTGAACCCGATGTATTCCATGATTTCTTCGGACATGTACCCATGTTGTTCAATCCGGTATTTGCCGATTACATGCAGTTGTATGGTAAAGGCGGTTTAAAAGCGATGCAGCTGGGTGGTCTTGAACAACTGGCGCGTCTGTATTGGTACACCGTGGAATTTGGCCTGATCAACACCCCGCAAGGCTTACGTATTTACGGTGCAGGTATTTTATCTTCCGGTGGCGAAGTCGAATATTGTCTGACACCAGGCACCAGCTCGCGGCATATCCATCTGGATATACAACGCTGCCTGAATACGCTGTACAAAATCGATACCTATCAAGAAACCTACTTTGTTATTAACAGCTTCCAGGAATTATTTGATGGTACTGCGGCAGATTTTGCGCCGTACTATGAAAAACTGATACAAGGTCAGGCGTTACCTGCCAATACCTTGTTGCCTGACGAAACCGAGCTTTTAGTGTAAATCCTTAGTCTTTAAAAAGTCTGAGCACCACGAACGCCGGAGAGTAATTCACCGGCGTTTTTTGTGGGTAGCTGAATATTTACCAGTTTTCAAACCTGGATAAAATTTTTCAACACCTGTGGCAGTGATAACCAACGGGGTTGTCAATCAAACGCGGTTTGCGTTCAATTCCCCTATTGCGCAAAGCGACCAACACGACTGGTTTGTAAACGTTGTAATGCCAGCGCTTGCCATGCAGGACTGGCATACGCCAGCGTCAGGTTTCTTTGCAGACCGTGCCACAATCCCGCATCCAGATTCAGCTGCAGCGCTTCCAGATAATGCGTGCTGACCAGCATGAATTGCCGCCGGTATGGAAGCAAATAAAGATGCGGGTCGGCCTGCAGTTGCTTGTCTGCGTCGGCGTAATTGGCATACCAGAGATTACTCAGACCAGCGACTTCCGGGCCATGCCAGAAATCCCCCATATCGTCACCCGCCTGTGCCTGACCAGACAGCACGTGGCGGGCATGCTCCCAATGAGAAAAGCCAATATCCGCAGCAGCCAGATTAAGACAATGGCGCAGTTGCCAGCCGTCAGGAATATCCCAGCGGTGCTGGCGACAAAGAACCTGCGCACGCTTGCGAGCATTGGCATTATCACTTTGCAGCAGTGTTAACCACAGACGGGCGCGGGTTTTAAGTTCGTTGATTAAAACGTTCATGTCTGCGCTCCCTGAGTAAGGCAGACAATAAAAGGAAATAGTGCAGAAATATACAAGGTCAACATGATGAGCTCCGATTCGTTATCTGACGACCCGCTACGTCAAACGAATTTCGCTTATCACATCAAAAGATGGCAGCAACAGTATCGTCAGTAACGACATTAGTACTGTAGCTGCAAAGATAAAGGGTGAGAGCCTCTTGTGCGGGAAGGCGCCCCTTAGCACCTGTGGCGCGATTGTAAAAGTAAGCGCAACAAAGTGTCAACCGCTCAATACAAACTGGCTTCACCTTCCGGCCGGGTCTTAAAGCGCTTGTGTGCCCAGAAATATTCTGCAGGTGCTTTCAGGATTTCCTGCTCAATGAAAGCATTCATCTGACGGGTCGCTGCGGTGATATCTGCACCAGGGTAATTTTCCCATGGTGGATGAAACGAGACTTTCCATCCCCGATAATCTGGCAGCATCGTTGCAATGACTGGCACCACTTTTGCACCGGTCGATGCGGCAAGCCGTGGCAATGCGGTCAGCGTTGCGGCAGGTACGCCAAAGAATGGAACGAACTCTGCATTTTTTGCGCCGAAATCCATATCTGGCAACATGAAATACGGCAAACCTTCATGCATCGCCCGGATAATCGGTTTCACACCATCAGCGCGTGAAAATAACTTCACCGGCCGAAACCGCGAACGGCCGCGACGCAAAGCAAGATCAAAAACTTTGTTTCTCTGCTCGGTGTAGATCGAGCACAATGATGATTCCAGCATCACAGCGACACCAGCCACATCCAGACAAACAAAATGCGGACACATCAGTATCGTCGGCCCCTGTTGAATAACATCCAATGGAACGGCTGGTTCGACCTGAATCAGACGCTTCAGACGAGGTTCTGATGCCCACCAGAGAATGCCGCGTTCCAGCACACTGCGTGCATACATTTGAAAATGCTGGCGGGCGATACGCACTCTTTCTGCCTCACTCAGATGCGGTAAACAGAGTCGCAAATTGGTCAGAGTAATATGGCGACGTTTGCGTATCAGAGAAAACAATATGCTACCGACGCCCGCCCCCAAACGCCCCAAAACTGGCAAAGGCAACCAATGCAACAACCACATCATCAGGAGCACAGCTCTCATGCCTGTCCCTCTGTAACATCAGTATCGGGACCACTGACACCATCCGGTTTTTTGTAGCGGTTATAGCTCCAGAAATACTGTGCTGGTGAACGGGCAATCAATTTTTCCATACCGCGATTAATCGCTTCCGCCTGTTGCACAGGATCGCTTCCCAACTCTTCCTCAAATGCGGCAAAACGTACGACGTAGCCACGCCCATGCGGTAAACGCTCAGCGTAAGTCAGAATAATCGGCGCACCGTTCATGCTGTGCAACTTGGCTGACAAGGTCATCGTATACGCTGGCTTACCGAAAAATTTTGCCCAGACACCTTCGCCTTCCTGCGGCACCTGATCTGGCAATAAACCAATCGCCTCGCCTTTCTTCAGTGCCTTCGCCATAATGCGCACACCAGATAAATTCGCCGGTGCCAGCAACAGATTTTCCCGCGCACGCGCACCTTCGATCAAAGGTTTCAGTGCATCTTTACGGGGAGGTCTATACATCACCGTCAAACGCGTGCGTACCGCGATCGACTGCGCAACAATTTCAAAGCAGCCTAAATGCGGTGTCAGAAAAATCACGCCTTTTTTGGCATCCAGCGCCTGTTGTACTAAGTCCCAGTTTTCCAGACTGGCGGTACGCAAAACACGATCAGGTTTCGCGCACCAGATAAAAGGTAACTCGAGTATATTTTTCCCGGCCTCTTTGACCGCATCGCTTAAATGTGCAGAAAATCCGGCACGTTCGAGATTTTCCCGCAAGCGCCGACGATAAGAGCCTGACAAAAAATACACAATACGTCCTAATACTGCGCCAATCAGATGCAGTACAGAGAGCGGAAAAATCGACAGAAATCGGAATAGAATGACAAGCATGACGCTGCTCAAGAATAGGTAAAAAAAAGAGGGGTATTCGACAGAAATCGAATAGAGAGCGTAAAATATCACACATTGGCTAGCTGTTGAGGTTCTGACGGCAAGCTACCGCCGAGTTAACAGACAACTTGCGAGGCGGTTTATAAAATTCGCTAAAGCGTCGCAGGATCTCTTTCCGACTGCGGCACAATTTTTTACGGTCATTTTTACAGGAGCCTGCGATGGCAAATGATTTTCTTTTTACCTCAGAATCCGTTTCTGAAGGACATCCCGATAAAGTCGCGGATCAAATCTCCGATGCAATTCTCGACGCTATTCTCGAACAAGATCCCTACTCCCGTGTTGCAGCTGAAACGCTGACAAACACTGGTTTAGTTGTCCTTGCCGGTGAGATTACGACGCAAGCCAACATCGATTACATTCAGGTAGCGCGCGATACCATCAAACGTATCGGCTATGACAATACTGAATATGGTATCGACTACAAAGGTTGCGCCGTGCTGGTCGCGTATGACAAACAATCGAATGACATCGCTCAAGGTGTGGATCGCGCGAGTGACGACTATCTGAATATCGGTGCGGGTGATCAGGGTCTGATGTTCGGCTACGCTTGCGATGAAACACCTGAGCTGATGCCAGCACCGATTTATTACGCACATCGTCTGGTGGAACGTCAGGCGCAATTGCGTAAAGATGGTCGTCTGCCGTTCCTGCGTCCGGATGCCAAATCCCAGGTCACAATGCGTTATGTCGATGGCAAGCCGCACAGCATAGACACCGTCGTATTATCGACCCAGCACAGCCCCGATCAAAGCGAAACACCGACCAAGATGAAGCAATCGTTCATCGACGCGGTCATTGAAGAAATTATCAAACCCGTGCTGCCGAAAGAATGGCTGCAGGATACCAAATACCTGATCAACCCTACCGGTCGCTTTGTGATCGGCGGTCCGCAAGGTGATTGCGGTCTGACCGGCCGTAAAATTATCGTTGATACATACGGTGGTGCCTGTCCGCATGGTGGTGGCGCATTCTCCGGTAAAGATCCTACAAAAGTAGATCGTTCTGCTGCCTACGCTGCACGTTATGTTGCAAAAAATATCGTGGCGGCAGGTCTGGCTAAGCAATGTCAGATTCAGGTGGCATATGCGATCGGCGTGGCACGGCCTATGAATGTCACGGTTTATACCGAAGGCACAGGCGTGATTCCTGATGCGCAGATCGCAGCACTGGTCAATGAATATTTTGATCTGCGTCCAAAAGGTATTATCCAGATGCTGGACTTACTGCGTCCGATTTATTCAAAAACTGCGGCGTATGGTCACTTTGGTCGTGAAGAGCCAGAGTTCACTTGGGAACGCACAGATAAAGCAGCGATCTTGCGGGCGGCGGCAGGTTTGTAATTTTTGTAGCGGGAGTTGAAGTAACGATGCGGTGGTTTTTATTGAGTGGTAAAAAAGTCATTGCATCGTCCTGCAAAAAAACAGCGCTGGCCTGCACGATGCTGATATCTGCCGTATCAGCATCCTCGACATTTGCCGTCCCCCTTGCCAAGACAAAAACCGTCACTGATTGGTGCACTCCGCTTGCACTCAAATTACCGGGAGTCAATGTCAACGATTGCCTCAAAAGTAAGTTGATACCCGCAGGTACAAATTCACTCAATGGTTTTCCTCTGCTGTCACGTGACTGGCGTGCAGATGCCAGACATCCGCATGCCATCAAAGTATTGCTGCTCGGCGGCATTCACGGAGACGAACAAACGGCGTCGGCCATCGTATTTAAGTGGCTGGAAAATATCCAGAAAAATGACGTGACCGAGTTTCATTGGAAAATCGCACCGGTCGTGAATCCTGACGGCTTACTCGCGGCGAAACCGCGCCGGGTCAACGCCCGTGGCATTGATCTGAACCGTAACTTCCCCACGCCGGAATGGGAAAAAGAAGCGCCCGCCTACTGGGCTCGCGTGACTCGAAAAGACCCGCGCCGCTATCCAGGTAAAGCACCGATTTCAGAACCAGAAAGTCGCTGGGTGTATGACACCATCGAAAAATACAAACCGGATGTGATCATCTCGGTTCATGCACCATTTGGTGTGCTGGATTTTGATGGACCGAGTAAGCCGCCGAATCGTTTTGGCAGACTGACCTACAACCGTGTCGGTGTTTATCCTGGCTCGCTGGGAAACTACAGTGGCTTGCACAAGGATATTCCAGTCGTCACCATAGAGTTACCCAACGCAACTCAGATGCCCCCTGAAGCTGAGGTGCAACGCATCTGGCAAGACATGCAAAAATGGATACGCCAGAATATCGCGGCACCAGTAAGAACTGCGCGCAACCCTTAAGTAAAAGTATTTTCAAAAAATTTTTTTAAAAATAGAAGGATGGCATTTCTACGCACAAAATCCGGCATTCAGATAAGGCAGCATTCATCCCCAAAAAAGCAGTTGCAGCTACTTAACTCGACGCAGAAAAATAAATTGATTATTTTTCTAAATAAAGGGAATTTTTTTCGATATGACGAATCTTAGCTCTGACTGATCAGAATCAATACGCCAGTCTTCAGAATAAGTTATTTAATCACAATAGTTTTTCTGTCAAGCCCACCTATCATCTTCCATTACTTATTACATAATAATTAGTAAAAATATTTTTAACTATTTGTTATGAAATATCCCTGTTTGCTTCGCACATCCCGTGTTTCGATGAAGCAAGTTCGATATTTACTAATTGAAAAGAAATTTTCTTCTGTTGGTAAAAAATTTACTTTTTTAAGTAATTAAAAATACGCAACACTGTCATTTTCCCTTAACAAATTATCTGATTAACTATTTATCGCTATCAGGACAATCGCTTGTCGGGTAGCGAGCATGTATCGCAGTGTTTTCGCTGGGCGATAAGCCATTTGTTTCAGGCTTTCCCGCTTTGATCTGGTTTGTTTAAGTTCTACTCTTAACTTGCTGCCATAAGCTGCAAGTTCAATAACATTAACAACAATTTAGGGATAAACAAAAATGACACGTACTTCTAATACCAGCTTAGTGTTCCGGCCAACCATGATGGTAGCGTTGCTTGCCTGTGCATGGAGCGCCTCAGCAGCAGACAAAATCAATTTGGAGCAATTGACGCCTTCGGCGACCGCGCAATCTGCGGCGAGCAGATCATCGTCGGTCACAGGTAAAGCGAGCTCGGGGACTCCCAGCATCCACAGCACTTTGGGTTTAACAAGCAGTGAACTGCAAGCCGCACGCAGCCAGACTTACGCTAACGGTCGCGTAGTAACGCGCTTCCAACAATTTCATCAAGGCGTGCCAGTCTGGGGTGAGGCCATTGTTGAGCACGCCAATGCTGGCGCAGCGCAATCGACCCTGTCAGGCTATCTGATCAGCAATCTGGCCAAAGATGTACCAAATGCCAAACCGTTCTATTCAACAACACAGGCAGTTACTCTGGCAAAAACTCAGGCTCGCGCATCCAGCAGCGAAAATGAACAGGCAAAACTGTTTGTGAAACTGGACGAGAATAACGTCGGCAAACTGGTCTATCTGGTGTCATTTCTTGACACTACAAATCCGGCAAAACCCAGCCGTCCGCATTTCATCATTGATGCCAATACCGGTGTCGTTGTCGAGAAATGGGAAGGTCTGACTCACGCAACGACAGGCACAGGGCCTGGCGGCAATGCGAAAACTGGTCAGTATGAATATGGTACAACAGCCGGATACGGCTTCCTCGACGTGACTGTCAGTAGTTCTACTTGTACGCTCAACAGCACTAATGTTGCCACCTACAACATGAACAGCGCAACATCAGGTTCAGGGACGCTGCATTCATTTACCTGCCCGAGAAATACCGTCAAAACCATCAACGGTGGTTACTCACCGATGAATGATGCACATTACTTTGGTAACCAGGTCTTCAACATGTACCAGACCTATCTTGGCGTGCGTCCTATCAGCCAGAAGCTGGTCATGAAAGTGCATTATGGTTCGAGCTACGAAAATGCATTCTGGGATGGCAGCTCGATGAATTTCGGCGATGGTGCCTCCACTTTCTATCCGTTGACAGCACTGGATGTAACCGGACATGAGGTCAGCCACGGCTTCACCGAACAAAACTCCGGTCTGGTGTATTCGGGTATGTCGGGTGGTATGAACGAAGCGTTCTCCGATATGGCTGGTGAAGCAGTTGAGTACTATGTCAAAGGGACGAATGATTTCAAAGTCGGTACCGATATTTTCAAAGCCACAGGTGCATTACGTTATATGTACAACCCACCGCTGGATGGCGGCTCCATTGCAAATGCGAGCAACTACACCAGCAGCCTCGATGTTCACTATTCGAGTGGCGTGTATAACAAAGCCTTTTACCTGTTAGCAACAACAGCAGGCTGGAATACACGCAAGGCATTTGAAGTGATGGCAGACGCTAACCGCCTCTACTGGACATCCAGCAGCACATTTAACCAAGGTGCCTGCGGTGTTGAAAAAGCAGCGACTAACCGTGGCTACGCCGTTGCCGATGTGACTGCGGCCTTCGCCAGCGTTGGTGTCAGCTGCACCACAACAACACCGACCGCCACCCCACTGACAAAAGGAGTAACCGTCAGCGGCATCACACTGGCGAAAGGTGCAACGAAACTGTATTCCATCGTGGTTCCTGCTGGCGCGACCAATCTGACATTCAAGTTGTCTGGCGGTACAGGTGACGGTGATATTTATGTCAAAGCATCGACAGCACCGACAACGACATCGTACACAGCAAAATCAACCGGTTCCACCAATACCGAAACCGTGACTATTGCTTCGCCGTCAGCTGCAACATACTATGTTCTGGTCAGTGCATACGCGGCAGTCAGCAGCACAACGCTGGTCGCGAATTACCAATAAACGTAAGTACAAAGCCGTCGCTCATTCGTAACGAATGAGAAAAAAATCCCGCTCCTTCTGCTATGCAGTTGAGCGGGATTTTTAATGTGCAGAAGTGCCGCAAAAAATGTGTGATCTGCACAAGCTGTCTGAATCTGCGCGTCAATTCAGATCGGCATAACAAATCAACTTTCTTACGGGGTGTAATATCAGAAGCAGGAAATATATGCTTACATGGAACTAGTCAGTTAATTCTGTGTCGATGTATAGCTACAATGGCGCAGATAAACAATACGGTACCTGCCACAAAACAAGTAACAAAATCACACAGCGGAGAACTCTTAAAAAATGAAACCACAGTTATCACTGCTCACCACCCTCTGCATGCTCGGTGTAACCAGCATCGCGGCGGCACAAACCACGGATTCTCAACAATGGCTGGAAGACGTCACCGGAGAGAAAGCACTGAATTGGGTCAAGGCACAAAACCAGGTCACCCGTAACAAGCTCGATAACGACGCTGGTTTCAAACAATTACGCAGTGATTTGCAAGTCATCCTGAATTCCAAAGACCGCATCCCCGGCATACGAAAAATGGGCGATGCCGTCTATAACTTCTGGACCGACGCTGAACACCCGCGCGGTGTCTGGCGCAAAACTTCACTCGAAGAATATCGCAAGGCGCAACCGAAATGGGAAACTGTGCTCGACATCGGCGCTCTGGCGGCAGCAGAAAATGAAAACTGGGTATTCAAAAACAGTAATTGCCGCGAGCCTGCGTTTGACCGTTGCCTGATTGAACTCTCGCGAGGCGGCGCGGATGCGGTCACCATGCGTGAATTCGATCTGAACACAAAAACCTTTGTGAAAGACGGCTTCTCACTGCCGGAAGCAAAAATGTCGCTGGACTGGCGCGATAAAGACACCTTGTTTGTCGCCACCGACTTTGGTGCCGGATCACTCACCGATTCCGGTTATGCCCGCATCGTCAAAGTATGGAAGCGTGGTACTCCGATCAGTGCGGCCAAAACTATTCTGGAAGGTAAAAAAGCCGACATGGCAGTCTCGGCGCAAAGTACGCAGCATGGCGGAATTCAACATGATCTGGTCTACCGCCAGATCACTTTTTACACTGCAGAGCAATTTCTGCTGGAAGGTGACAAACTCACTCGACTGGATGTACCAGCGCAATCTGGGGTGTCTTTCCTCAGCACCCAAATCATTATTACCCCCAGAGAAAACTGGATCATCGGTAACCAGACCTATACTGCTGGCAGCGTACTGGCGATGGACTTTGACGCTTTCATGAAAGGTGAACGAGAATTCACGATACTGTTTACACCGACTGCCAGCACCTCATTCACCAGCTTGGCAGGAACGCGCAACACCCTATTGCTGCAATCGCTAAGTGACGTGAAAAGCAAGCTGGCAGAATGGCATTTTCAAGCGGGTAAATGGACGCAACGTGAGGTGAACTTACCAACCTTAGGCGATGTAGGTATTAGGGCATGGGATGCGGTTCAAAGTGATGAATACCTGCTGAGATATTCTGACTATCTGACACCCGACGTGCTCCTGCTCGCGCATGCTGGCAACGATGAGCGCGAACAATTGAAATCAGCGCCCGCATTTTTTGATGCGACCCCTTACGAAACAGTACAGCAATTTGCGACCTCCGCCGATGGCACGAAAGTTCCTTACTTCGTCGTCAAACGGAAAGACGTGAAATACGATGGCAATAACCCGACACTGCTGTACGGCTATGGTGGTTTCCAGATTTCCATGACACCCTACTACTCTGGCGCCTTAGGTAAAACCTGGCTGGAAAAAGGTGGCGTCTACGTCGTTGCGAATATTCGTGGCGGCGGTGAATTCGGCCCACGCTGGCATCAGGCCGCACTGAAAGAAAACCGTCAGCGTGCATATGATGACTTTGCTGCCGTCGCAAACAGCCTCATTACCAGCAAAATAACCAGCCCGCGCCATCTTGGTGCCATGGGTGGCAGTAACGGCGGCTTGCTGGCGGGCGTTGCCCTGACACAGCATCCGGAATTGTTCAATGCCGTTGTCAGCCAGGTACCACTGCTGGATATGCAGCGCTACAATCAACTGTTGGCGGGCGCGTCCTGGATGGGCGAATATGGTAACCCTGATGTGCCGCAAGAATGGGCATACATCCAGCGTTACTCGCCTTACCACAACGTCAAAGCAGGCGTTCGCTATCCTAATGTTCTGTTTATTACCTCAACCCGTGATGATCGAGTACACCCCGGCCATGCACGTAAAATGGCTGCGAAAATGCTGGATCAGGGTCACAAGAATGTCTGGTACTACGAAAACATCGAAGGCGGACATGGTGGTGCGGCAAACAATGAACAAAGAGCCGATATGAGCGCAATTACCTATAGCTTCTTGTGGAATATGTTAAAACGCGACAACGAAGCAAATGCGATTCACTGATTGCGGCAAACTGCCACAAATTGGAGCGACGCTGATTCGACGATGATAGTCGAATCAGTCTGCGATCCAATCACAATCCGTTTAATCCGTTTACAATCCGTTATCCTATTGTGGGATAACGGATTTTTTATTTAACAGGGCTGACGCAAAATTGACCCGGCAAGACTAAAAAGCTTTGTTCTGCTTTGGGAAACATCGCTGGTAAGCGATGTCCGTTTCGCCAGCAGGCAACATGTTACCTGAAACCCTGGCTACACCATGGCGACGAAGATAGTACGAATAGGTCGGCCATGAGCCATCACGCCGCAGGAGCGGTTTTGCGGAAGTCCTACTTAAGAATTTGCATGACACTGTTCCAACTACTGAAAACATTTATCCGCCGCCATTGGCAGCGCTATTGTGCAGCAGCCAGTATGCTGTTCGCCGTCGCCCTGATGACCGTATTGATACCACGTCGCGTTGGCGCCGTGATTGATGGACTGGTCAGTGGGCAGCTTGATCAACGCGGTATGCTGACCGAACTCGCATGGCTGTTATTGATGGGCATTGCCATTTATTTCCTGCGTGTCGGCTGGCGCATGCAGCTGTTCACAGCCTCGTATCAGCTCGGTGTTGAACTCCGTACCCGTTTATATCAGCGCCTGAGTTTACAGGGACAGAATTTTTTTCAGCAACAACGTACCGGCGACCTGATGGCACTCGGCACCAATGATGCCGATGCGATAGAACTTGCGGCCGGTGAAGCAGCACTGGCAGGTTTTGATGGATCGATGACATTTGCCCTGGTCATCGGCATGATGTTACTTGGCGTGGACTGGCGTCTTGCGGTGGCGGCCTTACTGCCATTTCCCCTGATGGCCTGGGCGTTCCGGCATATCACACATCAGGTGCATGAAGCCTCGCGCGATTCGCTGGAACGCTTCAGCAAACTCAACGATCAGGTGCAGGAAACCCTCGCCGGCGTGCGCACTCTGCGCGCTTTAGGTCTGGAACAACGCAGTGCCGAGCAGTTTGCCAAACTCGCTGAAGACGCTGCCAGCGCCAGCCTCTCGGCGCAAAGCTGGGAAGCGGCCTATGAACCTGCGGTCGGCATCACGCTGACGGCAGCCGGTGCACTGACATTGGTGGTCGGCGGCTATCTGGTGTGGCACGAAGAAATGACGATAGGCGCGCTCACCAGCTTTACTATGTATCTGGGACAACTGATCTGGCCCATGTTTGCTGCGGGCTGGGTATTGTCTCTGATGGAGCGTGGCAAAGCAGCCTGGGGCAGACTGGAACCTATTCTGTCACAAGAACTGTCGATTCAGGATAAGGGTACGCTGAGCAGCCCGCTATCTGGCACGATTCATTTCGACCACATCAGTTTTTCGTATCCCGGCCAGAGCAGAAATGCACTGAACGATATTTCGGTGTCAATCGCACCTGGACAAACGCTGGGCATCGTCGGGCCAACCGGCGCAGGAAAATCCAGCATCATTAAATTGCTGTTGCGGCAAATAGAAACTGCACATGGGCAGGTGCGGTGGGGTGAACATGCCATTGCAGAATATCCGCTGCACAGCTTACGAACGGCCATTAACTGGGTAGCACAGGAACCTTTTTTATTTTCGGCGTCAGTGGCAGAAAATATTGCGCTGTCGAATCCCTATGCCAGTCGTGAGCAGGTAATCCGTGCGGCGACCTTAGCGGCAGTACATGATGACATTCTGCGTTTCCCACAAGGCTACGACACACCCGTCGGTGAACGTGGTGTCACACTGTCAGGTGGGCAGCGCCAGCGCGTTGCGATTGCCCGCGCACTGCTGACATCCAGTCCGCTGTTGATACTGGACGATGCGCTTTCCGCCGTCGATACGGATACCGAAACCCGCATCCTTCAGCATCTTGCCGAATTACGCCAAAAACAAAACGAACGCAGTGCGATCATCATCAGTCACCGCCTGAGTGCGGTGGTCGATGCCGATCACATCCTTGTTTTGCGGGATGGAAAAATCACAGAACAAGGAACGCATCAACAACTGCTGGACGCCAATCAATGGTACGCATCGCAATGGCGCTATCAGCAACTGGAGGCAAGCTTACATGCCGCGTGATATGAGTACTACAGAAAATACCACTCCGAAATCTGAAAAAAAATTAGCCGTACAGTTATTGGTGCAAGCAGCCCAGCCAGAAAAAAAGCACGTGATCTGGGGCGTATTTTTTTTGCTGATTGCGGCGGGACTGGAAGCGCTCGGCCCTTTGCTAGGCAAAGCGTTTATCGATCGCTATCTGCTGCCGCGCATCATGGACTGGCCTGCTGTTATCGCCTTACTGGTGGCGTATGTCGTAACAGGCTGGGGAGCAACCTGGCTGCGCTACATGCAGCTGACCCGGCTTGCAGGCGTTGCAATGCGTTCAGTGCGGCGCTTACGCGAACAAGTGTATGGGCACGTCCTGCGTTTGCCTATGGCCTTCTTCGATAAGGCGATTACCGGTCAGCTCGTCAGCCGCGTCACCAACGATACCGAGTCAGTCAAAAATCTGTATGTGCAGGTGCTGTTTGTGATGCTGGACAGTTCCATCGTCGTGCTCGGTGCACTGGTGGCCATGGCATGGCTGGACTGGCGATTGATGCTGATCGTCATCACCTTAATTCCGGCCGTCGTGATTATTGTCTGGTTTTACCAGCGCTGGAGCGCTCCGGCGGTCAGCAGGGCGCGCCAGTTACGCAGCGACATCAATGCGCAGGTTGCAGAGAGCATCAGTGGCATGAGCGCACTGCAGGCCAGCAATGCCGAACAACGTTTCGGCCAACGCTTTGCCAACACCAACCAATTGCATTACATCGCCCGTCTTGATGAACTGCGTGCAAACGCCTGGTTACTGCGACCAGCACTGGATTTACTCAATTCCGTGCTGCTGGTGGTCGTGATTTACAGCTTTGGGCAACGCAGTTTTTCAGGTGTTGAAGTCGGGATTCTGTATGCGTTTGTCAGCTATATCGCACGTGTTGTTGATCCGCTGATTCAGATTACGCTGCAATTCGGGCAAATTCAGCAAGCGGTCGTCTCAGCTGCGCGGGTCAATACCTTGTTACACGAACAGCAGGCAACGAACACCAGTACCGATGTACAAATGCTGTCAGGCGACGTGAACATCGAGCATCTGAGCTTTGCATACAGCGCCGGACATCCGGTATTGCAGGACGTAAATTTACACGTACCGGCAGGGAGTTTTTTTGGTGTGGTAGGTCATACCGGCAGCGGAAAATCGACGCTGATGAGCTTGCTGCTGCGCTTTTATTCCGCGCAATCCGGCAGCATCAGGATCGATGGGCATGACATTGCCGCTTTCTCGGACGAGCATTTCCGCGCCAGCGTCGGCCTGGTACCGCAAGAACCATTTTTGCTTGCCGCCAGCGCGCGTGAAAATATCGCGATGGGGCGCAGCATCAGCGAGGCTGACATCATCACGGCAGCGAAAGCAGCGCACGTGCATGAGTTTATTCTGCAACTGGAACATGGCTATGACACGCCGCTGGGCGAAGGTGGAGCCAGACTATCCACCGGGCAAAAGCAACTGATCGCCATTGCCCGCGCGCTGGCGGGTCAGCCACGCATCCTGTTCCTGGATGAAGCGACCTCCCATATTGATAGCGAAACCGAACAGATCGTGCAGATTGCGCTGAATGAATTACGCGGCAAAGTCACCATCATCGCCATTGCACATCGCCTTTCCACCATCAGGGAAGCGGACAGCATCATCGTTCTGAATCACGGCAAAATCGCAGAACAAGGTCAGCATCAGGAATTAATGCAGATAGATCAGGGTATTTATCAAAAACTGTATCTGCTGCAAACTTTAGAGGATTAAACCGACATGAAATGGATTGCTGCCATCGTGGCATCGCTGGGCATCATCGCTGCGGGCGTGCTGGCCTACGTGTTTCTGGTACTTGCACCAAACCTGCCGCCACTCGACGCGGTAACCGATTACCGTCCCAAGATACCGCTGCGTATCTACACAGCAGATAACGCGCTGATCGGTGAGTTTGGTGAAGAACACCGCGAATTTGTACCAATCAAAGAGATTTCAGAAAAACTGAAAACAGCCTTGCTGTCGACTGAGGATGCACGCTTTTACGAACATAGCGGTATCGACTTTATCGGTGCCGGTCGCGCCGTGCTGGCAGATTTGCGCGGTGGTTTTCATCAGGGTGCTTCGACCATCACGATGCAAGTTGCCAGAAATTTTTTCCTGTCACAGGAAAAAACCGTGAATCGCAAACTCAAAGAATTATTACTCACCACCCGTATCGAAGCCGCACTCAGTAAAGATCAGATTCTGGAGTTGTACATGAATCAGATTTATCTGGGTCAGCGTACCCATGGCTTTGCCGGTGCGGCACGCACTTACTTCAATAAATCGCTGAATGAACTGAGTCTGGCGGAAAGCGCAATGCTGGTCGGGATACCAAAAAATCCGGTGCGGCATAATCCGGTCAGCAATTTCCAAAAGGCCAAGCAAAGGCAGGAAGTGGTGCTCAAAGTTATGCTCAATCGTGGCGTGATTACCGAAGCGCAATACGATCAGGCCATACATGAAAGAATCACCGTCACCGGCAAACAAATTTATGACACTCATGCCGACTATGTTGCTGAAATGGTGCGCCAGAAAATCGTCGACGAATACAAAGAACAAGCCTACACCAGTGGTATCAAAGTCTATACCACGCTGCTGAAAGCTGATCAGGAAGCGGCCTATGAAGCAGTGCGTAACAACGTCATGGCATACGACCAGCGTCACGGCTATCGCGGCCCCGAAGCCTTTATTCAGTTACCTGCTGATGAAGATGAACGTGACGATGCAATTGATGAGGTGCTGCGAAAACATCCCTCCAGCGATAAATTACAGGCAGCGGTCGTAACCGAAGTCAGCAGCAAAATCATCAAGGCGGAACTAGCCAACGGTGACACCGCAGTGGTTGATGGCGACGGCTTAAAATTTGCTGCAAACGCCTTACAAGCGAAAGCGAAATCCAGTCTGAAAATCGTTCCGGGCGCGGTGATCCGCGTGATACAGGATACGAAGAAACGCTGGAGCATCAGCCAGTTACCTGAAGTCGAAGGTGCCTACGTTGCCCTGAATGCGGAAACCGGTGCTTACCGTGCACTGATAGGCGGATTCGATTTCAATCGCAAAAAATTCAACCATGTCACCAGCGCCTGGCGTCAGCCTGGTTCCAGCATCAAACCCTTCATTTATTCTGCTGCGCTGGAAAAAGGCTTTTCTCCGGCAACGCTGATCAATGACGTGCAACTCTCCGCCACGACAGGCACCCTGCTGCGCTGGGACCCACGTAATGACGATGGCAAATATGATGGCCCCATCAGCATGCGTACGGCGCTGGCACAATCGAAAAACGTGGTCTCTGTGCGCATACTCAAAGCTATCGGTGTCGATACTGCGCATAACTGGTTGCCGCGTTTTGGCTTTAACAAAGAAAAGCATCCGGATGATCTGACCATGGCGCTAGGCACTGGGGCAGTCACACCAGCGCAACTAGCGGCAGGGTATGCCGTATTTGCGAATGGTGGTTATCAGATCACGCCGTGGCTGATCAGCAAGGTCGTTGATGCCAAAGGCAAGGTGCTGAGTGAAAATAAAGTACCGGCGATTGCCCAAGAAGATGCGCGTGTGATTGATGGCAGGAATGCCTTTGTGATGCATAGTCTGTTAAGTGAAGTCACCCGCAGCGGTACCGGCGCCTCAGCCAGCGCGCGCTTAGGGCGCCATGATCTGGCCGGTAAAACAGGAACGACCAGCGATGCGGTTGACGGCTGGTTTGCTGGCTACGCAGCGAATGTCGTCGCGGTTGCATGGATGGGCTATGACGATCCTAAATCCTTAGGCGGCAGAGAATTTGGCTCCACGCTCGCCTTACCTATCTGGATAGACAGCATGCGTGCGAGTCTTGCTGGTAAAGCCGAGAGCCAGAGAAGTGCCCCGGACGGTGTCAGCAATGCCGAAGGCGACTGGATGTACGTGGAATTTCTGAATGGCGGCGGCGTAAAAACATTGGATATGGATGAGGCAGTCAGCCCACCACCATAACTCACCACCCAAAAAAAACCCGCAGAAAAATCTGCGGGTGAATATCCTGACCTTTGGAGGTAAAGCAGTAGGACGCTGGCATCTTAAACAACGCGAATGACACGTTGATGACAACACTGGCGAACGCCACGAACTGCATTCACTGAATTAAAAATTTATGCTGCTCTGGCGATAGCGCCTGGTTCTCGTAATGCAAAAAATCCAGCGTCCAGATCGGCAATTAAATCCTCCACTGCTTCCAGTCCGATATGCAAACGTATCATCGGTGCGCTCCATTTTTCTGCATTAATCGTCCGGTATCCGGCTGGGCGGGTCGGCAGAATCAGGCTTTCATATCCGCCCCAGCTGAAACCTATTCCAAACAAGCGCGTACGGTCAATCAATGCAGCGACCTGCGCTTCAGTCACATTGGAATGAAAGACCGCGCCCATCAATCCACATGCATATTCAGCACGGAAATCGCGCTTCCACAAAACGTGCCCTGCAGCGCCTTCCAGCGGTGGATATAAAACCTCTGCCACTTCAGGCTGCGCCTGCAGCCACTTCGCAACGACCTGCGCACTTTCGCGATGCACTGCCAGACGCGCAGCCATGGTACGCAAACCACGCAATGCCAGCGCCGCATCATCACCGCCGACAGACATACCCAATTGCTTATACGTATTGCGAATACGCAGATGCAAGGCTTCATTCGTCAAGATCGCACCCATCAACGCGTCAGAGTGACCGACGATGTACTTGGTCGCCGCATGCAGTGAAACATCAACCCCCAGCGCAAAGGAATCCCAGCCTATCGGCGTTGCCCATGTGCTGTCAGAAACCACCACCGCACCAGCCGCATGTGCAACAGCCGCAATCGCCGGTATATCCTGCACTTCAAACGTCAGCGAACCCGGAGACTCAACAAAAACCACTTTGGTGGTCGGCTGCATCAAGGCAGCAATACCCGCACCAATCAGCGGGTCGTAATACGTTGTGCTGACGCCGATCTGTTTCAACAAACCATCACAGAATTGGCGTGTAGGATCGTAAGCGGTATCAACCATCAACAGATGATCGCCCGGTTTCAGCAAAGCCAGCAAGGTCGTTGTAATCGCCGACAAACCCGACGAGGTCAGCATGCAGGCAGCAGCACCCTCCGCTGCGCACAATGCCTGCTCCAGCGCCAGTGTGGTTTCGGTTGCATGGCGCGCATACGAGCGGCGGGTGCCATTAGCTTCCTGCAAAGCCGCACAATCGGGAAACAACATCGTCGAGGCGCGAACCACAGGCGGGTTGACGGGGCCATGATGCTCTTTTCCTTTGCGGCCGGCATGGGTCAGGCGCGTTGCCGTTTGCAATTCAGATGAGTGTTGCTGCATGGCGTTCTCCAGAGACAGAATATTTCAGGTATCGCGTTAAGACGATGGTTTAGCCGTTATCGTAACAATCATCCGGCAGAAATTTTTACTCATTTTTTTATGCATATATGTTATTTTTAGAAAAATTTACTAAAAATAACTGATTATGGATAAAAAAGATCTTGAAATACTGAATTTCCTGCAGAAAGATGCCTCCATCGCCCTGGCAGATCTGGCGCAGGCAGTGCATCTTTCCGTCACACCTTGCTGGCGGCGGGTGCAAAAACTGCAGGAAGATGGCGTCATCCGCGGGCAGGTTGTTCTGTGCGATCCGGGCAAACTGAATCTCGGTTTAACCGTGATGGTGGCGCTCAAGGCGGCGCAGCATAACGAGAAATGGATGCAAAAGTTTATTGCAGGAGTCAAAGACATCAGCGAGATCGTTGAGATACTGCGCATGAGCGGCGACATCGACTATCTGTTGAAGGTCCATGTGCCGGATATGGCAGGCTTTGATCTGGTCTATAAAAAACTGGTGAAAGTCGCCGACTTACAGGACGTCAGCTCCAGTTTTGTGATGGAAGTGATTAAGAGTACTACCGCATTGCCTCTCGACTATGCGGTAGTGAAACCGCTGAAAGCTGGCTGATCAGCCACGGAAGCGGTAGTTTTCCTGCGTGAACAGGTCAATGCCGCACTGAAGATTTTCTATCCAGTCGAGGAACGCGTGTATCGCTTCTTTACCGACAAAATAACGACCATGTTGCGGCACCATCATATCGATATCCATTTGCCGAACCATGTTCGCCCACAGGCGACAGACCTTGTTTGACACCATGTAACGCTTATGGAAACCACTCATGGTGTGCAGCTCTTCGAGGAAATCTGCTTTGGTTCTCATCGGTTTCTCGATATCGCTCGCATCCACCATCGACGCGCCCATATCACCGGAAAACAGGATTTTTGATTTCGAGTCGTAAAACTGGAAATTGCCTTCCGCATGCAGAAAATGCGCAGGTATTGCATGGATCGTGGTGTCACGCATAGGCACAGGCATGCCCTCATCCGGAATACCGATAATGCGGCCGTCAGCACGGTTCAGATTACAGAAATGCGGTACAAAACGTGACCAGAGTTTAGACACGTACAGATTACATTCGGTACTGAACAGCCACTTGTCGAGTGAACCGATAATGTCAGGGTCCTGATGCGAAGCAAACATATACTTCAACTGCTGCTTGGGTACGTATTTGTGCATCGCCAGTACCAGTGAGTTGTATGTCAGATGGCCGGACGGATCTATCAAAGCGCCTTCACCATCGGAAACGACAAGGAACTGGTTGGCCTGAACGGCATGATCCCCGGCATCTTTCACCAGATCGTTAAACATCACGCAGATGTGTTTGCCGTCATTGTAAAGTTCAATAGCCAATTTTGCTCCCGGTGGCAAGGTTATTTAAATATGAAAAATTAAATATAACGAATTATTGTAGTGCAGAAAAAGGCCTGTATTCTTGACTTGAATCAAAATAAATATTTTCTTACAGACAAGAATTTGTGCTTAAAAACGGAGAATGAGTTCAGCCGCCTGACAAACCGCTCCTTTTCCACAAGCAAAAAAAAGCGTGCTGACATTGCCATCAGCACGCTTTTGAAAAAATGGACGATTACAAGGGACGATTACACCAGGCGTTGCCAGATTGCCGTTGTTGCGGCGGCCTGATTCAATGAATAGAAATGCAGCCCGGGAGCGCCGCCTGCCAGCAAACGTTCGCACATAGATGACACCACGTCGAGTCCAAACGCTTTGATCGACGCTGTGTCGTCGCCAAAACTCGCCAGCTTCAGGCGTACCCAGCGTGGGATCTCTGCACCGCACATTTCAGAGAAACGCAACAACTGACTGCTGTTGGTAATCGGCATAATGCCAGCGACGATAGGTGCGGTCACACCAGCCTTCTGTGCTTCATCAACAAAGCGGAAATAAGCGTCCGCATTGTAAAAATATTGCGTGATGGCGGCATTGGCTCCGGCGTTCATCTTACGGACAAAATTTTGTAAATCGTCCTGTGGCGAACGCGCCTGCGGATGCATTTCCGGATAAGCCGCCACTTCGATATGAAACCAGTTACCGGTTTCGGCGCGGATAAATTCAACCAGATCACTGGCGTGGCGGAATTCGCCACCCATGCCATAGCCACTCGGCAAATCACCGCGCAATGCCACCAGCCGGCGGATATCGTTGGCCTGATATTGCTGAAGAATGTCGCGTATCGATTCACGGCTGCCGCCGACACAAGACAAATGCGGCGCGGCATCATAGCCTTCTTTGCGAATGTCCAGAACGGTATCCAGCGTTCCTTGCTGCGTCGTGCCGCCGGCACCAAATGTCACGGAAAAATATTTAGGCTGCAACTCAGCCAGTTTTGCTCTGGTTGCACGTAATTTCTCAGTGCCTTCCGCCGTCTTTGGCGGGAAAAATTCTATGCTGAAATTATGCGTCTTCATCGTTGTTGGAAGAGTAAAGTCGACAGTGTCCAGGAGATCACGCTGTACAACAAAGCACCACCGACAGCGGCCCAGAAACCTGCAACATGAAAGCCATCAACCACATTCGCCACAACCCAGAACAACAAGCCGTTGATGACAAAAATAAACAAGCCCATGGTCAGCATCGTTACCGGCAAGGTCAGCACCAGCAACACCGGACGCAAGATGGTATTGACCAACCCCAGCACCAGCGCCACCAGCAAAGCTGTGCCGAAACTATCGATGGCAACAGAATGCATCAGATAAGGGATGGCGAGCAAGGCAAGGGCATTGACCAACCAGATAGCAAGCAGACGCATACGGACTCCTGTTTTAATGGACAAGAAAAACTCCCCGCTGGTAAGGCCAGACGAGGAGTCAGTGACAATTAATAACGGTAGTGATCAGGCTTGTACGGGCCTTCTTTTTTCACACCGATATATGCAGCCTGCTCATCGGTCAGTTCGCTCAGTTGCGCATTGAGTTTTTTCAATTGCAAACGGGCGACTTTTTCATCCAGATGCTTAGGTAAGGTGTAAACGCCAACCGGGTATTGATCGTTGTTCAGGAACAGTTCAATTTGCGCAATCGTCTGATTCGCAAAGGAAGAACTCATCACATACGAAGGATGGCCGGTACCGCAACCCAGATTCACCAGACGACCTTCTGCCAGCAGAATGATGCGTTTGCCATCAGGGAAAATCACATGATCCACTTGCGGTTTGATGTTATCCCAGGTGTATTGCTTGAGCGAAGCGACATCAATTTCATTGTCGAAGTGACCGATATTGCAAACGATCGCCTGATCTTTCATCTTCAGCATATGCGCATGATTGATGACGTGGTAATTACCGGTTGTCGTCACGAAAATATCGCCATGTTCTGCGGCGTATTCCATCGTCACCACGCGGAAACCTTCCATCGCTGCCTGTAATGCGCAGATAGGATCGATTTCAGTCACCCAGACCTGTGCCGACAATGCGCGCATCGCTTGTGCGCAACCTTTGCCGACGTCACCGTAACCAACGATCACCGCGACTTTACCGGCGATCATGACGTCAGTCGCACGCTTGATACCGTCCACCAGCGATTCGCGGCAACCATACAGGTTATCGAATTTGGATTTGGTCACGGAATCATTGACGTTAATCGCAGGGAAAGCGAGTTTGCCTTCTTTATGCATCTGATACAGACGATGCACACCTGTCGTCGTTTCTTCGGTCACGCCTTTGATAGCGGCCAGACGTTTGGAATACCAGTCTGGTTCTGTTTTCAGATGCGATTTGATTGCGTTAAACAGGCAGATTTCTTCTTCTGAACCTGGATTATCCAATACGGAAATATCTTTCTCCGCACGAGTACCGAGATGCAGCAACAGTGTCGCATCGCCGCCATCGTCCAGAATCATGTTGGAATAACCGCCGTCGGTCCATTCAAAAATACGGTGCGTGAATTCCCAGTATTCATCGAGGTTTTCGCCTTTGAATGCGAATACCGGTGTGCCGCCTGCAGCGATCGCCGCCGCAGCGTGATCTTGTGTCGAGTAGATATTGCAGGATGCCCAGCGCACCTGCGCACCGAGTGCATTCAGGGTTTCGATCAAGACGGCCGTCTGAATTGTCATATGCAACGAACCGGTGATGCGTGCGCCTTTTAAAGGCTGGCTGGCGGCGAATTCTTCGCGGATTGCCATCAGGCCTGGCATTTCTGTTTCAGCAATCTGGATCTCTTTGCGACCCCAGTCTGCCAGACTGATGTCGGCAATTAAAAAATCCTGGGATGTATTCGATGGTGCGGAAGTTACAGTGGCGTTCATCACGCCCTCCTTTCTGATTGAAAAAAGTAACGTGAGCGCAGTTGTGTGGATTCCAAGCCTGGCAAGATAGCAAGATCTTGTCGCAGCGCTCCTTGGAAGACCTGAAGTATAACGCAGATGCCTGTTGTTGGGCGATGTAAAAAACTTCGGCGCAATACGTCGGCTTGCCCATTTTGTGCGGATAAAACTGCTCGCAAGACGAAGCACGGCATCGGAAAATCAGCTGCTCATGCCTATTTCGCCAGCGCCAGTCTGAGCCATTTTCTGCCGGAAAATTTCTGTCAAAATCTAATTTTAATGGGAGTATATTCAAAAACCACGCTATTCTCACAATAAAACAAAGGGGGTTTTTATATACTCCCCCCAGTATATTTTAACGTCTAAACGGTCGCTGACAGAAAAAAGCATGTCAGCATACGCAGCGCATCGCAGAACAACACCGTGTTGGCGTCTGCAAAAAAACGACGTTGCACAAGCATTTTGCTTTTACTCGCGTAACAATTGTTTATACATAATGCTGGTGCTGTCGAGCGTTCCCGTATCCGACATGGCATAAGCGGGAATCGTCCCGGCCAACTGAAAACCCAGCGAAAAATACAAAGGCTCTGCAGCATCGCCGGTTCTGGTATCGAGCACGATCAGACTGCGTTGTTCCGCACGGCAAACATCTTCCGCCCACTGCATTAAGCTGCGCGCATTACCGCGCCGCCGTGCGTCCGGTGCCACCATCAGTTTGGCGATTTCCGCACGATGCTGGCCGTTTTGCGGCATATCCAGCACAAGCTGCACGGTGCCCAGCACCCGGCCATCGTCGTCGAGCACCAGCGCCATACGGCGTTCGCCAGACTGTACGGACTGATGGACATTTGCCCAGAAAGCCGCCGCTTTATCGTCGCTGAGCGGCGCGATAAAACCGATGCTGGCACCAGCGGCAACACATTGCTGCAACAACAGATTCAACTGCGCCGCATACGTCGCCAGCGTAGCGTCCTGCACTTCCAAAACAGGCATACTTTATCCCTCACAATTTCGACATAAAAAAAGCTGATAGCAATCAGCGTATCAGCTTTTTTCAGAGCCAGACGAACCAGTCCGTTCTTCTTTTCATTCTTTTTTACGCTGTCATGACGCCGTCAATTCAGCACGGCGTTCAGCGGCGAATTAATTTGCCGACATCAATGTCCGTCGAAATTACACACGGTAAACAGCGGCAGGCCACTTTCTTTAATCAGCTTAGAGCCGCCCAGTTCAGGCAGATCAACAATCACCGCACCTTCGACCACGATTGCGCCGAGACGCTCCAGCAGTTTTTTACCGGCCATCATGGTGCCGCCAGTCGCAATCAGATCGTCGATCAGCACCACGCGCTCACCTTTTTTACAGGCATCGGCATGCAGCTCGACGGTTGCGCTGCCGTATTCGAGTTCATATTCTTCCGACACGGTGTGAAACGGCAATTTACCTTTTTTTCGGATAGGCACGAAGCCCAGATTCAATTCATACGCCAGCACCGAACCGATGATGAAGCCGCGCGCATCCAGACCGGCGATCACATCAATCTTCTGATCCATGTAGCGATGCACAAACATGTCGATTAAAACGCGAAACACCTTAGGATTTTGCAACAAAGGGGTGATGTCGCGGAACATCACGCCTTCTTGCGGCCAGTTTGGCACGGTGCGGATATGTTCTTTAATGTACTCGGATGGATTTATCATCGCCGGATGACCTTCAATTTTTAAAATAACCCGCTATTTTAGCAGTCGCTGCTCTGCCCTTGCGACTGCTTCTGATGTTCCGCGCACGACGATCACATCGCCTGCCTGCAAAATGATTGCTTCAGCATGCGCCAGACGCTGCCGACCACGGCGCACCACATGCACATCCGCCCCTGTTTCCGTCAGGCGTATCTCTTGCAGGGATTTACCTGCTGCCGTTGCCCGCTCATTCAAAACGATCGTATGCAAACGGATCTGCATCGCTTCCGGGCTATCGGACGCATCGCTGGCACCACGGAAAAATCCCCGCAGCGATTCATAGCGCTCATCACGTGCCGCCTGCACCCGATGTACAACACGGCGTAGCGGGACGCCGAGAATCACCAGCGCGTGTGATGCCAGCATCAGGCTGCCTTCCATTAATTCAGGCACCACCTCGGTGGCGCCAGCGGACCTGAGTTTATCCAGATCCGCATCATCGTGGCTGCGTACGATCACCGGCAAAGCAGGATTGAGTTCATTCACGAAATGCAGAATTTTCAACGCCGAGGCAGTGCTGGTATACGTCACGACCAGCGCGGCCGCGCGATTAATACCAGCCGCCGTCAGACTTTCGCGGCGCGCCGCATCGCCATACGAAACATTTGCGCCCGCCATCTGCGCTTCTTGCACGCGATCCGGGTCAAGATCCAGCGCGTGATACGTGATCCCCTCCTCTTCCAGCAGACGCGCCAGACTTTGCCCACTGCGCCCGAAACCGGCGATGATCACGTGCTTTTTCGCATTCATCGTGCGGGCGGCAATTTGTGTCAGGGCGAGTGATTGCATCATCCATTCGTTGGCGGAAAACTTCATGACGATCACGTCTGATTTCGCCAGAATAAACGGCGATACCAGCATCGATAACACCATCGAGGCCAGTATCACCTGCAGCAATTGCGGGGGTATCAGATGCAGATCACCGGCCTGGTTTAGTAAAACAAAACCAAACTCACCAGCCTGTGCCAACGCCAGACCGGTGCGCAAAGAAATACTGGTCGAATTGCCAAACAATTTCGCCAGGCCGGCGATCAACAACAGCTTGATGACCATCGGCAAAATAAATAGCAACAACACTAACCACAGATGTTCAACCACCAGCCGCCAATTCAGCAGCATGCCGACGGTGATAAAAAACAGCCCCAGCAACACGTCGCGGAAAGGCTTGATATCTTCCTCCACCTGAACGCGGAATTCAGTTTCTGAAATCAGCATCCCCGCCACAAATGCCCCCAGTGCCATTGAGAGACCAGCCTTGTCAGTCAGCCAAGCAGCCCCCAGCGTAATCAGCAAAAGATTGAGCATGAATAACTCTTGCGAACGCTGCTTCACCACCACACGAAACCAGGCGCGTATCACCTTTTGCCCGACAACCAGTAATAAAATCAAGACCAGAATCGCCTTCGCGCTTGCCCATGCGAGGTTTTGCATCAGATCAGAAGAATGTGAAGCCAGCGCCGGAATCAGAATCAGCAGCGGCACCACCGCCAGATCCTGAAACAACAGGATGCTGATAATCTGCCGCCCATGCAGACTTTCTAACTCCAGCCGCTCCGTCAGCATTTTGGAAACGATCGCTGTCGATGACATTGCCAGTGCACCGCCTAAGGCAAAAGCGGCTTCCCAGCCGATCTGGAAATACTGCGGCAACCAGATGCTGGCTAAGCGTGCCGCCATCAGGCTAACCGCAATCGTCACGAATACCTGCGCCATCCCTAAGCCGAATACCGCCTTGCGCATCGTCATCAGCTTGGGCAAAGAGAATTCCAGCCCGATAGAAAACATCAGAAACACCACGCCAAACTCGGCAAGTTCGTGCGTGACCGCGCCATCGTCGGCAAATCCGAGGCCAAACGGACCGATCAACACGCCGACTACGAGATAACCCAAAATCGGCGGCAATTGCCACAGACGAAAAACAACAACCCCGAGAACCGCGGCAGCTAACAGAGACAGAGTAGTATCAAGGGCGTTCATAAAGGACATTATTGCCGATTTATGCCAATGCTTCCGTCATATCTCGTTAACAATATCGAACGAATATGCATTTCGTTACGTCTGGCAGAGTTTTTGCTTATAGGATTTCGTTTATACTTCAGGCATGAATGATCTGAACGCAACCCCATTTAACGAGACGACTGCAGACGATGCGTCCTCGATCGCCGCGCAACGCGCGGTGCAACTGGCATCCACGACCCTGCAAATCGAAGCAGATGCGCTGATTGCCTTACAAAACAGGCTTAATTCAGAAGACGCTGCGAGTTTTGCCGTTGCAGTAAAGATGCTGCTTTCATGCAACGGTCGTGTGGTCGTTTCCGGCATCGGTAAATCCGGCCATATCGCCCGCAAGATTTCAGCCACCTTCGCCTCGACCGGCACACCGTCGTTTTTTATCCACCCGGCAGAAGCGGCGCACGGTGATCTGGGCATGGTGACCAAACATGATGTGTTCATCGCGATTTCCTATTCTGGTGAGGCGGCGGAATTAATCTCTATTTTGCCTATCATCAAACGCCTTGGCGTCAAACTGATTTCACTGACAGGCAATCCGCAATCGAGTCTGGCGAAACTGGCCGATGTGCATCTGAATCTGCACGTCGATAAAGAAGCCTGCCCGCTGAATCTGGCACCGACCGCCAGCACCACGGTGACGCTCGCGTTAGGCGATGCATTGGCCGTCGCAGTGTTGGATGCGCGCGGCTTTCGCGAAGAAGATTTCGCACGCTCCCACCCAGGTGGCGCGCTGGGACGCCGTTTGCTCACCTATGTCAAAGATGTGATGCGCACTGGTGATGCGGTGCCCTGTGTGACACCCGAAACCCGGCTGACCACGGCATTGCTGGAAATAACAAAAAAAGGCATGGCGATGACGGCAGTCATTGATGCAGAACGAAAAATTATCGGCGTTTTCACCGATGGCGATTTACGCCGCCTGATGGAAGATGTGCGCGATTTCACGCAAATTCAGATTGCTGACGTGATGCACAAGAATCCACGCAGCATACGCGCCGATCAATTGGCTGTCGAAGCCGTCGACATCATGGAAACCTATCGCATCAACCAATTGCTGGTGACGGATGAGCATGACAGATTAGTCGGTGCCCTGCATATTCACGATCTGACCCGCGCCAAGGTGATTTAATGTCCGACGCAAGCACAAGAGCCGCAAAAATCAGACTGATGATCTTTGATGTCGACGGTATTCTGACCGATGGCAGCCTGCACTTCGGTGCAGACGGAGAAGCACTGAAAACATTCAACGTGCTCGATGGGCAAGGCATACGCCTGCTGCAAAATGCAGGCATTGCCACTGCGATCATCAGTGCCCGGCAATCACCGATCGTTGCGCGGCGTGCCGCTGACCTCGGTATCACCCATGTACGTCAGGGTATCCATGATAAAAAGACGGCGTTTCTGCAGTTGTTGAATGAGCTCAGCATACCCGCAGACGAATGTGGCTTCATCGGTGACGACGTGATCGATCTGCCGGTTCTGACCCGCGTCGGTTTCGCGGCCAGCGTTCCAAACGGACACGCCGAAGTGCGCCAGCGCGTGCATCATGTGACGACCGCCAGCGGTGGTAAAGGCGCGGCGCGGGAAGTCTGCGACTTCATTTTACGTGCGCAAAACAAGTACGACAGCGTTCTGGCAGAATACCTCGCATGAAGGCACAAATCACTATCGACCGTGCACGCATCTGGATGGCAATCGCTGCTGTCGGCGTCGTTGCACTTGGCAGTTTCTGGCTGTATGACACGGTGCGCCGTCAGGGTGCTGATGACTACAACCGGGCATCGGCACGTCTGGAACCGGATTATTACGTAGAGAATTTCAATTTCATCAAACTCTCGAATAACGGTAAAGCGAATTATCATGTCACCGGAAAAAGTCTGATTCATTTACCGCGCACAGATCAATACGATATCAAAGAGCCGCGTATCAGTAGCTTTGATGCGCAGCGCACACCGATTACGATCAATGCCGGACGCGCGGTTGTGGAACAGAAATCTGAGGTGCTGACACCCAAACGCACAGAAGACGTGGTGCATCTTTATGATCAGGTCACAGTCGAAAGACCGCTGGGACTCAACTCCAGTTTCATGCGGGTGGAAACTGAATATCTGCAATTACTGCCCGATGCCGACATCGTGAAGACCGATCAACGCATTAAGCTGATTACGGATAATGGCGAAACCCTTGCCACCGGCATGATGGCTAACAATACGAATCAGGAATTACGCCTGCTAAGTAAAGTACATGCGCGCCTGTCAAAACATAAATAAAGACATGCACAAAGATATTTATTCACTTCATCAACATCAACAAGTCAGAGAGTAAAACATGCGCCCCGAAAAAAAATCAGTTTATCTGGTACTGAACTCATGGACGTTAGCCCTTGTGACTTTGCTGTCAGCGTCCGGCGTTCATGCTGAAAAAGCAGACAGTCTCAAAGAAATGACGATAGAAGCAGATCAGTTTTTAAATAATGGTAAAACCAATGTCAGTACATTTTCAGGCGATGTCGTGGTAGTACGCGGTACGCTGAAAGTCAAAGCTGAAAAAGCCGTCGTGACAAAAAGTGCGGATGAATTCCAGCACGTGGTACTGACTGCCAAACCCGGTGCAAAAATCAGCTTTCGCCAAAAACGCGATGGCGGTCCTGATCTGTGGGTCGAAGGCGAATCAGAAAAAGCCGAATACGATGAAAAAACTGAGTTTGTAAAATTTCTGTCCAAAGCGCAGATACGCTATCTTGATGGCAGCAAAGTCACTCAGCAGCAAGAAGGTGAATTCCTCTCTTACGACAGTAAAAACGATGTCTTTGTTGGCGTCAATTCCAGCTCAGGTCAGTCAGTTTCAGGTGGCGGTCGCATCAAAACCACGATACAACCAAGAACTGAAAAACAGGCAAATTAAGATGGCATCAAAAGACAGTACGCTGACCGTCAAAGGTCTGCAAAAACGCTATGGCGCACGACAAGTGGTGCGTGATGTCTCGCTGTTGGTGAGAAGCGGTGAAGTCGTCGGTTTGTTAGGGCCGAACGGTGCAGGTAAAACCACCTCTTTTTACATGATCGTCGGACTCGTGCCTTCGGATTCCGGTGAAATCAATATCGACGATACGAACGTTTCTGATTTACCGATACATCAGCGCGCCGTACTCGGTCTGTCGTATCTGCCGCAGGAAGCATCGGTGTTTCGCAAGTTGACGGTGGAAGAAAATATCCGCGCCGTGCTCGAACTGCAAAGAGACAAAGAAGGAAAATTTTTGTCTGAGAAAAAAATCCGGCAACGTCTGGATAGTTTGCTGACCGATCTGCAGATAGAAAAAATCCGTGACAGTCAGGCGCTTGCTTTATCGGGCGGTGAACGACGCCGGGTTGAGATTGCGCGCGCACTCGCGACGAACCCGCGCTTTGTTCTGCTCGATGAACCTTTTGCCGGTGTTGATCCTATCGCAGTCATTGAGATTCAACGGATTGTCCGCTTCCTCAAAGAACGCGGCATCGGCGTGTTAATCACAGATCATAATGTGCGTGAGACACTGGGCATTTGTGACCACGCCTACATCATCAATCAAGGCTCGGTATTAGCCAGCGGCAAACCCGACGATATCATTCAGAATGAGTCCGTGCGACGCGTCTATCTCGGAGAACATTTCCGGATGTAACGGGACGCCTTATGAAACAAAGCCTGCAACTACGTACTTCACAGCATCTTGCACTGACGCCTCAACTGCAGCAATCAATACGGCTGTTGCAACTGTCAACGCTGGAACTGCATCAGGAGCTGGAAACACTGCTGATAGAAAATCCTATGCTGGAGCGTGTCGACGATCCTATGGATAATGCGGTTCGCTTACTGGCGGACGGTGCGATCAATAACACAAGTACGACACCGGATGCAGGCATGGAAAGCGCCGCTCAGGCTGACAACAATACGCCGCAAGAAGCGACAGCCGACGCCGATGTGCCGGTCAACGACAGCGTCAGCGCTAACGAGGAAGAATGGAGTTTTAACGACGCGCCTTCCGGTGCATCTAACAGCGACGAGGATGAAGGACGTCCGCAGCTGGAAGCAGCGCACATCAGCTTACGCGAATACTTGCTCGAGCAGATGCGTCTGACGCTCAGGGAACCGCGTGATCGTGCGTTGCTGGAACTGATCATTGACACCCTGGATGACAACGGCTATCTGACAGAAAGTCTGGAAGAAATTCATGCCGGTCTGCCGATAGAATTGTTAATTGAAGAAGATGAATTGTCGTTTGCGCTGAAGATGCTGCAGAGTTTCGATCCGCCCGGCGTCGGTGCCAGAAATTTATCAGAATGTCTGGCGCTACAGATCAGGCGTCTGCCCAAAATTCCTTTTGTCACCCGTCGTCTTGCACTGGCCGTGGTGGAGACTCAGCTGACTTTATTTGCACAGCGAGACTTCACTAAATTAAAAAAAATATTCGGCTGCGACGACGAAGATTTACGTGAAGCACAAGCAGTCATACGACAGTGTGAACCACGTCCCGGCATCACATTTGCCACCAGCAGTTCGGACTATGCAGTGCCTGATGTGATCGTCAAAAAAAGTGGTAATGGCTGGCAGGTTTTACTGAATCAGGATGTGATGCCGAAACTGCGCGTCAGCAGTATGTACGCCAATATCATGCGGCAAAACCGTGGCGAAGCAGGACTGGGAACGCAGTTACAGGAAGCACGCTGGCTGATCAAAAATATGCGTCAGCGTTTCGATACTATTTTGCGTGTATCGCAAGCGATAGTTGAAAGACAACGTAACTTTTTTACGCATGGTGCAGTCGCGATGCGCCCCCTTGTTTTGCGCGAAATAGCTGATACACTAGGTCTACACGAGAGCACTATTTCTCGTGTGACGACCCAGAAATACATGCTGACCCCGCATGGTATGTTTGAGTTGAAATATTTTTTCGGCAGCCATGTCGCGACGGAAACAGGGGGTGAAGCATCTTCCACCGCGATACGTGCACTCATCAAGCAGTTGATAGGAGCAGAAGACCAGAAAAGCCCACTCTCTGATAGCAAAATTGCAGACATGCTGGGCGAACAGGGCATGGTAATAGCCCGACGGACCGTTGCCAAATACCGTGAAGCCCTGAAAATTCCGCCAGTGAGTTTGCGTAAATCTTTGTAAGACGTCCTTGTAATCACGGTTTGAATTGCTATATATGATTTAGCTCAACGCAGTAAAAACGAAATGAGCTTATTGTTAATAGCAAGTAATATCACTATAGGAGCACAGTATGAATCTCACCATCAGTGGACATCACGTCGAAGTCACTCCTGCCATTCGTGAATATGTACATACCAAGCTGGAACGCATCCGGCGCCACTTTGATCAGGTCATTGACATTACCGTCACGCTGACCGTCGACAAACTGAGCGAAAAAGAGAAACGGCACAAAGCCGACATTGACCTGCATATCAGCGGTAAAGATATTCATGTTGAAAGTCTGGCGCATGATTTGTACGCAGCCATTGACACACTGATTGATAAACTGGATCGTCAGGTGATAAAACATAAAGATAAAGTCCAGGGTCACGATCGCGATGCGATCAAACATATCCCCGATCCTGCATCGGCATAATCGCCAACCCCGCGCTTAACGGGACTCCAAAACAAGGACGCCAACAGCGTCCTTTTTTGTTATCTGTTTTTTGTTATTTTTGTCGTACTGACGATGTGCAAACAGGAATAAAATGAATGCCCTGTCACGACTATGTTAATGGTATCTACATGAGCGAATACGTAATCACTTCCGTTAAAAATCAGATCGGCTACATCACTCTCGACCGCCCCAAAGCATTGAACTCCTTATCACTCGACATGGTGCGCGCACTCACCGCCACTTTATTGGCATGGCGAGACGATACAACGATCCGTGCAGTATTCATTCACAGCAGTAGTGAAAAAGCATTTTGTGCCGGTGGCGACATCCGTTTTTTTTATGATGTCGGCACCGCCACACCAAGCGGTGACAGCGCCCTGCTTGAAGATTTTTTTACCGAAGAATATGCGTTAAATCATTTGATACATTTTTACCCCAAACCCTACATCGCGTTGATGAATGGTGTGGTGATGGGTGGCGGTATGGGCATTGCGCAAGCAGGTGAAAATTGCCGTCTGCGCATCGTGACCGAGCGTACCAAAATGGCGATGCCGGAAGTGAACATTGGCTTATTTCCCGATGTCGGCGGCAGTTATTTCCTTTCGCGTACACCGGGTGAAATCGGTACTTATCTCGGTCTGACTGGCGACATCGTCGCCGCCGCAGATGCCTTGTATGCAGGCCTCGCCGACGTCTATATTCCGACGTCCGAGTTACCGGCATTACTGTCCATGCTGGAGACCAGCAACGCGCAGGATATCCGCCTGGCGATACGTGAATTTGCTGCGCCATTTGCGTCGCAGGCCGATCCGGACAGCAGCAAACTTGCCAGCCAGCGCGCCTTGATCGATCAGTTTTTCAGCGGCAACAACGTGCTGGCCATCGCAGAAAAATTAAGCAACAACAACGATGTGTTTGCCCAACAAACGCTGGTCACGATGGAGAAGCGTTCGCCTTTACTGATGTGCGTCACTCTCGAACAACTACGACGCGGTGCAGGTCAGAATGTGGCTGACTGTCTGCGCATGGAACGCACCATGGTGCGTCATTGTTTCAAGCATGGAGAAGTGCTGGAAGGCGTGCGAGCCTTAGTGGTCGATAAAGACAATATGCCGCAATGGTCGCCCGCGCATCTGCGCGATGTGAGTCAGGAACAGATCACACAGTTCTTTACCGAAGTGTGGCCGGCACACGCACATCCGCTGCGCCATTTGCAGGGTTAATAGCGGACAGGTTTTTAAGCAATTTCACTGACAGATTTACTGACAGATTTGCCAGCACGTTTTTGCCGGCATCAGCACAGCAGCACCCATCACGCAATAAAGTGATGGGCGCTTTTTCATGGAATGCTGCTTAAAAAATGTGGCTGTATTTCTATCGTATCCGTGTTTCAGCACCAGATCACGACAAATCCTGCAACGAAGTATCAGGAAATTCCATTTTGAGCACCAAATATACTCCCCCCCAGTATATGTAAACCATCCTTATTTTCTGCTGACAATAGACCGATTTTATAAAAAAATAGGGGGAGTATGTGAACTCCCCCTCTTTCGTTTTGACTTCTGACTTACTTCATTTAATGATGTGAGCCACCACCCAGATACGCCGCTTTCACTGCCGGATCATTTTGTAATTTATCAGCTGGGCCGTGCACCGAGATGCGGCCATTTTCCAAGACGTAACCGTAATCAGCGACGGCAAGTGCGGCGGCAGCAAACTGTTCCACCAGCAACATGGTGCGGCCTTCCTGCTTGAGTCGCTGGATGATACGGAACACTTCGTCCACCAGTATCGGCGCCAAGCCCATAGATGGTTCATCCAGCAAAATCACTTCCGGATTCAGCATGACGGCGCGCGCCATTGCCAGCATTTGCTGCTCACCACCGGATAAAGTACCGGCCAGTTGGTGACGGCGTTCACGCAGACGAGGGAATAATTCCATCGCTTTTTGCAGATCGCTCTCGATATCACCGCGCGGACGCGAACGGGTAAAACGCGGAAACGCGCCTAGCAGTAAATTATCTGTTACCGACATCGTTGCAAACACACGGCGACCTTCCGGTGAATGGGCAAGGCCAGCGCGCGCGATCTTATGCGAGTCCAGGCCAGTCACATCTTTACCATGCAAAGTAACGGTGCCTTGTTTCGGTTTCAGCATGCCGGAAATCGCGCGCATGGTCGTGGTTTTACCAGCACCATTGGAGCCTATCAGCGTCACCACTTTGCCCTTAGGCACGTCCAGCGAAATACCATGCAAGACTTCCACCTTGCCATAAGCCGCGTGTAAATTTGAAATACTTAACATACTGATCTCCTCAGGCGGTGGCGGTCGATGGGGCAGCAGACCCCAGGTCATCACTGACGCTGCCACCGAGATACGCTTCGATTACTTTCGGGTCTGCCTGCACTTCGGCTGGCTTGCCTTCAGAAATTTTCTGACCAAAATCGAGCACGGTCACGGTATCGCAAATCGACATCACCACGTCCATGTGATGTTCAATCAGAATGATGGTGATATCGTGCTCGCGGATTTTACGAATGATCGCGATGAGGTCTTTGATGTCCGGTGCGGTGAGGCCAGCCGCAGGCTCATCAAGCAACAGCAACTGTGGATTCAGACCCAGTGCGCGACCGATTTCCAGCAGACGTTGTTTACCGTAAGGCAGATTCCGCGCTTCTTCATTCGCCAGATCAGCCAAGCCAACAAAATTCAGAATACTCGCCGCCCGTGCACGCGCTTCGCGCTCTTCACGCAGATAGCGTGGGCTGTGTATCATCACGTCAAACACATTGCTGCGGAAGGTATTGTGCAAACCGACCAGCACGTTTTCTGTCGCGGTCATTTCACCGAACAGCTGCACGTTCTGGAAAGTCCGCGCAACACCACCGAGCGCGATTTCTGAAGGTGTGGTGCCGGATATCACTTTGCCACCGAACTCGACCACGCCATCGGTAGGTTTATAGATACCGGTCAGCACGTTCATCATGGTGCTCTTACCGGAACCATTCGGTCCGATCAGTCCATGTACCGTGCCTTTGGCGATTTGCAAATCCACCTGATTCAAGGCTTTCAAGCCGCCGAATTGCATCAGCAACTGACGTGCGCTCAACAACACGCCGACACGTTCGCCGTTGGCTTTGACGATGGCCAGATCTTCACCACCGCTCAGCTCACCTGCTTTTGCCAGTAAGTGGCGTGGGCCTTTACCTAACAGAGAATTGACGAAACCAACGATACCATCCTGCAGGTAATACACCACGAACAGGGTCATCAGTCCGAACACCGTCAGGCGCCAGTCGGTGATATTTTCCAGTTTGTACGAGAAGATCGCCATACCGACAACCGCAGCCACCGGCACCAGCAATTCCTTCGCTGTTTTACGTCCCTTGGCGATAGTAAAGGCAGCACCGGCAATACCAATCACCGCAGCAACGGTCGCGATCTTACGGAACAGCTCAATGTCTGCCAGCAATGACGGCAGCATCACAACAATAAACGCACCCAGCAAAGAACCGATACGCGATTTGCGGCCACCCATGATCACCGCGAGCAAGAACATGATCGTCAGCTCAAAGTTATACGTATTCGGCGAAATGTACTCTTCGGAATACGCATACAAACTACCGGCCAGACCAGCCAATGCTGCACTGATGATGAACGCATACACTTTATAGCGATAGACGGAAACGCCCATGCAATCAGACGCGATCGGGCTGTCACGCAAGGCCTGAAAAGCACGGCCGAGATGCGAGCGCAAAATGCGATGCACCACGATCATCGCCACGACCATCATGCCGGCGACCAGATAGAAATTGCCGACTTCACCCAGTTTTTGACCAAACAGAATTGGCTTCGCAACCTTGATCCCCATCGGGCCTTCAGTCAGGAATGTCATTTCGTTGATCAGAATCTGAATAATGGTGCCGAATGCCAGTGTCACCATCGCCAGATAAGGGCCGGTGACGCGCAGCGCAGGCAAGGCCAGCAACGCACCAAAAATAGCGGTCACACCGATACTGGCGGGGAGCGCCACCAAAATCGGCATACCCAGCTTGAAATACAGCACGCCTGTGGTGTACGAGCCGATTCCGAACAGACCTGCATGTCCGAGCGACACCTGGCCGGTGTAACCGACAACGATGTCCAGACCGAATAATAAAATCGCGTAAATTAAAATTGTTTCGGCGAGATGTATGTAGTACGGGTTATGTACGATCATCGGAAACAGTATCAGGGCAATAATGCCGAGAATTGAAAAAGCTAAGGTTTTCTTGTTCATGTTTATTCCTTATACCTTTTTGATCGCTGCTTTGCCGAACAGACCAGCAGGTTTAAATGCCAGAACCAGCAACAGCAATACCAGGCCAGGTACTTCTTTATAACCTGTCGAGATATAAAAACCTGTGAGCGTTTCCGCCACACCTAAAATCAGGCCACCGACAATTGCACCGACACCGGAAGTCAGACCGCCGATAATCGCCACCGCAAATGCCTTCAGACCTAGTGCAGAACCCATCGTTGCACCAGTCAGCGTCAACGGTGCCACCAGCACGCCCGCAAACGCCGCTGTGGCCGACGATAAGGCATAAGAGAAGGTGATTACTAGGCTGGTATTGATGCCCATCAGGCCTGCGGCATCACGGTCATTCGAGGTTGCCACCACGGCTTTACCGTAAATCGATTTGCGGTTGAATAATTCCACCGCGAGCATAATCGCCAGCGCACCGACGACGACGACGACTTGCATCGCCTGCACATTCGCGCCGAAAATTTGAAACGGTGCCGCCGACAATGGCGACGGGAAAGTCAGATCGTCTTTACCCCAGATATTTTCAGCGACGTTTTTAAAAATAATCGCGAGCGCAATCGTGGACATAATCCAGCCGAACTCTGATTTGATTTTGATCGCCGGACGCACACCTATCCATTCAACGAACATCCCTTGCAAGCCACCGAAGACGATGACGATAGGAATCATCAGCCAGTAATTCATGTAAGGGCCACCATGAATATTACCGACCACACTCAGGCCGACCAGCGCGCCCAGCATCAATGATTCGCCCTGACCGAAATTCAGGGTGCCGGAAGTGGCAAAGGTCAGTTGATATCCAAATGCGATGACCGCGTAGATCATGCCAAGAGCGATACCACTGAACACTAACTGTAATAAAATTTCCATTTTCATTTACCTAATGGAGAGCACGACACAAGACGCACATAACAGCTGCAGACATGGCCGAGCCAGTCAATGCAGCGATATGGTCTTGATGATGCAGTACAGAGAAACGAGTCAGATCTTGCCTGAATTGCCGCAGACCTGACTCTGATGACAGCTAAAAAACGACGTTTTATTTAGCCAGAACGATGTGACCGCCTTTGGCTTCACCCATCACTGGAATACCAGTTTTGATCGCTTCGTGATCGTCGTGGGTAAATGGTTTGTTGTAAGTCGTTACAACACCATCGACTTTTTCAGTCAGATTTTCGAGTGCTTCACGAACTTTCACGCCGTCAGTAGTACCGGCCTGTTTGATCGCTGCAGCAAGCACGTAGATAGAGTCGTAGCCTTGTGCAGCAGAGACTGGTGAAGGAATACGCTCAACTTTGTAAGCCTTCTGATAGGCATCGATGAAGGATTTGCGTTTCGGTGTTGTCGCGTCTTGAATGAAGGTCTGTGGCATACGTGCGCCATCGCCATTTTTGCCAGCGTTATCAAGGAAGTTACCCATCGATAATGTCCAGCTGCCTATCATCGGTACTTTCCAGCCAAGCTTTTCCATGCCGTTGGCGATCTGCGCTAATTCAGGGCCGATACCGTAAGTCAGAATCGCTTGTGCGCCGCCTTGTTTGGCTTTCAGCAATTGCGCCGTCATATCCACATCTTTGATGTTGAATTTTTCTACTGCAACTGGCTTGATGCCTTTTGCTGCCAGCGCTTTTTCCAGATCTTCACGGCCTAATTGTCCGTAGTTGGTGGAGTCAGCAAGAATCGCCACTTTGGTAAATTTATGCTTGCCGATCGCTTCTTCCACAATCATTGCGGATTGAATCGTATCACTGGCAGCAATACGGAAAATGTAGTTATCTTTGTGTTCTGGCGCAACGAACTGCTTGGTGATTGCAGTACCGGTAGCGATGTTATTCATGACCGGAATTTTAGCTTCCTGATAGAAGCGCTGTGAAGCCAAAGCCACGCCGGTGTTTGCGTAGCCGACGGTAGCGACCACTTTTTCTTTATTGATCAGCTCTTGAGCAACTTGGACGCCACGCTCATTTTTTGCTTCATCATCACGTTCAACGAGTTGGAACTGACGACCAAGTACACCGCCTTTTGCATTGATTTCAGCAACAGCAATTTTGACGCCATCGCGCATCGAAACGCCCATAGGTGCAGAGCCGCCAGTCAGCGGGCCGGAAACGCCGATCTTGATCGGTTCGGCAGCAATACCTGCTACGGACCAGCTTACGAGTGCAGATGCAATAACAGCTTTCATTTTGTATGACATGTCGGTCTCCAGATTATTTGTATGAATTTGAATATTTGCTTTTCGACGTACTACCCATACAAATTACCAGAAAATTCTTTTTGCATTGCAACAAAAGCTACTTAAGTAAAACTACGCAAGCTATTTTCCGTCAACGCTCGTCATTCGTAATCCCGTTGAAGACCTCATGTTTTCTGGGTTTCCGCAGAGAAAACAATTTTCCATCAAATCTGTTTCATCAAAAGGCGAAATTTTTTTCACCAATTCTGATCAGAATTGATTTTTGTCAAGAGCGCAAAAAGAGACAATCAACATGGAGCACTGCGGTCGCTTATTTCAGTAAACTGAAAACCTGGCTGATCGCTTTACTGCCTGAACCAAGCGGATCTTTGCGTATCGCCTTTTCTTCTTCCGCAATCATGAGATACAGACCATCTAATGCTCGCTGCGTCACATAGCCTTCCACCGTTGACTCTTGCGCCGGGACCACGCCGAATTTCTGCGCTTGTCCCATCATATTGTTGTACTTAGAAGATAAGCCTGCCTTATCCGTTACATTCTTCACCAGAGGCAAAAATTTGACCGCTAACGGTGCCGCTGTTTTCTCTTTGAAAAAATCGGTGACCGATGTCTCGCCGCCAGTCAGAATATTTTTTGCGTCAGTCAGTGTCATTGATTTGACCGCGTTGATTAACAACGGCTTCGCCAAAGGCACGGCTGATTCAGCAGCACGATTCATTGACAACACAAGCTCATCGAGCTGCTGCGACTTTCCGGTCATTTTCAATATTGGCCGCGCTTTTTCCAGCACCGATGGCAGCGGTATTCTGACCTTATCATTATTCAGAAAGCCGTTTTCCACGCCAAGTTTGGCGACCGCGGCCACACTACCCTTGTCCAGCGCCGCTTTCAAGCCAGTGCTGGCGTCTTTATTACTTAAATCACTGAAAGAAATCGCGTGGACGGACATCGCTATCGTCGTCAGCGAAACAGCCAGCAGCAAGCGTCTTTTAGATAAGGAACGATCAGAAAACATAAGGAACTCCACAATAAATTTGATACAGCAGCAGATTAAATTTCTTGCATAGAAAACAGGCGTCTGTGTTCACGTATTGCATAACGATCAGTCATACCGGCGATGTAATCGGCTATTTTTCGCGCCTGCAAATCACCGTTGTCGTGATTCCCCGATTCATGCGCCACCTGATAATCTGGCGGCAGCAAGTTAGGTTCAGCTATCATCGCGTCGAATAATTCTTTAATGATTCTGCGCGCCTTCGACGTCATACGGTTGACCTGATAATGCCGGTACAAATGGTGATGTAAAAATTGCTTAAGCAATTTGGCTTCTTCAAATCTGGCATCCGAGAAAGCGATCAGTTTGCTGCTGTTTCTGACATCATCGACAGATTGAGGAGCACAATCGCGGATGCGCGATGCAGAGGTTTCAATCAGATCAGTGATCAAGGTGTTGATCATGCGTCGTATGGTTTCTGAAATTGCCCGGCGTCCCTGTACACCCGGATATGCCGCACTAACCTCAGCACGATGGCGAGCGAAGAAATCGACTTCCATCATCTGCGCCTCAGTCAGCAACCCGGAGCGTAGTCCGTCATCAATATCATGATTGTTATAGGCGATTTCATCTGCCAGATTTGTCAGTTGCGCTTCAAGACCAGGCTGAGTTTTATTGATAAACCGCTGCCCAACCTCGCCGAGTGCAGGGGCATTGGACAAGGAACAATGCTTGAGGATACCTTCGCGTGTTTCAAAGCATAAGTTCAATCCGTCAAAGCCCGCATATCGCTCCTCAAGTTGATCTACGATGCGCAGGCTTTGCAGGTTATGCTCGAAGCCGCCATAAGGCTGCATGCAGGCATTTAAGGCATCCTGCCCCGCATGACCGAAAGGTGTATGGCCGAGATCATGCGCGAGTGCAATCGCTTCCACCAAATCCTCGTTGAGTCGCAGGTTACGTGCAATAGAGCGACCTATCTGTGCAACTTCCAGGCTGTGCGTCAGCCGCGTCCTGAACAAATCGCCTTCGTGATTCACGAACACCTGGGTCTTATATTCCAACCGACGGAATGCCGAACAATGAATAATACGATCCCGGTCGCGTTGAAATTCAGTGCGTGAACCGGATGACGGCTCAATAAAAAGCCGCCCTCGTGATGTTGCTGATTGGGCGGCGTATGGTGCTAAATGGTCGTCGGCGAAATTCATTTATGGTCAAGAATACAGTGACGTAAGGTTTGTAATAATAACTCTTCCGGCACATTGGTAATGACGGAATGCCCTAAAGGTTTTAGCAAAATAAATTTGATTTGCCCACCTTCATTTTTCTTATCCACTTCCATTAATTCTAACCAACGCTGTTCGCCAAGGTCCGGGGCTATGATCGGTAAACCCGCAGCTTCGACTAGCTGTTTAATTCTGGTTTTAGTCACAAAATCAATATAACCTAAGCGGCAGGAAAGATCTGCAGCCATGACCATGCCGCAGCCAACCGCTTCACCATGCAGCCATTTTCCATATCCCAGACCAGATTCAATCGCATGTCCGAAGGTATGTCCGAAATTCAAAATTGCGCGCAAACCACCTTCCCGCTCGTCCTGTCTGACGACATCAGCTTTAATTTCGCAGGAGCGGATAACCGCATAAGCCAGGGCTTGTTCATCTCTTGCCCGGAGCTTCAACATGTTAGCTTCCAGCCACTCGAAAAAAGCCAGATCAATGATCGCGCCATGTTTGATGATTTCAGCCAGACCTGCGGATAATTCATTATCCGGTAGCGTAGTCAGCGTTGAGGTATCTGCAATAACGGCCTGAGGCTGATAAAACGCGCCGATCATATTCTTGCCGAGCGGATGATTAATGCCAGTCTTACCGCCGACAGACGAATCCACCTGAGACAATAAGGTCGTTGGAATCTGCACGAATGGAACACCGCGCATGTATGTAGCGGCAGCAAATCCTGTCATATCGCCGATCACTCCACCGCCAAGCGCAATCAAAGTGATTTTACGATCACACTTTTGCTCCAGTAAATGATCAAAAATCATCATCAGACTGCCCCAGTGTTTATGCTCCTCACCATCTGGAAGAATCACAGCACTACATGTCTTGCCAATACTACGCAGCGTTTTTTCAAGAGAAGACAAGTACAAAGGGGCGACCACCGTGTTCGTGACGATAACGACGCTTTTACCCTTGATGCGATCTGCCAATACGGAGGCATCATTTAATACGCCAGCACCGATAGTGATAGGGTAAGACCTATCGCCTAACTCGACATTCAGTGTGTGAAATCCTGCTTCTGTTTTATGCATACTGAGATGTTTCTGAGGAAATCGTTCGCTGACATCAGACCGGGGCAACTTATCCAGAATGTTCTGTACCAGATGCTGAACATTCGGACGTCCGGTTTCTATGACTAAATCAGCAATTTCCTGATATAAGGGGTGACGTTGAGACTCAAGTTCTTCGAGTTTTTTACGCGGATCTGCTGTACGAAGCAAAGGCCGATTTTTATCGTTGCGGGTACGCTGAAGAATACTATTTACACTCGCGTGCAAATAAATAACGGTACCGCGCTCTTGCAGGTAACGGCGGCTATCCTTATTCAGAATAGCACCACCACCTGTTGCCAGCACGATACCGTCTTGCGCGGTTAAGTCACGTATCACCTCAGCCTCTCGCTGACGAAAACTGACTTCACCTTCAATTTCAAAAATCACCGGAATCGAAACGCCTGTACGCGCCTCGATTTCGTGATCTGAATCAATGAAACGTTTATTAAGCTTCTTCGCAAGGGCCCGGCCAACTGTTGTTTTGCCGGAGCCCATCAAACCTACTAAGAAAATATTATTCGACACTGTCTTGCTTTAATTCCCATTATTTACAATTAGCGTCCAAAGTATCTCTGATGTTCATTTTACTTGTTGCCGACGCTCCTAAACTGTCAACTACAGTCAATGTAACTGTATATACACCTAAAGCTGTCAGAGGAGTAACGCATCGACGAGTAACAGAACCGATTGTAAAAGTATTGCCTGACAATGTTACCGCACCATATGACGGATCACTTGACCAATATTGTACGTATGGAGGAGTACCACCATAGACCTTCAATTGATACGACTCAGAGGACTGCTCGCTCACCTCAAAATCACTTGGCGATAAACGCAATGTGGCGGCATCACCAGTGGCAGTAATTGTAATTGTGGTCGTTGTGCCCAAAGCGTCAATGACAGTCACATCGGATTTACCAACATTACTCAGTACCGCGTTAAACGACGCACCATCTACTGATGCAAATACTTTAGCAATACTGTCGTTAGTATTCGTTACCTTGTAAGGCAACACTCCGCCGACAACGTTAAATTTTAAAGTATCACCAACGCTACCAGATGCACCGGCAGGCAAAACAGACAATGTACCTGCCGCTGGAGTCGTTACAGTTACAGCAATAGTGACCGAACTACGGGATGCGTCAGTCACGACAATATTAGCAGTTCCTGCGGCGATGGCCTTGATATCGAAATCAGTACCATTTTGTTTTAAGCTTACATCAGCGGCACCTGAGTTATTACTGGAAACCGAGTAAGGTGCGGAACCACCAGAAATCGAGTAAGAAACTGTTTTACCTGATGGAACCGACAACGCAGAAGGCGCTGTGGTGAACAGAGACCGAGTCCCGCCAACCACAGTAACAGCTATACTCACAGACTGGCCAGCATTGTCTTTTACAACAACCGTCGTTGTACCCGTGCTGACACCTGCAATAACGAAGACACTCCGGTCCTTATCAAAACCAACATCAGCAATAGATGTGTCGCTACTGTTGACGGCATAAACCCCAGTGCCACCGGTGATAGAGTATGTCAATGTAACCGCACCAACGCCAACAGTAACAGATGCTGGAGCGCTGGTAGTAAGTGTTGCTCCGGTTCCAACAGTAACGTCAATGGACACTTTAGCACCAGCTTTATCAGTAACTGTAACAGTACCAGTACCTGTTGCATTGGTAGCAACTGTTAGTACAGTTCCAGTCAAAGTTGCGGAAACTGCTCCGGAACTTGACACAGCGTAGGATGGGACACCGCCGCCTACTGTAAAAGTTTTAGTTTCTCCATAAAGCATCTGAATCTTGTCAGCCGCAGTTGTAAACAAGGCAGCGCCGTTCATGTTAGTGCCAGCAGAACCGCCACCACCACCGCACGCAGATAAGATTGCCATCAAAAATAGTCCAGAAACTATCCGAAAAAACGTCTTCATGTAACACCTGTAGTTAAGCTAAAAATTATCAAATCTGCGCGTTAGTCTAAGTTCACTATTACTTCACACTAAACTTATCAGTTACGATTTTAGGCGTAATGAAGATTAACAATTCAGTTTTGTCATTTGTGCGGCCGGTATTCTTAAACAAGTTACCAAACAGCGGGATATCACCAAAAAATGGTATTTTCGTAATATTATCACGTTCAGTCTGTTGGAAAATCCCACCTAACACAACGGTACCGCCATTTTCAACCAAGACCATCGTTTTTACTTCTTTAGTATCAATTGCATAACCCATACGTGTTTCCTGACCAACGCTGTCCTTATGTACTTCAACATCCAGTATGACGTTGCCATCAGGGGTGATCTGAGGTGTTACTTCCAATCTCAAAGTTGCTTTACGGAAGAAAATCGATGTAGCACCACTGGATGTCGCCACCAAGTAAGGTAATTCAGTACCCTGCTCAATTAACGCCTTTAATTGATCCGCAGTAACAACCCGTGGGCTGGAGATAATCTTACCTTTACCATCGGCTTCCAGTGCAGATAACTCCAAGTTCAAGAAGCGATTTGCAGCAGCTGAGAACAGACTGATGGCCAAACTTCCCGGTGTTGAGCCATTGATACCAGCAGCAGGCAGACTGACAAACTGTGAGTTAGGCACGAAACTCTGATCGGTAATCTTAGCCTGACCAGTTTGCTCACCAACACCCAAATAATTACCGGTCAAAGCGACGCGCTGATTTCCACTGACGGAATATCCTGCATCACCACCGCGTAAACCACGCAGATCCGTGAAGCCTAATTTTGCGCCGAGATTTTTACTGAACTTATCATCCGCCTCGACAATCCTTGCTTCAATCAACACTTGCTTTGACGCTATATCCGTTTTTTGAACTAACTTCCGAACCTCCTCAAGCTTTGATGGAATGTCAGTGACAAATATTTGATTGGTACGAGGCTCTATAACGGCACTACCTCGCTTCGATAAAATACGGTTTGTTGACGAACCATCCATACCAAATACCTGCTTAAATGCTTCGGCTTTTTGGTAATTCAACTGAAAAGATTCAGTCTTCACCGGTTCCAAATCTGCAATCTGTGCTTTTTGCTCCAGTTCCAGTTTTTCTTTCGTCAACAATTCATCTTTAGGTGCAATCCAGATCACATTACCGTTCTTACGCATATCAAGTCCCTTGATTTGCATAATGTTGTCCAACGCCTGATCCCACGGAACGTCTTTCAGACGCAAAGTGATAGTTCCGGTTACAGTATCGCTGGCGATAACGTTCAGACCACTTACTTCAGCAATAATTTGTAAAATTGCACGAACTTCGATGTTCTGGAAATTAAATGACAGGCGCTCACCTCTATAACCTTGGGTACCCTGTGTCAGCTTGTTCGGATCTTCTTTGATAGGCTTCACTTCAAGCACAAATTGCGTATCACTTTGATAGCTACTTTGCTCCCATAACCCTTTTGGCTCAATCACCATCTGCACGTTATCACCGACGGGAGTAGTAGTAATAATCTGCACAGGAGAACCAAAGTCAGCGACATCTAAACGCTTACGCAAGACTTCAGGCAAACCGACTTTCTGGAACGTCACCAAAATCTTTTGTCCCTGTTGACGCACGTCCACAGCAATCTGATTCAAAGGCAGATCAACAACTATCCGACCATCGCCAGCAACTCCGCGACGGAAATCAATGTCACGTATCTGTGGCTTTGTCGATATCGGGCTCTCAGTATTAACAGGAAGCCCTTGTGAGTTAACTGCGGTTGCAACACCGCCAGAACCATCAATAGTAACAATCAGAAATTTACCTTCGATCACGGTTGCGTAATTCAACGGCTTATTCAGATTGAATATCATCCGGGAACGGCCTGAGGCCTCGACAAGGGTAACTGTACGTAAATCGCCGATATTGACATCGACCGTTGCCTTGCCCGTTGCATTCGAAACATCAGCAAAATCAAGTGCGATGCGAGCCGGATTCGCGATAGAAAACCCAGCCGGTAATTTTGTGATTGGATTTTTCAAACCAACTTTCACAACAATATTAGAACCTTGTTGGTTAGCAACAACTGACTCGATACTGTTCGATTGGGCAAAAACCAACTGGCAAATGCCCAGCATCATAAAGATACAGGCTTTAAAAAACATGGCGCCCCTTTTACTTATATTTATCAACGCGTTCATTTCTTACTCTCCTGCAACTCAAGCTTAACGTTACGTTCAACCCACTCCCCTGATGCATCTTGAATGGTTTCTTTAATTTCAATCTCAGAATCAGTAATTCGTGTCATCAGGCCAAAATTTTGTCCAATGTAACCACCAGCTTTCGCCTGAAAAACGGTTTTATCTGCTTGCACCAAAGCTTGCTTAACCCCGGATTTTTCAATCACACCAACCATTTTTAACGCATCAAGAGGGAATGCCTCTAAAGCTTCTTTCCGCCGGTCCATATCAGGTTTTAAACCATTACCGGAATCTCTCATTCGTGCCAAAACAACAAGAAGCTTAGCGGGATTAAAAGGATCTATGTCTGCTGCACCAGAATAAGCAACAGGAACATACACTTTAGGAGGACTCAGCTTAGGAATCGATAATTTGGTATCTTTCTTCACTGAGTTCATCCACTCTGTCAGCTCAGAAACACCATTGTCGCCACAACCGGCAAGGAAAATTGCTGGCAACAGCAGTATCAGTATTTTGAAATATCTAAACATCATTTCTTTGCTGCCTTTTTCAGGTTAGCCTGAGCTAAAACTTCGTCCTTATCCAGATAACGGAATGTTTTAGCGACGACATCCAAAGTCAACCCGCCATCTTTGCTGCTTGTCAAAGCCAGGTTATTCAAAGTTACGATCCTTGGTAATTTTGCGATGTCAGCAACAAATTCGCCTAAATCATGGTAGCTGCCAGCAAGTTTGATATCAATCGGCAATTCAGCATAGTAATCTTTGACAATAACGACACCAGGTTTAAACGAATCAAATTGCAACCCTCGTCCTGTTCCCGCCTGGTTAATATCTGACAGCAACGCATACATTTCAGCCTTGCTCGGCAATTGCTTTTCCATCGTGGCGACATATTGCAACACCAACCCGCGTTGATCTTTCAAAGCATCCAGATTAATCGCTTGCTGCATTTTGTCGCGGTAGTCCTGCTTCAACTTAACTTCTTCCTGCAATTTCTGGTCTATTTCCTCTGTTTGTCCATCCCAATAAAAAAACCAACCTAGTGCCAGAACCACTACCGTCAAGGCAAAAGCCATAGCGACTCTCGGGGCAATCGGCCACAAACCAGGATGTAATCCATTCAGGTCACGGAATTGCTCGCTGATTCCTTCAAAAAATTCTTTTGCATTTGTTGCCATTCCTGATCTTCCCTTTTTACATTATCGAGCAGGACTCGGAGCACTCGTATTTTTTACCGGGTTCGCCACAACACCGGATGCCGATTCTTCTTTTTCACGCGGGCGTTTAATGCCAACATTCACAGTAAAGTCTGAAACTTTTTTAGCGTCCCTTCCTTGCCCGATTCCTGTTGTGTGGATATCAATCAGCTCCGGCTTAAACATCCATTCCGAGTTATTGCTTAAATTACGAATAAACTCAGCGACCCGCTCTTGCGATTGCGCGTACCCATTCAAGGTCACACGCTGTCCATCCTGTTTCAACGCGCGCAAATAAACGCCTTCCGGAGTATGCGTGACCAGCTCACTCAATAAAAATACTGGCTGATTCCGGTCACTTTGCAAATCTTCTACGGCCTGCTGGCGCGCTTTCAAAGAGTCAATTTCTTGCTTCAAAGTAGCGATTTCTTTAATTTTCTCGTCGAGCTTTGCATTTTCGCTCTTGATGAAATTCACCCTGTCTGTTTGTATAGCAAGCTCTCGCGCATTAAATACACCAACCACCACAACGATTAACGCACCAATGATCACCGCCAACAGCAATAGGGAATAAAAGTCTTTAACCCGCTGTTTACGCTTTTCCTCTCGATGAGGGAGAAGATTAATTTTTATCATTAGTCAAATCTCCGCAGCGCGAGACCGCAAGCAACGGTGTAAGCAGGTGCTTCACTGCGCAAAGCTTTTTCATTTACTCCTGTACCCAATTCCATCCCCTTAAACGGACTGATAACCGCGGTCGAAATCTTCGTACGCTCAGCGACAATATCAACAAGTCCTGCGACAACAGCACAACCACCTGTCAGAAAAATCTGATCAACTCTTGTATAAGGAGTGGACGTAAAGAAAAACTGAATTGCGCGGGTTACTTCTAACGCAGCATTCTCTAAAAATGGCTCAAGCAACTCCATTTCATAACTATCAGGCAGATCACCGTTTTTCTTTTTAATTTCAGCTTCTTCCTGCGAGAGTCCGTAATTCCTGACGATATCCTGTGTCAGTTGCCCACCGCCGAATTGCTGCTCACGTTCATAAACCACTTCACCATTGAACATGATGTAGATATAAGTTCGTTTGGTACCAATCTGGAAAATGGCAAAAACCTGATCACGTCCCTCGTTAGCCTGTTTTTCAATCAGGCGCTGCATTGCAGCGCGAGCTGCATAGGACTCAATGTCCATTACTTTTGCCTGCAATCCCGCTGCCTGAACAACAGCAACCCGGTCTTCAATTTTTTCTTTACGTGAGGCGGCCAGCATCACTTCGACATCTTCCTGATTTGCAGCCGGGCCGATCACACAAAAATCAAGGCTGACTTCATCCATAGAAAACGGAATATATTGGCTTGCTTCAGATTCAACCTGGACTTCCAGGGCCTGATCACTCAACGTTGCAGGTAAAAATATTTTCTTTGTAATGACCGCTGCAGCAGGCATGGCAACCGCAGCATTCTTTGAACCGGACCCGCTTTTCTTCAGCAATTTTCGAATCGTGTCAGAAACCTGCTCGATGTTTTCAATATTACCATCCAGAATCGCGCCCTTAGGCAAAGGCTCGGAAGCATAGCGTTCCAGCCGGTATTCTTTATCGCTACCCTCAGAAAGTTCGACCAGTTTGATATCAAACGAACTGATATCCAACCCGATAAGAGGCGGATTTTTTCTGCCGAGCAGTGAAGCAAGATCTAAAGCCAAGAATACCCCCTCATGAACACATCCGTTTTTTTAAACACGACAGTGTTCGTTTTTTAAACACTTCAGTGTTCGTTTTTTACAAATTGAAACAAACCCATCAATGAAAACCGAAAAATCTCTTTAAAAACCGCTATTTAGGAGACACTTATAAAAGCCTACGTGAAATGCTAGCAACATCGCCAGTATTGGTAAAGAACTTTCCTAAGGGCATATTCAGAATCCGTTGCCAAATCCCCACGCTCGGTCAAATTTCATGTCCGGGCTCAAACCAGGAATCAGGTTTCAACAGCTGTCGAGGTGACAACCGTTATAATGTCTGCCGCGATTGTTACTGAGTAAACACATGACGGATAACGAAAAAGAACTTTCTCAAAAGACCACCCATAAGGCAGGCGCAAAACGCAGCCTCGCCAGTCGTATCGTCATTGTTACCTTAGGCACACTATTGGGTTTAGGTGTCGCCCTGGCACTTGTCATTGGTTTTGCCTTAACCATGGCCTATCCGAATTTGCCCGAACTTGATTCAATCACCAGCTACAAACCGAAAATGCCTCTGCGCATTTTTTCTGCCGACAATGTATTAATTGGCGAGTTTGGTGAAGAGCGAAGGAATGTCGTTCGTTTCGATCAGATCCCTGACATCATGAAAAAAGCGGTTCTCGCGATCGAAGATGATCGCTTTTACGAACACGGCGGTGTTGATTATCTGGGTATCACACGTGCAGCCCTGCACAATCTGACTGGCGGTGCCAAGCAAGGTGCTTCAACGATCACGCAACAAGTCGCGCGTAATTTCTTTTTATCGAGCGAGCAAACCTTTAAACGAAAAATTTACGAGATCCTGCTCGCCTGGAAGATAGAACAAAATCTGAGCAAAGATCAGATTCTCGAAATTTACATGAACCAGATTTATCTGGGGCAACGCGCATACGGCTTCTCGTCGGCAGCGCAGATTTATTTTGGCAAAAACCTGAAAGACCTCACGATTGCCGAAGCAGCGATGCTGGCCGGCTTACCAAAAGCACCTTCCGCTTACAACCCAGTTGTTAATCCGAAACGGGCGACAGCACGTCAGCAATATATCCTGCAACGGATGCGACAACTTGGCTACATCACCAATGATCAGTATGAACAAGCCAAGGCCGAAGAACTGGTCACAAAAACAGACAGTAGCGAATTCGGTGTGCACGCAGAATATGTTGCTGAAATGGCGCGCCAACTGGTGTATGAGCAATTTAAAGAAGATACCTATACACGTGGATTGAACGTCTATACAACGATCACTAAGCCAGATCAGGATGCGGCTTATTTATCGTTGCGCCGGGGGGTGATGGAGTACGAAAAACGCCATGGCTATCGCGGGCCGGAAGCAATTATCAGCATACCGGAAGGAAAAGAAGCGGCGGAAGATGCGATTGAAAAAGCACTCGCAGAGCACTCGAATAGCGATGACTTGCAGGTGGCAATGGTACTCGATGCCACGCCAAAATCAGTCCGCGCAATCCTGGCTTCGGGTGAAGAAATTCGCATGGATGAAGCCGGCATCAGCTTTGCGGCTTCAGGCTTGTCTGCAAAAGCGCCGGCCAACAAACGTATACAGCGCGGTGCAGTCATCCGCGTGATGCAGGAAGGAAAAAACTGGGTCATCACGCAGATGCCTGAAGTGCAGTCGGCATTCGTGGCCGCCAGCACCACCGATGGTGCGATAAAAGCGCTGGTCGGCGGTTTTGATTTTGACCTGAATAAATTCAACCATGTGACACAGGCATGGCGTCAGCCGGGTTCCAGTTTCAAGCCGTTTATTTACTCCGCTTCGTTGGAAAAAGGTTTATCTCCGGCCACCATCATCAATGACGAACCCATCAGTTTTGACGCAGGTCAGACCGGCGGCCAGGCGTGGGAACCGAAAAACTATGACGGTAAATACGAAGGTCCGATGACCATGCGTAAGGGCCTGACGAAATCGAAAAATATGATTTCGATTCGCATCCTTAACCGGATAGGGGCGAAATATGGGCAGGAATACACCAGCCGCTTTGGTTTTCTCCCGGAAAAAAATCCACCTTATCTGACACTCGCCCTCGGCGCGGGCGCAGTGACGCCGTTGCAGATGGCAGGCGCATACGCGGTGTTTGCAAATGGCGGCTATAAAATCAACCCGTATCTGATCAGCAAAATTACCGACAGCAACGGCAATGTGCTGGTCACCGCAAAGCCAGATAAAGCGGGCGACGAAAGTAACCGCGTTATCGATGAACGCAATGCATTCCTGATCGACAGCATGTTGAAAGACGTGGTGCGCTATGGCACTGCCGCCAAAGCCATGGTGCTGAAGCGTCCGGATCTGGCAGGTAAAACAGGAACAACGAATGACTCTTTCGACGCCTGGTTCGCTGGTTACCAGGCCAAGATCGTGGGGATTGCATGGATAGGTTTTGATCAGCCGAAAAATCTCGGCAATCGTGAAACAGGCGGTGGTCTGGCTTTACCTATCTGGATAGGCTTTATGCAAAAAGCGTTAAAAGATATTCCTATCGAAGAGCGTCCGGTTCCGAATGGCATCATCTCTGTGAATGGCGATTTCTATTATGCAGAGAATCCGCCCGGAACCGGGATCAGCGATCTGAGCACACCGCCGGTGATTGAAGAACCCAAAGAGTAAATTCAGTAAATTCGGTAAATTCAGCGACCTTGTTCTTGCGCCAGCGAGGACAAGGTCGTAAATAATTCCGAGCCATCGCGCGTATTGCGCCATTGCTGACCATCGTATTTATAGTGGTAACCACCGGCGCGCGCAGCCAGCCACATCTCTTGCATCGGCGCCTGACTGTTGACGATCATTTTTGAGCCGTTGTTCACAAACTCTATCGTCAATACATTCCCGGTACGGCTGCATTCAACATCCAGCTCATCATTGTCGAACGCTTTTTCAAACATCTCTTCCACCTGGCCAAGGCAAGATTCCGCCAGAGTCAGGAAATCAGATTCAGTCATGCTACACTCCTCGCATTGATTCACACTTAAAACGCCATTTTATACGGTGTCAGACAATTCAAGATGCGTACCCTGATTTCTTCCCTGTTACTCCTCAGCCTGCTCTCCGCCTGCGGACAAAAAGCTCCTTTGTATTTACCGAATAAACCGAGTGCCCAGACGCTCTCTACGGCAAAATAATACTCCCCGGGAGTATATTTAAAGCCCCTTTATATTCGTAGAGATTCAAGCATTTTTGGCATATACTCCCTATTTTTTAGCGTTATCGGGGCGAAACTGTATCGGGCTGGCAAGTTGCGGACGACACCCCTGCACGCCATCGTAAATGCCGCGTATCTTCGCCAGATCGCCATCGATGTCGCCACTTAACTCAAGATAGTCAACCAGACTGACTTCTTTGCGACGAAAATCAAAATAGGCGCAGCCCAAAGGAACCCTGGCAGCGCAAGTGATGTGATAAAACCCGCTGCGCCAGTAAGGTTTACGACTACGGGTGCCTTCAGGTGCGATCACCATCCAGTACCAGTCAGACTGATTCACTTTTTCTGCCAATCGGGAAATCGCACCAGTCGAGACACCGCGCTCCACAGGTTCGCCGCCCAAAGCGCGGATAATCCGGCCTATCGTCGCGCCAGTGAAGCCTTCGAACAGAGAAGACTTCGCAATAAAATAAAATGGCATACCTATCGCCAGTTTTGCCAGAACACCAATCGGAAAATCCCAGTTTGACGTATGCGGATAAACGATGATGATGCCCCGGGGACCGGGCAAGGGACGGAAATGCACCTTCCATCCGATGCAACTTAACAGTCGCAACGCCACGCGCTGCGTCAGCGTTTGCATCTGGTCCTTTTTAAGTAGATAGCTTGTCATAATTCAACGGTACGATGTGCTGAAAATTGTGCCGAGCATTATGCCGTGGAAAAAATAGAGATGCAAAAATTACGTAAAACCATGCTGCTCATCGCCTGCGCACTGATGACACAGAACGCAGCACATGCCGCCCATCCGCTGGTGACAGAAGACGCCAATCTGCAAACCACTGGCAAACAGCAAATTGAATTTAATAGTGATCACTGGTCAACATCGAAAGCACACAGTCAGATCGGCAATCTGACTTATACCTACGGTGCCAACGATCAGCTCGATGTATTCTTTTCCAGCCCGATACGCTGGTCGTCACCCGGCGCACTCGGCGACTTATCCGTCGGCAGCAAATACCTGTTTTCGTCGCAAGAAAATGCCAACTGGGCCTGGAAAACCGAAGTCTTTTTCCCGACTGGCGCGAAGACATTCGGCAGTGATCGCTATGATCTCGCCCTGACTTTGGTCCGAACGGAAAACGCCGGGCCGTGGGTAATACACAGCAATCTCAGTCTGAATATACGTCAGCACCGACAGGCGCTGGCAGATGCACAGCAACGCGATCAACTATGGCGCACATCGGTTGCAGTATTGCGTGCGATCACGCCACAGACACAGTTGCTTGCTGATACGGGCATAGCGCAAGCCGATCAAAAAAATGATGGTTACTGGCAACCTTATCTGGTCGCTGGCGTCATTTATTCGCCAGCGAGCAATCTCGATCTGGATATCGGTTTCAAATATCAGAAGAAAACGCTGTCCACAGAACGGCAAATCGGCATCGGTATGGCCTGGCGTTTTTAAGCGATTTGTCTGGCGTCTTCAGCGTCCCTGCGCCAGCTCGCTGCGGCTGGCGGACCAGCGCCACCACACACGCATCAACAACAGCACGCCGACCAGTACAGCGAACATCAGCGGCTGCGACAAATCATGCTTGCCGGCTTTCATCCAGTAATAATGCAAGACACCGGCAGGCACAATCAGATAAATCAGGCGATGCAAAAATTGCCAGCGCTTGCCGCCGAGGCGCTTGATCATGCCATTCGTGCTGGTCAGCGCCAGCGGTAACAATCCGGCAAAGCCGAGAAACCCAACCGTGATGAATGGACGTTTCAGTACGTCAGCCCACATTTCCGCCAGATCAAAAAAGTGATCGAACCAAAGGAAAGTCAGGAAATGCAGGCTGGCGTAAAAAAACGCATACAAGCCCAGCATGCGCCGCAAGCGCAGTAACCAGCTCCAACCAGAAATTTTACGTATGGGCGTCACTGCGAGGGTGGCGCATAAAAAATACAACGTCCAGTCACCAGTGTTGCGGGTAATAAATTCCAGAGGATTGGCACCCAGTTGATCCAGCGTGGCGAAACCTACAAGCCTCGCCAAGGGCAACAAACAAAGAATAAAAACGACGGTTTTGATCACCGTTATCTGCCGCTGAGACATCGCCATATCAAAAGAATTTTTTCAGATCCATGCCCACATACAACGAGGCAACTTCAGGATAGCCATTAAACATCAGGGTCTTGCGCTTGCGGGTGAATAAGCCATCTTCACCGATACGTCGTTCCGTTGCCTGCGACCAGCGCGGATGATCAACCTGCGGGTTCACATTGGAATAAAAACCGTACTCGTTTGGCGCCGACTGATTCCACGCCGTGCGCGGCTGCTCTTTGGTCAGACGGATTTTAACGATAGACTTGGCTGACTTAAAACCGTATTTCCAAGGGACAGACATGCGTACCGGTGCGCCATTCTGATTCGGTAAAATTTCACCGTACATGCCGAATGTCAGCAGCGCCAACGGATGCATCGCTTCATCTATCCGCAGACCTTCGACATACGGCCAGTCGAGCACAGGGCTGCGCAAACCCGGCATCTGCTTCTTATCGTCGAGCGTGATGAATTCTACGTATTTGGCGTTGCCCGTCGGCTCTACTTTTTTCAGCAGATGCGATAAAGAATAGCCTACCCACGGAATAACCATTGACCAGCCTTCGACGCAACGCAGACGATAAATGCGTTCTTCCAGCGGCGCCAGCCTGAGCAAACTATCGAGGTCGAGTGTGACAGGCTTTTTGACTTCGCCTTCGATCACCACTGTCCACGGGCGCGTTTTCAAACTGCCAGCCATCACGGCCGGATCGGCTTTATCGGTGCCGAATTCATAGAAATTATTGTAGGTCGTGGCGTCTTTGTAAGCGGTCTTTTTCTCTACCAGCGCGTATGCCGGGTTGAGGCTTGCCGCCAATTTTTGCGCTGCAGATGTTTGTGCGAAAGCTTCGCGATTGGCCATTTCGAGCAGGCTACCGCCGGCAATCGTTCCGACTGCCAGTTGGCGTATGAAATCGCGGCGTGATTCAAACACCTCTTTTGGCGTAATTTCGGATGAAAGTGGCAAATGGTTGCCACTGGAATGGGATTTGATCAGCATGACAGACTCCAAAGTTGAAACGCCAGACAAAACAGAATGAATGAAACACCCACCCCGTTTTGCCGCTTAGTTTCTCACGAGTCGCAAAAGTCTGCTGAGAGAGGAAAATTTAACTGATTACAGCGTACCGTAGGAATGCAAGCCAGACAAGAACATATTCACGCCAAGGAATGCAAACGTCGTCACCAGCAAGCCCATCAAGGCCCACCAGGCCGCAACCTGACCTCGCAAGCCCTTCATCAGACGCATATGCAGCCACGCAGCGTAATTCAGCCAGACGATCAGCGCCCAGGTTTCTTTCGGATCCCATGACCAGTAACCGCCCCAGGCTTCCGCCGCCCACAACGCACCGAGTATCGTCGCGATCGTGAAGAAGGCAAAACCAACCGCAATCGCTTTGTACATCACGTCATCCAGCACCTCCAGTGCAGGCAGACGATCCGCCAGATAGCCTTTCGATTTCAGCAGATACGCCATCGCCACCATTGCCGCCAGCGCAAACGTGCCGTAACCAATGAAGTTTGCAGGTACATGAATTTTCATCCACCAGCTTTGCAGCGCCGGCACCAGCGGCTGAATTTCTGCCGCATCGCGAGTGACTGTGTACCACAGCAAAAAGCCAACCGCAGCAGAAATCACGAGCAACACAAATGCCCCTAATTGCCGGGTTTTGTATTCCTGTTCGTAATACAGATAAAACAATGCCGTAATCAGCGAAAACAGAATAAAGACTTCATACAGATTTGAGACCGGAATGTGACCGATATCGGCACCAACCAGATACGACTCGTACCAGCGCACCAGCATGCCAGTAAAGCCCATCACGACCGCCGCCCAGCACAGCACAGAGCCGACCGAGACACCGAAATCAGACCGTGCAATCAAACCGCCCCAGTAAAATAAAGTCGATAAAAAGAACAGCATACTCATCCACAGAATCGCGGACTGGCTCGACAGCAGATATTTCAGAAAGAATTTCTGGTTCGCCATTTCCAGTGAACCGGCGTACAAATGAATGGCAAAGAAACTCAGTAAGGCCAGCAGTACGATCAGCGGACGCACCGGCTTCCAATGCCAGCCCAACCATGCAAATGTCGGGGCAGCTAACAACAAAATGCCTTTTTCATAGACATCCATGTAAGCACCGAAACGGTTCAATGCAAACAGCGACGCCATGCACAGCGCAACGGCATACAGCCAGTCGAGCACACCCAGACGCTTAAAAAAGCCTTGATAGGGCGTGTAATTTTGTGTCATTTCCATCATTTCTCCCCGAACCAGAATAGGAAAATATCCTGGTCGTCAGTGTAGTCTATTCGTTGCATCTTTGTTCTGATTACATTCTTACGCCTGACCGTTACTGATCACCTGCCCCAGCTGCGCCTTCAGTTCGCCGAACTCTTTTTCAAAATCCAGGGTTTTGCGTTGTGAACTCAGGGCCATCAGTGTATTCGTCCCGTGTCCGTCGTCTTTGAGCCAGATCCAACAACGTCGCTCACGGATGTAAAACATCGCAAACACGCCTATGACTAAAAATAAGCAGCCGAGATAAACGATATTTTTCCCCGGTGAGCGAGTGACTTGCAATACCGATGCTTTGACCTCGTCAAAGCCTCTGAGTTGCAGATACACCGGTGCACCATAGAAATAAGCATCCGACATCGCACCGATAGATAATTGCAGGAAACGTCCATGTTTCTCAGTCAGTTCCAGCGCAGGCAACCCGTCTTTCTCACGCGCCAGCATCCACAGATCCCACAGGCTGCCATTCAGAATTTTCATGAATACATCCGCCGCCTTGCCCTGATCTGCGGCGGGAATCTGTTCTAAGAATTTCGAAATAGCCACGAAACCCGCTTGTTTTCCATCGCCAGCAAAAATGCCCAGACTTTTCTTTGCAGACTCTGCCAGTTGCATCTGCATCTGCGACGCATTGTTCAATTTGGCGGGCAAAGCTCTGGCTGCATAACGCTGTGCGGCAGCCTCACGCAGAGCCGGATTGGCGACCGCTGCGCGCAGACGCATCCATTCATTCACGCTGTCATTATCATCGGCAGGAATACGTAAATACCGGAAGGCATCTGCCGGACTATCTCTGGTACCGGCAAGAAACATGTAATCGCCATCGACCAGCAATGGCTGCATGTAATTATGAAACTCCCGCGCTTGCCCGGTTTTGTCGCGCAATTTGTACTGCACGCTGGGGCCGACGTTTTTCAAATCCTTGTTGTTCGCATTCTTCGCAGCAGAACCAAGATGTTTGTCGAGATCGGCACTGAATTTTTCGTTAAAGGATTTACCGGTGTTGACCGCGCGTACATCAGCGCCATTCCGTGTCATATTTTCGACGTTGAATGGCCGAAATCCTGACCATTCTATGGTGTAAGCATTGCCGCCCTGCCCGCTCAGCGGCGTATTTCCGCCGACTTCGCCTGCGACCTCGAAGCTGGTGGCCGATGCCCCGGACATAGGAAATGCGGCTAACTTCAAACGACTGCCGCCATCTTCAAAACTCGATTGATAAACCGCCACGCCTTTGTATATCAAAGGCTGATTCACCTTAATCGTGGAGTTGAATTTTTTCCCGGTTTCATGATCGGTCACCTCGACATCGCTGGCAAACAACTTAGGCATGCCACTGCTGTAAAAATCGATCGTGAATTTATTCAGTTTAATCGTGAACGGCAAATCCTGAATCAGGACACCGGTTTGCTGCGGAATAATTGCGGTATTGCTGCTGGCACCTTCAGGAATCATGGTATTGCCACGGAAAGTGGGATTCGCCAGTGACAAGCGATGTTGCTGCGGGATGTTGGCAATAATGCCGTTACCATCAAACGGCACTTTGCCCATAAACCATTGCTGGAAGCGGATTGGCAACTCGGAGTCCAGCATGCCGCCGATACAGATAATCACGATCGCGGCATGCGCAAAAATATAGCCCCATTTATTCCCCGCCCCTTGTTTGGCAGCGATCAGGGTTGCACCTTCTTTTTCCACGACTTTGAATTTATAACCAATACGCGCAAGGTGTTGCGTCATATCAGCCAGCAGTTGCGAACGCCGATGCGTTGACGTCCATTCTGCTTTATGACGGAAATTGCGCAATGATTGCTCGCGCACGTTGTCGCGCCAACTACGCATGTCTTTCAGCATTTTGGGGGCATTGCGAATCAGGCACAGACTGGTCGACAAGACCAGAAACGCCATGATCAGCAGAAACCACCAGGCAGAATACACAGAATACAAACTGAATTTACCGAAGACCTCAAACCAGAACGGCCCGAACTGATTGACGTAATTCGGCATAGGCTCATTTTGCTTGAGCACGGTGCCGATCACCGATGCAATCGAAATCAGCGTCAGCAAACTAATCGCAAAACGCATAGACGATATTAACTCTATCGCGTCGGCCAGCCACAACTTGCGGGTCGCAATCTGTATACCGCCGGTGTCGGCCACCGGATCATCCACGATGCCGGTATCTGTTTTGTTTTCCATACTGCTCCGAGAAAAACCTGAAAAAAAAGGGGATGGCTTTGCGCCACCCCCTCCTGTTGTCTTTAGCTTGTAGTAATCAGTTATTTCAAACCGGCTACGTAATCTGCAACTGCCTTCATTTCATCGTCCGACATTTTTTTGGCGATGGTCACCATTTGTGCGCTGTTTTTACGTGCACCAGTGCGGAAATTGGTCAACTGAGCAATCGTGTAATCCTGATGCTGGCCAGCGATACGTGGGAACTGTGCTGGAATCCCTGCACCGTTAGGGCTGTGGCAACCCGCACAGGCAGGTACATTTTTCTCAGCAATACCGCCACGATAGATTTGTTTGCCCAGTTCAACGATGTCTTTATTTTTTGCAGCACCCGGCTGAGATTTTTGCTTCGCCAGATAAGCAGCGACGTTTTTCATATCGTCCGCCGTCATCGCTTTTGCAAAAGTCGTCATGACCGGATTGTTACGATCAGCGCCGGTGAAATCCTGCAACTGCTTCACGATATACGCGTCGTGCTGTGCAGACAACTTAGGATTGACGGTAATCGTGGAATTGCCGCCAGCACCATGACAGGATGCGCAGGCAACGATGCCGCGCGCCGGGTCGCCGTTAGTGAACAGCGCCTCGCCTTTGGCCGGATCTGCTTTAACAGCCTTGGCTGGTTCATTGGCATACGCGGAAGCAATCGAGGACAACGCCAGAATAGCGATGCTGATGGACTTCAAAAATGGTAAGAAAGCACGGTTCATTCAAACACCCTGAGACTAAATAATAGAAATCTGCCCTGATGGCGACACGTAGCTACTGGCTTGATCTGAATTCAGTTGAATCAAACCCTGGAAACAACCAGAAGGGGTCAGTACGATGCTGCTACCGCCCGTTACCGAACCCCTTATTGTACAATAGCTTTCAGGCGTTTTTACTGCTGACTGTTGCATTTTTCAATTTTTCCTTTCCTCTATGTCTATCCTCTGGCAAGCCCGCTTCTTTACTACGGTAAATCACTTACGTGATCTGCCGCGTACCCATGTACCGGAAATTGCATTCGCCGGTCGCTCCAATGCAGGCAAATCAACTGCCATTAATACCCTATGCAACCAGAAAAAACTTTGTTTTGCATCAAAGACTCCTGGTCGTACCCAGCATATCAACTATTTTTCTATCGGCGGCGCCCACGTCGCGATGCATCGCAAAGATGAAACCCGGGTTGATGAGATCCGTGCGCTGCTGGTCGATTTACCCGGCTATGGCTACGCTGAAGTGCCCGGCGCGGCGAAAAATCACTGGAACCAGTTACTCGGCTCCTACATACAACGCCGAACGCAGCTCGCGGCATTGGTGCTGATTATGGATGCACGCCGCCCATTTACCGATCTGGACATCCAGATGCTTGAGTGGTTTGCGCCAAGTGGACGGCCTATCCATTGCATACTCACCAAAGCAGATAAATTAAACAAAAATGAATCTGCCAATGCTTTGCGCCAGGCCAAAGACATACTCGCCAGCTACGCGGATGATGAAGGTCCTTTATTTCCATACAGTGTGCAATTATTTTCGGCCTTGAAACGCACCGGCATAGAAGAAGCCGATGCAACGATACAGCACTTACTTGGTCTGGATCGCCCGCCTGAACAGATGGAGACAGAAGTTCCACCAGAAAGCGAATAAAAAAAACCCCGGCTTTGGCCGGGGCGAAATAACACCGATACGAATAGGGACGAACGGTGCCCGCTCAGGGAGGAGAAGCGGTAGGCTTGGAGATCATGATTCCTAACCTGTGCGTTAAGATGTGGCTGAACCCAAAAAGTTTCATTTACCTGACAAATATTTTTTAATTCATCATGGCCCAAAACAAACCCAATCTTTTCCCCGCTGTACGTATGCGTCGCATGCGTAAAGATGTTTTTTCACGCGCGATGATGCGCGAAAATACCATTACCTCTGCCGATCTGATTTATCCGGTATTCATACTGGATGGCGTTAATCAATGCGAAAAAGTGGCGTCGATGCCAGGCGTGGAACGTGTTTCCATTGATCTGCTGCTGGGCGTTGCAGAAGACTGCGTCGCACTCGGCATTCCAGTGATGGCTTTATTCCCGGTCATTAATCCCAGTTTAAAAACCCCGGACGGTATAGAAGCAACCAACCCTGACGGCCTGATGCCACGCGCTATCCGCGAGTTGAAAAGCCGCTTCCCTGAACTCGGCATTCTTACCGATGTCGCACTGGACCCCTACACCAGTCACGGTCAGGATGGCTTGATCGATGCGAATGGCTATGTGCTGAATGATGAAACCACAGAAATGCTGGTGCGTCAGGCACTGACCCACGCCCGCGCCGGTGCCGATATCGTTGCCCCCAGCGATATGATGGACGGCCGCATCGGCGCGATTCGTCATGCACTCGAAGCAAACAATTTTATTCACACGCGCATCATGGCGTATTCCGCTAAATATGCATCCGCTTTCTACGGTCCTTTCCGTGACGCGGTGGGTTCAGCGACCAATCTCGGCAAGAGCGATAAAGCAACCTACCAGATGGATCCGGCCAACAGCAATGAAGCCTTGCGCGAAGTGGCGCTTGATCTGGCCGAAGGTGCAGATATGGTGATGGTGAAACCCGGCATGCCATATCTTGATATTGTGCGTCGCGTCAAGGATGAATTCAGGGTGCCCACCTTTGCTTATCAGGTCAGCGGCGAATACGCGATGATAAAAGCGGCTGCGCAAAACGGCTGGCTCGATCACAACAAAACCATGATGGAATCCATGATGGCATTCAAACGGGCTGGTGCCGATGGCGTACTGACCTATTTTGCCCGCGACATCGCGCGCTTGCTACGACACGCTTAAACCACCGCACCGGCTGCGCCGGTGTTCTACCTGCGCAGATAACTGCCGCCAGCGATGCTGCGCGACAGCATTCTGCGTCACGGCTACAGGCATTCCCAAGATGTCTGTAGCCGTGTAGCATCACAGCTTCCTTTCTCTTTTGACGGTGAAGCGCATGCAAGAAAAAGTCATCACTTTTGCCAGCCCGATATTTTTTTTGCTGATCGCGCTTGAAGCCTACGTCGCCATGCGCCGGCATCGCCATGAATACCGCGTTAATGATGCGATCAACAGCCTCAGCCTCGGCGTCATGAGCCAGATCATTAACGTCTTTCTGAAGTTGCTGTCTATCGGCATTTACGTCTGGGTCGCACAGCACTTTGCCATCACCACTCTGCCTGCCGATCAGCCGTGGGTCTGGCTGACCGGCTTATTGCTGTACGATTTTTTATATTACTGGCTGCATCGCATGGGCCACATGACGAACCTTTTGTGGGCAGCGCATGTCGTTCATCATCAAAGCGAACATTACAATCTGAGTACCGCGTTACGGCAAACCAGCAGCGGTCATTTATTTGCCTGGATATTTTATTTGCCGATGGCATTGCTCGGTTATCCAGCAGAAGTTTTCATCGCCGTAGGACTGATCGATTTGCTGTATCAATTCTGGATACACACGCAGCAAATCGGTAAGCTGGGCTGGTTTGACCGCGTGTTTGCATCGCCGTCGAATCATCGTGTTCATCATGCGGTAAATGACATCTATCTGGATAAAAATTTCGGCGGCATCCTGATACTCTGGGATCGCCTGTTCGGCACCTTCATCGAAGAGCAGGATGCACATCCTGTCGTGTTTGGCACGCGCAAACCCTTGCGTAGCTGGAATCCATTCTGGGCAAACGCGGAAGTGTATGCCGCCGTGCTGACAGACGCGCTGAGCACCCGGCGCTGGACGGATAAATTCAAAATCTGGCTGATGCCGCCGGGATGGCAACCTGCCGATCTGGCGGCACGCTCTGCGCCCGCTACATTCGATCTGCAACGAGCAGAATATAATCCGCCATTGCGTGGTGCACTGATGTGGTACTGTCTCGCGCAGTTCGCGCTGGGACTGAACATCACGACGCATTTTTTACTCAGCGCAAATACCGCTGGCAGTATTTCGCTGGTGCTCTATGCGCTATGGCTGCTGGCTGGTTTCTGGATCATCGGCGGTCTGATGCAACAGCAAAAATTCTTCGTGTTACTGGAAGCGTTCAGAATCGCGATCTGTGCTGCGATGGTGCTGACGACGTCAAGCTGGTTTGGTATCACAACACTGACCGGCACGGCGCAAGCCTGCATCATTGCTGCTTGCGCGGCTTGCGCGGCTTGTTTAATGGCGCTCTTACTGATTTTTAAAACGAAACCGCATGGATATCTTTCATATTAACGACAATCAGGTATTACTCAATCCGGATTCCGCCGTCACGCCGCAAGGCTTTCTGTGGCTGGATGCAACCCACGATGAAGTCAGTAACAATGCAGAGGCATGGCGGGCAGAAGTAGAACGGATTACCGGCATTCATATTTACGATCTGCATTTGAGCGATGCCGTCAATCTGAGCCATCCTTCGTATTTCGATAACACCCATGATTACGAGTTGGTGGTCTTTCGCAAGCTAGCGTTGAACGGTGAAGCAGTCGCAACCGACACCACAGAAAAACGGAAAATTCCGGCAGCGCTGAATAAATTATTGACCGTTCCGGTGTCCTTTTTTGTTTTCGGTCATGCGCTCGTCACCGTCCGCGCCGCGAATAGCAAAACCATCGACAATGCCCGCGCCCGCCTGCTGAATTACAAGGCCAAAGCCGATGGCAGCAGCCATGGCCGCTTACCAGCGTCGCCCGAAGATCTGATGCTGCGCTTACTCAATGCGATGGTCGATCAGTATCTGGAATTGCGCCAGCCACTGACACAACAACTGGATCGCTGGCAGCACGCGCTACTGGACCCACGTCGCCCATTCAATAACTGGATGGCCTTGCTCGATTCGCGTCTGGAATTACGCAAACTCGATAATCTGTGCGAAGAACAACGCGATGCATTGCAGGAATTGCGCGATCATATCGTTGACACGCATGATGGCAACAACGATGCGCAAAGCCGTGCGAAAGATTTGTTATTGGTCCGCACCACCGATGTGATGGAACACATCAGTCGCGTACTGAATCATGCGCGCCGCCTCGAAGCATCGCTGGAATCGGCGGTGCAGATACACTTTTCTGCGATGGCGCACCGCACCAGCGAAATCATGCGCACTCTGACAGTCATCACGGCCTTGTTCATGCCACTGACACTGATTACCGGGATTTTCGGTATGAATTTTGAAGTCATGCCGCTGCTCAAAAACGCCTCCGGTTTCTGGATCACGATGGGTGCGATGGGCTTCATCGTCGTGCTGCTGTTGATATATTTCCGCAGCCAGCGCTACCTCGAAGATCGCCTGCGCAATTCCCGTCGATAACACGTTTTTGGGGGAGTATGTGGTTAAATACCCTTCATGTCCTTATAAACATTGGGCGTTTAAAAATACTCCCCCCAGTATATTTCACCTGTTTTTGCACTTATTTCTTTTACTTTTGCAGCCATTCCTGACGATTCCATGCAAGCACTGACCTTTCTGTGGCACGACTATGAAACTTTCGGCGCCGTGCCACGCCGCGATCGCCCGGCGCAATTTGCCGCTATCCGCACCGATGCGGAACTCAATGAAATCGGCGACGAACTGATGCTGTATTGCCAGCCCGCGCCCGATTTTCTGCCTGATCCACAAGCCTGCCTGATCACCGGCATCACGCCACAAACTTGCCTGCAGCTCGGCGTTCCGGAACACGAATTCGCACGGCAAATCGAAGCCGCATTCGCGCAACCCGGCACCATCGGCGTCGGCTACAACACCATACGCTTCGATGATGAAGTCACCCGTTTTTTATTCTGGCGCAATCTGATCGATCCGTATGCGCGCGAATGGCAAAATAATTGCAGCCGCTGGGATATTCTCGATGTCGTGCGTACCGCGTATGCGCTGCGCCCGGAAGGCATACAGTGGCCGCGCAACGAAGAAGGCAAGGTCAGCTTCCGCCTCGAACATCTGACGGCTGCCAACGGCCTCAGCCACGAAGCCGCGCATGATGCCTTATCCGATGTGCGCGCGACGATTGCGATGGCACGTTTGCTGAAAGAAAAAAATCCGCGGCTGTTTGATTTCTGCCTGAGTCTGCGCAAAAAAGACCGCGTCATGGAAGAGATAGGCTGGCCTGTGCCAAAGCCGTTTCTGCACATCACGGGCATGATTCCGGCAGAACGCGGATGCATCAGCGTGATGTGGCCGCTGGCGATGCATCCGACCAACAAAAACGAAATCATCGTCTGGGATCTGAGCGCCGATCCGGCTGAATTATTCTCGCTCAGCAGCGAAGAAATTCAGCTGCGTATGTTCAGCAAGAGCAGCAATTTACCTGAGGGTGTAACCCGTCTGCCGATCAAAACCATCCACATTAATAAGTCCCCGATCGTCATCAGCAATCTGAAAACCCTGTCCGCCGAACGCGCCGCGCATTGGGGCATCGATATGACTGCCGTCATGGCGCACGCTGCCATCGCAGCCCATGCGCCGGACATGGCACAAATCTGGGAAGCGGTGTTTGAGCGCTCTGCCGCGAACGGCTCATCAACGAACAATGATGTTGACGAAGATTTGTACAACGGCTTCATCGGCAATGCTGACCGCCGTTTATTGAACGAGCTGCGGGCGCTGCCAGCAGAACAACTGGCGCAAGCATCGACCCATTTTCAAGATGCACGACTGGACGAACTGTTGTTCCGCTATCGCGCCAGAAATTTCCTCGCGACGCTGAGTGCGGAAGAAGCAGAAACATGGGAACAACACCGCGCCGCCCGCCTGCATGACGGGCTGGGCAATGCAATGACGGTGGAACAGTTTTTTGAGCGCATCGATCAGCTATCGGAAGAAGCCGATGAACGCGCCGAAGAAATACTCGGTGCTTTGTATGATTACGCTGAGCACATCACGCCTATGCGTTGAAAAAATCATCCTGCAGGTAAAACAGAGACTGAGTATTCATGTGCTTCTTCAAGGCATTTCCTGCGAAGCAGGCGCATGATGATGCAGATGTTCAAATTAATTTTATGGAGTCACAATGATACGAGGCAGCTGCTTTTATTTGCGCCATCCTAAGAAAGAAGAAATTCCGCAACTCATCAACTTGCTCAATAATCTGGATACACGCGGCCCGTGGTTGTCAACCGAACTGATGCTGCCTGGCCTGCTCGAAAAGCGCTTTGAGGAACAGCATAGCTCTAAGGAAAACATGGAATACTTTCTGATCATCGGCGACGACGAACAGATACTGGGCAGAGTGTTCCATTTCAAAACAGTGCCGTATTTTCAGTCGCGCGAAATCGGTTACTCGCTGTTTTCTACAACCCTGCACGGCAAAGGCATTATGAGCGAAGCGGTGGCGCTACTCACGCGCTACCTGTTTGAAACCAGCTTGCTGAACCGCCTGGAAATTCACATGGAAGCGGGTAATGCAGGTTCTGAAAAAGTCGCTGTCAAGAACGGCTTTCAATTTGAAGGTGTCGCACGCGGTGCAGCATACAACCGCGGACGCTTTGTCGACGTCAGGATGTATGCTTTGTTGCGTAGCGAATGGGAAGCCTTGCAAAATACCTGATGCCGGCAAACAACTTGCATCTGGTGAAGTGGATTATGCATCTCGCTACCAATAAAAAGCCCCGGCACAAAGACCAGGGCAATCAGGTAAAGCAAACAGACAGCGCTTACTTATTTGGTTGCGGTGTAATGCGTAGATAAGGCTTTGGTGCTTTGTAACCTTTCGGGTATTTCTGTTTGATCACATCTTCATCTTTGATCGACAAAGGAATAATCACATCGTCACCATCACGCCAGTTGCCTGGTGTCGCAACGGTATAGCCATCGGTCAGTTGCAAGGCATCGATCACACGCAGCACTTCATCAAAATTTCGGCCAGTGGTCAGCGGATAAGTAATGATCAGGCGGACTTTTTTATTTGGATCAATGATGAACAGCGAGCGCACGGTCACGGTTTCTGATTGATTCGGGTGAATCATGTCGTACAACGCGGCAACCTTGCGATCGGCATCAGCGATGATAGGGAAACCAACCACGGTCTGCTGCGTTTCCTCAATATCTTTAATCCATTGCAGATGTGAATCCGCGCCGTCAACCGACAAGGCTATCGCTTTGACATTGCGCTTGTCAAACTCTGGCTTCAGCTTCGCTGTCAGTCCGAGTTCTGTGGTGCAGACCGGTGTGAAATCCGCCGGATGGGAAAATAGCACCACCCAGGAATTGCCAGCCCATTCGTGGAATTTCAGTTTTCCAATGGAGGAATCCTGCTCAAAATCCGGTGCAATATCGCCTAAACGTAAAGTCATCTTACTCTCCCAAAAATGTAGAGTCTGACTATAAATCGCCTCTTTCAACTTCTCAAGAACAGAGAAGTTGAAAGCTTATATCGGCTTAGTTATATAAGTGCGATTAGGAGGGACGCTGGATCAGCGCTGCAGAAATACGACGCTGATCCGGGTTAATTACTTACCTTCAATTCTTGATAATGACTGCAAGAATTTTTCAGCATTCTGGAAACCGACAACGCGACTATCGGGAATTTCTGCACCTTGATTATTGAAGAAAATGATGCCCGGAGGGCCGAATAATTTAAAGCGTTTCAGCATTTCTTTATCGTCGTCATTATTCGCGGTAACGTCGACTTGCAGCAGCAACATTGCATCCATCTTCGCCTTCACCCGGACATCGGTGAATGTCAGTTTTTCCATTTCTTTGCAAGAGACACACCAGTCTGCGTAGAAATCCAGCATCGCCGTTTTTCCTTTGCTCTGCGCCAATGCTGCATCGAGTTCAGCGACATTACGCACACGGACAAATACTGCACCATGCGTCTGCGTGCCAAACAGATGAGCGACCGGCGCATAGATATCGCGACCGCCGGTAGCGACACCAACGAGCTGCAATAAACCCAGTACGCCGAACGCAGCGGCAATCAGCTTCCCAGGCAAACCTGAACGATGAAAAAATAACTGATAGCTAGCATAAGCAATCAATAGCGTTGCCCACCCGAGCATCTGTAACCAGACAGGAATCACTGGCGAGATCATCCACAACGCCATCGCCAGCATCAGCACGCCAAAGAAACGTTTGATGTTTTCCATCCAGATTCCGGCGCGTGGTAACAAGCTGCCGGCAGATATACCGAGTAACAGCAAAGGCACGCCCATACCGATCGCAATAGCGAACATTGCGGCACCACCAACGATTACATCGCGCGTCTGACTGATGTAGACCAGCGCGCCAAGCAATGGGCCCGTGACACATGGTCCAACGATCAACGCAGAAATCGCTCCCATCAGGAATACGCCAATTAATTTTCCTAATTTACTATCGCGCTGACCTTCGGAAATTTCAGTTAACTTAGTTTGCAATGCCGCCGGCATTTGCAATTGATAGACGTTAAACATCGACAACGCGAAGAACACCATCAATAAGGAAAATGCACCCAATACCCATGGATTTTGCAGGGTCGCCGCCAAGCCCTCACCGGCGAGACCGGCAGCAACGCCCATTCCTGTGTACACCAGTGACATCCCGAGTACATACGCAAGCGATAACATGAATCCACGCGTACGACTGACACCCGCGCCTTCACCAACGATGATAAAAGACAAAATCGGCACCATCGGCAGCACACACGGTGTCAGCGATAAGCCCAGACCAAGAATGAAAAACAAAGGCAGGATGACGGATAACTTACCGCTCTTTAGTGCTGCACTGATGCTGCTGCTTTCTGCATCTGCTCCGGCATCGGTCTTGCTGACGTCTGCGCCGCTCGGCTGTGACGAAGTGGCAGCGTTACCCGCTGCGATGCTCAGTCTGAATTCACTTTCCAATGGCGGATAGCACAAGCCCTGATCAGCACATCCTTGTCTGCCGACTTTCAATGTGAAGTCATTGGCAGCCTGTACCGGAATCCTGATCAGTACAGACTTGCGGTATGTCTCTACGTCTTTTTGAAAGGTTTCGTCAAATTTGACCTTACCGGCTGGCAGCACGACATCGCCAATTTTTGCGTCGGCCGAAGTGAATTTCAACTTTTCACGGTACAAATAATAACCATCAGCAATGGTCAGCGTCACCTCGGCAACGCCGGGTTCAGCCATTTTGGCGGATGCTTTGAAAGCGACTTCCGGGTCGAGAAACTCATCGGCATGCGCCAGGCTACTGAGAATCAGAAATGCGCTCATTAACAGCATCTGTAATACATGAATGAAACCGTTTTGCGGCGAGAGCGTTGCGATGCGATGCGTGTTCATTTAAGTCCTGTTTGTTCTTGTACCCATTGCAGATAGGCAGGTAAGCCATCGACCACGGGAATAGCAATAATTTCCGGTACTTGGTAAGGGTGCAGCGAGCAAATCAATGCCTGCAGATCTAGGTAGGCTTGAGTTGTTGTCTTGATGTGCAATGGCACTTCAGTGGAGACTTCCTGCTGACCATCCCACGTGTACAGAGACATTATTTCGGGCATGACGTTCACGCATGCAGCCAAATTATTTTCTAATATATTTTGGGCGATCGTGAGCGCAACGGTCTTATCCGGACAATTCGTCATTACCAGTAAAACTTTATCGTCGTTTGTCTTCATAGCGCTCATTTTAGCAAGAGTCTGATGATCACGAGCAACCCAAGCTGAATAGAGCTAAATATAAACGCGTTGATAACTGGGACACAAATGAAGAAAAAAAAAGCCCGGATAAACCGGGCCTTTTATTTAAGAAATATCTTCTTAAATTATTCTGCTACTGGAGCATTTTCTACATCAGTGACTTCTGGACGATCCAGCAATTCAACGTAAGCCATCGGTGCATTGTCGCCAACGCGGAAGCCCATTTTCAGAATACGCAGGTAGCCGCCATTACGATTTGCGTAACGTGGGCCGAGTTCCGCAAACAGTTTCAAAACCATTTCGCGATCGCGCAGACGGGAAAACGCCAGACGTTTGTTAGCCAATGTATCAACTTTACCCAAAGTCAGAATCGGCTCGATAACGCGGCGCAGTTCTTTTGCTTTTGGCAATGTTGTTTTGATCGCTTCGTGACGCAACAGGGATACTGTCATGTTGCGCAACATAGCCAAACGGTGGGATGAAGTACGATTCAGCTTACGTAAGCCGTGACGGTGACGCATGGTATTTCCTTTCAGATTTCATTGCCAGCTCTTCTATCGACAACATTGTCGCGGGCCGGTAATTATTTTTACTACGATAAAAAAATGAACGACTTTATTTAAAACCGTTCATTCCGACAAATTATTTTTCCAAGCCTGCAGGTGGCCAGTTTTCCAGCTTCATACCCAAAGACAAGCCACGGGAAGCCAACACTTCTTTGATTTCGTTCAAAGATTTGCGACCCAGGTTTGGTGTCTTCAACAGTTCATTTTCGCTACGTTGGATCAGATCGCCAATGTAGTAAATGTTTTCTGCTTTCAGGCAGTTTGCTGAACGTACTGTCAATTCTAGATCATCCACTGGACGCAACAGAACTGGATCAACTGCTGGTGCACGGGATGGTGCTTCAGCGGCTGCTTCAGTACCTTCCAGAGCAGCGAAGACATTCAATTGATCAACCAGCACGCGAGCAGATTGACGAATTGCTTCTTCTGGTGTGATCACGCCATTGGTTTCAATATTGATGATCAATTTATCCAGATCGGTACGCTGTTCAACACGAGCAGACTCAACGGAGTAAGAAACACGACGCACTGGAGAGAAAGACGCGTCCAGAATCATGCGGCCTATCGTTTTGTTTGCATCTTCAGACAAACGGCGAACGTTACCAGGCACATAGCCACGGCCTTTTTCAACTTTGATCTGCATGTCCAGCTTACCGCCGGCGGTCAGATTCGCGATGACGTGATCTGGATTGATCAGTTCCACATCATGTGGCAACTCGATGTCGGATGCCAACACTGCGCCTTCGCCATCTTTTTTCAATGTCAGTGTCACTTCTTCACGATTGTGCAACTTGAATACAACACCCTTCAAGTTCAACAGAATATCAACGACGTCTTCTTGAACGCCATCGAGGGATGAATACTCATGAACAACACCAGCAATCACTACTTCAGTCGGCGCATAACCAACCATCGTCGACAACAATACGCGACGCAGCGCGTTGCCCAGTGTGTGGCCATAGCCACGTTCAAACGGTTCCATCACGACTTTAGCGTGACCGGCACCCAGCATTTCCACATCGATAATACGTGGCTTCAACAGATTGTTTTGCATGAAATGTCCTTTTCAATACCCTCGGTTCGTTACACCGATAAGGCTGACGGCATTAAAGAAAAAGCCTGCCTGTCGTAAAACAGGCAGGCGATGAAACTAAAATTAACGAGAATACAATTCAACGATCAGTGATTCGTTGACATCGTGAGCGATATCGCTACGATCTGGCATGGACTTGTAAGTACCTTCCATTTTCTTCGCATCAACAGCTACCCATGAAGGCATGCCGGATTGCTCAGCCAGGGACAGAGCTTCAACGATACGAACTTGTTTTTTCGCTTTTTCACGAACAGCAACAACGTCACCAGCTTTAACTTGGTAAGAAGCGATGTTCACAACGATACCGTTGACTGTGAAAGCTTTGTGGCTTACCAACTGACGTGCTTCAGCACGTGTAGAGCCAAAGCCCATGCGGTATGCAACGTTGTCGAGACGGGATTCCAGCAATTTCAACAGTGTTTCGCCTGTGTTGCCTTTTTGGCGATCAGCTTCGGCGAAGTAGCGGCGGAATTGACGTTCCAGAACGCCGTACATACGTTTAACTTTTTGCTTTTCGCGTAATTGATTACCGAAGTCAGAAGTACGTGCGCCAGATTTCGCACCGTGTTGACCTGGTTTTACATCTAATTTGCATTTTGAATCCAAAGAGCGACGTGCGCTTTTCAGAAACAGGTCCGTGCCTTCGCGACGGGATAACTTAGCTTTTGGTCCGATATAACGTGCCACAATATTTTCCTTTTATAAATGACGCAGAACTTGGCTGCGCTAGTCTGATCTGCTTGCTATCAGACAGTGGTCTTAAAGGCGAAAGCGAATCGCTTAATGCCTGAAATAAAATCCCCAACACAAAACCCGCCAACAAAATGGCGGGCTTGCATTCTAACGGAAATACCGTCAGAACGCCAGCAGCAAATGCTACCGCTTAGATACGACGACGCTTTGGAGGGCGGCAGCCGTTGTGTGGTACTGGAGTTACGTCTTGGATCAAAGAAATCTTGATGCCGAGATTGTTCAGTGCGCGTACTGAAGATTCACGACCTGGGCCTGGGCCTTTGATGCGAACTTCCAGATTTTTGATACCGCATTCAACAGCAACTTTACCTGCTGCTTCCGCTGCAACCTGAGCTGCGAAAGGAGTAGATTTACGTGAGCCTTTAAAACCAGCACCGCCAGCAGTTGCCCAAGAGAGAGCATTGCCTTGACGATCAGTGATCGTGATGATGGTGTTATTGAAAGAAGCGTGAACGTGTGCGATACCTTCAGCAACGTTCTTTTTAACTTTCTTACGAGCACGTGCTGCTGCTGCGTTGTTTTGTGCTTTTGCCATAATGATTTCCTTGGATCCGGGCTAGCCTGGATTATTTCTTCAAAGATTGAGCTGCTTTACGTGGACCTTTACGTGTACGTGCGTTAGTACGTGTACGTTGGCCACGGCAAGGCAAGCCTTTACGATGACGCAAGCCGCGATAGCAACCCAAGTCCATCAAGCGCTTGATGTTCATGGACAATTCACGACGCAAGTCACCTTCGACGATAAATTTACCGATTTCGTCGCGAAGCTTCTCGAGTTCGTTGTCATCCAGATCTTTAACCTTTTTATTGGTCAAAACACCTGTTGCTTCACAGATTTTCTGTGAGCGTGGACGGCCAATACCATAGATAGCTGTTAAGCCGATTACGGTATGCTGATGATTTGGGATATTAACCCCTGCGATACGTGCCATTCGTTATTCCTCGTTCAATAACGTTAAATTAACCTTGGCGCTGTTTATGGCGTGGTTCTGTGCAAATAACACGAACAACACCTTTGCGCTTGATGATTTTGCAGTTGCGGCAGATCCGCTTAACTGATGCGAGAACTTTCATTTTTGCCCTCTTCCCTTCTTGTTCACTTTTAATTTACTTGGTTCGGAACACTATTCGCGCCCGGCTCAAATCATAAGGCGTCAATTCCACTGTCACCTTATCACCTGGAAGAATACGGATATAGTTCATCCGCATCTTCCCGGAAATATGGCCTAGTACAACATGCCCGTTTTCCAACTTAACTCTAAATGTTGCATTCGGAAGATTCTCCAGAATCTCGCCCTGCATCTGTATAACGTCGTCTTTTGCCATTCGATCTGCTGTCCCTTCAGCAAATTACCGCGAAGGAATCCCGCCCTTGAAATTTGCTTTACGAAGCAGCGACTCGTATTGCTGCGACATGACATAGTTTTGCACCTGAGCCATAAAATCCATGGTCACCACCACGATAATCAGCAGGGATGTACCACCGAAGTAGAAAGGAACTTTCCATTTGGCAATCAAAAATTCAGGTAACAAACAGACTAGCGTGATATAAACCGCACCAGCCAACGTCAATCGCATCAAAATTTTGTCGATATAGCGGGCAGTCTGATCGCCTGGACGTATTCCAGGGACAAACGCTCCACTCTTCTTCAAATTATCAGCTGTTTCTTTGCTGTTGAATACCAAAGCGGTATAAAAGAAGCAAAAGAAAATAATCGCAGCAGCGTACAACAACGCATGAATAGGCTCGCCTGGCGCCATTGATGCAGCCAGATCTTTCAAGAACGTAATAAACCCGCTCGTTGAAGAATCTGCACCCTTGGTGAACCAGCTGGTAATCGTTGCTGGGAATAAAATGATCGATGAAGCGAAAATTGGAGGAATTACACCAGCCATATTCAACTTCAGCGGCAAATGACTGCTTTGCCCGCCATACACTTTATTTCCGACCTGACGCTTCGCATAATTAACCAGAATCTTACGTTGGCCACGTTCCACAAATACCACCAGAAACGTCACAGCTACCGCAATAACACAGATCAACAATACTGACGCAGGATGCATAGATCCAGTACGAACCAACTCAAACAAACTTACCAAGGCACCTGGCAAACCAGCAGCAATACCGGCGAAGATAATGATAGAAATACCGTTACCTAAACCGCGCTCAGTGATTTGTTCGCCCAGCCACATCAAAAACATCGTACCTGTCACCAATGACACTACAGTAGTGAATCTGAAAGCGAGGCCGGGATCAATAACGAGCCCTGGCTGCGCCTCCAGACCAAACGCAATGAAATATGCCTGCGCTGTCGCCAGTAACAAAGTTCCATAACGTGTGTACTGAGTAATTTTTCTGCGACCGGATTCACCTTCTTTTTTCAGTGCTTCCAGTTGCGGAGAAACGATAGACATCAGTTGCATGATGATCGATGCCGAGATATACGGCATGATGCCGAGTGCAAACACGGTGAACCGTGACAATGCACCACCGGAGAACATGTTAAACATCCCCAAGATACCACCTTGGTTTTGCTTAAACAGATCTGCCAATGCAGTTGGATCTATACCAGGAACAGGTACATGAGCACCAATCCGATAGACAACCAATGCTGCAAGCAGGAACCAGAGTCGCCCCCAGGGAAATCCGCTTGCTGCACTTTTAGCTTGTTGTGGAGATGTTGCCAATTATTGCTCCGGTGTCTGCAGTGAATTAAGCGATCGTACCGCCAGCAGCTTCGATTGCAGCTTTAGCGCCTTTAGTGACGATCAAGCCGTTCAAAGTTACTTTCTTAGTAATCGCACCAGACAAGATCACACGAACTACACGTGCGAGCTCAGAAACAACACCAGCTTGTTTTAAAGCAAGGATGTCAATTTCAGTGACTGGCAAATTTTCCAAGTCTGTCAGACGAACTTCTGCTTTGTACGGTGTTGCCAGTGATTTAAAACCACGTTTTGGCAAGCGACGTTGCAAAGGCATCTGACCGCCTTCGAAACCGACTTTATGAAAGCCGCCGGAACGAGATTTTTGACCTTTATGGCCGCGACCCGCTGTCTTACCCAAACCTGAGCCGATACCACGACCAACACGACGTTTGTAGTGTTTAGCGCCATCAGCAGGTTGTATGTTATTCAATTCCATAATTTGCTCCGAACATAAGTCTGACGACTTACGCTACAACCTTCACAAGATACGAGACTTTATTGATCATGCCGCGTACTGCTGGCGTGTCTTGCAATTCAGAAACTGAATTAACACGACGCAAACCCAGACCACGTACGGTAGCACGGTGATCCTGGCGTGTGCCGATCAGACCTTTGACCAATTGCACTTTTACTGTCTTAGTCATCGCGCTCTCCTTAACCGAGGATTTCTTCAACAGTCTTGCCACGCTTTGCAGCGATTTCAGATGGAGTACTCATCTTAGCCAGACCATTCAAAGTTGCACGAACCATGTTGTAAGGATTTGTTGAGCCGTTGGATTTAGCAACGACGTTAACAATACCCATTACTTCAAAAATCGCGCGCATTGGACCACCAGCGATAACGCCAGTACCTTCTTTTGCTGGAGAAATCATGACGGAAGACGCGCCGTGCTTACCAGTAACGGTGTGCTGCAAAGTACCGTTTTTCAAAGTCACTTTGATCATCTTACGACGGGCTTCTTCCATCGCTTTTTGTACGGCAACAGGAACTTCTTTCGACTTACCTTTGCCCATACCGATACGGCCATCGCCGTCGCCTACAACTGTCAATGCAGCGAAGCCCATGATACGACCACCCTTAACCACTTTGGTTACACGGTTGATCGCGATCATTTTTTCGCGCATGCCATCATCCGGCTTGTCGGCTGCTGTTTTTGCTTGCATTTTTGCCATGACAAATTTTCCTTAGAACTTCAAGCCAGCTTCACGGGCAGCTTCTGCAAGCGCCTTGATGCGGCCATGGTAACGGAAACCGGAGCGGTCAAACGCAACTTCGGTAACCCCTGCTTTGATTGCCTTCTCTGCTACACGCTTGCCGATCAAAGTCGCGGCTGTGGTGTTGCCACCAGCTCCGGACTTGCCAGCCAATTCTGCACGTACTTCCGCCTCTACGGTGGAAGCCGACGCCAACACTTTGGCGTCTGGGCCAATAATGTTTGCGTAAATGTGCAGGTTGGTGCGATGCACGGCCAGGCGGTTCACTTTGAGTTCTGCGATCTTGGCACGGGTTTGACGTGCGCGGCGCAGACGTGATTGTTTCTTGTCCATCGTCAACCCCTATTACTTCTTCTTGGTTTCTTTAATCACAACCACTTCGTCCGCATAACGGACACCCTTGCCTTTATAAGGCTCTGGGCTGCGGTATGCACGGACTTCAGCTGCCACCTGACCTACTACCTGCTTATTAACACCTTTAATCAGGATTTCAGTAGGAGTTGGCGTAGCACAAGAAATACCTTCTGGCATTTGATGTACGACTGGATGTGAAAAACCTAAAGACAAATTCAATTTATCACCCTGAGCTTGCGCTTTGTAACCAACGCCGACCAAAGTGAGTTTTCTTTCAAAGCCTTTAGTAACACCGGTAACCATGTTATTGACCAAGGCACGTAAAGTACCAGTCATTGCATTAGCTTCACGGCCATCATTGGCTGGTGAAAAACTCAAAGTGCCGTTGTCGTTCGCAACTTTCACTAAGCCATTGAGGCTTTGTGTCTGCACGCCCATAGGACCTTTTACTGTAATCTGCTCTGCTGAAATTGCAACTTCTGCACCGGCCGGCAAAGCGATTGGCATCTTACCTACTCGAGACATCTTTCACTCCTTAGGCGACGTAGCAAATTACTTCGCCACCGACACCGGTTGCGCGCGCTTTGCGGTCAGTCATGACGCCTTTTGGTGTAGAAACAATCGCTACACCCAAACCGTTCATCACATTTGGAATCTCGTCTTTACCTTTGTAAATACGAAGACCTGGACGTGAAACACGTTCCAAACGTTCAATAACTGGACGTCCTGCATAATATTTCAAGCCGATTTTTAATTCGGACTTCCCTGCAGTTTCTAAAACTGCGAAATCTTCAATGTAACCTTCGTCTTTAAGTACGTTTGCAATTGCAATCTTTACTTTAGAGGACGGCATCGCAACAACAGTTTTTTGAACAACTTGTGCGTTACGAATGCGGGTCAGCATATCGGCGATAGGATCGCTCATACTCATTGCTTATTCTCCTATTACCAGCTGGCTTTAGTCATACCCGGGATTTCACCACGCATGGCGACTTCACGGAGTTTAATACGGCCCAAACCGAATTTACGGAATGTGCCACGCGGACGACCTGTCAAAGCGCAACGATTACGCTGACGTGTCGGATTAGAATTACGTGGCAAAGCCTGCAACTTCAGACGAGCAACATAACGCTCTTCTTCAGTCTTTGATTGGTCATCAACGATGGCCTTCAATTCGGCGCGCTTGCCAGCGAATTTCTTCACCAAGTCTGCACGCTTTTGCTCACGATTAATCAGTGCCAGTTTTGCCATGGCGACCTCAGTTTCTGAACGGAAATTTAAATGCGGCGAGGAGTGCTTTCGCTTCTTCGTCGGTCTTTGCGGTTGTCGTGATACTGATATTCATACCACGCAATGCGTCGATCTTGTCGTACTCGATTTCAGGGAAAATGATTTGTTCCTTGACACCGATATTGTAGTTACCACGACCATCAAACGCACGACCAGAAACACCACGGAAGTCACGTACGCGAGGCAAAGCCACGGTAATGAAACGATCCAGGAATTCATACATCTGAGCGCCACGCAAAGTAACCATACAGCCGATTGGATAACCTTCACGGATTTTAAAACCTGCGATCGCTTTACGAGCTTTGGTCACAACTGGCTTCTGGCCTGCGATTTTCGTCAAGTCACCAACTGCATGCTCGATAATCTTTTTATCTGCAACTGCTTCAGACAAACCCATATTCAGGGTGATTTTCAAGATACGTGGAACTTCCATGCTTGACTTGTAAGCGTACTTTTCAGTCAATTCACCGACGATTTTTTCTTTATATAATGCTTGTAGACGGGCCATGATGTTATGCCTTCACAACTTCGCCAGTCGACTTGTAGATACGGACTTTTTTACCATCCACTACCTTGAAGCCTACACGGTCTGCTTTGCCAGATGCAGCATTAAACAACGCCACATTGGAAACATGAATCGGCATCAATTTATCAACGATGCCACCAACTGCGCCAGTCATTGGGTTTGGCTTAACCGCTTTTTTAGCGACATTAATACCAGCGACAACAACGTAATCACTATCGATGCATGATTGCACCTGACCGCGCTTACCTTTGTCTTTACCCGTCAAGACGATGACTTCGTCGTTTTTACGAATTTTATTCATCACGACTCCTTACAGCACTTCTGGAGCCAAAGACACGATTTTCATAAAGCGCTCAGTACGCAGTTCGCGTGTCACTGGGCCGAAAATACGAGTGCCGATAGGCTCAAGCTTTGCATTCAACAATACTGCAGCATTGCCATCAAATTTGACCAACGAGCCATCTTGACGACGAACACCCTTAGCTGTTCTCACAACCACGGCGTTGTAAATTTCACCTTTTTTTACACGACCGCGCGGAGCAGCAGATTTCACAGTGACTTTAATTACATCACCGATACCCGCATAACGACGCTTGGAACCGCCCAACACTTTAATGCACAGAACTTCACGCGCACCAGTATTGTCAGCAACTTCCAGCCGGCTTTCTGTTTGAATCATAATGTTCTCTTTCCCAACTTAATCCACACAACTTACACAATGCAAGCTTGTAGTCAGTCTTGGTCCTGCCAGCCAACCCCTACATAACCTGCAATGCACGAGCCAACTGATTAGGTGGACGATTTTTTAACCACTTTCACAACGAGAGGGTGTTGCGAAAGACATTTAGGCTGTCATTTGCTTACTACGCAAATGACAGCCCATCATTATTACATCAAAAAAATTTTTGTGCAATAACTTTATACGACTTGTGCTACTTGAACCACACGAGTCAATGTCCAAGCTTTAGTCTTGGAAATTGGGCGACCCTCTTGGATTTCAACTGTGTCGCCAGCTTTTGCCTGGTTAGCTTCATCGTGTGCATGGTACTTTGCAGTACGTACGATGATCTTGCCATACAAAGGATGTTTAACGTGACGTTCAACCAGTACTGTGACTGTTTTGTCCATCTTGTCAGACACAACCTTGCCAATCAATGTGCGCTTCAGAGCCACTTTAACTTGATCGTTCATTATTTGGCATCCTTCTGATTCATGACGGTTTTAACGCGTGCGATGTCGCGACGAACTTTTTTCAACTGTGAAGTATTAGTCAGTTGCTGTGTAGCGATTTGCATACGCAGGCTGAATTGCGCCTTCAACAGATCATTCAGTTCTTTCGTCAAAGCTGCAGAGTCTTTGCCTTGGAGTTCAGATACTTTCATTTACAACTCCCTATTAAGTGCCGACTTGACGTACGACAAACGTTGTCAACAATGGTAATTTGGCAGCTGCCAAGCGGAACGCTTCACGCGCCAGCGCTTCATCAACGCCATCCATTTCGTACAACATTTTGCCTGGTTGAATCTCGGCAACGTAGTACTCAGGATTACCTTTACCATTACCCATACGAACCTCTGCAGGCTTCTGGGAAATTGGCTTGTCCGGGAAAACGCGGATCCAGATACGACCACCGCGCTTGATATGACGAGTCATTGCACGACGCGCCGCTTCAATCTGACGCGCTGTGATACGACCACGGCCAACCGCTTTCAAACCAAACTCACCGAAGGAAACAGCTGTACCACGAGTATGCGAAATACCCTTGTTACGGCCTTTTTGCTCCTTACGATATTTTCTGCGTGCTGGTTGCAGCATGATTATTCTCCTGCTTTCTCAGCTGGTGCAGCATCAGCTTTTGCGCGTACACGCTTAGCTGGAGCTGCTGCGCCAGATGTATTTTGCCCTTCAGGACGCTTAGCACGTGGACGGCTGCTTGGCTTGCCATCGTCACGACGTGGGCCACGACGTTTTTTGTCGTCTTCCGGAGTCGATTCGATCACAGGCGCATCGCCATTTGCTAAACGGTCACCTTTGTAGACCCACACTTTTACGCCAATAATGCCGTAAGTTGTGGATGCTTCGCCAAAACCGTAGTCGATATCAGCACGCAAAGTATGCAAAGGCACGCGGCCTTCGCGATACCATTCTTTACGAGCGATTTCGATACCGTTCAAACGACCACCGGACATGATCTTGATACCTTGAGCGCCAAGACGCATTGCATTCTGCATAGCACGTTTCATCGCGCGGCGGAACATAATACGTTTTTCGAGCTGCTGAGCAATAGAGTCAGCGATCAATTGCGCATCGATTTCTGGCTTGCGAATTTCTTCGATGTTGACGTGAACTGGCACGCCCATCATTTTCGACAAGTCAGCTTTCAATACTTCAATGTCTTCGCCTTTTTTACCAATCACAACACCTGGACGGGAGCTGTAAATGGTAATACGTGCGTTTTTCGCAGGACGCTCAATAACGATGCGGCCTACAGATGCGTTTTTCAGTTTTTTCTTCAGGTATTCACGTACCTTCAGATCTTCACCGAGCATAGAAGCAAAGTTACCATTGCCTGCATACCAACGGGAAGACCAGTTACGCGTTACCGCCAGACGAAAACCGGTTGGATGTATCTTCTGTCCCATCGTGACTCCTTAGTTACCAACAGTCACGTAGATGTGACAGGATTGTTTAGAGATACGATCACCACGACCTTTAGCGCGTGCTGTGAAGCGCTTCAGGATCGCACCTTTTTCGACATAGATACTCTTTACTTTCAACTCATCGATATCTGCGCCATCATTGTGTTCAGCGTTTGCAATTGCAGACTCCAACACTTTCTTGATGATTGCAGCACCTTTTTTAGGGCTGAAGGCCAGGATATTCAATGCCTGATCAACTTTTTTACCACGGATCAGGTCTGCCACGAGGCGACCTTTTTGCTCGGACAGACGCACACCGCGAAGATTAGCTTTAGTTTCCATCATCGGTCCTTATTTCTTAGCCTTTTTATCGGCAGCGTGACCCTTGAACGTACGGGTCAGCGCGAATTCGCCGAGCTTGTGACCAACCATGTTTTCGGAAACATAAACTGGTACGTGTTGCTTACCGTTATGAACCGCAATGGTCAAACCGATGAAGTCCGGCATAATTGTCGAACGACGGGACCAAGTCTTGATTGGTTTTTTGTCTTTATTTGCCTGAGCAGCTTCGACTTTCTTCACCAGATGAGCGTCGCAAAACGGCCCTTTTTTCAATGAACGTGTCATGTTTTATCCCTTATTTCTTACCACGGCGTGAGACGATCATCGAAGTAGTACGCTTGTTGCGACGTGTCTTCTTACCCTTGGTCTGTTGACCCCATGGAGAAACTGGATGACGGCCTGCTGCAGTTTTACCTTCACCACCACCGTGAGGATGGTCAACCGGATTCATTACCACACCGCGAACGGTAGGACGAATACCACGCCAACGCATCGCACCAGCTTTACCAATCTTACGCAGATTGTGTTCGCCGTTACCAACTTCACCGACGGTTGCGCGGCATTCGATATGAATACGACGAACTTCGCCAGAGCGCAGACGAACTTGAGCGTAAGTACCCTCACGCGCCATCAGAACGACACCAGCACCAGCTGTACGTGCAATCTGCGCACCTTTTCCTGGCAGCATCTCTACGCAATGCATAGTTGTACCGACTGGAATGTTACGGATAGGCAAGCAGTTACCGGATTTGATCGGGGCTTGTGAGCCACTGATTAATTGATCGCCTACTGCAACACCTTTAGGAGCGATGATGTATGCACGCTCACCATCCGCGTAACACAACAAAGCGATGTGTGCCGTACGGTTAGGATCGTATTCAATACGCTCAACTTTTGCAGGAATACCATCTTTGTTGCGTTTAAAGTCAACAACACGGTAATGCTGCTTATGACCACCGCCGATGTGGCGGGTAGTGATGTGACCGTTGTTATTACGGCCAGCAGTTTTGGATTTCTTTTCCAACAAAGCAGCGAACGGACGACCTTTGAACAGGCCTTCAGTTACCACTTTCACCATACCACGACGACCTGGTGAGGTTGGCTTCATCTTAACGAGTGCCATTATTATGCCCCCTCAGTGAAGTTGATTTCCTGACCTGGCTTCAAGCATACAAAAGCACGTTTTGTATGGTTGCGGCGGCCAGTAAATCTACCGGTACGTTTTTGTTTACCTTGACGATTTGCCACTTGTACAGATTCAACCTGAACCTTAAACAGCAATTCGACGGCAGCTTTAATTTCTGGCTTGGTTGCATCTGGAGTAACCAGGAAAACCACTTGCTCATTCTTTTCAGCAACCATCGTTGCTTTTTCAGAAATCACAGGAGCCAGCAACACCTTCATCAGGCGTTCTTCACTATGTTTGATTAATGCACTCATGCCAGCATCTCCTCAATCTTTGCCAGTGCTGGCTTGGTGATCAACACTTTCTTGTAGAACACCAAAGAAACTGGATCAGCGTAACGTGGCTCAACAACCAAAACATTTACCAGATTACGTGCTGCCAACATCAGATTTTCATTGAATTCGTCAGTGATAATCAGAACGGAATCCAGGCAACCCAATGCTTTGAGCTTTTCAGTCAACAACTTAGTCTTTGGAGCATCAACCGTTACAGCATCAACCACGCTCAAACGATCTTCACGAGCCAACTGAGAAAGGATAGAGCAGATACCTGCGCGATACATTTTCTTGTTAACTTTGTGAGAGAAATTCTCATCCGGGCTATTCGGGAATATACGACCACCGCCACGCCACAAAGGAGAAGAAGACATACCAGCACGCGCACGACCAGTACCTTTTTGACGCCAAGGCTTCTTGGTTGTGTGGTGGACTTCTTCACGATCTTTTTGCTTGCGGTTACCGCTACGAGCATTTGCCTGATATGCAACAACAACTTGATGAATCAGAGCTTCGTTGTAATCACGACCGAAAATAGTGTCAGGAGCAGCAACATTCGCAGCAGCTTGACCTTGTTCGTTTAGGAGCTTCAGTTCCATGGATTAGGCTCCCTTCTTAGCTTTAACTTTAACAGCAGGGGATACAATCACCTGACCATTTTTTGCACCCGGCACAGCACCCTTAACCAGCAACAACTGACGCTCTGCATCAACGCGAGCGATTTCCAGATTTTGCACAGTGCGGTTAACGTCACCCAGATGACCAGTCATGCGTTTACCAGGGAAAACACGGCCTGGATCCTGCGCCATACCGATAGAACCTGGAACATTATGGGAACGGGAGTTACCGTGAGTGGCGCGACCAGAAGCGAAGTGATGGCGCTTGATAGTACCGGCATAGCCTTTACCAATCGTCACACCTTGCACGTCAACTTTCTGACCAGCTTCGAACAAACCGACAGGCACAACGTCACCAGCCTTCAATTCAGAAGCTTTAGCAGCATCAACACGGAATTCTTTTAATACAGTACCAGCTTCAACACCTGCTTTTGCGAGGTGACCGGCAGCCGCTTTAGTTACGCGGGATGCACGGCGCTGACCGAAAGTAACCTGAACAGCAGAGTAACCGTCTGTTTCAGGAGTTTTGACTTGCGTCACGCGGTTGTTGGACACATCCAGAACAGTAACAGGAATTGAATCCCCATCATCCGTAAAGATGCGCATCATGCCAACCTTGCGACCAACTAGGCCCAAGCTCATTATTTTCTCCATTCTCACCTACGATTGGGTGAGGCTGATGTTTAAAAAACTTAAACGAAAAGGTCAGCAAAAGCCGACCCACATTTAAGCCTTCGATTATAGCCCGCAAATTTTTTATTTACAAGGCAAATTATTTGAAAATTCGAAGAATTGTGGTATGTCAAATTTCTTCAATTATCTGATTTTTAATCAAATCAGATATTGATAAAAATCTGATTACTGCAATTTGATTTCAACATCAACACCAGCAGGCAAATCGAGCTTCATCAAAGCATCAACTGTCTTATCTGTTGGATCAACGATATCCATCAGACGTTGGTGTGTACGAATTTCAAACTGATCACGGGAAGTTTTGTTCACGTGCGGTGAGCGCAGAACGTCAAAACGTTGAATGCGAGTCGGCAAAGGTACAGGACCTTTTACAACAGCGCCAGTGCGCTTTGCTGTTTCAACGATTTCCAAAGCGGATTGGTCGATCAATTTATAATCGAAAGCTTTCAGACGAATGCGGATCTTTTGATTCTGTGTAGACATAACATTTCCTAAAGAACGAGCCACAAACTCAGTGAGAGTGGCATTTTTTACAAAGAGCGAATACTAAAAAAAAGCGGCTGTCGCTTAAAAAACAGCGACAGCCGACTAGTGTACTACAAAATTACGAAATTACTCGATAATTTTAGCAACAACACCCGCACCAACAGTACGACCACCTTCACGGATAGCGAAGCGGAGACCTTCTTCCATCGCGATCGGGTTGATCAGTTTGACTGTGATAGAGACGTTATCACCTGGCATCACCATTTCTTTGTCTGCTGGCAACTCGATCGAACCGGTGACGTCCGTTGTACGGAAGTAGAACTGTGGACGGTAGTTGTTGAAGAATGGTGTATGACGACCGCCTTCATCTTTCGACAAAACGTAGATCTCGCCTGTGAAGTGGCTGTGTGGCTTGATTGAACCTGGTTTTGCCAACACTTGACCACGTTGGATGTCTTCGCGTTTTGTACCGCGCAGCAGAACACCGACGTTGTCACCAGCTTGACCTTGATCCAGCAATTTGCGGAACATTTCAACGCCAGTACATGTTGTCTTAACTGTGTCTTTGATACCGACGATTTCGATCTCTTCGCCAACTTTGATGATACCGCGTTCGATACGACCAGTCACCACTGTACCGCGACCAGAGATGGAGAATACGTCTTCTACTGGCAACAGGAAGGCGCCGTCAACAGCGCGCTCTGGTGTTGGGATGTAGGTGTCGAGTGCATCAGCCAGTTTCAGGATTGCTTCTTCGCCCAATGGACCTTTGTCGCCTTCGAGCGCCAGTTTTGCGGAACCTTGGATGATAGGCAGATCGTCGCCTGGGAATTCATATTTGGACAGTAATTCACGTACTTCCATTTCAACGAGTTCCAGCAATTCAGCGTCATCAACCATGTCGCATTTGTTCAGGAAAACGATGATGTATGGAACGCCAACCTGGCGAGCCAACAGGATGTGCTCACGTGTTTGTGGCATTGGGCCGTCTGCTGCGGAGCAAACCAGAATCGCGCCGTCCATCTGAGCCGCACCAGTGATCATGTTTTTAACATAGTCAGCATGGCCTGGGCAGTCAACGTGAGCGTAGTGGCGTGTTGCTGTTTCGTATTCAACGTGGGCAGTATTAATTGTAATACCGCGTGCTTTTTCTTCTGGTGCTGCGTCGATTTCGTCGTATTTCTTCGCTTCGCCACCGAATTTTGCAGACAATACTGTTGCAATCGCTGCTGTCAATGTTGTTTTACCGTGATCAACGTGACCAATTGTACCTACGTTGACGTGCGGCTTGGTGCGTTCGAACTTACCTTTTGCCATTTTATTCTTCCTTCAAAAAGAACGATTTATCAATAAGATGCCTGCTCCAGGCAAGGAGCAGGCTTTTCAGATTACAAATTACTTAGCTTTGGATGTCACGATTGCGTCGATAACATTTTTCGGCGCTTCGGAGTAATGCTTGAATTCCATAGAGTACGTTGCGCGACCTTGTGTTGCGGAACGCAATGAAGTGGAATAACCAAACATTTCAGACAAAGGAACTTCAGCCTTAATGATCTTACCGCCACCACCAGCAACTTCATCCATACCCTGAACCATACCACGACGTGAGGACAAATCGCCCATGACCGTACCAGCATAATCTTCTGGCGTTTCAACTTCAACTGCCATCATTGGTTCCAGAATAACTGGACTTGCTTTGCGGCAGCCATCTTTAAACGCCATCGAACCCGCCATACGGAACGCGTTTTCGTTGGAGTCAACGTCATGGTAAGAACCGAAGAACAGAGTTACTTTAACATCAACTACTGGGTAGCCAGCCAATACACCGGATGTCAGTGTTTCACGAACACCTTTTTCAACCGCAGGGATGTATTCACGTGGAACGGTACCGCCTTTGATCGCGTCAACGAATTCAAAGCCTTTACCTGGTTCTTGTGGTTCAATTTTCAGAACAACGTGACCATACTGACCGCGACCACCGGATTGCTTAACGAATTTACCTTCGATTTCTTCGCAAGTTTTGCGAATAGTTTCGCGGTATGCAACCTGTGGCTTACCTACTGTCGCTTCAACGTTGAATTCACGCTTCATACGATCAACGATAATATCCAGATGCAACTCGCCCATACCAGCAATGATAGTCTGACCGGATTCTTCGTCAGTACGCACACGGAAAGATGGATCTTCAGCAGCCAGACGGTTCAGCGCCAAGCCCATTTTCTCCTGGTCAGCCTTGGTTTTTGGCTCAACAGCCTGAGAAATAACTGGCTCAGGGAAAACCATGCGTTCCAGAACGACAATCGCTTTATCATCACACAATGTATCACCAGTTGTTGTGTCTTTCAGACCAACAACCGCAGCGATGTCACCGGCAAGCATTTCTTTGATTTCTTCGCGCTGATTCGCATGCATCTGAACAATACGTCCGATACGTTCTTTTTTACCTTTGACAGAGTTATAAACTGTGTCGCCAGAATTCAAAGTACCGGAGTAGCAGCGGATAAAGCACAATTGACCAACGAATGGATCCGTTGCGATTTTGAACGCCAAAGCAGAGAATTTTTCATCATCTTTTGCCTGACGAACCACTGGCTCTTCATCTTCGTTTGTACCTGGTACCGGTGGAATATCCACTGGAGATGGCAGGAATTCAACAACCGCATCCAACATCGCCTGCACGCCTTTGTTTTTAAAGGCAGTACCGCACATCATCGGAACGATTTCACTCGCGATAGTACGCTGACGAATCGCCGCTTTGATTTCGGCTTCAGACAAATCACCTTCTTCAAGGTATTTGTTCATCAATTCTTCAGAGGCTTCAGCTGCTGCTTCCACCATGTTTTCGCGCCATTTCTTAGCATCAGCCAACAAATTCGCAGGGATCTCGCCGTATTCAAACTTCATACCTTGGGACGCTGTATCCCAGATAATCGCTTTCATTTTGACCAGATCGATAACGCCTTCGAACAAGTCCTCAGCACCGATAGGTACTTGCATAGGAATTGGGTTTGCCTTCAGGCGTGTGCGCATTTGCTCATACACTTTGAAGAAGTTCGCGCCAGTACGGTCCATCTTGTTGACGAATGCCAGACGAGGAACTTTGTACTTATTAGCCTGACGCCATACAGTTTCAGACTGAGGCTGAACGCCACCTACCGCACAGTAAACCATGCAGGCGCCATCGAGAACACGCATAGAACGTTCAACTTCAATAGTGAAGTCAACGTGACCTGGTGTATCGATAATATTGATATGGTGCGGCGCGAAATTATTCGCCATACCGCTCCAGAAGCAAGTTGTCGCTGCGGAAGTAATAGTAATACCGCGCTCTTGCTCTTGTTCCATCCAGTCCATGGTAGCAGCGCCATCATGCACTTCACCGATTTTGTGGTTGACACCGGTGTAGAACAGAACACGTTCTGTCGTCGTCGTTTTACCTGCATCAATGTGAGCCGAGATACCGATATTGCGGTAGCGCTCAATGGGGGTCTTACGGGCCATAGATAATCCTAAATCTTTTAATGGACAAAACCGAGCGCAATTTTTTGTGAAAATCGCGCCCGGCCTGATTCAAAATACTTGCCAGAACCATTGCATAATCATCATACAAAGGCTCCTTACTCTTACTCTTAGAAGCGGAAGTGAGAGAAGGCCTTGTTGGCTTCAGCCATACGATGAACTTCGTCACGCTTCTTCATTGCACCGCCGCGGCCTTCTGCGGCTTCTAACAACTCACCACCCAAACGTTGTGGCATGGATTTTTCACTACGCTTGTTTGCAGCTTCACGCAACCAACGCATAGACAAAGCCAGACGACGAACTGGACGCACTTCAACAGGCACCTGATAGTTCGCGCCACCAACACGGCGGGATTTTACTTCAACCAGTGGCTTGGCGTTGTTAATTGCCAATGCAAACACTTCCAGAGGATCTTTACCAGATTTTTGCTGGATGTGATCAAACGCACCGTAGATGATGCCTTCAGCAACAGACTTCTTGCCGGACAACATCAATACGTTAACAAATTTTGCTACTTCAACATTACCAAATTTTGGATCTGGCAATACGTCCCGTTTCGGGACCTCACGACGACGTGGCATTTCAATTCCTTTCAATCTTCAGTTGAGCATCGGGCAACAATTCACCTGACACTCGCGACAGGCCATCATAACCAGTCACTTACTCGGCTCATTCCGAACCGACACTGATCCGTAATACTTTACGGAGATTAAATTACGAGATAATTACTTCTTCACTGCCTTAGCGCGCTTAGAACCATATTTGGAACGAGCTTGCTTACGGTCTTTAACGCCTTGTGTATCCAAAGCACCGCGAACCATATGGTAACGAACACCTGGCAAATCCTTTACACGACCACCGCGCAGCAGGACTACGCTATGTTCTTGCAAGTTATGGCCTTCACCGCCAATGTACGAAATAACTTCGAAACCATTAGTCAGGCGAACTTTGGCAACTTTACGCAAAGCCGAGTTAGGCTTTTTTGGAGTTGTAGTATAAACGCGGGTGCAAACGCCACGTTTCTGCGGGCTGTTTTCCAGCGCCGGCGATTTGCTCTTAACCACTGCAGAAACACGTGGTTGGCGAATCAGTTGATTGATGGTTGGCATCGTTTTTAATCCAACAAAATACAACGTTAAACACAAACCCGGAAACGGTTGCCCGGGAACTAAAAATCATTTTTTACGTCCGAATTATTCAGACGAGCCCAATATCTGCCTGCTTTTTAAGCATATTTTTTCGCAAAAAACAGCTAGAAACATGTTGAAAACTGCAAACCCAAAATCGAGAACTCGCAATTTTATGTCGCCTGATCCAGCTATGTCAACGTTTTTCGTTGCGAAGCAGACTGCTCCAACTACTTCAATATGGCAAGTCAGGGTAGGAAATTTCCTTGAAAAATCAAGCATTCCCATGCTTTTTATTTAATTTTGTTTAAATTAGTGCAGTATGTAGAAGTGATTTCGCTAATGGCCTCCACCAGCAGCGCCCAGTGTTTATGCAAATCATTTATATTGTCGACCTGAACTCTTTTAGTGACCATCCTATGTTGCGGTAAACGGCGACGTATCCGTCACACTGCAACAACCGCAAGCCAGCCTGCCACCATCCTGATGCGCTCTTTATTACGCCCAAGCCCTCTCTTTCTGTTATTAAGTTACCTGCTGCTCTCAGCGATTCCATTTTTTTCGCTGATGCTGGGCAAACCGGTAGAAAAAGGCTGGCAGCTGCTGGCGATGGAGGTCATTTGCTGGCCAATACTATGGGCGGTGTTCAAGCATCCGCGCTGGTTTCATTTCCTGTTACTGCCGGCAATGCTGGCGATACCCATAGAGATTTACCTGCGCCTGTATTTCGGGCAGAGCATTTCGACTCATCACCTGGGCATACTGCTGGAGACCAGCCCCAAAGAAGCGATTGAATTTCTGGGGCAAAAAATCTGGCTACTGCTGTTTCTGACGTTGATGATTACAGCGTGGTGGTGGAGCCTGCTGAAAATTGCGCTGAACACGCCGGCACTGCACTGGCAACATCCAAGCCGCTGGGCGTTAATCAGCATGGTGGCGATGGGGTTCTGCATCTGGGGTTACGGCGAATATGTTGGCGTCACCGCACCACCAGCCTCAGCGTCAGCGGCAAGTAGCCATAGCGACGACGACAGCGACGATGAGCCAGCATCGGTCACCAGTGCCAAGCCGATAGGCAAAGTGATTCCGCAGGTTTGGCTGGAGCATCAACGGCAGAAATTAAGCCAGGCCCTTGGCCCGCTACCGTCCTGGGCCCAAATACGTTACGACGAGGATGTCTTCACAAGTACCTGGCCGTTCGGCCTCGCAGTGCGTATTGCTGACTTCTGGAGCGAACGTGGATATTTATCGAAGCTGTCTGAGAAAAGCCGCAATTTCCGCTTCAACGCCGCCCTCGCAGGCGATCCAAAGTTAGCGCAAACTATCGTTGTGGTGCTTGGTGAATCATCGCGCTACGACCGCTGGAGCCTGAATGGCTACGAACGTGAAACGAATCCCTTGTTATCACTGGAAGACAATCTGGTCAGCTTCAGCGACATGATTACTGCCGTCGCTGCGACTCGCCTGTCGGTGCCTGTTATTGTGTCGCGCAAACCGGCGGCACAAAGCCTGAAGGCCGGTTTCTCAGAAAAATCGTTTTTGTCTGCGTTTAAAGAAGCGGGATTCAAAACCTTCTGGATATCGAACCAGATGAGCTTTGGTCAGTTTGACACGCCGATCTCGGTGTTCGCGAAAGAAGCCGACGTCACGCAATTTCTGAATCTCGGTGGCTTTACCAATAATTCCAGTTTCGACGACATCCTGCTGGATCCCATGAGCCGCGCGCTGAACGATGCCACACCGAAAAAACTGATCGTCTTACATACGCTGGGGAACCACTGGAATTACAGCCATCGCCACCCGAAAGAATACGACCACTGGAAACCATCGCTGTTTGGCGTCGATAACCCGGCCTATACCGACCTGAAGAATAAACCGGCACTCAACAACAGCTATGACAATTCAATTCTGTACACTGACTGGATATTGTCGGAAGTCATACAGCGCCTGAAAGCGAGCAAACAAGTCACCTCGATGATGTATATCTCCGATCATGGGCAAACCTTGTATGACGGCACTTGCGGTCTGGCGTTTCATGGTCACAATACGCAATACGAATTTCACATCCCTGCCTTCATCTGGTATTCGGATGACTATCAGCAATTATTCCCGGAAAAAATTCGGCAGCTCAAACGCCATCAGAAATTCCGTCTGTCGACAGAAAACGTGTTTCACACCTTGCTCGATATGGGCAATATTCGTTATCCCGATGAAAGGCTGAACTGGAGCATCCTCAGCCCGCAACTGGTTGCGCATACTCGCTATGTCGATAGTTACGGCTGGTCTGATTACGATAATGCGACGCTGAAGGGAGATTGCCGCGAGGTGATCGACAAAAAAACGCCGGTACGGCAAGAGAAATAAGCGTTACACCAAGTGACAACACCGATGCAGCATCCTGCCGTTATATGCCTGCGAGCGCCTGTTGAGCATTAAATATACTGGGTGGAGTATATTTAAAAGCCCAATGTTTATGCTGAGAATAGCCCGATTTTTGAATATACTCCCCCTTAAAGCTCATTTTCACAGCAAAATAAAACCAGTTTTGTCTGCAAAGCATCTGACTTACGTAATCGCTAGCGGTCGAGCTGAGATGCCGATGGCGTATTTCTTTTAATGAAGATCAACATCAGTCAATGTATGCTTTGCTTCATTGCAGCAAAACAGTTATCTCGTTTACACTGACGACATGCCCTCAGTTAGCCCTCCCACCCTGACCGTCAATCATGCAGATCAGACCACGATTAGCGTGGCTGGCGCGTGGCTGGTGCACGCATTATCCGAAGGTCACCGCTTGCATGATTTGCAGACGGAGCTGACCAACAAGGGAAAGCGCGACGATATTCACTGGGATTTAAGCCAGATCAGTGCGCTCGATCATGTCGGTGCGCAGATATTGTGGCGCGCCTGGGGCAAGAAAAAGCCACAACATCTGTTACTGCAGCCGGTACATGAAGGTTTGTTTCAGCGTGTCGCAGAAGCCAGTCAGGTCAATCTGGTCAGCGCAAAACGCCCGCTCTTTTACGGCATCATGCAGTTGGGCGAGATCGTGCTTGGCTTCTTTGAGCACTTGTACGGCTTCAGCATGTTGCTCGGTCAACTGATGATCGATCTGGCCGGTTTTATACGCCACCCACTGCGAGGCCCGTGGAAAGAATTATCAGCCAACCTGTATCGCATGGGTGCGCAGGCGCTGGGCATTACCGCGCTGGTCGGCATCCTGATAGGGATCGTGCTTTCTTATCTGTCGGCACAACAATTACTGACGTTCGGCGGCGATTTATTTATCGTCAATATTCTTGGCATGAGCATCATCCGCGAACTCGGCCCGTTGCTGGCGGCGATTCTGGTTGCGGGTCGTTCAGGATCAGCCATCACGGCGCAGCTCGGCGTCATGCGGGTCACCGAAGAGCTCGATGCAATGCTGGTGATGGGCATACCACATGGTTCGCGCCTGATCCTGCCTAAGGTGCTTGCACTGGCGATCGCCATGCCGCTGCTGGTGATCTGGACCGATGTGATGGCACTGATAGGCGGAATGATTTCAGCGCAAGCGCTGCTCGGTATGAGCCCGGAATTTTTTGTCTATAAATTGCCGGATGCCGTGCCGCTGTTGAATTACTGGATAGGCCTGGGTAAAGGTGTTGCCTTCGGTATCCTGATTGCGTTGATTGCCTGCCATTATGGTTTGCGCATCAAACCGAATACGGAAAGTCTGGGGCACGGCACCACCAATTCCGTGGTGATTGCGATTACCGTCGTAATCATTGCCGACGCGATTTTTGCGATTATTTTCAGCAAAGTGGGCTATTGATGACGACCGATAACGTGATCGAAATTCAGGGCTTACGCACGCAGTTCGGGCGTGCCGTCGTCCACGATAATCTGGAATTATCGGTCAGACGCGGTGAGATTCTGTCTATCGTCGGCGGTTCCGGTACCGGTAAAACCGTGCTCGTGCGCCAGATGCTGGGTCTGGAAACGCCGCGTCGCGGCAGCATCAAAGTCTTCGGTGAAGACTTGCAGGTGTCCGACAGTCGTCATCTTGATTACCTGCGCAAACGTTCGGGCATGTTGTTTCAGCATGGCGCTTTGTATTCGGCGCTGAGCGTGTTCGATAATATCGCCCAGCCGATGCGCGAACTGAAAAAATTGCCGGAATCGCTGATCACCGATCTGGTGTATCTGAAATTGCAGATGGTGAATATCGCCTTTGAACATGCACCGAAAATGCCGGCAGATTTATCCGGCGGCATGATCAAACGGATCGCCCTGGCGCGCGCTTTAGCACTCGACCCTGAATTATTGTTCCTTGACGAGCCGACCGCTGGACTTGATCCGGATCGTTCCGACAGTTTCGTCGAACTGATACAGTCACTGCACCGGCAACTCTGCCTGACAGTCATCATGGTCACGCATGATCTCGACAGCCTTTTTGCACTGTCGAATCGTATTGCGGTGCTGGCTGAAAAAAAAGTGATCGTCGTCGGCACACCGCAAGAAGTCGTACGCTTCCAACATCCGTTCATCAGCAGTTTCTTCCTCGGTGGTCGCGGCAAACGCGCCATGGAAGTGCTGACACCCGCTACACCATAGGAAAGCCATGGAAAACCGATCGCACGCCTTAATCGCTGGATTCTTCACCATCGCCTTATTGATACTCGCTATTTTTATCGCGATCTGGCTGGGGCGCGACAAAATTCAGCGCACGCCGTATGAGATCGTGACCAAATCGGCGGTCTCCGGCCTCAACCTGCAAGCGGCTGTCCGCTACAAAGGGATTAAAGTCGGCAATGTTACCGACATCGATTTTGATGATAAAAATCCGGGACAACTGATACTGCGTCTGGAAGTGATTCCGGATACTCCCGTCACCAGCGCCACCTTCGCCACCCTGGCCTATCAGGGTGTGACGGGCATTGCATTTGTGCAGCTCGATGAAGACAAAACAGCGGGCGCTTCTGTCCCGTTAGCGCAGGATGGTACGACGCAACGGATTCCGCTGCGTCCCGGCGTCATGCAAAATCTGGAAGAGCGCGGGCTTGCAATTCTGACGCAGACCGAAGAACTGACCCGCCGTATCAATAGCCTGCTCGATCCGAAAAATCGTCAAACCATGATCAGCGCCGTTGACAATATCAACAAAGCTGCGGAAGCGTGGCAGGCATTGCCGAACAAACTCAACCCCAGCCTGGATAAATTGCCAGGGCTGATCGATCAGACGCAGAACACATTGAACACCGTCAGTGTGTTATCCAAAGACGCATCGCGCTTCACCAATAATCTGAACCAGCTCACTACGCAATTGCAGGCGGCCGATGGCCCGATCGCCCGCTTTAATCTGGCATTAGACCAACTGAGTAACGGCGTAACGATGGAAACGCTGCCGCGCATCCAGAGTCTGACCGGCGAAGCCCGCAGCAGCCTGCGTTCTCTCAACCGCACCACGGAAAATCTGAACGACAGGCCGCAAAGCATCCTGTTTGGCAATCCGCCAGCCGCACCCGGCCCCGGCGAAGCCGGTTTTGTCGCGCCCAAATAAATAACAGAGAAGACTACCTGAGGACATCGTATGCAACGACTCTATCGCCTTACTCACTATCGTTTTCTGCCCGTACTGCTGATCTGCGCCGGCCTGCTGAGCGCCTGCAGCAGCACGGCTCCGGCACAACGCCAGCAATACGATTTCGGCCCGTTCAATACGGTCTCGCTGCCGAATACCAAAATGCAAATTGCGCTCGCCGAGATTCAGGTACCGGCCGCGCTCGACAGCAATGCCATGCTGTACCGCCTGCAATACGATAACGCACAGCAGTTGAAGCCGTATGCGCAGGCGCGCTGGAGTATGGCGCCCGCACAGTTAGTCGCGCAAAGAATCAAGCTGGTGCTGAACTCGCGCGGCGCTGTGGTAACCAACGCCGCTGATAGCACGGGAAGTTTGCCGGTCTTACGCCTGGAACTCGATGAATTTTCCCAGGTATTCACCACGCCAAGCGCCAGCCATGCCCACATTTATGCGCGCGGCGTCGTGCTTAAAGGACGCAACATTATCAGCACGCGGAATTTTCTGCTGCAGATACCGGCTGCCAGCGCTGATGCTGCCAGCGGTGCAAAGGCCATGCAAACAGCGGTCGATACCATGATCAACGACATGCAGAAATGGCTCAATAGCCTGGCTCTGAATTAACTCCCGCCATGAGCGAACACCTGCCGGACAACCACACTCCGTCACCAGACGCAGGCGCGGACAGTCATTTAGCCAGTCACGTCGTCAGCCACTTACACAGCTCCCCTTTCGCCCGTGTCTGCCTGCTCGCCTATACCGTACTGATTCTGTATGCGAGCTGGTATCCATTTACCGGCTGGCAGGCAAATAATTTATCTGCGCTGCCTGATGTGATCCGGCAATGGCCACGTTACTGGACCAAATTTGATGCTGGTATCAATATTGTTGGCTATATCCCGTTTGGCACCCTGATCGTCTTTGCGCTGTACCCGCTGGTCAATCGCTGGTGGGCGGCGCTGATCGCCTGTTTTGGCGGTGCGCTGATCTCTGCGGTGGCCGAACTGGTGCAATATTTTCTGCCGAGCCGCGTCACTTCGCTGCTGGATTTTCTGACCAACACCAGCGGCGCGGTACTGGGGGCGATCTTAGGTGCGCTGCTGACGCCGCTGATACTTGAAAAAGGACGTCTGCAATTATTGCGCAAACAATGGACGTATCAGGATTCGAGCTGGGAAATCGTCTTGCTGGGCTTATGGCCGATGGCGCAACTGTATCCACAGGCCTATCTGTTCGGGCTGGGGCAACTGCTACCGATATTGTCGCAACACCTGAGCGACTTGTTCGACATGGATATCGACATCGGCGCATTTGTTCTGCAAGGCATGGAATTCAGTGCCGATGAATATCTGCTGGCAGAAACCTTCATCACAGCCAGCGGTTGTACCGGTGCCATCCTGATCTGTCTGAGTTTATTTAACCGCCATGCACCAAAATTCCCGCTGGGTATGCTGTTGCTGAGTATGACCCTGATCGCCAAAACACTCGCCAGCGCTTTGCTGTTCAAGCCCGAATATGCGTATGCCTGGCTGACGCCCGGCGCGATCGGCGGCTTGCTGATCAGCGCCATCATGTTGTACGGTTTTTCATTTGCGCCGGTACGGGCACAAAAGCGACTGGCATTTTTGCTGCTGCTGATTTCGCTCGTGGTGCTGAATCTGTTACCGGACAATCCCTACTTCGCCGCGACGATGCAAACCTGGGTGCAGGGAAAATTTTTGAACTTTAACGGTGCTGCGCAGTTCTTATCACTGTGCTGGCCTTGGATGGCATTGTGGACTTTGTTACGAAAGCCCAAACCGGCAGCTGCGCAAGTTGCAGTATCATAGCGGCTTGACGGCACAGCCGTTCGCCCTTCGCCTGACCGCTATCACCGGATAGCCATCCGGAGTCAGATTAACTGCCTGAAGCTAAAGAATTGCTCATCATGTCTGAACCTCTCTATTTTCAAAAACATGTGTTTTTCTGCATGAATCAACGCGACGATGGTCGCCCCTGCTGCACCGATCACGGCGCACAAGCCGCACAGGAACACGCCAAACGGCGCATCAAGCAAATGGATATGAATGGTCAGGGCAAAATCCGCATTAATAAAGCGGGTTGCCTCGATCGCTGCGACGAAGGGCCGGTGATGGTGGTCTACCCGCAAGGCACCTGGTACACCTTCGTCGATCAGACAGATATTGATGAAATCATCGATGTGGATCTGGTCGGCGGCGGCATCGTCAAACGCCTGCAATTACCGAACACCTGATTTTTACGCATGAACGCACAAACTGAACATTTTCTGATTCCCGGCGCCGTCGGCCCTTTGCAATGCGCGCTCGATTTACCTGATCCTGAAATTTTCGCAGCACCGCTCGGTCTGGCACTGGTCGCGCATCCGCATCCGCTGTACGGCGGCACGATGGATAACAAAGTCGCGCAAACACTGGCACGCACCTTCACTGGCTTGGGCTATGCCGCCGTGCGTATGAATTTCCGTGGCGTCGGCCAGTCTGCCGGAACGCATGATGCAGGCATCGGCGAAACCGACGACATGGCATTGTTGCTGGCCCACATGCGTACACGTTATCCCACGTTGCCATTAGCGCTGGCGGGATTTTCTTTCGGCACCTTCGTGCAGGCTTGCCTGCAACAAAGGCTGATACAGGCAGGTACGCCGGCCGAACGTCTGGTGTTAGTCGGTGCCGCCGCCGGTAAATGGGCAATGCCTGAGATTCCGGCGAACACCATTCTGATTCACGGCGAACAGGATGACACGATACCGTTGTCCGCCGTGCTCGACTGGCTGCGCCCGCAAGATATTCCGGTCACCGTGATTCCCGGTGCCGATCATTTTTTCCATCGTCGCCTGCACCATATCAAACAGCTGGTCACCAGCATGTGGGATAAACCTGCTGAGCGTTGAAGCCTTTTGCTTTTATCCTCTTTTGCTTTTATTTTTTGTTTTTTTAAGTCTCATCCAATGAAAAAATTCCTTGCCACTATTGCCGCCTCACTGCTGACGATGTCAGTGGCGATGGCACAAACGCTGCCAGCACCGACAGTTGCTGCAAAATCCTGGATACTGGTGGATGCCACCAGCAATCAGGTGATCGCCGCCCAAGACCCGGATCTGCGCATAGAACCAGCGTCGCTGACGAAAATCATGACAGCCTACATGGTCTTTTCTGCGCTCAAAGAGAAAAAGCTCGATCTGAATCAGAGCGTGAATGTCTCTACCCGCGCCTGGAAAGTGGATGCCAGCAGCTCGAAGATGTTCATCGAGCCAAACAAGCCTGTCACCATCAATGAATTGCTGTACGGTCTGATCGTGCAATCCGGTAACGATGCTGCCGTCGCATTGGCAGAGGCCGTCGCAGGCAGCGAAGAAGCCTTCGTCGTGCAGATGAACCGCGAAGCAGAGCGTATAGGCATGAAATCCAGCCACTTCGCTAATCCGCATGGTTTGCCCAGCCCGGAAAACTATGCGACCGCACGTGATCTTTCCACGGTAGCAGCACGTCTGATTAGTGATTACCCAGAATATTACAAAACCTATTACAGCACCAAGAGCTACACCTATAACAAAATCACCCAGCCTAACCGCAACCGTTTATTGTGGCTGGACCCAACGGTCGATGGCATGAAAACCGGCCATACCGAAGCGGCTGGCTATTGCCTGGTCTCTTCGGCGAATCGTCCGAATGGCACAGGTCAGCGCCGCCTGATTTCTGTTGTCACCGGCACCGCCAGCGATCAGGTGCGGGCACAGGAAAGCCTGAAATTGCTGAACTGGGGCTTCCTGAATTTCGATACGGTCAAACTGTATGCCAAAGGCCAGGCCATCGACACCCCGGTGATCTGGAAAGGTTCGCAGGCACAGATCAAGATCGGTTTCGACCGCGACCTGTACGTGACGCTGCCAAAAGGCTCGGCAGCTAAACTGAAGCCAGCGCTGGAACGCAAAGATCCGCTGGTGGCACCGATTGCCCAGAACAGCAAGGTCGGCACCGTGAAAATGATGCTCGATGGTAAAGCGATTGCTGAATTCCCGGTACTCGCTTTAGAAAAAGTCGATCAGGCCAGCATCTTTGGCCGCGCGTGGGATTCGATTCGCCTGATGTTCAAATAAGTCAGAAGACACGTATGCCAGCGTAATGCGTCATGCCCACAAAAAGCCACGCTCGCCGCCCGGTTTGCGTGGCTTTTTTACGTCTTCAGCAAGGCTGATTTCAAGCAAATACAGCACCAGACAAATAACCCGGGGGCATCCTTGTATGCGATATTTGCATAATCTGGCAGCATTATTTGTGTGAGAATAAGTTCTTTCCTCTCACTGGCACTCACATCATGAATGATCCTCTGGTTTACCTGAACGGCGTAATGACGCCCCTCTCCGAAGCTAAAATTTCCGTGCTGGATCGCGGCTTTATTTTTGGCGATGGTATTTACGAAGTCATTCCCGTCTATGGTCGCAAGATGTTCCGCGCGGACCAGCATCTGGCACGCCTGTTTCGCAGCCTCGACGCGATCGGCATCAACAATCCGCACAGCAAGGAAGAATGGCTGGCGCTGATCGCCAAGGTCATGGATGCGCATGAAGCCGATGATCAGATGGTCTATCTGCAAATCACGCGCGGTGTCGCCAAACGTGCCCACGCTTACCCAAAAGATGTGACACCGACCGTGTTCATCATGACCAATCCTATCGTGATGCCATCCGCCGAAGCGCGTGAACATGGCGTCGCCTGCGTCTCTATGGAAGACCTGCGCTGGCTGCACTGCGAGATCAAATCGATTTCTTTACTCGGCAATGTTTTTGCGGCGCAGAACGCGGCTGAAAACGGCGTCACGGAAACTATACAATTCCGTAACGGCTATCTGACCGAAGCCTCGTCATCGAATGTCTGGATCGTGAAAGACGGCGTGCTGATGGGCCCGCCGAAAGACAATCAGATTCTGGAAGGCATACGTTATACGCTGATCGAAGAAATCTGTGCCGCCAACCATATCCCGTTCAAAACCTGCCGTATCACCCGCGATGAAGTATTTGCCGCAGATGAAGTCATGTTGTCATCCGCGACTAAAGAAGTGCTTGCCGTCGTCAAACTTGACGATCAGACTATTGGAAATGGCCTGCCAGGCCCCATCTACAAGCAACTGTATGCCGCATATCAATTAGCCAAAGCGGCGTAAGCGCAGCGTATTTCCATTTCTTCATGAACTCAGGAATGCAAAGCGACGTCCGGCACGATGAAGAAATGGAATTAACATGGAAATGAAACCTATCCCGCCAGAAGAGAGCCTGATCGAATATCCGAGTGATTTTCCGATCAAGATCATGGGCGCAATGCACGACGCCTTTGCGCAAACCATCGTGGAAGTGGTGACGCTGCACGACCCGACGTTTCACGCCGGGAAAATGGATATGCGCCCTTCCAGCAAAGGCACCTATCTGTCATTAACGGTCACGGTCTGGGCCACCAGCCGTGAACAGCTCGACAATCTGTACCGCGAGTTGTCTGGCCATCCTATGGTCAAAGTCGTGCTGTAAGCAATATTTAGTACTGAATATACTCCCCCCAGTATATTTTAAAGCCCTTTATTTCTGCGGACATAAAGGGCTTTTTCATTAAAACGAGGGGGAGTATGCAAGAAATCAGGTTCTGGCCGAGCGCACTTCTGCCAGTAGCCATTCCCTGAATGCCCTGACCTGTGGCTTATCCATAGAACTCGCCGGATACACGAGGTAATACGACACCGGGCAAGGAATACTGATGTCAAACAAGCGTCGCAGCAGGCCGGATTGAATATCCGATTCAACGATCGCATGCCTGCCGAGCGCGATTCCCTGACCATCGACCGCCGCTCTGGCGAGCATGGAGGAATCCTGAAAAATCAGGCCGCCACTGGGTTCATCCGCATCCAGCCCGGCAGCCCGGAACCACGGCAACCAGGGCTCTTCGTCACAACGCAGCAAATGCGCGCCCACCAGCTCGGCTGGCGTCTGCGGCACTTTATCAGCCTGATAAGTGGGGCTGATGACAGGATAATATTCATCGCCCATCAGCAATTCGCTGACGAGTCCCGGATAATGTCCGAGGCCAAAACGTATCGCAATATCCACCTGCTCGCGGGTGAAATCGACCAGCGATGAACTCGATTGCAGGCTGACTTCCAGGTCGGGGTGGTGTTCGATGAAACGCCCCAGACGCGGCGACAACCAGCGGGCAGCGAATGAAGGCAGCGACGTGATCCCCAAGCGTTTTTGCTTGTTGCGATCCCGCAGCAAATCCGCCGCATCCGCCAGCTCTTGCAAGGAACGCCGGATCGCGCTGGCAAAACGCTCACCATCCGGCGTAATGCGGATGCGCTTGCCATTTCTGACGAATAACTCCACGCCGAGCTCTTCTTCCAGCGCCCTGACCTGATGGCTGATCGCGCCGTGGGTCAGGTGAATTTCGTCAGCAGCACGCGAGAAATTTTCATGACGGGAAGCCGCTTCAAACGCACGCAAAGCAGCAAGATTCGGCAGACGGCGGAAATCCATTTGACTTATATCTCCTATTTCGATAACGCATATTACTGTGAATTTAATTAGCAAGGAAAGACAAAATTACTCGTTTTGCATCTTACTTTCCAACGACTACAATTCTGACATCGTAATGCAGGATTGGTCTTTTCAGAGATAAATTGCTGCATATTTAACTTTATGCAGATATCGCAAGGAGTCTGGAAATGACAATTAATTTCGCAAAACCATCATTCACTATCACTGCGGGCGACACCGTTTCAGGCCAAAGTGAACAAGCGCAAACCTTCACCGTTACAGCTGGCCGTGTCTGGCTGACGATTGCCGGTGAAGACGAAGATTTCTGGCTGAGCGCTGGCGAATCCGTAACAGTACCTGCTCACCGTCTGGTAGTGATTGAAGCCGATCAGCAAAATAGCAGCATCGCATCCGTGGCAGCAACCCAGCCACAACAAGCGTCAGCAAAAAATGCAGGATTCCCGTTCCAATGGCAAAAACTGACGCAAAAAATCAGCCACGTTTTTGCCTGATCAACGTAGCCAGTGTTTCAGCATAAAGATCACCGGGATGTCCGCGTGATCTTTATTTTTTTGGGAACACATTAACTTGTCAAAACGCGCTCACTGAGACACCTCAGCATGCGGCGCAACGCAATACATGCCGCACTTGCTGGCGGCGCTAAAAGCAGAATTCGTCCCGCAGCGATGTTACACTAGCGTTCTATGCAAGCAGCTCTGTCTAATTCCATCTCCCCTCGCGTCATCCATCGCGGCGTTGAATCTTATCAGCTCACTTTTGATGCGATGCGTGCGTTCACCGATGCGCGCGATGCGCAGACGCCGGATGAGTTCTGGATCGTTGAACATCCTCCTGTATTCACACTCGGCCTCGGTGCAGATCAGTCGCATGTACTGGCCGCACATGATATTCCGGTTGTACAGACTGATCGCGGTGGCGAAGTCACTTATCATGGCCCGGGCCAGGTCGTGATTTATCTGATGATGGATCTGCGACGCAGCCACCCGAAAGCGCGCTTGTTTGCGCGTGAATTTGTGCACAAGATAGAACAGGCCGTTATCGATACGCTGGCAGCGTATAATCTCGCCGGCGAACGCAAAGCCGGCGCGCCTGGCATTTATGTCAGCGATGGTCAGTACAAAGGCGCCAAAATCGCCGCTCTGGGACTCAAAGTGCGCGGCAATGGCTGCACTTATCACGGGGTTTCGCTGAATGTGGCTATGGATCTGACACCATTTTCATGGATCAATCCCTGCGGCTATGCGGGACTGGCAACGGTGGATATGAAGACGCTGGGAGTCAGCGTTCCGCTGGCCGACGTACAGGCGACACTCGCACAACATTTGCAGCACCTTTTGACTGTTACTCAATAAACGCTTTCTGATTTTCTGAACCGATCCGTATCATGACAACCGACAACACACCCGCATCCCCCGCCACAACGACTGCTGCTTACGATCCGACTGAAAAACAGAAAGGTGCCAGCAAAACTGCGCGCATTCCTATCAAGATTGTGCCGATGGAACGCTTGCCTAAGCCTGACTGGATACGCGTTAAAGCTGGCTCACCGACAACCCGCTTCTACGAAATCAAAGATATTCTGCGTGCCAGTAAACTGGTCACAGTCTGCGAGGAAGCGTCCTGCCCGAACATCGGCGAATGCTTCGGCAAAGGCACGGCAACCTTCATGATCATGGGCGACAAGTGCACACGCCGTTGCCCGTTCTGCGATGTCGGTCATGGCCGTCCAGATCCGCTCGACGTCAATGAACCATTGAATCTGGCTAAAACCATTGCGGATCTCAAACTCAGTTATGTTGTCATTACCTCGGTTGATCGTGACGATCTGCGCGACGGCGGCGCGGCTCACTTTGCCGAATGCATTATTAAAATCCGCGAATTGTCGCCAGCCACGCGCATAGAAATTCTGACGCCGGATTTCCGTGGCCGCATGGATCGTGCACTGGAAATTCTGAACCTGGCACCACCTGATGTGATGAACCACAATCTGGAAACTGCGCCACGCCTCTACAAAGAAGCGCGCCCCGGTTCAGATTACGAATATTCACTGAGCTTACTCAAGCGTTTCAAAGAACAACATCCGAACACGCCAACCAAATCCGGCATCATGGTTGGTCTCGGTGAAACCGATGAAGAAGTGCTGCAAGTGATGCGCGATATGCGTGCTCACAATGTCGATATGCTGACCATAGGCCAATATCTGGCACCAAGCGGGCATCATCTGCCAGTGCGCCGTTATGTGCATCCTGACGTCTTCAAAATGTATGAAGAAGAAGCCTACAAAATGGGCTTCGCCCACGCCGCCGTCGGCGCAATGGTGCGCTCGTCATACCACGCAGATCAGCAAGCGCATGGTGTTGGAACGGATGTGAACAACCAGTAAATAATGAGACAGGCCAGTAGATAACGAGACTAATCAGAATTTAATGAGACAAAATCAGTCAAACTTACCTACTGAATCTACTAAAAATTCCTTTAATAACAATCACTTGCCATCAATTTTCGCCTTTCCTAAGGATGAAAATTTTTGGCGAATTGACTGGTTTGGTGAAGTCGCCTTCCCCAATCGACTACTTCGCCGAACCCAACCATCGGTGTTGATGCACCTTTCGCGTGTACTAAATACTTCCTTTCAGGAAAATCCCGCTCTACTCCTTGCTCCAGATTCCACATTTGCGTCGAGACAACGCAAGGTGTGGATTTCGGTCGGAACATTACCTGCTGACCGAACATCCATGCAGGTGCGCTACACAGTCGTATTGCCTATTGCTGGAGTCAGAGATCAATATGCGTCGCATATCTCTCGCTTGGCGTTGATTTTGTTTATATTGTGGATCAACCTGAGTGTCTATCACTGTGCACAGAAAATACAATAAAGTCTCAGATTATTTGAACCTTGAACTTGCTTTGAATGTTCCAGCTCCCTTTTCATGGACGGCAGTATTTTGCATGACCGGTTTACAAAGTTAATACGAATTATTACTCTCAGAACCCGTCTGTAAAAAACAAACATGGATAGTGATTATGGTAAGACAGGCCTAAGAAGCGACTACGACCACCTAATCAGGGTATAATCTCTCGTTAAAGTGAGTTAGTCCAATTATCAAAAAAATTTTCCGGCATCCGTTATCCTCTTCCGTCAGCTTAGTACTTTACGTCAATTGGTGGCTCTTGCCTGTGCTGATTTTCCGGATATGTATTTACGCTCTGACGTAAATGCCATACAAGTATGGCCAGCATAATGATCTTTTTCTCTTAAATGCAGCGGATACGCTGTACGAACAATAAGTAAAACCAGCTCCTGCAATGAATGTCATTGCAGGACTATATCAACTGCCGCAACAGCGACAGTACCTAATTATTAATATGAATGTGAACCCACAATGGCAAAAGAAGAACTGTTAGAAATGAGCGGCCTGGTTGAAGAAGTTTTACCGGACTCCCGCTTCAGAGTGAATCTGGAAAATGGACATCAACTGATCGCCTACACATCAGGCAAAATGCGTCAGCATCACATCCGCATTCTTGCGGGAGATAAAGTCACGCTGGAAATGTCGCCTTATGATTTGACTAAAGGCCGCATCACTTTCCGCCATATTGAAAAACACAGCGGCTCAGGTTCTGCTCAGCCACGCCGTCGTTACTAAACTGCAGGTGCGTTGAAATAAGCTGTCCGGACTGATCCAGGTAATCAACTCGTCAAGTGATGAGGGCATTTGAAACCGAATCAGTCTTCGCTTTGAACATGCCTGTATTTTGCCATTCCGGCAAGGCTAAGTTTCATGCAGATTTTCTGTCAGCACATGTTTAGGAAGTAGCCGTGCCTGATACATGTCTTTCACCAGAACTAGCTGATCCTGCGCAGCGTCCGGCACCGAGTCGGATAATAACCATTCCTTCCAACTGACTGCCTGCCCACGTGGAAAGATGACTTCGCCATCCAGCGGCATCTGTTCACGATAACGCTGCAATAAAGTCAGTCCGGCAACAAGATGTTTGTGATCCTGCGGACGAAACAGGATGTCAATTCTGGAATTCGTATCGAGATAATTTAATCCCGTCAAAAACTGCAACGCGAGTGCACCATACACGCGTAAGCGTACACCGGCAGCCGTTGCCTCCAGATTCAGCTCTCGTAAAGCGGTTTGCCACGCAACAGGTGCTACCGGAATGACCGTGCTCAGCGATAAGCTCGACTGATGCTCTATGATGTACTCGACTCTGGTTCTGGCAAATATGTATGGCTTACGTCCATCCGTCAGCGACAGATCAAACCCTATACAGACTTCATCATCGGCGGCTTCCGCATCCCGGCGCAACACCACAGCAGGCCACTCCTCATGTTGCCAGCGTTGCAAACCCTCGCTATTTTGCGTTTGCCTGGAAAAAATGTCGCGCCATGCCTGATCAGATAACCACACCAGATCGTGACGCTGAAATTGTTCAATCTGATCCAATTCAATACTGCCTTAACGTTTAATATCTGCAAATAATACGGCATCAACGGCTTTTTGTGCCATAACACGCCCACCTCGTGCGGCGCCGTGCGACATACGTAAATCTTCATTGGAAATATCTGCGAATGCGATCATCAGACAAGATGCCAGATTATTTTTCCAAATTTCCTGTATACCACCCATGCGCAGATAGTTTTCAGGGCCGGGCGCAAAAACCGGATGAGATTGCGCCAACCCGGCAAGCTTTTCCAGTGGGATTTTCATAATGCGCGCCATGGCAGATAAATCCATGACTCTGATTATTGACGAAGGTAGTGCGTAGCAAGCATCTGCCATCATGCCGCTACTGACAAAACCTCCGGATAAGGCCTGCCCATAGACCAAAGCGACGATCTTATGTCCGTTTCGCCGCGCTGATTCTATACATTTTCCCAGATGCGCCATATATCGTTGTATTCCCAGCATTTCATCCCTGCGGCGCAAACGCTGCCCTGTCGTATCGACCAGCAACAAAATCGGTCGCTCCGGATAATCACGCATCGTCATCAACACCAGTTGTGCCTGCTTCAGAGCGATTTCCACTCCGATTTCGGTGTGATTTGTCGTACCGATAACGCTGACGGTTGCGCTATTCATTTGCGCAGTGCCTGATAACACTGAGTTTTCTTCGGCGATGTCATATCCCTCAGGAAAAAGCTGTGCCGCCAGATGCCCCCATTCCGGATCAGGCTTCCCGGCTATGTAAGTATCAGCGCAACTGGTATCGCCAATCGCTGGTGGGAATGTCGCTAAGCGCTGCGTCAACATTGCATGTTCGGCTTCAAGTGAGCTGAAGCCCGATACTGCCTGCCTGGTGACCGTCATTGCCTGTGCCGCCGCTGCTTTAAATGCGGCAATCGTATCCGCCACTAGCATCTGGCAATCGCCACTACGATAGCGATGTTCGCCACCGCTGACTTGCCATACCAACGCACGATCTCTGGAGTCAAATTCCGCAACACCATGCACAGTTTCAATGACTCTGGGCCCGGACATTCCCAACCGCGCCTCGGTCGACATGACGAGAGTATCCGAGCAATTGGCGACGATGCCCATACCGCCAAAACAGCCATGCAGGCCTCCATTGAGTACGATTACAGGAATACCGGCTGCACGCACCGCCAATACTGCCCGCATCAGCTCAGAGGCTGCGATCAAACCCGCGTTGGCTTCTTGTAAGCGCACGCCGCCAGATTCAGCCAGAAGTATCACTGCCGTCGGTTTTTCCAGCAGCGCTTTGCGCAATAAGGCAACTAATTTAGCACCATGAATTTCGCCTATCGCACCGCCCATGAAATTGCCATCCTGCACAGCAGCGAACACCGTTTTTCTGCACAGGTAGCCGTAGCCTATGATGACGCCGTCATCAAATGCAACTGGAGCATTGAGTTGTGGCAAATGCGGACTACCCCATGCAGGTGATGCGGGTAGCAATTCTTGAAAATGTTCAATAATGCCATTTATGCGTTGCCGCGCAGTCGCATGCAGATAACTGGTCATGTCTTTATCCGGATAAATTTGCCGCTCTTGCTACGCTGTGAGCTATCGGAAATCAGTCTCGTCTGACAGACCTATCAGGATGACTGTCTGGCATTTTTCTGGGTATCGAAGAAATAAGTCATGCGTTTGCGTGGGCTCAGATATTCGTATATTTCAGGTGCAAGCTGCGCGGGTTTGAGACTGGCCTCAATCTCGATAACTGGCTCATGAACCAGATCAAGAATAATCGCCTCCGATTTAGGGACACTCGGATCATAGATCAATACGCTGGGACGTAAGGGCTTACCAGAATTGACAGCAACGACCATACCGTAAGTGCCATCAGATAACCGGACTATCGTTCCGGGAGGATAAATACCCATACTGCGGATAAACAGATTCAAAGCAGCAGGGTCAAACTGCTTGCGCAGATGACCGAACATATGCGCCATCGCCTCGTAAGGGCTCATGGAATCTGCAGGATTAGGGCAATTACACAAATTATCGTAAGCATTCGTTATCGTCACAATACGCGCCAGCGGGGAAATTTTATCGCCCGGCAAAGCACCCGGATAACCGCTCCCATCCATATGTTCGTGATGCTGATTGATAATATCCAGTACCTGTTTTGGCAAATGTAATTTTTCAGCAATTTGCTGACCATAAAAAACATGCTGTCGCAATAAATTCTGCTCAGCACGCGTCAGTTCAAATGTCTTATTAACAATCCGGTCAGGAATCTCCATTTTTCCTATGTCGTGAAACAGGCATCCCATACCCATCAACTTGATATCATCGGCGGAAAAAGCGAGTTCTTTCGCCAGCATCATCGTCAGCACAGTCACATTCAGCGAATGGTAATAAGCCTCTTCACCAGCGATTTTGTCATTCATCAGATGGATCGCGATATCCTTATCAACGAGGAGAGATTCCAGCATCTGCTGCACCAGTTCTTCGGCTTGCCTGACGGATTCCTGCGGACGGGCAAACAAGTTCTTCGTAATATTTTTTAAAGTTCCCGCTGCTTTCAGCAATTCCTTTTCACACTCGGCAATAGCATTGCGCTCATTCAAAAGACGATCAATCCGCGCGCGCTTTTCTTTGATTTTCTCAAGTTCCTCAGGCGTCGGCAGGGCTACTTCTGCAACGGGTGCGTTGGCCGATGGCGGTGGCAGAGGCCGACAATCCGACTTGGACGGATTCACCCTGATCGTTTTCAAACCTAACTGGCGAAGTGCCAGAATTTCCTGTTCGTTTTTTATCTTAAAACTGTTCAACGCAAAGGAATGATCAAGCCAGGAAATATCGAGATGAACATATAAGCCGACACACAGTTGTTCGACCGGAACGTTCACAGTAATTGGGGTTGCGCACATGTTGCAGATGGAAAGTATGAGTCAGGCTATTTTAACAGCCTGACAGCTTGGAATGACCGCGGCATTGTGCTGTCGTGCTGAACTCTAAGAGTAGCCGCTGGCATCCGCTTCTCTTGAAGGACACCAGCATCGCGCATTGAAATGGTATGATTGTCGCTTTAGAAGCGGAGCTAACTACTGTGATGGAAGGCTTGTCAGATCAGGCGTTGACGCAAGTCGCGCAGTATTTCTCAGCGTTGGCAGAGCCAACGCGTTTGCGCATTCTGAATTGTCTGCGCGATGGTGAACTGAATGTTGGTGAACTGGCGGAACGCTGCCAATGCTCTCAGGCGAATGCCTCACGCCATTTATCGACGCTGGCAAAACACGGACTGGTTGAACGTCAGAGTCGTGGCACAACGGTGTTCTACCAGATCGCCGATCAATCCGTCTATGACTTATGTGATCTGGTCTGCGGCAATGTGGCCCGACAACTTGATGCGCAAGCAGCTTTGCTGGGATCAATCAGAGGCAAATAGTGACTTGAGCACAATCTGATCCGCTTTATTGGTCTCACAGAGGAAATTCATGTCACATCCTATACGACGTATTGCGATCAGCACAGGCGGTGGCGATGCCCCGGGTTTAAACGCCGTCATACGTTCTGTCGTTTTTGCCGCTGAAAAACGCGGCTGGGAATGCTTCGGTATCCGCGAAGGCTTCAATGGCATATTACGACCGGATCGCTATCCGGTTGATGGCATTACCAAACTGACGATGGCACAAGTCGATCATATCGGTCACCTTGGAGGAACAATACTGGGAACCACCAATCATGGGAATCCTCTTAAGTTCGCCACCACCATGCCAGACGGCAGCGTGACAGAAACCGACCGCAGCGGGGAAATACATGCCGCGCTGAAGGCAATGGATATTGATGCCTTAGTCTGCATCGGCGGCGACGGCACATTAACGATTGCCAATGTGCTTCATCAGCAAGGAATGCGCGTCGTTGGCATTCCAAAAACCATCGATAACGATCTAGATAAAACCTTTACCACATTTGGCTTTGACACCGCCGTCGCCTTTGCAACCGAATGTACCGACCGCCTGCACAGCACTGCCGGTAGTCATCAACGGATTATGGTGGTCGAGGTCATGGGACGTTATGCCGGCTGGATCGCATTGCATACCGGCATTTCTGCAAATGCGCACGCTATCCTGATACCGGAAATTCCTTACGATATTGAAAAGCTGGCGGCCCACCTGATTGCCAGAGACCGCGCCGGTCATCACTATTCCATCGTTATCGTGGCCGAAGGTGCGAACCCATTGGGCGGCGAACGCGTACTGCATGAAAAAGCGGGAGCCGGCTATGTGGAAAGACTGGGTGGTATAGGCGAAAACCTGGCGCAAGAATTACAGAGAAAAACTGGGAAAGAAGCCCGCGCCGTCGTGCTCGGTCATCTGTTACGCGGCGGCAGCCCAAGCGCCTTCGACCGCGTTTCTGCGATGCGCTTTGGTGCTGCCGCAGTCCGGGCATTAGATGAAGGGCATTCCGGCATCATGGTGGCGCTGGCATATCCGGACGTGAATTATGTCGCACTGGAAGAAGTGGCAGGACGGATGAAAAGTGTGCCGCTGAATGGCGATATTGTGCAGACCGCGCGCGACCTGAATATCTGTCTCGGCGACTGAATTTCTACTGTATCCGACTTCGCATCAGCACGTCACAGCCTGCTGATGCGACGCGTATCACGATACTGCAGCCTCTTTTTTGGGATAAATCCTGACCAGAACGATGCGTGGGCCATTCATCTTTTTGACCACAGCGTCAAAACGGTCGAACTCCACTTTCTGTCCTTCGACTGGCAAGTCACCTAATTTCTGCATGATCAAACCACCGATCGATTCGACTTCATCACTATCAAGATCAAAGCGCAATGCCATGCCCAGCGTGTACAAGGGCAAACTACCTTTTCCTATCAGAGTGCCATCATCCAGCAATGTCCAGTCGTTTTCATTCTGCCGGAATTCATCGCGAATCTGACCAACCAACGCGCCCAGCAAGTTATCCAGCGTTAAGAAACCGACTGGCTTACTGCCTTTATGTCCGACGATCGCGAAATGCGGTGCGCCTTTACGAAAGCGACGGAACAGCTCCAGAGCTGGCATATTCGGCGGCACAAATTCTACCTGACGCAAATGTTTACTCAGATCATCCAGCGGTTTGCCGGATTGCTGCGCCAGAAATAAATCTTTCAGATGCAACATGCCCAGCACCGTTTTTTCATCTTCATCAAAATACGGATAGCGGCTGAAACGGTTACGTGCTGCCGTCTCCATGTTTTCTTCCAGGCTGGCGCTTTTGTACATCGCCACCACTTCATTGATCGGGCGCATCAGATCAGAAATTTCCAACCCGCCGAAATCGAGCACCTGCGCCATGATGCTCCATTCATCGCGTATTTCTTTGCTGCCGCCATGACTGCCGCGCAAAATCAGCTTCAATTCTTCCGGTGAATAATGGCTATCACTGCCATGCGCAACATCCAGCCCCACCCATTTCAGTACCAGATTCGCGCTACTGTTGAGCACCCAGATAACCGGATACATCAGCCAGTAGAACGCATATAAAGCGGGAGCCGTCCACAAAGACACTTTTTCTGGCATACGGATTGCCATCGATTTCGGTGCCAGTTCACCCACTACAATATGCAGGAAAGAGATGACGAAGAAAGCAAAAAAGAAGGAAACACCGTGAATAATTTCAACCGAAGTCACGCCCAAAACGTGGAACAAAGGTTGCAATAAATTTGCAAACGCAGGTTCGCCTATCCAGCCCAACCCGAGTGAGGCGAGCGTAATACCAAGCTGGCAGGCAGAAAGATAAGTATCGAGATGCTGATGTACCGTGACTAATAATTTGCCACGCAAGCCCGAAGATTTGGCAATACTGCGAATTCGGGTCTGGCGCAACTTCACCAGTCCAAATTCGGCTGCCACAAAAAAACCGTTTAACAACACCAGTAACAGCGCAGCTATCACTAACAATAAATTATCCAACACGAAACCTTAGTTACGAACACGGCATTACTTTAGACTAGTTTGCAACCATTTGCATGCAAATGCCTGTGAGTCACACAAAAAATGGAACTTTTCTTGGTTTTTCCCGGTCAATCCTGTCACACCTCACAGGTAAAGCCGGTTCATTCAAGTATTGAACCAGCAGCCGACACCGGCATCATCCTCCTCCTCCATAGCCCTGCGTTCATCGCGAATAGCAAGAGATGAACCCGGCAACATGACAAATCGTGCAAAGTACGCTACAAGTTTGTCTGCAAAAATATTAAGGAGAATCACATGTCTTTCGATATGATTCTGGCAGAAATAAAGTCCAGCCTTGCATTAACACCTGCATATAACGACATCAGCCCGCTGCGCAGCTTAGTGGCACAAATACGGCCACGGCAAGCGACCGACAAACAAAGAGCCACCGATAACATACGCGCGCTGTGCTTTGTGTTACGCCAGCATCCGGCATGGCGCAAGGCGCTGCGCGAATACGTGCTGCAAGTCATCAGCACCCGCACTCTGGTCCATTTACTGACGGACACCGGCATCACCTTGAACAACGGCTTCTGGGGTGCTGCCTGGCAAAGACTGATCAATAAATTTCTGCCGCCGTTAGTCAACAATGATTATGTGAAAGACATTTTCGGGCAAATCTTTGATCATCCTTCCGATCACATCTGGGTCAACGAGTTGGATGAAAGTACCTGGCAAGATCTGATCGACAGTATCGGTTTTCGTACCTCAAAAGCACGACAAGCACATGCGGCGTTGACCAACGAAATTCTGAGCGCCGTACAGGTATTGTCATACCGGATAACCAATATCGGACTGGAAGCAGAGCTGGTACGGAATTATCCTGAGATCGAACGATTCGAGTCGCCGTTTCTCCGGCAAAATGACGAGATCAACAATTACGTGATCAGCTATCGCACGTGGTTACACGACAGCACAACAGCACATGAAGACAACAAGCATATCGAAGTCTTATTGTCGCAGTGTGACGATATCGTCAACCGGATACGGAAAACCGCCGCTGTCGCAGGGGTTTCTGTCAGCCTGACCCGCTTGCTGTTGCGCCTGACGCAAAGCATGCACAGGTTACGCAGTCTGCTGGATTTACTCGACAGCACGGACGCCAACGAAGTGTCCTCAATAGCCATACGCTTATTCAAAGAACTCGTCAGTGCCGACAACAAACGTCACAGCCTGACCGACCTGATGCAGACCAACACCGAATTACTATCGCTGCAAGTGACAGAACGCGCCGGGAAAAGCGGTGAACATTATGTGACCAATAATCGCAGTGAATGGATGGCGATGCTGCGCTCGGCGCTCGGCGCAGGCTTTATCGTCGGCTTCATGGCAACGATAAAAATTCTGTTCAGTAAATTAGCGCTTGCCCCGTTTGGGTATGCGGTTCTCTACAGCCTGAATTATTCAACGGGTTTCATGTTAGTGCATGTACTGCATTTTACGATTGCGACCAAACAACCGGCGATGACTGCAGCGCTGATCGCCCGTGCGATCGACGAAGGCAAACAAAAGCTCGATGAGCTGGTCGAGCTGATCGTGCGCGTCTTCCGCTCACAGTTCATTGCCATCATAGGCAATATCGGCTTAGCGATACCGACGGCCTACGTCATTGCGTGGGTCTGGCTTTGGATGAGCGGCAGCCATTTGGTCACGCCGGAAAAAGCCGAACATCTGCTGCACGATCTTGATCCGCTCAACAGTCTCGCACTGCCTCATGCAGCGATTGCCGGCGTCTGCTTATTTTTATCGGGATTAATTTCAGGCTACTACGATAATAAAGCCAGTTATGGGCATATCCCCGCCCGCTTACGCCAACTTGCCTGGCCAAGAAAAATATTCGGTGAAGAACGTCTGCACCGCATCACTGATTACATCGGCGACAATCTGGGCGCACTAGCCGGAAATTTCTTCTTCGGCATCATGCTAGGCACGATAGGTCAGTTAGGCGTTTTCTTCGGGCTGCCGGTTGATATTCGCCACATCACTTTTTCCAGTGCCAATTTTGCTTTTGCATTAGTCGGTCTGGATCACCATATCAGCTGGCAACTGGCACTGTATTCATTGCTGGGCATCTTGTTGATCGGCATCGTCAATCTTGGCGTCAGTTTCAGTCTGGCAATGCTGGTTGCGCTGCGTTCGCGCCGCGTCAGCTTTGGTCGCGGTAGTACCCTGGTGCATTTGTTGTGGCGCAGGTTCCGTTCCGGCGGCAGAGATTTTTTCTTTCCGGGCAAAGAGCAACACCCGGAAAATCAAGCGCCAGAACAACGCGATCAGCAACATTAAGGCATCTCGTCCGGGTCTGTTATTGATACAACTCAAGTATCCGGCTCGCAACAGTTATCTGCCTTCATGATACTGCTGCGAGAACCGGATCAGCAGGTACAATAAGCGTCCGTTCCGGTTCCGACGCTTCCCATCATGTCAACGCAGCCCACACCATCTAAACGCTTTATTCCGCACAGTTTGCTGGAAGACGTGCTGGCGATTCTGACCGGCACGCTATTTGTCTCGCTAGGGATTGCGCTCTTCAATCAGGCCGGTTTACTGACCGGCGGCACAGCTGGGCTTGCATTCCTGATTCATTACCGCACGGGTCTGTCGTTTGGCACTGTCTTTTTTCTGGTGAATTTGCCGTTTTACTGGCTGGCTCTCAAACGTATGGGATGGCGTTTTACACTCAAGACTTTTTGCTCAGTCGCCCTTGTCTCTTTATTCTCTGGGCTGCATCCGAAACTGGTACATCTGGTCGATGTGAATATGCTGACGCCATTTTATGTCGCGCTGATCGGTGGCTTACTGATGGGCGTTGGATTTATCGTCCTGTTCCGTCATCAGGCCAGCCTTGGCGGAATTAATATTCTGGCGCTGTACCTGCAACAGACGCGCGGTATCCGTGCCGGAAAAATACAAATGGGGCTGGACTTTGTCATCGTGTTGGCGTCACTTGCTGTCGTCACACCGCTCGCTCTGGCGGCCTCGATACTCGGTGCTTTTGCTCTGAATCTGGCTATCAGTCTGAATCACCGCCCGGGTCGTTATATGGCGATGTGATCACTTCGTCCCACGCAGTCGGGCGCGATAATCTGTCGGCGAACAACACAAACGTTTTTGAAATACGCGACGCAAATGATCGTCGCTGGAAAAGCCGCAACGCGCTGCAATGGCTTTGACGGGCGCATTTTTTTCCGCATTGTCTGCCAATAACTGACAGGCAAATTCGACACGCGCCGCTTCGATGAATTCCAGGGTACTGACACCGACTTCCTGATGAAACAGGCGACTGAAATTACGCAGACTCATCCCGGCCATCTTAGCCAATTGGGCCACTGGTAAGCGTTGATGCAGATTCGCCATAATCCACTGCTGCACATCGCGGATATTCGATTGCGCTGTTTTCTGACTCAATAAATGCGTACTGAACTGGGATTGCCCACCCGGTCGCTTCAGATACACGACCATGTCGCTCGCCACTTCCAGCGCGAGCGCATGACCGCAATCGGCCTCAACAAATGCGAGCGCCAGATCAATACCGGCGGTCACGCCCGCTGAGGTCCAGAGATTGCCGCTACGGATAAAAATCGCATCGGCATCCACCTGAACCGCTGGAAAATCCTGCTGCAATTGCGCGGCAACGCTCCAGTGCGTCGTCGCATGTTTGCGATCCAGCAGCCCCGCCTGCGCCAGAAAAAATGCGCCGGAACACAAGGCCGCCAGCCGGTTAATTTTCGGTGCGACCGCCGACACCCAATCGATGATTTCTGGGTTGTCGGCCAATGCGGCATTGATGTGACGGGAGCCGACGATAATCGCATCGTCGGGTAACGCCAGTGTACTCAGCGCCTTGGTCGCCTCCAGACACATCAGCGTATCGGAGCGCACCATACCGATCTGCGTTGCGGCGATTTTTACGTCATATGCCGCGGGCTTGCCCTGGCGCTGCAAATGAATATTCGCATATTCAAAAACGGACATAGGACCAATGGCTTCCAGGGATTTAAATCCGGGATAAATCACAATATCTACGGTTCTTGGCAAGTGGTGCTTTTCTGATTTCATCAAACACATCCGGCTAAATTAACAACGACATGATAAACGCGATCAGGACGCCCGTCATTTTCAGCCATTCTTCAGACGTTTTTCGCCACACTACGCGATAAGCGATGCAAGCGCACGTGCTATCCGCGACAATCTGCGGCATCACATCATCTGAAGAGCGCCATTCCCGGCGTTCCCTCGTTAAAGGATTAACATGAAAACCAAAGCCGCCATTGCCTGGAAAGCCGGAGCACCATTGACGATAGAAGAAGTTGACCTGCAAGGACCACGCGCAGGTGAAGTGCTGATTGAAGTCAAAGCCACCGGTATCTGCCACACCGATTACTACACACTGTCCGGCGCTGATCCTGAAGGTCTGTTTCCGGCGATTCTGGGCCATGAAGGTGCCGGCATCATTGTTGATACCGGCCCGGGTGTCACCTCCGTTCGCAAAGGTGATCATGTGATTCCGTTGTACACGCCAGAATGTCGTCAATGCAAATTCTGCCTGTCACGCAAAACTAATCTTTGTCAGGCGATACGCTCGACTCAGGGTCGCGGTCTGATGCCAGATGCCACATCGCGTTTTTCTCTGGATGGCAAACCGCTGTTCCACTACATGGGCACCTCGACGTTCTCTAACTACATCGTCGTGCCGGAAATTGCCGTCGCCAAAGTCCGCGAAGACGCGCCTTTCGACAAAATCTGCTACATCGGCTGCGGCGTGACCACCGGAGTCGGTGCTGTTGTATTCAGCGCCAAAGTGGAAGCCGGTGCGAATGTTGCCGTTTTCGGTCTGGGCGGCATTGGTCTGAACGTGATTCAGGCAGCCAAAATGGTTGGTGCAGACAAAATCATCGGTGTCGATATCAATCCTAAACGTCAGGAAATGGCACGCAAATTCGGCATGACGCACTTTGTGAATCCGAATGAAGTTGACAACGTGGTGGATCACATCACACAACTGACGGATGGCGGTGTAGATTATTCGTTTGAATGCATAGGCAATACCAAGGTCATGCGCCAGGCGCTTGAATGCTGCCACAAAGGCTGGGGACAATCCTTCATCATCGGCGTGGCGGAAGCCGGTGCAGAAATCAGCACCCGTCCTTTCCAACTGGTGACTGGACGTGAATGGAAAGGCACTGCCTTCGGCGGTGCGCGTGGTCGTACCGACGTGCCGAAGATCGTTGACTGGTATATGGAAGGCAAACTGAATATCGACGATCTGATTACCCATCGTCTGCCGCTGGAACGGATCAATGAAGGTTTTGATCTGATGAAGAGCGGCGAATCTATCCGTTCTGTTGTGCTGTACTGATGATGGCAAACGTTACGATGAAGGCGCTGCCTGAAGGTGTGGAACTGCTGAGCCAACACGCGTGTTTTGGCGGGCTGCAGCAGTTTTATCGCCATGCATCCAAAGAAATCGGGCTGCCGATGCGCTTCTCCGTTTTTCTGCCGCCGCAGGCACTGACAGGCGCAGCATGTCCGGCGATTTTTTTTCTGGCAGGTCTGACCTGCACCGAAGAAACCTTCATGATCAAAGCCGGGGCGCAACGCGTCGCGGCGCGTGAAGGGCTGATTCTGATCACGCCGGATACCAGTCCGCGTGGTGCGAATATTCCCGGTGACAGCGATGCCTGGGATTTCGGCGTCGGTGCGGGCTTTTATCTGGATGCCGTCGAAGCACCGTGGAGTGTGCACTACCGTATGGAAAGCTACATCGTCCATGAACTGCGTGCGCTGCTGAGCCAGTTCTTACCCATCGACCAAGAACGTCTCGGCATCATGGGGCATTCCATGGGGGGGCATGGCGCACTGACGCTGGCCTTGCGCCACCCCGGCATTTACAAAAGTCTGTCAGCTTTTGCACCGATCGCCGCGCCGACCGAATGTGCATGGGGACAGAAAGCGTTTCGTGGCTATCTTGGAAATGACAATGCCGGCTGGGCAAAGCATGACGCCAGCCTGCTGATGGCACAACAGACGCAGGCACCTTTTCCACAAGGCATACTGATCGACCAGGGCGAGGCAGATCAGTTTCTGGCCAGTCAGTTACACCCGCATTTATTCGCAACCGCCTGCGAAAAAGCAGGGCAACCACTGACTTTGCGTCGGCATGCAGACTATGATCACGGGTACTACTTCATCAGCAGCTTTATCGAAGACCATTTACTGCACCATAAAAATCAGTTGACCACCTGATTTTGCGAGAGGATGAAGCACCGTGTACGCAGTACTTCATCCTGTCATCAGTGTTGACTGCCCCCTCCCACCAACGTTAAATGCTTGTTTTTGATTCATTTTTTACCCTACTGGCTAGCATAAAAACTCTATTTCTATCGCTAATCGGATAAATTTGACGGAGTTTTGTGTAAAATTGGGCGACAACGTCGCGCTTACAACGCATTCACATGACCAACATTAGGGCGCCGCTATCCCTCATATTCCGATTATCGTCACCGGTGTAGCGCACACCATGCGCCCGGCACAATATTCCGTAGCGGAAACACGGCACCCAGCATAAGAAAGAAAACGATGAACAAAGTAGTCATCAGCGGCACCGGCCTTTACACACCTTCCGAATCCATCTCCAACGAAGAACTGATCGTCTGTTTTAACGCCTACGTACAGAAATTCAATCAGGAAAACGCCGCCGCTATCGCCGCCGGTGAAGTCACCGCACTCGAAGAATCTTCCGTCGCCTTCATAGAAAAAGCATCTGGCATCAAATCACGCTACGTCATCAACAAAGATGGCATTCTGGATGTGAACCGCATGGTGCCGCGCATTCCTGAGCGCAGCGATGACGAGCCTTCAGTGATGTGTGAAATTGCGATGGCCGCTTGCCATCAGGCGCTGGAGCGTGCTGGTCGCACAGCGGCAGACGTTGATGCTGTCATCTGCGCTGCATCTAATATGCAACGTGCGTATCCGGCGATGGCCGTCGAAATTCAGAATGCACTCGGTATTGACGGTTACGGCTTTGACATGAACGTCGCCTGTTCTTCTGCGACGTTTGGTATTCAGGCCGCGGTCAGTGCGATCCAAAGCGGACAAGCCCGTGCGGTGCTGGTCGTCAGCCCGGAAATCACCAGTGGTCATTTGAACTGGCGTGACCGCGACAGCCACTTTATTTTTGGTGACGGCTGTACTGCTATTTTGTTGGAGCGCGCTGATCTGGCAACATCAAAACACCAGTTTGAAATCCTTGGCCTGAAACTGAAAACTCAGTTCTCCAATAACATCCGTAACAATTTCGGTTTCCTGAACCGTGCCGACGAATCTGGCATCGGCAAACCAGACAAATTGTTCCGTCAGCAAGGTCGCAAAGTATTCAAAGATGTGTGTCCGATGGCGGCAGCGACGATCACTTCCACTATCGAATCAACTGGTGTCCCTTTGCAAGACGTCAAACGCTTCTGGCTGCATCAGGCAAATTTGAATATGAACTTGCTGATTTCCCGCATGATACTGGGCCGCGACGCAACGCCTGAAGAATCACCGACGATACTCGACACTTACGCCAATACATCCTCTGCCGGTTCGATTATCGCGTTCCACAAATATCAGGACGATCTGACCGCCGGTAGCGTGGGCGTAATCTGCTCGTTTGGTGCTGGCTATTCCATTGGCTGTGTGCTGGTGAAGAAACTCTGATCAATCTCTGGCTTCCGGGCTCTGTCAGACAAGGTCACAACTTAAGCTCCCACGCCAGACGCCATGTGCGCGCTGATTGCTGACGACTATTGTCGCTCCAGCGTGCGGTCGGCGTGGTGTAAGTGTCACTATCGACGCTGTCTTGTTGCAGCACATTGCTGACAGACATTCGTAGCTGGCTCTGAGGGTTTTGCTTCCAGGCCAGGTAGAGATCAAGATGACGTTTTGGGCTGCGATGAACCCGCATATATTCTGATTCACGCGTAGTATTGCTGGCCTGAAAATGATAGTCCCCACCGATACGCAAACGAGGTGCCAGTTGATAATCTGCCCCTGTGCTGATCAGCAAAGGCACTTGTTGCGATAAGCGATTATCCGGACCAGGAACATTGTCCAGCCTTGACCAGTTGCGGTTGAGCGTTGCGCGCAATTCCATGTCGGGGAAACGACTGGATAATTCTGCTAACTTTGTTTTCACTTCGATTTCCAGACCCATCACGCTGGCGCGGCCATGATTGCTCAACACATTCAGCCAGCTGCCGCCGCTCTGGCTAAGCTGCTCCATGATAATGTCGTCAATCTGACGCCGGTACAGATTCGCACTGATCAGGCTGGTGCTACCAAAATAATGTTCATACGCCAGCTCAAGACCCCACGCGCGTTCAGGGCGCAGTTGTGGATTCCCCTGAAAGTCTGCATTAAGCGGAGTATTGTTGTTATCGACGCGAAAACGGCGCGGCACCAGATTGGCAACGCTGGGTAATTTAAAGCTGCGGTTCATTGCAAGCCGCCACTGCGTCTGTTCTGTCTGCTTCCAGACGGTTTGCAGTATAGGACTGGCCATGGTCGCAACATTATTGAAATCAAACCCGTCAGCTGCGACCAACTCTTTACTGCTGCTGACGATGCGCTCCCAACGCAAGCCCATATAAGCCGACCAGGTTTTATTGATACGCCATTCATCCTGTATGTAGGCAGCGAATTTATTGATGCGCGCCTGGTAGAAATGCGCATCGCTGATCACGCTGCTATCGCTTACCTGCACATCGCGTTCAAGGCGATTTTCATTGCGCAAGGCGTGGCTGACTTCCCAGCCCAGACTGACAACGTGGTCAGCCGAATACGGCGCAAGATATTTACCTGACAGGCGATATTCATTTTCCAGCGCAGCACCGTTGACGTAGCGCATTTCCTGCAAATTCGCCTGATTATCTTTGCCCCAGAACTTAAATTTTGCGTCACGTTCCAGCCTGTTCCATCCAAAGTTAATGTTGAGTTTGGCGCTATCATCGAGACGACGTTCCCAACTGAGATCATTGCGCGATGTCAGCACATGCGCCGCCCAGATACTATTGTTCGTCGGGAAGTCTGTCGTATCACTGTCGTCTTGCTCATGCTTTGCTTGTTCCAGTCTGCTGGCGTTAATGTTGCCTTGCCAGTTCAGACTGTTTTCTGCATCGATTTTCCATTGGATGCGAGGTGATAAATTCAAGCCATCTTTACGGTTTTGCTGCGACTGTTGTAGTTGCCTGCGGATTTGTGTTTGCCATTGTCCATTTGCAGGCTGAAGAACCGCGACGTTTTCTGCCAGGCTGATGTTGACATCATTGGTATTGCTTTCGGCATTTCCAGCTAAGACGTAAGAAATATCACCCCATTCTTCCGAAGCCTGCGCCCCAAGGCTCCAGGACACATTACCAGACAACCTGTTTGCTTGCAGGCTGGCATTGGCCTTAAATTCGCTCGCCTGATTGCTGCTCTTTTTCTTGAGGACGATATTAATGATGCCTGCGATGCTCTGGGTGCTCATATCAGCACTGGCGACGCGCATAACTTCGATTTTTTCTATCAAATCGGGAGCAATGTTATCGATGGAAAAGCCACTTGGTGTCGCCTGACCATTAAGCAGTATCTGGGTATAACCATTGCCTAAGCCACGCATACGTATTTCAGGCGCTTTTCCCGCGCCTTCGCTGATGCTGATGCCGGGCAAACGTTTCAGCACTTCGCTAAGATTGGTATCGCCGTATTTTTCTATCTCGTCACGACCGTAAATGCTGCGCATGCCGATGTCGTCCTGGCGCTCGCGCACTGCCGTTGTTTTGCCAGTGATGTCGACTTGCTGGCTGGTCGCTTGCGCGAAGCTGGCGTGACTGGCAAACAGGCTGATGACAGCCACAGCCAGCACCTTTAGTCGCGGCAACTGACTGCTGAAAATTTCACGTGTAAATTGCATGGTGTGTCTTTCTATTGTTGTGTGTGGACGTGCCCTGTCCTTGCACCGCTCGGGGCGCAATATGTAAGGCATGGGGGGAGATAGTGTCAGCCAGCGAACCTGACTGACTAAAACCTGCTTAGCTGGCTGTGGTCGGTAGCATGGCAGCCCGTATATTCATCACATCACCATCGCGCGCATCAAGGTTTCTGGCATTCAGCAATACCATGACGACAGGCTTGCCTCCGATATTCATACGCATGGCGAGACAGCGACCAGCCGCTTTGGAATAGCCAGTTTTGGACAGACTGATGTTCCAATCCTGGTTGGCCGTCAGGGCATTGCTACTCTGGTATTTTTGCAGCGTGCCGTCGATGGAAACAGCACCTTCGCTACGACTGCTCAGGCGGCTTAACTCAGGATACGCGGCCGCAGCCATCACCAGTTTGGCAATGTCTTTAGCACTGGAGCGATTCTGGGTTGAAATACCGGTCGCTTCGACCAATTGTGTTTGCTGTAGCTTGAGCTGACTTATTTTCTTTTGTGCGGCATCGATAAATGCGGGCTCGCCACCGGGATAAGTCCTGGCCAGCGCCTTGGCAGCGATATTGCTGGAGGCGGTCAGCGCCAGTTCCAGCAAGCTTTGCCGTGTCAGTACCTGACCGGGCTTCAGCATAATCTGACGGGTATTCCAGACTGCAGCATCGTCTTTTGTGATGGTGATTTTTTCCTGTCGATCTAAACCGGCGTCGACAATCAGCATGGCCGTCATCAGTTTGGAGATAGAGGCAATAGGCACAATCGCGTCCGCATCTTTGTCCATCAATACCTGCCCGGTTTGCTCGTCCATCACAAGCACATGTTCAGACTGAGTGCGGACATATACTGTCTTGCGTGCTACGGCATTGTTAGCAGTATTGGCATTGCTGACATTGCCATCGATTGCGGTCGGCTCGGCAGGATGTTCTGGCATAGTCATATCCGCCGTTGCCATCATCGGCATCTGCATCAACAGCAGCAATGCCATTCCGATACCCAATACGGGGCTCGCCATTTTCCAGTGCCATGGTTGTGCGTCAGGGCGTATCAGGTGTCTGATACGTGACAGCAGGTCACCGCCATTCGCAGCAAGCCCGGGGCGGTAAAGCACACCGGACTCGAGTTTATCCAGCGCTTGCAATGCACACGCCAAAGGGCGGGCGTGACCAACGGCACTGATTGCAAGGTCATCGGCAATCAATTCTCTTTCTGTATTGATGCGCCGTGATAACCACCAGACAGCAGGATGGTAGAACAGCAACGACAAGACCAGATTTTGTAATAAATTAACGGCGTAATCCCAGCGTTTGATATGGCCAAGCTCGTGTGCCAGCAAGGCTTCTATCATGTCGTAAGACATACCGCTCAGCAGCGACGCAGGCATGAGTATCACCGGTTTGAAACAACCGTAAGTAATGGGGCTGAATAATTGCTGGCGAAATTGCAGCGTTACCTGACGTTGGATACCAAATTTGTGCGCCAGTCGATTGGCGCGACACTGCCATGTTGATGACGCGTCAGCTAAGGTGCCCGTCGCATGCTGCGCTCCCAGCTTGTGTACCCATAGCAAACCCAGCCCAAGGCGTAGCATCATGATCGCGACGCCGAGACTCCAGACACTGACGATAAAGGGCAGGCAGGCGCCGATTCCCGCAACAAAAGCGCTTTCTTTTATCCACACCAGATCCAGAGCGATGGCCGTGTTTGTTGCCAGTTGTAATGCCGCCTCCAGACTGAGCGTTTGAGGTGCCTGCCATTGTTGGACAATGCTCAACACTGGCCATAACAGGCACAGCAACATGGCGATACAGGCAATCAGATAACGTAAATGCGGGCGGGCATTGCGGCATAGCGCAAACAGAATAGCGCTGATGCTGGCGATCAAAGCGCCCTGCCAGACGAAATTGAGTAAAGGCCAGCCCAATACCTCACTCATGCTGCGCGTCATGATGTCTGCGGATATCATGATTTTTTTTCTTCCTGCAGAATTTGCTCTATCTCTTTGCGTTCTGCTGCACTGACATGACCACGCAGGGCTGCCAGCACCAGCGCCTTGCCAGAACCGGCAAAGACTTTCTGTATCAGATCCTTGAGCAGATTAGTTTGCAGTGAGTCTTGTTCTTGTGACGGTGCATATACGTGCGATCGCTGGCTTTCATCGCGGGTCAAAATACCCTTCCCATGCATGATTTGCAGATGGCGCAATACCGTCGCATAGGCGAGGTCAGGACGTTCCGCATGGGCAGCCTCATGTACCTGTTTGGCATTCATCGGGCCCCGCTGCCACAGTATCTTAAGCAAATTCAGCTCCGAGGCTGTGGGCTTGGGGATGGCGGATGTGGACGATACAGATTTAAGAACGGAGTTCATGAATAACCTCGAAATCAGGAATGAATGCAGAATAAATGTTCTAGAAATTTTTGTCTAGAAATTTTTTTCTATAATGGTTTCGGCTAATAAGCACCGGATCTCAGTCCATTGCGACGCTTCATAATGCGACAGTCGCTTGCAAGCCATTGCAAATCAGTCGCCGGACTTGCTCTTGCACAAGCTTATCTGGCGAGTTTGTTTGCTACTATGAGCATGTGTGTTTTGCATACTCCTCACCTGCCAGCTCACGTGAAAAGGTTCAGTACATGGTATCCGAAGTGAACGCAATGACCGGTCTTAGCGCTACGGAAGCCGCCGCCCGGCTGACGGCAGAGGGCACCAATGAATTACCCTCCGCCAGACCGCGCAACATCGCCAGCATGATATGGAAAGTCGTCAGTGAGCCCATGCTGCTGTTGCTGTTTGCCTGTGGTGGTGTCTATCTGATTCTTGGCGATACACACGGCGCTGTCGTACTGGTATTTTTTATCCTGATCATCGTCAGCATCAGTCTGTTTCAGGAACATAAAACCGAACGTGCACTCGAAGCACTGCGTGACTTATCCAGCCCACGAGCCATCGTGATACGCGACGGCAGACAGCAAAACATCGCCAGCCGGGACGTCGTTTGCGGTGATTTGCTGGTTTTATCTGAAGGCGACCGTGTCACTGCTGATGCCATATTGCTGTCGTGCATGAATATGAGCGTGGACGAATCTTTGCTGACCGGTGAATCTTTAGCTGTCGGAAAAACAGTGGCAGAGCCGGCGCCGCTCACGATGGGACAAGCTGGCGGCGAACACATGCCTTTTGTGTTTTCCGGATCACTGGTGGTACAAGGCAACGGCATTGCGCGCGTGATGGCGACCGGCAGCCGCACAGCGATAGGGAAAATCGGACAGGCTCTGGCCAGCGTACAACAGGAGCCAACCCGCGTGCAGACCGAGATGGACAAGGTCGTCAAAATGATCGCCTTTGCCAGTCTGGCTGTCGCACTGCTGCTGACCATTTTCTATGGTATCAGTCGCCACGACTGGCTGAACGGGATTCTGGTTGGCATCACATTTGCCATGGCGCTGATTCCGGAAGAATTACCCGTCGTGCTGGCTCTTTTTCTGGGACTCGGTGCCTGGAGAATTGCCCGACAAAGAGTGTTGACCCGCCGCGTACCGGCGATTGAGATGCTCGGTGAAACAACTGTGCTGTGCGTCGATAAAACCGGCACGCTGACACAAAACAAAATGGCCGTTGCGCGCCTGTTTGCGCAAGGCAGCCACTATTGCTGTACCGCGCCCGATGCGAAGCAGCCGCAGGTACTGGAAGAAGAATTTCACGAAGTACTGGAATACGCGATTCTTGCCAGTCACCGCTCGCCGTTTGATCCTATGGAAGTGGCAATTCAGGAATTCGGAAAATCAATGTTGGGGCAAACCGAACATCTGCACGATAGCTGGACGCTGGTTGATGAATATCCGCTCTCAAAAGAATTACTGGCGATGTCACGCGTATGGCAATCGCCCGATCAGGCACATTTTGTGATCGCCAGCAAAGGCGCGCCCGAAGCGATTGCCGATCTTTGTCATCTCAGCGTTGAGCAAATAAACGCGTTACACAAGGAAGTCGATCTGCTGGCGAAGCAAGGCTTACGCGTACTTGGCGTCGCCAAAGCGCAATTCAGCCCGGTATCACTGTCTGCAACTGAAAATACAGATAAAAAACTGCCGCCTATCCAACATGATTTCGAGTTTGAGTTCATCGGCCTGATCGCGCTCGCCGACCCGATCCGCGTTGGCGTACCGGCGGCGATACAGGATTGCCAGACTGCCGGTATCAGAGTCATCATGATTACCGGCGACTATCCTGCCACCGCGCAAAACATCGCTCAACAATGTGGCTTTGCAACATCCTCCGGCATCATGACAGGCGCCGAATTAACTGCGATTGACGATGCCGAACTCAGCCAACGCATTAAGACAACGAGTATCTTTTGCCGCGTATCGCCAGAGCAAAAACTAAGACTGGTCAACGTACTGAAAAAGAATGGCGAGATCGTCGCGATGACCGGTGATGGGGTCAATGATGCGCCTGCATTAAAGGCCGCCCATATCGGTATCGCCATGGGCAAGCGCGGCACCGATGTAGCGCGTGAGTCGGCTGCACTGGTATTGCTCGATGATGATTTTACGGCGATCGTGGCGACCATACGCTCAGGACGGCGCATCTTCGATAATTTACGCAAAACCATTCGTTTCATCATTGCCGTGCACATTCCGGTGATCGGCATGTCGCTGATTCCGGTGCTCGCAGGCTGGCCGCTGGTGCTGATGCCCGTGCATATTATGGTGTTGCAACTGATTATTGACCCGACCTGTTCACTGGTGTTCGAGGCGGAATCGGAAGAACCCGATGTCATGCGCAGACCACCGCGTTCCGTCAACGCCAGTATTTTTGATGCAGCAGTACTGCGCACCGGCCTGTTACATGGCACAGCGTTACTACTGACGGTGCTTGGTATCTATGGGTATGCATTACAGCATTATCCAAATACCGGAGAAGCCCGCGCCCTGGCGTTCACGGCAATGGTGATAGGAAATATCGGTTTGATTTTTATTCATCGCAGTGTGTCGTCAGACATCATCCACAGTCTGCGTTTGCCAAATCCGGCATTGTGGTGGGTGGTCGCTACGGCCTCAGCAATCTTGCTACTTGCGCTGAGCATACCGGCGATCAGTGCACTGTTTCACTTCGGACAACCGGCTTTACCCGAAGTGCTGACCAGCGCCGCAGCGGCCCTGTTTTGTATCGGCCTGATTGCAGCAGCCAAAGCATACCGATACAGACAGCGCCGTTTATCCTGATCTGTGCCTCAGATAAACATCAACCAGCTAAAGCTTTTTCCAACAAACCATGCAATTCAGTGAATGAAGGCTCACCGACATAACGTTTTAAAACATTGCCCTGCTTGTCGATAACATAGGTGGTCGGCGTCAGCTTTACATCGCCGAAAGCCTGCGCCAACTTGCCCTGCACATCCAGTGCAACGTGAAATGGCAGTTGCCGGGTCTCAGCATAATTGAGCACATAATTCGGCGGATCGTAGCTCATTGCCACCGCAACAAATTCCAGACCTTGCTTGTTGTACTTGTTATAGGTCTCTATCATGCGTGGCATCTCAGCGATGCAAGTAGAACAGGAAGTCGCCCAGAAATTCACCATAACGACTTTGCCGCGCAAATCCTGCGTCGTCAATTTGTCGCCTTTCAGATTGGTGAACGTCACTTGTGGCATCGCCGGTTTGGCAGCGACCGATTGGTAAAAGAGAAAACCAAGCACAGCCAGTGCGATTGCGGCGATAGCGGCAAACAAAGCGAATTTGCGTGGAGAAGACGGTGCCAACATGGGACTTCCTCAATAGTTCAGAGATAAGCGGGCATTATACGGTTTACGCGTGATGTCGGCAGCGTGTCATCCATGTAACGCCGGATTGACTGCCCTCGGTCTGACCTTCATCAAACGGCTACACTCCTGCAGCTAAAATAATCTGGCAACTGGCACAACAACGCCCGCAAAAAAAGCACGATCAGTGGCCATAACGCTGATGCCTTTGCTCAACCCTATATCAAAAGTCAAACGTTTGTTCGGGCTGTAAGTCAGCGCCAGCAAGATCTGATTTTGCGGCTGACTGCCTTTACTTTTATTTCCCGACCACTCAGCAGTAACGCCCAGAGCCTCGCTGAGACTATATGAAAAAGCCGAAGACAGACCAGTTTGCCAACGCGATACGCCGCCATCTGCCCATCCCATTTTCGTCACGTTCGCATTTATGTCCAGATGCCAGTCGCCCAGGTCTTTGCTGTAAATACCATTCAGGGTGTAATCGCGTTTTTCTGTACCTATCGCTTGTTTTGCGGTTGGCAGTTTCACACCTAGCTCCAATCCGAAAGCAGTGTCGCTGTCGATCACAAACGCCCGCTTCAATACCAGATTCACGTCACCCATGCCACGCACACGCGTCCCCGCGCCATCATCATTCATCACCCGCAGATCACCGCCCAATAAGATGCCCCATTGCTCGGAAAAAGCCAGCTTCAACAATGAGGGCAAACTGTCGCGCCTTGCGTCTCCCGATTTACCGGATAAAACACCGAACTCGGCTTCGAGCTGACCTGGAAACGGCAATTGTGCCGAGTTCGATACCGATGGCCGATACGGTGTGATCGGCGCATCGTCCTGCTCTGCGGCGCCAGCCAGAAGGCTTACGCTACCAGCCAACAATCCTGCGCCGATACGTTTGATACACGCAGCTCTCGTACCGGAAAATCTCTTATTTTTCATCTCAGCCTCCTTCATGGACAGGTGCAGTAATCGCCTTTCCGGCGACATGCGTCGTCAGCACGATCGCCGTTGATGTCGATCCGAAGGCATTGAGCTCATTGATAATGCGCTGTAAATGCTCCACATCAGTTGCCAGCACACGCATCACTGCACCGTCTTCGCCGGTAACCGTATAACAATCGATAATTTCTGGACAAGATGCGACGTACTGCGCGTAAGGTCTGCCCTGCTGCGTCGACAAACGTATCATTGCGGTAATCTGATAACCGAGCGCCTTAGGATTCACGTCTGCGCGGTAACCACGTATGACTTCAGCCGCCTCCAGACGCTTGATGCGTTCGGATACGGCGGGCTGACTCAGATGCACCTGACGGCCAATTTCCGCATGCGACATGCGTGCATCCTGTTGCAATAAACTCAGGATTTTCTGATCAAAATTATCTATTTTTGGATTCATAAGGAGACAAAAGAATTTTCCGTTGAATTCCATCAATCACGGTTGAATTGCTTATGGAATCCTATTTAAGCGTCACGAAGCGCTTGTTAAAGTAGAGCTTACACTAAACCCGGTAAGGTTCAAGAGATCATCATGACGACCACTATCAGCAACACCCAGATCGCGCAGATCGCCACAGAATTCCACACCCCTTGCTGGGCATACGATGCCAGCATCATTCGCCAACAAATCGCCCGTCTTAAACAGTTTGACGTGATCCGATTTGCGCAGAAAGCATCCAGCAATATTCATCTGCTGCGCCTGATGCGCGAACAAGGGGTGATGGTGGACTCGGTCTCTCTTGGTGAGGTTGAACGGGCACTGGCGGCCGGTTATGCGCCAACCGCCAATGCCGATCAGACACATGCCCCTATCGTATTCACAGCGGATCTGCTGGATCGCAATGCATTGAAACGCGTGGTGGAACTGAATATTCCCGTTAACTGCGGTTCGCCGCAAATGCTGGAACAGCTTGGACAGGCACATCGCGGGCATCCGGTCTGGCTGCGGATCAATCCCGGTTTTGGTCACGGTCACAGCCGCAAAACCAATACCGGCGGCGAACAAAGCAAACACGGCATCTGGTTTGAAGAATTGCCGAATGCGCTCAACATCATTGACCAGTATGGTTTGCAACTGGTGGGTCTGCACATGCATATAGGCTCAGGCGTCGATTACGACCACTTGCAAAGCGTCTGCGATGCAATGATCGCGCAGGTGAAAACCGCAAATCGCGACTTGCAGGCAATCTCCATCGGCGGCGGCTTATCGATTCCTTATCGTGGCGATGAAGCCGTGGTCGATACCGATCATTATTTCCAGATCTGGGATAAAGCGCGTAAAGAAATTGAAGCGCATCTCGGCCACAAAATCAGTATGGAAATTGAACCGGGACGTTTTCTGGTTGCGCAGTCGGGCATCTTGATTTCGGAATTACGTGCACAAAAACAAGTCGGCAGTAATTTCTTCGCGCTGGTCGATGCCGGCTTCAACGATCTCGCACGGCCTGCGATGTATGGCAGTTTCCATCGCATTTCGGCACACGCCGCAGACGGAACACCGCGCACGACCGCATTGAAGCCAACCGTGGTGGCGGGTCCTTTGTGCGAATCCGGTGATGTGTTTACGCAGGAAGACGGCGGCGTCGTGACAACGCAGAATTTACCCGCCTGCGAAATCGGCGATCTGTTTGTCTTTCACGATACCGGCGCGTATGGTGCCAGCATGTCGTCGAATTACAATTCACGTCCGCTGATTCCGGAAGTGCTGGTGGATGGCGATAAAATCACGCAAATCCGCCGCCGTCAGACCATACAGGAACTCATCGCTTTAGAGCTGTAATACAGGGCTTCCATTGCGATGAAAACGAAAGGCGCTTTACGTACCATACGGCTCACGCTGTTGCGCCTTTTATTATTTCAGACAAGCTCCGAGAAACTCCTGAATTTTTGCGGACACCTGACGCCCCTGAGAACCAAAAGCAAAATGATCAGCATCGGCAATCGTCATTAACTCCACAGCCGCGCCAGCTGCTTTCATTTTCTTTGTAAAATCCCTTGCCTGTTGCACAGGTACAGTCGCATCCAGCTCGCCCTGCAACAGCAATAATGACGGCAGTTTATTTTTAAGTTTCCCTGATGCCGGGATATAACTGACAGGACTGGCGTCTTGGTAGATCTTCGCCGATGCAGAAAAATCTTCACCCAGCAGCGATTTCAGCATCACCCGCGGTGACATGGAGCTGCGTATTGCAGGGTCGGCAGTTTTCCACCAATCGACAAAATCCAGCGGCGGCGCATGTAAAACCGCACACCGCAACTGACTGCTGATACCAGCATAACCACCTGTGTTTTCCCATTTCCCCGGCGTGACCGCTGCCAGTGCAAGCAAATGCGCACCGGCGGAAACACCAAATGCGCCAATTTTTTCGGGATCGATCTGATACTCAACTGCATGGCTGCGTAACCAGCGTACCGCACATTTCACATCCTCTATCTGCGCCGGAAACCGTGCTGCGGGTGCCAGGCGGTAATCCACACTCATCGCGACAAAACCCATACGCGATAATTGCTGCAATAAGCCATGTAAATCCGTACGGGAACCGCCGAGCCAGCTACCGCCGTGTACCACTATCATCGCAGCGTATGGTGGCGATGCGTTGGCCGCTGGCAGCACATCAAATTTCAGCGGTACATCATCGCCGCAAGCGGTGACGGTTTGCAACACCGGCGTCGCTGTTGTCGTTGCAGCCTGCACAGGATGAATGAACATCACAAAAATCAACAGAGATAAACAAAGACGCAGAAGCATAAAAACCATTAAAAAAGAAGTATGAAGAAAAAAACCTCACGTCAGACGCAAGGTTTTTATATCACGACATAAAAATGCTCATGCGTATGCAGCTCACGGAACCACGCCACACGCCATGCGTGCGCCACCACCGCCCAGCATTGCAGGATGATCGCTATGATTATCGCCACCCGCATGCACCATCAGCGCATGCCCACTGAGATCGGCCGCCTTCAGACGCGGTGCCAGCACAGGATAATTCGCCTTGCCATCCGCACTCACGTACAACGCTGGTAAATCGCCTTTATGGCCTTTGCCATACGGCCCCAGATGCGCGCCTGATTTTTCCGGGTCCCAGTGCCCTCCAGCGCCCAGCGCGGCGGTTGCCACGCCATTATTTGCCGCAGGTGCGCAAGAAGGATTCGCGTGTACGTGAAAACCGTGCACACCGGCTGGCAAACCAGTTAAATCCGGTGTAATCAGCAAACCGTAGGCAGTATCTTCCAGTGTGACTTTGCCAGCAGAACCTAGATTGCCGCTCGCATCGACAAAATGCAACTCCAGTGTTTGTGCCTGCGCGATTCCAGTAATCAGGCTTGCCGCCATCAGACTCAGCTTCATTTTCGATAACATGTTGTCTCCTCAGGTTGTATGACAGGTGAAACGAAGCCATTGCCCGCATGTATGCATGTAACAACTTTCTGCAACGGTATCTGGCAATGGACTGTGAAGCACAGCAAAGGCTGACTATACACTTTTTTATCACAAAGGAATTTCAGGCAAACTCGCCGAACGCGAACCTGCTTCCGGCACATTTGCCGCATCCCGATAAGTGAATACCATAGAAAATTTTCCTGCGGTGGTCAGATTTTTCCCCGCGGCATGAAACAGATTACTATGAAACAGTAAGACATCGCCTTGCTGCAAAGCCACTGGACTTGTCTGTGCCAACAAGGCTTGATTCTGCGGCAGATCAGCACGTAAAAACTGGGCATTGTCTAATTGCGATGCATCGATCTGAAGCTGATGCGATCCCGGTATCACCAGCAGACATCCGTTTTCCACCGTTTCATTGCGCAAGGCCAGCCACGCTGAAATCAGTTCGGCGCGCGCAAAATGCCAGTAGCGGCTATCACGGTGCCAGCCGGTTGCGGTGGAATACTGCGGCTGTTTCGTCATGATGCAATTGTGATGTGCTTGTGACATCAGCGCACCATTGCCAAGTAATTGCAACAATGGCTGCGCCAGTGCCGCGCCTGTCGCCCATGTTGCCAGCAGAGAATCACGCCCATACGCCTGCAACAAACGGCGTGCGGTATGCCCGCCTTCGGCTTCGCGCGATGCCGGTGCGCCGGGATAGCGGGTATCCGCCTCATATTCTATGGGCTGTACGTCGTCCGTTAATTGTTGCTCTGCAAAGCGAATCACCTGTTCGCAAAAATCCGGCGTTGCCAATCCTGGTAAAACTAAAAAACCCTGAGTCTGAAACTCCTGAATCTGATCATGACTAAGCATTGTTATTGCCAATTTTCAAAAAGTGCAAAACACTATTGTGCCACGCACTCGACACCGCGTTGCCCTGAAAACAGGCAAGTTTTGCGGCAGAGCAGCAAATTAAGTCATAATAGGCATCAGGTTTTTCATTACTTACTGCCACCATGACCACTACCGCACTCGAAAATATTAACATCGTCTCGTTTGATCACATGCCTGCGCCGGAAGAGCTGCATGCACGTTTGCCGCTCACGGAAGCGGCAGGTAACGTCGTCGAACAAAGCCGCGAAGCCCTGCGCAATATCCTTGACCGCAAAGACAAACGTCTGTTCGTCGTCGTAGGCCCTTGCTCCATTCACGATCCGGTGGCGGGTCTGGATTACGCGCGTCGTCTGAAAGCATTGCAGGCAGAAGTCAGCGATGTGATGTTGCTGGTGATGCGCGTCTATTTTGAAAAGCCACGCACCACGACCGGCTGGAAAGGCTATATCAACGACCCGTATCTGGATGATTCTTTCCGTGTCGATGAAGGCATGGAAAAAGCGCGTCAGTTTTTGCTGGATGTCTGCGAGCTCGGCCTGCCGACCGGCACCGAAGCTCTCGACCCGATTTCACCGCAATACCTGGGTGATCTGATCGCCTGGACCGCAATTGGCGCACGTACGACAGAATCGCAGACCCACAGAGAAATGTCGTCTGGTCTGTCAACGCCAGTCGGTTTCAAAAATGGTACCGACGGTGATATCAGCATCGCGATCAATGCTATTTTGTCCGCATCGCATCCGCATTCCTTCCTCGGTTACAACAGTCAGGGTCAGGTGTCGATAGTACGCACCAGCGGCAATCAATATGGCCATGTCGTGTTGCGTGGCGGCGGTGATCGTCCGAACTACGATACGGTGTCGGTGGCGATGGCGCAGCAGGCACTGGTGAAAGCGAAACTACCACCGAATATCGTGGTTGACTGCTCACATGCCAACAGCTTCAAAAAGCCGGAATTGCAACCACTGGTGATGGCGGATGTGGTGAACCAGATCGCCAACGGCAATGACGCTATCGTCGGCGTGATGATCGAATCGAATATCGTCGCGGGCAATCAGGCGATTCCTGCCGATTTATCACAACTGAAATATGGCTGCTCCGTCACCGATGCCTGTGTGGACTGGAGCACGACAGAAAATATGCTGCGTGAAGCAGCCGCCAGATTGCGTCAGAAATAATCTGGCTCAATCTGGTTCAGCATGTAAAAAAGCGCAGTGTGAAAAATCACACTGCGCTTTTTTTATATTTCCGCGGACAGTTACGCGAGCAGAATCGTCTGTCGCGTTATGCCCTCAAAAAAACTTACTTCGCGGCCGCTGCTTTTTTCGCTGCGCCAGCAAAATCGCCGACATAGAAATGGGCAAAACTGTCTGGTTTCACGTATTTGCGTATCACCGCATTCACATCGTCCAGCGTCAGTGCGGCAATTTTCGCTTCGACCTCAGCATCAAATGCCATAGAGCGACCAACATATAACTGGCCGCGCAGGTTGCCTGCCAATGCCGGATCTTGCGCACGGCGGATATTACCTTCCTGTGCGATAGACTGCTTCGCGTCCGCCAACTCTGCTGCCGTCACGCCATCTTTGACTAACAAAGCCAGCTCTTCTTTCACGCCGGTTTGTAATTTCGCCAGATTTTGCGGTGCGTACATTGCGTACAAAACAACCGCTGCGTTTTTGTCCAGACTCGGCACGCTCAGTGAACTGCCGGCACCGTAGCTGATGCCTTCTTTCTGACGCAGGCGATTGAACAAACGTGATTTGATACCACCACCGAGAATATTATTGGCAACGCGCAACGCTGGATAATCGGGCGACTGGTCATCGAGTTCAAACGGCAGTGATGCCAGATAAAACGCATTCGCTTTGTCCGGTGTTTCTATGCTGTTCGCTTGCCCGTTTGCATTCAGATTCAGGCTTGGAACACGAACATACTTCGCTGGACTATTCCAGTCGCCAAGCACCGTGGCCAGTTTCGTTTTGACTTCTGCCGCATCAAAATCACCGACCAGAGAAAACTCGGCACTGTTTGCACCGTAGAAGGTTTTGTAGAAATCTTTGACGCTGTCGAGTTTTGCAGTGCTGTATTCTTCCATCGCTTCATTGAAAGAAGACTGATAACGAATATCGCCTTTTTTATACAGACTGTTTTTCAAAGCGCCCATCGCACGTGTTGCAACCGCTTGTGGCTCGTTTTTACCAGATTCTATCTGCGTCAGATTTTCTTTGACCAGCAAATCGAATTCAGATTGCGGGAAAGTCGGTGTACGCAGAACTTCACGCAGCAGATCCAGCAACGCTGGCAAATTGGCACGCACGGTGTCAAAGCTGACATTCAGATTCTGACCAGCACCGGAAATACGTAATTTAGCTTTCAGCTCACCGAGTTTGGTATCGAGTTCGGCGCGGGTAAATTTGCCGGAACCGCGCATCAGCATATCGGCAGTCAGATCGGCAACAGCGACTTTGCCGAACAGGGATTTTTCATCGCCGAAATGCAGGCTCAGATTGCCGTTCACAGTTTCACCGCGCGTTTTTTTACTTAACAATGCCACTTTCGCACCATTTTTCAGCGTCAATTTTTCTGTGCGTTTATCGATATTGGCAGCGGTAGCATCAAAGGTTTCTCCTGCCGCCACAGTCGCACGGCCTTTGTAGCCTTCCACCAGTTTGGCAACATCCGGTGCCGCCGGGATTTCGGCGCGATCAGGTTTTGCCACTGGCAAGAACTGACCGTAACTGCGATTGTCGGCTTTAAAGTAATTTTGCGCGACGCGCTGTACATCCGCCACCGTCAATGCTTCGATACGATCGCGTTCAACGAAGAACATACGCCAGTCACCCAGCGCAATCGATTCCGACATACTGACGCACAGACGTTGCGGATCGTTGATGGTTTTTTCCAAAGCATTCAACAGATTGGTTTTGGCACGCTTCAATTCGGCTTCGGTGACCGGTTCTTGCGCCAGCCCTTCGACAGTTTCAATCAGACTAGCTTTCACATCAGCCACATTCTGATCTTTACTCATGATTCCGAGGAACATGATGTAGCCAGGCTCTGCCAGTTGAAATGCCATTTCCGCGACATTCACTGCTTTTTTACTTTCCACCAGCTTTTTATACAAACGACCGTTTGGTGCTGAACCCAGAATCTCGCCCAGTGCAGATACGGCGGCGGCGTCGGCGTGACTGCCTGAGGATGTCGGATACAGTACGGCAGCGAGTTGCTGATCGCTGATGCGGCGCACGGTTACTTCACGCGTACCGTCGCGTGGCGCTTCGCGGGTCCAGGTGTTGCTCAGTTCACGCGTCGGTTTGGCGATGACACCAAAGGATTTTTCGATCAGCGCCAGGGTTTTTGCCGGATCGAATTTACCGGCTACCATCAGCACAGCATTATCCGGCTGATAGAACTTACGGTAAAACGCCTGCAGGTTAGTAATTTTCACACCCTCGACGTCAGAGCGTGCACCGATGGTGCTGTGACCATAGTTGTGCCAGTCGAAAGTTGCCGCACTCAATTGCTTCCAGAGCACGCCAAACGGATTGTTTTCACCAATTTCCATTTCATTGCGGACCACGGAAAATTCGGTATCGAGATCAACCCGCGCCACTTTGGAATTGACCATGCGGTCGGCTTCCATTTCCAGCGCCCATTTCAGATTATCTTCACTGGCAGGGAAAGTTTCGAAGTAGTTGGTGCGATCGTAAAACGTGGTGCCATTGAACTGCATGCCGCGCTTGCTCAGCTCTTGCATGATGTTGCCACGGTCTTTGGTACCCTTGAACACCATGTGCTCAAGCAAATGCGCCATACCGGTTTCGCCGTAACTTTCATGACGTGAACCAACAAGATAAGTCACATTGACGGTGGTGGTTGGTTTTGATGCATCCGGTGCCAGCAATACGCGCAAGCCGTTTGGCAAACGGTATTCCGTGATGCCTTCAACACTGGTGTACGCAGTCGCTTTTGCTGCAACAACCGCTTTTGGCGCTGCTGCAAGGGTAGGCATTGCAGTCGCAGCAGTAAACGCGAGGGCAAATGCAAGGCAAATTGGTTTGAGTTTCATTGATTTATTCCATTAGTCGTTAAACGGTCAACTTCACTACTTCTGAACTTTTATCTTCTATTTCTCTTCTATTTCTCTGATCTCTGATACCAGGCTGACATCGATAACAGCGATCAGTACCACTGATGCACCGTCACGCCGGAAAGGCAGTTTTGCATGCACCCCGTTATGACAGAAAATGCTTGCTCTCTTATTAAACGAGAAATGAAGCATAACAAATTTTCATTGTTTGGCGAGAGTTTGTGACGAAATGATGAATACGCCGACGAAATGCAGAATGTGGTCAATAAAATAGCGTGAATTCACCCTCAAGAAGATCGCGGAAGTTCATCGACAATATCAATAAAAATGGGGAGTATGTGGCGTTTTCATCCTTATCTCTTTATGAAATAAGGATGTCTGGAAATACTGGGAGGGAGTATATTTATTCTTTCGCGACGAATTAGTGCGCCACAAACACTTCAGTGCTGGCTTGATTCGCCTGACTTTCGCTGACTTCGGCTCCACCGCTTGCCGGCAGATTGGTTTTGTCTGACAGGAATACTTTAACCTGCGCCTGCGCAGCGGCTTTGTACGAAAAACCAAGCAGCGACACATCCCTTGCACCTGAGATCAACCGATGACATCTTCACCCACGTCTTACACCGTACGTCCCTTAACCGCACACGAATGGCAACAATATCGGCAGATCAGACTTCGCTCTCTTGCCGATGCGCCAGACGCCTTTGGCAGCACACTCGCCGCAGAAAAAGATCGTCCTGACGATGTCTGGGCAACACGACTCTTACTGGCAACAAGCTCAGGAAAAGATCGCCCGTTAATAGCGGAAATCTCGGGCATTAAAAATGAATTTGCTGGTTTGCTGTGGGCGAAAGAGGATGCCACTGATACTTCCGTCGTCAATATTTTTCAGGTGTGGGTGGCACCAGAATATCGGGGACAAGGTATGGCAGCGGCGCTGCTCAGAGCAGCAATTCTCTGGGCGAGATCCAGACGCGCCAGGCTTGTTCAATTAGGGGTGACATGCGGCGACAGCGCCGCAATGCGACTCTATCTCCGGGAAGGATTTCAGGCCGTCGGCGTGCCTGAACCGCTGCGTCCGGATTCCGCTTTACTGGAACAAACAATGCGTCTGGTACTGGAGCAAACGCCTGTCGCCACGGACATTCCCCCTGAGAAATAATGGCATATTGATTGCCCATCGACCTTATTCATTGACTTGAAATTGGGGGAGTATGCACAAAAACCGCCTTATTCTCAGCAGAAAATAAGGCGGTTTAAAAATACTCCCCCCAGTATATTTTTCGCTTCCAGCAACGGAAAGTACCAAATCACAGCTTGCGCAGCTCGCGCATGCAATTGACATAGGCGCTTTCTATCTGCGCTTGCTGGCAGTGGCGGCCATTGCTGACGACTTGTTTTCCGCCGACATAGACGTCACGCACCAGCGTATCGTTACCGGCAAAGATCCAGGTATTCAGCACATCGCTGCTGGAAATTCCGGCCAGATTCGGATGCGCATCGTCGAGCACAATGAAGTCGGCACGGTAACCGGAAGCGAGTTTGCCCAGCCTGCGCCCGCTGGCTTGCGCGCCGCCCTGCAGCGCTGATTGCCACAGAAAATCACCGACCTTTTTTTGCTGCGCGTTGCTGGCAATATTGCGGCCTTGCAAACGCAGACGCTGGCCATATTCGAGCCAGCGCAATTCTTCGACCACGCTTTGCGAAACATGGCTGTCGCTGCCGATACCAAAACGTCCACCGGCGGCGATGTAATCCGGTAAATCGAAAAAGCCATCACCCAGATTCGCTTCGGTGCTCGGGCAAATACCGGCCACGGCGCCACTGGCGGCGATGCCGGCGACTTCAGTTGACGTCAGATGGGTTGCATGCACCAGACACCAGCGCTGATCGATGATACCGGTATCCAGCAGCAATTCGACCGGGCGCTTGCCAGTGGCAGCGAGGCAAGCCTCGACTTCTTTGATCTGCTCAGCGATATGGATATGCACTGGCCGTCCGTTAGGCATCGCCTGTTGCAGCTCGCGTATCTGGCCTATGCTGGCCGCGCGCAGTGAATGCGGCGCAACGCCAACTTCCACCTGATGGCTGCGGCTGGCTTCCAAATTTTGCACTAGCAGCAGTATGTCATCGACATTCGTTGCAAAGCGACGTTGATCATCACGCAGCGGCTTTGCATGGAAGTCAGCGTAGCTGTACAACACCGGCAGCATGGTCATGCCTATGCCGCTCTGGCTGGCAGCAGCGATCAGGCGTTGTGCCATTTCCGCCGGATTCGCATACATCTTGCCCGCTGGGTCACGGTGCAGATAATGGAATTCGCACACAGCGGTGTAACCGTGGCGCAGACATTCTGCGTACAGTTGTGCGGCAATCGCCTGTATCTGCTCTGGCGTGATGTGCAGCGCGTAGCGATACATGAGATCGCGCCAGGTCCAGAAACTGTCTTTGCTGTCACCAGCGATTTCCGTCATACCCGCCATCGCGCGCTGAAATGCGTGGGAATGCAGATTGCACATGCCCGGTAACACGTAAGTCGCCTGCGGTTCGCCGGGTCTGACGATGGCGTCATTTTCTATGCTTTGAATATCGCCTTGCGCATCCCACTGCAGGCGAATATTCTTTGTCCAGCCTTGCGGCAAAAACGCGTTGCGCGCAAACAGCGTCGTCATGCCGCCTCCGTTTCATTCGCCCAGTCTATGCACTGCTGCAGCAATTGCCGCAACAGACCCTGCACCTGCTGTGCCAGATCGGGGCGATACGCATACGGCGCGGCTTCGTTCATATATACGCGCTGACTCATTTCCAGTTGCACTGCGTGAATGTGCTGTGTCGGTTGTCCATACTGACGCGTGATATAACCGCCCTTAAATCGACCATTGAATACATGGCTATAGCGCTGCGCATCAGCGGAACATTGCAAGCAGGCCGCCAGTCGTTGCTGTAATGCAGAATCACAGGATTTCTGGTCAGCGGTACCAAAATTCAGATCAGGTAATCTGCCATCAAAAAAGCGCGGCACGACCGATGCAATGGAGTGCGCATCCCACAACACCACTCTGCGATGCTGACGCTGCAAACGCGCAAGTTCCACCTGCAATTGCTGGTGATATGGTTGCCAGTACGTTTGGATGCGTCGCTGAATTTCAGCGTCCGTCGGTAGCTGATCCGGCAGATACAAAGGCTGTTTGGCAAACGTATCGACGGGGCACAAGCCTGTCGTATCCTGTCCCGGATACAGGTTTGCATTATCCGGCGCACGATTCAGATCAATCACATAGCGCGAATGTTCCGCTATCAGCGTTGATGCGCCCAGCTCCTGCGCCATGTTGTACAGCAAAGCTAAATGCCAGTCGGTATCCGCTTTCTCTTGCGCCACTGGCAGCATCTGCGCGGCGACTTCGGTCGGTATCGTTGTTCCGACATGCGGCATGGAAATCAGTAAAGGCGCGCTGCCTGGTTGAAAATGGAATGTGGGATACATGGGACGCTTTCAAAAATGGCTAAGACGATAGAAATGACGTTAGCGATGATGACGGTTTAGTCGATATAGTTTGTTCAGATTCAGATACGGCTTTCGATACGCAGACGCTGACTGATCTTGGCCGCAGCCGCCTGCGTCAGCCGTATCAATTCATCGCTATGCGGCAGGGCGCGGCTGGCCGGTGCCATCAGTGACAGGGTCGCCTCGGCCTTCGCCGTGCCTGACATCACTGGCACGCTGACGCCCCAGACGCCAATATCGACTTCATCCTGACTGACCGCATATCCTTGCCGGGCGATCTTTTGCAGTTGTTGTTTCAGCTCAGCGACGCTTGCATCATCTAATTGCTGAGTCGCCAGTTGGGCATCCAACACGGCGGGCGGCAAGCTGGCCAATAAGGCTTTGGCCGATGCGCCGCGCGCCGTCGGCCCTGTGCTGCCACGCGTGAACGAACAGCGTAAAGCCTGCGGACTTTCCAGCATATCGAGACAAATTACCTGCCCATGCAAGTAAATTAATAAGCCTACGCTTTCGCCGGATCGCTCCAGCAATTGCTGCATTTCTTCGCGCGCTTGCTGCATCAGATGGGAATGATGATCGAAGCACCACGCAAGCTGCACCGCCATTGGCCCAGGCTCATATAATCCGCTCTGGGCTACCTGCCCGTTGTGCACATGTTCCTGCAGCAGTCCCCACTTTTTGAGCATGGCAATTTGCCGGTACAAGCTGCTCAGCGGTATTCCGGTTTGTGCCGTCAATTCTCTGGCGCTGAGTGCCTGCCCTGCGCGCGCGACGCAAGCCAGAACCTGCAACACCCGCTCACCGGATGGCACATCGAACCGGACATCATGTACAGGTGCAGAAGGAAATAAGTTGATCATCGCTGACATTTCAAAAGAAGCTATGCCATGCTAACAGCAGACTCCGGAATATCAAGCCTGCATTCTCATATTATGAGAATAGAACGGTGAGATTTTAATCAGAAAAGGATAAAGAGCGAATACTACTTAGCTTTGCGCCACGGGAACAAAAGGTGATAAAAAAGCGCCACGGCGGGCGCTTCATCAGATCATAAACTGTTCAAAATGTGAATGAAGATCAGCTTTTGCTATAGGCCGTATTCTGGCAATTGCGGGTTTCCTGTGCAGGGAATTGTGCCTTGATCGCATCAAACTTCGTCTTTTCATCCCCATTCAGCGCCCGTAGCTGATAGGCAAATTTAGAGGTGGTCACGGTACGCGGCATGATGCGGGCGGTGCGTACCCCTTTATTATTCAGATTGGCCAGATGCAATTTCGCCGCTTCTTCAGTCTTGAAAATACCGAGTGAAATTCCCCAATGTAAGGTGCCTTGTTCCTGTATCACGAAGAAATCAGTAATGCCGATACGGCGCAATTCACCTACTTTCTTATCCGCGCCATCTTTGCTGCCCTGAGACGGGATGTACACCATATGGGTGCCGATATCGCTGACATTCAGCCTTGACTGTCTATCGCCCAAAGCCAGCGTCTTTAACTTCTCTTCTATCTTCGGCGCCTCGGCCTGAGGGAAATTCCCGATTTCCAGACAAGCGATGATTTCAGCTTTTTTTTCCGGCACAGGCTCTGCTGCGGTCATTGCTGCGCTGGCGGAAATCTGTACCAGTTCATCGACATGATGCTGTTTTTTCAGGCGTTCCGGCTCATGCGTCTCCAATGACCAATGTCCCAGCCAGCCAAGATTGAACGCCAGCGCAAATGCGTTCAAGACCAATAAACTCCAGAAAAAAAATCGCAGCATGATGATAAGTAGGTGAATTCAGCTCGGGCTTGATTGTGCCACGACATACAGTCCAGTCAAGACAAGATTGGCGATATGCTGGCAATCAAAATCCAGATGGGGCAACAGATAAGGCGCGGCACCGCCGGAGATCAGACACGTTACTGCCGTTTTCTGTTCCGCGGCAAAGGCTTGATAAGCCAGTGTGATCGCGCCAGTCTGCGCATGTATACAACCGCTGACGATCGCCTGATCAGTGTTATCCGCAAATGGTTGATTGACCCTGATGCTTTCAGCGACCTGAGGCAATTGCGCGGTATTACGGGCCAGCGATTCCGCCATTAATTTCAACCCAGGCAAAATCATGCCACCGGTGAACACACCGTCTGCACTGACCGCATCGACCGTCGTTGCAGTTCCGCAGGTTGCCACAATCAGATTCTGTTGCGGATACAGATAATGTGCCGCAATCGCAGAGACAAAACGATCACAACCCAGTTGCTGCGGATGACGATAATGGTTTTTCAGACCGGCCAACTCCGCTTGCGACGCCAGCCAATATGGTTGCAGCGCGGGGAAAATACGCACCAGTATATCGTTGAGCTGCGCTTTCACAACCTCACCCGCGACATTCGACACCAACACTCTGGTGACCGGATATGGATGCCAGCGCTCCGCCAGGGTGGCAATATCCGTATGGGCAACAGAATCCATTGCCAGCCAGTCTGGTAACGCGTTAGTCAACGCTGTCGCTAACTGGGGGATGCCCCATTTGATGCGGGTATTACCGGCATCAATCAGTAATAGCATGTCTATTCTTCTTTCATTGTTTGTGCAATCGCAGGGGGTATCTCAAACAGTATCGACTGGTCTCAACGAGACATCACCCGCCAGTACGGGTATTTGCCCATTGGCAGTTTGCAGCAGCAGACGACCGCTGACATCAACCCCGGTGGCGATACCACGCTGCAGTATCTGGCCGTGGTCAATGATCTGCACTTCCTGATTCGCGTAGGCATGCAGCGCATTCCAACGCGCCTGAAACGCAGAAAAACCGTGCTGGTCAAACTGCTCGAAAGCCTTTGCGAGGGCGTTCAGCAAATGTGCAAGCAAAGCATTTCTATCCATCCGTGCCAGCCACGGCGCATCTGCAACTGCACGTCCCAGGCTGGCTTCAAATGCCTCGGGCAACTGCAGATTCAGACCGATGCCAGCCACAATCCAGGTGCCGCCATTTTTTTGGGCGGCACTTTCGATCAGTATACCTGCCAGCTTTTTTCCGTCGCGTAAAATATCATTCGGCCACTTCAGTTGCACTGGTAAATCGAGTGCCTGTAATACGTCTGCAATAGCAACGCCAACCGCCAACGGCAATCCCATCAGTGCGTGTGTCTCCCGGCTCAATGGCCAGGCAAGCGAAAACATCAGCATGCCACCCGGCACCGATTGCCAGCTGCGACCTGCGCGCCCGCGGCCGGCAGTCTGATGCAAGGCAACGCGCAACAGGGGCTTATTCAATTCGCCCAATCGGGACAGCAGATCAGCATTCGTCGAGCCGGTTTCCGCGACAACTTCAACATCCGCCAACATGCCGAACGCATCACACAACACGAGAATCTTCTCCGCAGCGATATTGAGCTGAATATCATCATTACGGCTACTTGCAGGCGTTGTGGTAAGGCATTGATCTGGCATGAGTCTGTATTCGTCGTGAAAATTTAAATTTATGAACCTTGCTTCAAACGTCAGCCTCTGGTGCAGCACGGTTAGGGGTAACCGCAACTGACAACACTGCGAGGGGCTACGCTGAATCTCATTCTCTTAGGACTGACGTAAAGTTGACCCGGCAAGGCTAAAAAGCTTTTTTCTGCTTTGGGAAACATCGCTGGTAAGCGATGTCTGTTTCGCCAGCAGGCAACATGTTGCCTGAAACCCTGGCTACACCATGGCGACGAATACAGTACGAGTAGTACGGCTAAGAGCCATAACGCCGCTGGGGCAGTTTTGCGACAGTGCTATCTCTATAAAAAAACGGCACCGGAGACTGAGCTTCGGTGCCGTTTTTATTCTTTCAGCTACGCTTACGCGTCGCCTTCATGCACATCAGTTGTTGCTTCTGGAGCAGGAGCGAAGACTGCTTTTTCTGCTTCAAGTAACGCGTGACGTTCATCCGCTTCCCAGGTTTCTTTCAACTTGCGGGCGCGGTGGAATGCCAGACCGGTACCGGCAGGAATCAGGCGACCCACGATGACGTTTTCTTTCAGGCCGCGCAGGGTATCTTTCTTGCCCATGATCGCTGCTTCTGTCAGAACGCGGGTTGTTTCCTGGAAGGACGCTGCCGAGATGAAGGAATCAGTCGACAGAGACGCTTTGGTAATACCCAACAAGATATTTTCATACGTTGCAGGAATACCGCCAGCAGCGACCACGCGATCGTTTTCACCCAACAGGTCAGAGCGTTCAACTTGTTCACCGACGATGTAGTTCGCATCACCTGGATTCACCACAACCACACGACGCAACATCTGACGCACGATCACTTCAATGTGCTTGTCATTGATCTTAACGCCTTGTAAGCGGTACACGTCCTGCACTTCGTCAACGATGTAACGTGCCAACGCTTCGATACCCAGCAAACGCAGGATGTCTTGTGGATCGGCCGGGCCGTCAACAATCATCTCACCTTTGTTCACAACCTGACCGTCATGCACCAGAACTTGTTTGTCTTTGGTAATCAGGAATTCGTGTTTCTCACCATCCATGTCGGTGATTTCCAGACGTTGCTTACCTTTGGTTTCTTTACCAAAGGCAACCGTACCAGTTACTTCCGCCAACATACCTGCATCTTTTGGTGAACGCGCTTCGAACAACTCAGCAACGCGTGGCAGACCACCGGTAATATCACGGGTTTTTTGTGATTCAGTCGGGATACGCGCCAGAACCTCACCAACGTGTACTTGCTGACCGTCTTTCACCGTAATCAGCGCACCAACCTGGAAGCCAATCGTCACTGCGTGCTCAGTGCCAGAGATCTTGACCTCTTCACCTTGCTCGTTCAACAGCTTCACTTGCGGACGCAAAGACTTACCAGCAGCGCTACCACGGCGTTTCGCATCGATCGCTACCAGAGTGGACAAGCCAGTCACTTCATCGACCTGTTTCGCAACAGTCACGCCTTCTTCGACGTTTTCAAACTTCACAGTACCGGTGTATTCGGTAATGATAGGACGTGTCAGCGGATCCCATGTTGCCAGTGCTGTACCTGCCTTGATCACCATGCCGTCTTTCACGATCAGCGTGGCACCGTAAGGTACTTTATGACGTTCGCGTTCACGGCCGTGATCGTCCGTGATCAACACTTCACCAGAACGGGAAATCACGATCTGATCGCCTTTACCGTTCGTCACATAACGCATCGTTGCTGTGAAACGAATCGTACCGTTAGATTTTGCCTCAACGGAAGATGCCACTGCTGCACGGGACGCCGCACCACCAATGTGGAACGTACGCATCGTCAACTGTGTACCTGGCTCACCGATGGACTGCGCAGCGATAACACCGACTGCTTCACCAGCATTCACCATCATACCGCGACCCAGATCACGTCCGTAACACATTGCGCACAGACCGTAACGAGTGTCACAAGTCAGTGGCGTACGTACTTTCACTTCATCAATGCCCAGTGCTTCGATACGTTCAACCGCAACTTCATCCAGCAAAGTACCTGCTTCGTACAGTGTTTCCTGTGTTTCAGGATTCACGATGTCGTTAGCAGAAACACGGCCCAGGATCAGGTCGCGCAGAGGCACGTTAACTTCACCACCTTCGACCAGCGCTTTCATGGAAGAACCATTGCTTGTACCGCAATCGTCCTCAACCACGACCAGATCCTGCGTCACGTCAACCAGACGACGTGTCAGGTAACCGGAGTTCGCTGTCTTCAATGCGGTATCGGCCAGACCTTTACGCGCACCGTGCGTAGAAATAAAGTACTGGAGAACGTTCAGACCTTCGCGGAAGTTCGCGGTGATCGGCGTTTCAATAATCGAACCATCTGGCTTTGCCATCAGACCACGCATACCGGCCAACTGACGAATCTGCGCTGCAGAACCACGCGCACCAGAGTCGGCCATCATGTAAATCGCGTTAAACGATTCTTGTGTACCAACTGTGCCGTCGCGGCGTGTGACTGGTTCAACTTTCAGTTGTTCCATCATCGCCTTGCCGACTTCATCACCGGTTTTGCCCCAGATATCGACCACTTTGTTGTAACGCTCACCAGCCGTCACCAGACCGGATGCATATTGCTGCTCGATCTGTTTAACTTCGTGCTCAGCCGCTGCCAGCAAAGTCACTTTTTGTGGCGGTACCAACATGTCATCGATACAGATAGAGATACCGGCGCGTGTCGCGAGGCGGAAACCCATTTGCATCAGTTGATCGGCAAACACAACGGTAGCGCGCAGGCCGCATTTACGGAACGACGTATCGATCAGTTTGGAAATTTCTTTTTTCTTCAACGCGCGGTTCAGCACGGTGAATGGCAAGCCCTTAGGCAGAATTTCTGACAAAATCGCACGGCCAACTGTAGTCTCGTAACGTTTGATCGTTTTAACGAATTCACCAGTTGCCGGGTCTTTAGGATATTCCGTAATACGGACAGTCACGCGTGTTGCCAGCTCGACTTCCTTATTGTCCCAGGCGCGGATCGCTTCTGAAACATCAGGGAACATCATGCCTTCGCCCTTGCCGTTGATGGCTTCGCGAGACGCGTAGTACAGACCCAACACGATATCCTGAGAAGGCACGATAGACGGTTCGCCATTCGATGGGAACAGAATATTGTTAGACGCCAGCATCAATGTGCGGGCTTCCATCTGCGCTTCGATAGACAAAGGTACGTGAACCGCCATCTGGTCACCGTCGAAGTCGGCATTGAAAGCCGCGCAGACGAGTGGATGCAACTGGATCGCTTTACCTTCGATCAGGACTGGTTCAAACGCCTGAATACCAAGACGATGCAGCGTAGGCGCACGGTTCAGCATAATCGGATGTTCGCGGATCACTTCTTCCAGAATATCCCAGACGACTGGCTCTTGAATCTCAACCAGTTTTTTCGCTGCCTTGATCGTTGTTGCCAGACCCATCAATTCCAGTTTATTGAAAATGAAAGGTTTGAAGAGTTCCAAGGCCATCAATTTTGGCAAACCGCATTGATGCAATTTCAGTTGCGGACCAACCACGATAACGGAACGACCAGAGTAATCGACGCGCTTACCCAGCAAGTTCTGACGGAAACGACCGCCTTTACCTTTGATCATCTCAGCCAGAGATTTCAATGGACGCTTGTTCGCACCAGTCATTGCTTTACCGCGACGACCATTGTCTAACAATGAATCGACTGCTTCTTGCAACATACGCTTTTCATTACGCGTAATGATTTCCGGAGCGCGCAATTCCATCAGGCGCTTCAAACGGTTATTACGGTTAATGACGCGGCGATACAAGTCATTCAGATCGGAAGTCGCAAAACGACCACCGTCCAGCGGCACCAATGGGCGCAGCTCTGGCGGCAACACTGGCAACACTTCCATGATCATCCAGTCTGGTTTGATACCGGAGCGTTGGAACGCTTCGAGTACTTTCAGACGTTTTGCATATTTCTTGATCTTGGCTTCAGATTTGGATTCTTTGAGTTCAACACGCAAAGTTTCTGCATCACGATCGATATCAATCGAACGCAGCAATTCACGGATACCTTCTGCGCCCATGAATGCGGTGAATTCGTCGCCGTATTCTTCGTATTTAGCAGCGTAGTCGTCTTCCGACATGATCTGGCATTTTTTCAGCGGCGTCATGCCAGGATCGGTCACAACGTATGCTTCAAAATACAAAACGCGTTCGATATCGCGCAATGTCATGTCGAGCACCATACCCAGACGGGATGGCAGGGATTTCAGGAACCAGATATGTGCTGTTGGCGATGCCAGCTCAATGTGCCCCATGCGTTCACGACGCACTTTCGCCAGTGTGACTTCAACGCCGCACTTTTCACAAATCACGCCACGGTGTTTCAGACGTTTGTATTTACCGCACAGGCATTCGTAATCTTTGATAGGGCCAAAAATTTTGGCGCAGAACAAACCGTCGCGCTCAGGCTTGAAAGTACGATAGTTGATGGTTTCCGGCTTTTTAACTTCGCCGTAGGACCAGGAACGAATTTTTTCAGGAGACGCCAGACCAATTTTGATCGCGTCGAATTGTTCGTTAGGTTGGACTTGCTTGAATAGATCGAGCAGGGCTTTCATGTATATCACTCCAGTGAAGCGCGCAATTTACTTTGAAATTCACGCTTGGTGGCTGAATGGTGCTGCAACAGAAGGTCTTTCGCCTTACCCTGTTCGCATCAGCGGGAGAGCCAGGTCTGTCGACACTGGTTCCGCTCATACCGGGAACGAACTCGCTTCCAAACTGCTGGCTAGCTGAATGACCAACGCCCGAAACTCGTTCGGGCGATGGTTTTACTACTTAATTACAATTAATCGCGTTCGAGATCGATATCGATACCCAGAGAGCGGATCTCTTTGACCAGAACGTTGAACGATTCCGGCATACCAGCGTCGATCACGTGGTCGCCCTTAACGAGATTTTCGTACACTTTGGTACGGCCATTCACGTCATCGGACTTGACGGTCAACATCTCTTGCAAGACATAAGACGCGCCGTATGCTTCGAGAGCCCAAACCTCCATCTCACCGAAACGCTGACCACCGAACTGTGCTTTACCGCCCAATGGCTGTTGAGTCACCAGAGAGTAAGGACCAGTCGAACGGGCATGCATTTTATCATCAACCAGATGATGCAGTTTCAACATATGCATGTAACCCAGTGTGACTTTACGTTCAAACGCTTCACCGGTACGGCCATCGTACAAAGTAACCTGATTCTTCGATGGTGTCATACCGAGATGCTGCGCGATATGGTCAGGGAAGGCCAGATCCAGCATGCGACGAATTTCTTCTTCATCCGCACCGTCAAACACTGGCGTTGCAAACGGCACACCGTTTTTCAAGTTATTCGTCAATTCCAGAATTTCTGTATCGGTGAAGCTGTCCAGATCTTCTGTTTTGCCGGATTCGTTGTAAATCTTTTTCAAGAATTCACGCAGCTCTTCGACCTTGGCTTTTGCCTTCAGCATTTCGCCGATACGCAAGCCCAGACCTTTTGCGGCCCAACCCAGATGTACTTCCAGAACCTGACCCACGTTCATACGTGAAGGAACACCCAATGGGTTCAATACGATGTCTGCAGGAGTACCATCGGCCATGTATGGCATATCTTCGATAGGCACGATACGGGAAACCACACCCTTATTACCGTGACGACCCGCCATTTTGTCACCTGGTTGCAGACGACGTTTAACAGCCAGATAGACCTTAACCATTTTTTGTACGCCTGGCGGCAACTCATCGCCTTGCGTCAATTTGGTACGTTTTTCTTCGAAAGCCAGATCAAACTGGTGACGTTTCTCAGCGATAGAATCTTTGATCGCGACCAGAGCATTCGCTGCTTCGTCCGATGCCAGACGAATATCGAACCAGTGGTACTTGTCGATACTTGCCAGATATTCTTTGCTCAGTTTCGTGCCTTTCGCCAGTTTGGCTGGGCCACCATCGGCAATCTTACCGTCAAGCATACGTTCCAGACGTTCAAACGCATCGCCTTCAACAATACGCAACTGATCGTTCAGATCGAGGCGATAACGCTTCAATTCATCATCGATAATTTGCTGTGCACGTTTGTCGCGTTGGATGCCTTCGCGAGTGAACACTTGCACGTCGATGACTGTACCTACCATGCCTGAAGGCACGCGCAGGGACGTATCTTTGACGTCAGACGCTTTCTCACCGAAAATCGCGCGCAACAGTTTTTCTTCCGGTGTCAGCTGAGTTTCACCTTTTGGCGTCACTTTACCGACCAGAGTATCACCAGCTGTTACCTCAGCGCCGATATAGACGATACCGGACTCATCCAGACGAGCCAGTTGGTTTTCTGCCAGATTCGAGATATCACGTGTGATTTCTTCGGCACCCAACTTAGTATCACGGGCAACAACAGACAACTCTTCGATATGAATCGATGTATAGCGGTCATCAGCGACCACTTTTTCAGAGATCAGGATCGAATCTTCGAAGTTATAACCGTTCCATGGCATGAACGCGACCAGCATGTTCTGACCAAGAGCCAGCTCACCCATATCTGTCGATGCGCCGTCAGCCAGTACGTCGCCTTTAGCAACCACATCACCGACTTTAACGATCGGACGTTGGTTGATATTTGTATTTTGGTTAGAACGTGTGTATTTGATGAGGTTGTAAATATCCACACCGACTTCACCAGCCTGCGCTTCAGCATCATTCACACGAATAACGATACGGCCCGCATCGATGTAATCAACTTTACCGCCACGCAATGCCTGTACTGTTGTACCGGAGTCAACTGCAACAGTACGTTCAATACCTGTACCGACAAATGCTTTTTCCGGACGCAAGCAAGGAACTGCCTGACGTTGCATGTTGGCACCCATCAACGCACGGTTCGCATCATCGTGTTCGAGGAACGGAATCAGCGATGCCGCAACAGAAACGACCTGACCAGTTGCCACGTCCATGTACTGAATACGTTCTGGGGATACCAGTATCGTTTCGCCAGCTTCACGCGCGGACACCAGTTCATCAATCAGTTTGCCTTCGCCATCGATCGTCGCATTCGCCTGAGCGATGATGTAACGACCCTCTTCAATCGCAGACAGGTAGTCGATCTGATTGGTGATTTTGCTGTCAACAACTTTACGGTATGGCGTTTCCAGGAAACCGTATTCGTTCAGACGTGCATACAACGCCAGCGAGTTGATCAGACCAATGTTTGGTCCCTCAGGAGTTTCAATCGGGCAAACACGACCATAGTGAGTTGGATGAACGTCGCGGACTTCAAAGCCGGCGCGTTCACGTGTCAAACCACCAGGTCCCAGAGCGGAAATACGACGCTTATGCGTGATCTCGGACAATGGGTTAGTCTGATCCATAAACTGAGACAATTGTGAAGAACCGAAGAACTCACGGATCGCTGCAGAGATAGGTTTGGAGTTGATCAGGTCATGCGGCATCAGGTTGTCAGCTTCAGCCTGACCCAGACGCTCTTTCACAGCACGCTCTACACGTACCAGACCAGCGCGGAACTGATTCTCAGCCAATTCACCGACGCAACGTACACGACGATTACCCAAGTGATCGATATCATCGACTTCACCGCGGCCATTGCGCAGTTCTACCAGAATCTTGATTACGGCCAATACATCTTCGTTCGACAGTGTCATCGCGCCTGTCAGTTCATCACGACCGATACGGCGGTTGAACTTCATGCGACCGACAGCTGACAGATCGTAACGGTCTTCGCTATAGAACAAACCATTGAACAATGCTTCAACGGAATCTTCTGTTGGAGGTTCGCCAGGACGCATCATGCGATAAATCGCAACACGGGCAGCCATCTGATCCGAAGTGTCGTCAGTACGCAAGGTCTGAGAAATATAAGCACCCTGATCCAGATCGTTTGTGTACAGAGTCTGAATATCAGCCACACGTGCATCGCGCAAACGCGCCAGCAATTCCTCTGTCAACTCATCATTGGCATTTGCAATCACTTCGCCAGTATCAGCGTCGATAATATTTTTTGCCAACACGCGGCCAAGCAGATAATCTTCAGGTACGGAAATATGCTTGATTCCACCCGCCTCGATTTCACGTACATGCTTAGCATTGATACGCTTATCCTTAGCAACAATCACTTTGCCAGATTTGTCAGCGATGTCGAAACGCGCAACTTCACCGCGCAAACGCTCAGCGACAAATTCCATTTCTGCGCCATCTGCATGCAGGTTGAAATTATCGAAAACAAAGAAGTTTGCCAGGATCTGTTCGTTGCTCATGCCGATAGCACGCAACAAGATCGTTACTGGCATCTTACGGCGGCGGTCAATACGGAAGAACAGGATATCTTTCGGGTCAAACTCGAAATCCAGCCATGAACCACGGTAAGGAATGATCCTTGCCGAGAACAACAATTTACCGGAAGAATGCGTTTTGCCGCGATCATGTTCAAAGAACACACCTGGCGAGCGATGCAACTGGGAAACAATCACACGCTCGGTACCGTTAACAACAAAAGAACCCGTCGTCGTCATCAAAGGCAATTCGCCCATGTAGACTTCCTGCTCTTTCATTTCTTTAACGACAGGCTTAGTCGGCGATTCTTTATCCAGAATCACCAGACGTACTTTTGCACGCAATGGTGAAGCATAGGTAAGTCCACGCAATTGACATTCCTTGACGTCAAAAGCAGGATCACCTAAAACATAGGACAAGAATTCGAGACGAGCGAATCCATTGTGTGAAACGATAGGGAAAATCGAAGTGAAGGCTGACTGCAAGCCCTCATTTTTGCGGTTTGCCGCTGTTCTGTCTTCTTGCAAAAAGCTTTGGTACGACTCGATTTGAGTCGCCAATAAGAACGGAACGTTGTGGACGTTGGCGCGCTTCGCAAAAGATTTACGAATACGCTTCTTCTCAGTAAATGAGTAGTGCATGGACACTCCGTGAGTGACAAGGAAGGATGGAGAATTCAGGATTCCTGTCACAAAATTAATTCAACTCTGCGACAAAAAACCTCAAGTCTCAGCCCTCGGTCTTAATAAACAGCTAAACAACCCTGAACGACAAAGAAGCCAAAGAGGAACCCTCTCTTTCGAGAGGATTCCTGCCTTTGACTTCGGCAAATCCGCAGATTTGCCTTAATACTGTATTACTTAACGTCGACTTTAGCGCCAGCTTCTTCAAGCTTTTTCTTAGCGGCTTCAGCGTCAGCTTTAGCAACACCTTCTTTAACTGCTTTAGGTGCGCCATCAACCAGATCTTTAGCTTCTTTCAAGCCCAGACCTGTGATTTCACGAACTGCTTTAATGACGCCAACTTTGTTCGCGCCAACTTCAGCCAGAATTACGTTGAATTCTGTTTGTTCTTCAGCAGCTGCAGCAGCACCGCCGCCAGCAGCAGGACCAGCTGCAACTGCAGCAGCGGACACACCAAATTTTTCTTCGAAAGCTTTAACCAGATCGTTCAGGTCCATTACGGACATCGCGCCTACGGCTTCCAGGATATCGTCTTTGCTAATTGCCATTTGAAACTCCAATTAATTAATTACATTGATACGGTATTTGACGGAAACGTCACTACATTACGCAGCTTCTGTTTCTTTCTTTGCTGCCACGGCGGCCAGAGCACGTGCGAAAGCAGATACAGGAGCCTGCATCATACCTACGACTTGCGCCAACAATACTTCGCGGCTTGGGATGCTTGCCAATGCAACAACGCCAGCTTTATCCAGCGATTTGCCTGCATAGTTACCCGCTTTGATAACCAGTTTGTCATTGCTTTTTGCAAAGTCTTGAACGACTTTAGCAGCAGCAACAGCATCTTCCGAGATCGCATAGATCAACGGACCGGTCATTTCAGAAGCGAGGCTGGCAAATGCAGTTCCCTCAACAGCGCGACGTGCGAGTGTGTTTTTCAACACGCGCATGTATACGCCTTGAGCACGTGCGTTAGCACGTAATTGCGTCAAATGACCGACCTGGATGCCACGATATTCAGCCACGACGATAGTCTGAGCAGTTGCTACTTTTGCAGAGACTTCAGCGACGACGGCTTTTTTGTCATTCAGATTGAGACTCACGGTCAACCTCCATTAATGATATTCAGTCTGCACATCAGGATGATGCACTTCCCTCACATCGTTTCGAACACGGCGTCCGAAGTTAGGAGTTTCACTGGGGGACCAGTAATCACTACAAAACTTGTTCGGGTACACCATCTGCGTTGGGTTCTGCAAATTGCTCTACAGATGTTTAACTTGAAACAAAGTAACAAGCCCAACGGTCTTTGACACTCTGAATATCCTGATTGCTCAAGATATCCAGCCCAAAGATACGCCTCATGCAATACAGCATGAGGACTTAATTTTTTACTTAACCGAGATTAGCGTGATCAACGCGTACGCCGGCACCCATCGTAGATGAGATAGAAATCTTACGCAGGTAAACACCTTTGCTTGTCGCTGGTTTAGCTTTGTTCAGTGCATCGATCAATGCAACCAGATTCGACTTCAAATCACCATCAGCAAAAGACTTACGACCGATAGTAGTGTGAATAATACCTGCTTTGTCTGTACGGTATTGTACTTGACCTGCTTTTGCATTTTTAACTGCAGTAGCAACGTCAGGAGTCACAGTACCAACTTTCGGATTTGGCATCAGGCCACGTGGGCCCAGAACCTGACCTAAAGTACCAACGATACGCATAGTATCTGGAGATGCGATCACAACGTCAAATGGCATATCGCCAGCTTTAACGCGTTCTGCCAAATCTTCCATACCAACGATATCTGCACCTGCTGCTTTAGCTTCTTCAGCTTTTGCGCCTTGAGCGAATACTGCTACACGTACTGTTTTACCTGTACCAGCTGGCAAGACAACTGCGCCACGAACAACTTGGTCAGATTTCTTAGGATCAACACCGAGTTGAACAGAAACGTCGATAGATTCGTTGAATTTCGCAGTAGCACATTCTTTGATCAACGCGATAGCATTGTCAAACGGGTACACTTTCAGACGATCTACTTTAGTTGCGAGCAACTTTGCTTTTTTAGATAACTTAGCCATTACAGACCCTCCACCGTGATGCCCATAGAGCGAGCGGAACCAGCGATAGTACGCACTGCTGCGTCCATATCAGCTGCTGTCAGATCTGCGCGCTTAGTAGTCGCGATCTCTTCAGCTTGCTTACGTGTGATGCTGCCAACTTTATCAGTGTGAGGTTTAGCTGAACCTTTAGTGATACCTGCAGCTTTTTTGATCATGTAAGTTGCTGGTGGAGTCTTCATCACGAAAGTGAAAGACTTATCCGCAAATGCAGTAATCACGACAGGAATCGGCATACCTGGTTCAACACCTTGAGTCTGTGCATTAAATGCTTTACAGAATTCCATGATGTTCAAACCACGTTGACCCAGAGCTGGACCGATTGGTGGGGATGGATTTGCTTTACCAGCTGGCACTTGCAGCTTGATAAAACCAATAATTTTCTTTGCCATGTTGGCTCCTTCATTAATTGAGTGTTAGCGCCTGACAAGGCTATTAACTAAGTCAGGCTCCTCTGCTTACTTCTCAGTTTCAAAAATTGCTTTTTTCGTACTGATCAACGATTGCTACTCTCAGACTTTTTCAACCTGAGCAAATTCCAACTCAACTGGTGTAGCGCGACCAAAAATCGTCACTGTTACACGCACTTTGGATTTCTCGTAATTAACTTCTTCAACGTTTCCGTTGAAATCAGTGAACGGGCCTTCCTTAATACGTACAACTTCACCAACTTCATACAATACTTTTGGCCTTGGCTTCTCAACGCCATCCTGCATTTGCTGCAGAATTTTATCTACTTCATGCTGAGGAATCGGCGCAGGCTTATTCGACTTACCACCAATAAAGCCAGTCACTTTGCTGGTATTTTTTACCAGATGCCATGTATCGTCCGTCATATCCATTTCAACGAATACATAGCTTGGGAATAAACGGCGCTCAGTCACTACTTTACGACCATTGCGAACTTCAATCACTTCCTCTGTTGGCACAAGAATACGACCGAACAGATCTTGCATTTCAGCGCGCTCAATACGCTCCACCAGAGCACGGTGCACACTTTTTTCCATGCCTGAGTAGGCGTGAACGGCATACCATCTTTTAGCGCTTTTAGGCACAGACACCTCAGGCGCTGTACCTTGCTCGTTTTCCTGAATGTTATCGCTCATTATTTTTTCCATCCAAGAATTACGTCATACAACAAAAACTCGAGAAACTTATCCGTCCCCCAGAGAAAGATCGCCATGACCAATACAAAACCAAACACCACTGCCGTAATCTGACCGGCTTCTTTGCGCGTAGGCCAGACAACCTTTTTTGTTTCACGAACAGATTCTTTAGCGAAATCAAAAAAATTACGACCAACTTCGGAAATTGCAAGCAGTCCGACAGCAACAACCAGGCCCGCCAGAAGAGCAACAACCCGAACCCAAGTCGACTGACCAGCGAGAATGTAAAAAGCAGCAATTCCAGAAACGACTGCAGCACCAGCCAGAATGACTTTATATTTGTCATTGGAGGTACTTACTGTTTGTACGGAATGATTAGACATACTTTTGATTTACTTTCGGTGCCCTGCGGCCTTGACGGTGGCAGGGGCGGTAGGAATCGAACCTACAACCTTCGGTTTTGGAGACCGACGCTCTGCCAATTGAGCTACACCCCTACATCTTAGAACCACTTGATAAGTACTGCGACCTTGGCAAGCCGCAATACTTATTTCGAATGAACTTTAAAAATTACTCGATAATTTTAGCAACAACACCCGCACCAACAGTACGACCACCTTCACGGATAGCGAAGCGGAGACCTTCTTCCATCGCGATCGGGTTGATCAGTTTGACTGTGATAGAGACGTTATCACCTGGCATCACCATTTCTTTGTCTGCTGGCAACTCGATCGAACCGGTGACGTCCGTTGTACGGAAGTAGAACTGTGGACGGTAGTTGTTGAAGAATGGTGTATGACGACCGCCTTCATCTTTCGACAAAACGTAGATCTCGCCTGTGAAGTGGCTGTGTGGCTTGATTGAACCTGGTTTTGCCAACACTTGACCACGTTGGATGTCTTCGCGTTTTGTACCGCGCAGCAGAACACCGACGTTGTCACCAGCTTGACCTTGATCCAGCAATTTGCGGAACATTTCAACGCCAGTACATGTTGTCTTAACTGTGTCTTTGATACCGACGATTTCGATCTCTTCGCCAACTTTGATGATACCGCGTTCGATACGACCAGTCACCACTGTACCGCGACCAGAGATGGAGAATACGTCTTCTACTGGCAACAGGAAGGCGCCGTCAACAGCGCGCTCTGGTGTTGGGATGTAGGTGTCGAGTGCATCAGCCAGTTTCAGGATTGCTTCTTCGCCCAATGGACCTTTGTCGCCTTCGAGCGCCAGTTTTGCGGAACCTTGGATGATAGGCAGATCGTCGCCTGGGAATTCATATTTGGACAGTAATTCACGTACTTCCATTTCAACGAGTTCCAGCAATTCAGCGTCATCAACCATGTCGCATTTGTTCAGGAAAACGATGATGTATGGAACGCCAACCTGGCGAGCCAACAGGATGTGCTCACGTGTTTGTGGCATTGGGCCGTCTGCTGCGGAGCAAACCAGAATCGCGCCGTCCATCTGAGCCGCACCAGTGATCATGTTTTTAACATAGTCAGCATGGCCTGGGCAGTCAACGTGAGCGTAGTGGCGTGTTGCTGTTTCGTATTCAACGTGGGCAGTATTAATTGTAATACCGCGTGCTTTTTCTTCTGGTGCTGCGTCGATTTCGTCGTATTTCTTCGCTTCGCCACCGAATTTTGCAGACAATACTGTTGCAATCGCTGCTGTCAATGTTGTTTTACCGTGATCAACGTGACCAATTGTACCTACGTTGACGTGCGGCTTGGTGCGTTCGAACTTACCTTTTGCCATTTTGGACTCCTAACGATTTTATGAGATACTCAGGCACGCGCCCGACGACTTCAGACTTGAAACACCAGCTTACATGGTGCCCTTGACGTGGATTGAACACGTGGCCTCTCCCTTACCAAGGGAGTGCTCTACCACTGAGCTACAAGGGCAGCTTAGTCTGCACAAAGCCATGCAAAATAACTGGAGCGGGTGAAGGGAATCGAACCCTCGTCATAAGCTTGGAAGGCTTCAGCTCTACCATTGAGCTACACCCGCAGGGGCTACCACTTCAGCCGCAATACAAATTCTTTCCTATGGTGGAGGGGGCTGGATTCGAACCAGCGTACTCAGAGAGAACAGATTTACAGTCTGTCGCCTTTAACCACTCGGCCACCCCTCCATAGGGAACTCAGAACTATAGAGATCCGAAGCACTGATGTCAAGAGCTATTTAAAAAAATTGTCGAAAAGAGTCAATTTCGTGCATGCGACAACTGGAAGGAATCAACGCCGTCAAATTTTTCGAAGTCCTGAGATAAAACACTGATTGGCAGCGCAAGCTTTTTATCCATTGCGACGGCAACAAAACGCCACTCCAGAGCACCATTACTCTGTGCAATCGCCAACGTACCACTGGCCATTTCATAACCGCGTCTCAAAGCCATTTCGCCCATTGTTTTCTCATCCGGCAAAAATCCCTTTTTAAAACGTATCGTGATCACAATTGCCGCTTGTGAAGGTAACCAGGACTCAAGGCGATGCACCCATACCATGCAGGCAGCCGACAAAAGTGCCAACAGAATTGCCGCGGCATAAAAGCCTACTCCGACCAAAACACCGATCGCAGATGACGCCCACACCGAAGCAGCCGTCGTCAAACCGCTGATCGTGAATCCTTCCTTCATGATCACACCGGCACCGAGAAAACCAATACCGGTAACGATTCCCTGAATAATTCTGGTCGGATCAAGCGCCACCGGCGCTATCGCCCGACCGCCGTACCAGAAGTCAGGGTAACCGGCAATCACGACCAACGCTGCAGAAGCCATACATACCAGCCCGTAGGTCCGCATGCCTGCGGCACGTCCGTGATAAGAGCGCTCGTAGCCGACAACAAAGCCCAGCAACATTGCGCCAGCCAAATTTAAGAATATGATGATGTTGGCGTTCAGTTCGGCGGCCGACCAGAAACTCATGAAATGACTCAGGTAACTTCCCATAACGCCCCATAAATGATGTAAATCGTTTTTTAGTTTATCAACTATCAGTCTGTGGCGGAAAGCAATTTACGCTACCTGCGTAAGATATCCGGGTAAAAATCAGTTCCCGTTTTTTAAACCTATCATCCGCAAGCGACTATGCAGTATAATCCGCGCTCACATTCATTGGGGAGTAGCCTGCTTCAGCCTTGCTGAAGAAATCGCATCAACATACTTGACTCAACAGTCATGGTGCGGTTGATCCTGTGATCTGCGCGGGATTTGGCAAGACCTTTGATAGTTGCACTTCTGTTACCGGAGATCGGGCGGAGTGTTGCTGTCATTGGTTATCAGCGCCCGATCTCAATAAAAATCATGGAAGCTTTCCTCGTCTCTGCTCTGGCCGTCACCGTTGGCGAAATTGGTGACAAAACGCAATTGCTCGCCTTATTACTGGCAGCGCGCTATAAAAAACCAATCCCTATCATTCTCGGCATATTGATTGCTACCTTAGCCAATCATGCTCTGGCCGGATTACTCGGCCAATGGGTTGCCACTAATATTCCCTCCACGTTGTTGCGCTGGGCGCTAGGATTATCGTTTCTGGCCATTGCAGCCTGGACACTGAAACCTGATGAAATGGAAGATGAAGGCCTGAGTGAAGGAAAATACGGCGTCTTCGCGCTGACCTGCATCACTTTCTTTATTGCCGAAATCGGCGATAAAACACAGCTGGCAACGGTCGCACTGGCAGCAAAATACTCGAATCTCTACCTGGTTATCGCAGGTACAACGCTGGGTATGTTGATTGCTGATATTCCTGCAGTCTTTTTAGGAAAAATCGCAGCGCCGAATTTTCCATTCAAAATAGTCCGCTGGATTGCTGCTGGCGTATTCGCTATTCTTGGTGTCTTGGTGCTGATGGGTATCGGCGATCGTTTTTTATAAAGAGAAAGAAATGCTGACGATTTATCATAATCCGCGTTGCTCCAAATCACGTGAAGCACTGGCGATACTCGAATCTGCCTGCGCTGAACACGCGCAGGAATTAAAGGTCATCGACTACCAGAAAACACCGCTGTCGGTCGGACAATTAACGACGCTGCTGGAGCAACTGGGCGGCGATGTACAACAAATGTTGCGTACTAACGAAGCGGAATATGCCGAGAAAAATTTGGCGGAAGCCGACGTTTCCCGCGCGCTTCAGGCCATCGCAGATTGTCCCAAATTACTGCAACGTCCTATCGCTACATTCAATGGAAGAGCGGTCATAGGACGTCCGCCGGAACAAGTGCTGCACCTATTTAAGAAAGTTTCATCACATGAGTGAATTTAAACTTGCCGCTGGCAGTATCGTCAAATTCGGTTGCACAACAACCCAGCTTTATCCGATTTTAAGAAATGGTATCGCGATGAGTAGTGTGCGCCAGGGTTTGCAAGATGCCGCTGGCGCATCAATACCAGGAATCATAATAGGCGAGTTGATGGCCTACTTCGCTGCGTGTGCAGATTTCTGCAATAACACCGGCGCGGTCCATCACGCACATCAGGACATCATGGCAGCTTTCGTGCAAGCGCTGCAGAATCATCGCGGCGAAAAACCGCAAATGCCGGAGCTGGAAAGCATTGCCAGTGAAACCGGCTTACCGGTCGTACTGGAAATCGTGCTCGGGGAAGATTGTGTCGTGCAGGCAGACACGCATTTCGTCAGTGAAGGTGAAGCCGAGAAAAGCTGGAAACTCTGGCGCAGTGGTTCTTTGCAAAGAGAATGCGGAATTCCGGCGAGTTGGATCAAACAATTCTATTTCCCGCGCCTGCTCGATTACCGCGATATCAGCGTTGCCCGAAATCCACGCAGTCTGGAACAAACCACCGATACAGCATTGATGGTCGGTGGTCTGATGCAATCGTGGCACAAAGACACACCGGCAGATTTACTGAATGCCTTCAATAAGCAATACGGTCGCATCAATTTTTCTCAGCGCAGTCAATTTGACGAAACATCGCTGGAGCGCTTCTTCAATCTAAATGCCATGCTGGACCCGGCAACCCGCTTGTTAAATCAGATGACCATCTGGCAAGACATTGATTCTCTCGCCAAGAAACAAGGTATTGAGCTGAACTAAAGCAAATCAGTTGGACGGGCTGCGTTTGACGAAAAACAGCGCAGCCCCAATCGCCATCAGTATCCCGCCGAAGAAGCGATTCTGGCTTTTTAACCAGCGTGGATCACTGAAATATCTCTGCATGGTCGAGGCGGCATACGCATAGCTATGCATCACGATCAGATCGACGCCGCACATAGTCGCCCCGAGTATGCAAAGCTGCGGCAACAACGGCGCATCATGCGAAATAAATTGTGGTAACACCGCCACCATAAAAATGATGCCTTTAGGATTCGTCGTATTTGTAAAAAATCCGATCAGGAAACGTCGGCGCGCAGTGGGCAACTGTGTCAGCGTGACTTTTTTTTCTTCTTCCTTCACAACTTCTACCCGCGCACGCCATTGATTAAATCCGAGATAAATCAAATACAGCGCACCAACGATTTTAACGATATTAAACGCGAATTCTGACGCTAACAGAATCGAACCCACCCCTGCCCCGGCAATCGCCAGAATCAACAACAAGCCAGCCTGCAAGCCCAGTATCGTTGTACTGGCTTTTTTGACGCCGTAATTCAGCCCATGCGACATCGATAACACTGCACCAGAACCAGGGGAAATAGCGATTACACAAGCGGCAATCAGAAAGGCAAACCAGGTAGAAAAAGTCATAATCATCAATAGCGACGAGCGCTGAAATTAAACTGCAAAAAAAACACAAAAACTATTGTAGCCGCTGCCGCAATCAATCGCAGATCGTAGAATAAAAAATCAGCCTCGCATCATCGCCGCGAGTAACTGACTTTTCAAGGTCTTTATCAAAGCGGTTTCATCCGGCGGCACGCCTTCATCTGCGGTGGTCGCGCGATCCGCATAAAACAAGCCTAGAGGCTTCTTTTGTATGACCAGCGGCAAAATAATGAAACTGCGGGCGTCCGGTAATAATTCCTGATGCCAGGCTGGCAATAAACTGCGGATTTTTGGCACCATCGCATCCGAAATCATCACGTCAGCATTATTGCTTAAGGCCAGCGCAAATAAATCAGACTCGGATTTGCCGCCGAAGAAAAAGCTCTTTTGCCGTTCTGCATAATGTTCACCAACCGCCAGGCGCGCGACATAACGCCCGCTGCTGATATCGCGCAGGCAGACTGTGGCAAAACGAAATCCCATGCTGGTGTACAAGGTTTCGAGCACCAGCAAGATCAAATCATTCAATTTATAGTCATCGGAGGTCAGCATCTGCGTCACATCCTGCACGCCGGTCAGCAACAGATCACGCGCGTTGTGCGGTTTTCCGCTGGGGTAACGAATCGCTTCCTGCGCGGGAGTGACTTCGGCGGTCTTCAGCAAAAACTCACTGGGAACACCCAGCGCCTTCAATAATTCCGGTGCTTCTGCATTCGCCTCTGGCAAGGCAATATCCATGCTCTTTGCCATCTGGCGGGTCTCAGCTTCGACTTTGAGCAACAAATCGTCCAGCATCGCCTGATCCAGCTCCAGCACTTTACCGAAGCGCTTCAGCAATTTTTCATAACGGGCTGATTTATCGCCGACACCCGAAATCAGAATACCGGCCAGCGCATCGCTGAAGCTTGCCACTTGTTTCAGCCATTCATTACGTTGCGTGCTCTTGCGCAGCTCGCCAGAAGGCAATGGCGCCATCGCCTGAATAATTGCGTCCGGGATTTTCCAGCCTTGCAACGCCAGCTCGCCAAAACGCTCGAAGCTACAGCCGAGCAACAAGACCGATGCCGCATCTTCACTGGTTTCTCCGGTGGCAGCGACATTCTGGATACGAGAAAATAATCCGTGGTCAAACGAGGCAATCAGAACCTTGCCGACATTCTTGAACAAGGAAGCAACCGCCGCTTCTTCGCCATCCTGAAAACGTCCACGCTGTGCAATTTCGCGGCCGATAATGCTGGCGCACAAAGAATGAATCAGCTCTTTACGTACACTGATCGCCTGCGCCTGATCTTTGAAAAAATCGACCAGCAGCATCGCCAGCGCGCTGGTTTTAACGGTATTGAATCCGAGCAGAAATATCGAGCGTGAAATGGTCGTCACCGCAGCGCCAGCCGCAGTCCGGTATTGCACCGTATTTGCCAACCGCAAGATTTTTTGCGTCAGACCGACATCCGACAAGACAAAATGCGCGAGACGTGACACCGAATCTTCGCCGGACGAAGTAATTTCAACGACTTTAGCGATCGCGACACCTAGTGTCGGTAAATCGTTTTCGTCTCGGATTTTTTTTAATAAGCGTTCGCGATGCGACTCGAGGGGAATCTGAGAAAAACCTGTTGTTGGATAAGTTGCCATAGTTCCTGCGTGTGCAGCCAATGAATTCGACAAGATACTGTGCGACTCCTGCCTGCTGTTCGATCAATCGCCGATACGGCTGGCAGATATGGCAATCGATCTAATTTTTTGTAAAACGACTGATACTCAAACCATACTTTTTCTGCAGCTCATCATATAAACCCCGAATCGCCTTCAGACGCGGATTCATAGGATCAAGATGACGCGCAGATTCGATCAGCGCCTTCGCCTGCTCGCCGATAGTATTGTCCCAGCCAAGATTTTCCAGACATTTCAATGCCGCCAGCGCAGCATTCATCACCACTTGTGAATTATCCGGCGATTTACGGGCAGCGGCCGTCATCAGCTCGACAGAACCGCGGAAATCGCCCTGCTTCGCTTTTTGCACACCCAGCGCCACCAGATCCATAACTTCCTTCTTGCTGCGCTGTGCCAGCTCTTTCGCCAGATGCCCTTTGCCGGCGCTTTCAAACACGCCCATCGCCTTGTTCATGACCTGCTGGTTACTCGCCGCATTTTTCATCACGTCGAGAATAATTTCGGAAGCCGCGTCTTCATTGTCGTTATCAAGGCAACTCTTCGCCAGACCGATCTTGGCGCCAGTCGATAAACCGATGTCTTCGCGCGAGGCTTCGACGGCGGCACCGAGTTCTTCGGTCAACCTCGCGTCACCGGTTTTGGCATGCACCATCGCATTTGAAATCGCGCGGCAGGCCGCGGTCTTTTTCAGACCGACCATACTTCTGTCCATGTCGCGGATCACCGATTTAGCCTGATCGGTGTCGCCTTTTTTGACCAGCGCATCGACCAGATTCATGTGATCTTCAGGATCACGGAATTCAGAAAATTTTGCCTTGCTGACGACTTTTTTAAACACGTTTTCTGCGGTTTCGATGTCACCGGTTTCCATCGCAATCCGCCCCAGATTACGTAAGCGGCGTACACCGTGCGGCGAAACGGCGACTGCCGTATCCAGCACTTCTTTCGCTTCGGGGAGCTGGCCAACCATTTCATGTGTTTTGGCAAGCCAGTCATACGCATCCATGTACTTGCTGTTTTCCGCGACCAGATTTTTCAGGATGCTTTCCGCTTCCTGATATTTTCCCTGCATGTACAGCGTTTTCGCCAGACCCAGGCGAGCCCAGGCGACGGCTTTCATTTCAAACAGCTGGGTGTACAGCGCTTCGGCTTCGGCGGCTTCGCCCAGCACCACATGCAGTTCGGCGCGCAGACGCATGAAATCAATCACATAGCGCGGAAATTCACGTTCGCCGTGGTAGGTGGCGGTAATCGCCTCGCTCACTTGACCCTGTTCCATCAGGTTATAGACATCGACAAAGGCTTTGCGTTTTTCCAGCGCGCGAACTACACGTTCCAGCAGCATGTCGGCAGTAAATGGCTTGAGCAGGTAATCAGACGGGGCAAGTTCAGCGGCGCTGACGACTTTGGCGTAAGAGCGCTCGGCGGTCACCATAATAAAGATGGTCGATAAAGGCGCAAGCTTGTGATGGCGCATGTCTTCCAGCAATTGCTGGCCGTCCTGACCGACGCCGAGATCGTATTCGCACAGAATCAGATCGAATACTTTTGCCTGTATGGTCCGCACTGCAGTACCGGCAGTCAGCGAGTGCTCGATTTTTGTAATGCCACACAGATTGAGCATATTGTGCAAACTGACCCGCATTCCCTGATGCGGTTCAATGAGCAATGCCCTGATTTCGCTGAGTTCGCTCATTTCTACCTTTAGCGTAATTTTTTGTTTGTAATCGCTAGTAAGACATATCAGATAGCAATGCTGATATAAGTTCAGCAACCTCCTGATTGCTGCCACGCCTGTCGATTCATTATATTAAAGTGACGGCGAAATAGCGTAAAAACTTTAATCGGCCAACGCTGCAAAATCGGTGCAAAACCGGCATTTTTTCTGCGCTATTGCGTTCACTTGAAGACGCGCGCCAGCAACAACACGACCAGCGAAATCAGTATCGTCGAGGCAAACGGAAAAGAAAAATCACGGCCAAATAAGCGAAAACGAAGGTCGCCGGGCAAGCGTCCTATGCCCAGTTTTTCCAGCCACGGCAGCAGGCTGGAAAACACCACGACGGCCAGAAATATCGTCAATACCCAACGAAACATCAGATACTCCCCCCTGTTTTCATCAAAAACACCTTTATGTCCTTATAAACACTGGGCTTCAAAATATACTCCCCCCAGTATATTGGACGCCTATTTTCACGTCAGCACGCGATCAAAGACGGTGACTACGGTCGTGCCGCAGTAAATTGTCAGGAAGATCAACGCCGCTGCCGACCACAAGGACTTTGAATAACTCGCCCATTTCCGCCGGAGAGATCAGTTTTTGCAGTGCGTTCGCCTGCGGCAGATAAGCCATCACCTCTTCCGGCGAGGTACGGCTGAGCAGGTCTGTAATGCCCGATTCGAGTAAAAAACCGGCCTGACTGGTGTAGCTCAATACAGACAAATTTTCTTCCAGCGCCGCGCGCGCCATGGCAGTAAAGTCAACATGGGCGGTGATATCTTGCAAGCCTGGCAAATAAAACGGATCAGGATGTGCGTGATGGCGATAGTGGCACATCAGGCTGCCCTGCGAGCGCTGCGGATGATAATACTCTTGCGCCGGAAAACCGTAATCGATCAGGATCGCCGCGCCGCCTTTGCCAGTCGCTGCGCAACCGGCATTCAGCATCTGCGCCAGGCTGTGCATGAAACCCGTCGCCACCGCATGCACTTCAGTCAGATAAGCAACCGGCAGCTCACCGGCATCGGGAATCTGCGCGCATTTTGCCGCATCACACGTGCGTTCGCGGTATTGCAGAGGCGCTGCGCCACCGTCGTCCGCCAGCGCCACGCCTATCTCACACCAGCCATCGGCGGTCTTGCGCACCAGATCGACCGGCATCGCATCGAGCACTTCATTGCCCAGCACAATGCCGGAAAAAGACGCTGGCATTTCCTGCAACCAGACCACCTGCGGAAAGTCTTTCAGCAAATCTTCCTGACGGGCGCGCAATTCGCCGGACAATTCCACGATAAAATAGCGCTCTATCGCTATTCCAGAAAATTGACATTCCGTTAAAAAGTCTCTGGCGAGCTTACCTGTACCGGCACCGAATTCCATGACTTGCGCGGTGGTTTGGGCGAATAATTTGCCCGCCAGCGTGGCCAGCGTCGCACCGAATAAAGCAGACATTTCCGGGGCTGTTGTAAAATCGCCGTCTTTGCCTAATTTTGTGGCACCGCCGCTGTAATAACCCAGATCCGGCGCATACAAGGCCAGTTCCATGTAGCGCGAAAAAGGGATCCAGCCCTGATGTTGCCTGATGTCGTCAATGATGAGCTGTTGCAGTGCTTGTGAAGCTGCGAGCGCCTCCGGCGCAGGAATAGGAAGAGATAATTTTTGCATACCGGCATTGTAGTAAAAACCCCGTAGTCACGTTAAAGAATTTCCATGACCCAGACCAAGCTCAGCAACACCGAGGCGCGTGTTGCTCTCGTTACCGGCAGCGCGAAACGCATAGGGCGGCATATCGCCCTGACGATGGCGCAACAAGGCTGGGATATCGTCGTGCATTTCGGCACCTCGGCCTCCGATGCCGCCAGCGTGGTGCAGGAAATTCAGGCGCTGGGGCGACGCGCAATCGCTTTGCAATGCGACCTGGCTGATGAAGCCGCGACGCGCGCTTTGTTACCGCAGGCGATTGCCGCGATGGGCGCGGTGCATTGCGTGGTGAATAATGCGTCCCTGTTTGCAGAAGACAGCGCCAGCAGCTTTACCTATGCGGCACTCGACCGCCACATGCACGCCAATCTGGGTGCGCCGCTGATCCTCGCACAAGCACTGCATGCGGCCACCGCCGAAGGCCAGCAAGCCTGCGTGATTAATTTGCTCGATCAGAAATTATTTAATCTGAATCCCGATTTTTTATCGTATACCTTGTCCAAAGCTGCACTACAATGCGCGACCACCACGCTGGCACAGGCGCTGGCACCGAAAGTGCGAGTGGTTGGTATCGCGCCCGGCATCACGATGGTGTCCGGCCATCAGAGCGAGGCCGATTTTCAGCAGGCGCATCAGGTTACGCCGCTGGGTCGTTCCAGCACGCCGGAAGATATTGCGCGCACAGTCTGTTTTGTTGCCGACAGCCCGGCCATGACAGGCACGACCTTATTGGTCGATGGCGGGCAGCATTTAATTCCTTTGCAGCGCGATGTGATGTTTGTTGCCACTGCAAATCAATACTCATGAATCACAGCAAATGAATTACTGCGGATGAATCACAGAAAATGATACGCAGGCCTGACAACGCGCTTGCCGCAGGCTACCCGAATCAGAAAACGTTTTTACTTTATCAGGCTCTTTTATCAGGCTCTTTATGCTATCCATTTTGCACCACCCACAACTCGCCGACTGCCGCCGCTTGTTTTTGCGGAATTACGAAGTGTCGATCAACATCGGCGTTCACGAGTTTGAGAAAAAAGGCGAACAGCGCGTCATGATCAATGTCGATCTGTATATTCCGCTGGCACTCTCGACACCGAAAGACGATCAGCTTGATGAAGTCGTCGATTACGATTTCATGCGCGGCACGATCGCCGCCCGCGTTGCGCAGGGTCACGTGCATTTGCAGGAAACGCTGTGCGACGACGTCGCCCGCATCATGCTGGCACATCCGCGTGTGCGCGCCGTACGCGTATCGACCATGAAGCCGGATGTGTATCCCGATTGTGAAGGCGTCGGCGTTGAAGTATTCCAGATCAAAACAGAAATTTAAGTCAGACCATGCAAGCAATCAATGAATCTTTAACAGCACAGGCAGATGCGCCTGCAGCCGTTGCCAAATCGCAGGAAAAAATCACCTACGAAAATAATAAGCTGCACAAACGTCTGTGCCGTCAGGTTGGGCAGGCGATTGGCGATTTCAATATGATAGAAGACGGTGACAAAGTCATGGTCTGTCTGTCGGGCGGCAAAGACAGCTATGCCTTGCTCGATATTCTGATGACGCTGCGCGAACGCGCACCGATACATTTCGATATCGTCGCGGTCAATCTCGATCAGAAGCAACCCAACTTTCCAGCCGATGTTTTACCGGCGTATCTGGAAAAAATCGGCATTCCGTATCACATCGAAAATCAGGATACGTACAGCATCGTCAAGCGCCTGATCCCGGAAGGCAAAACCACCTGCTCGCTGTGTTCGCGCCTGCGTCGTGGCATTCTGTACCGGGTTGCTGATGAATTGGGTGCGAATAAAATTGCACTCGGCCATCACCGTGACGATATTCTCGAAACCTTTTTCCTGAATATGTTTTTCGGCGGAAAAATTAAAGGCATGCCAGCCAAATTGCAATCGGATGACGGTAAGCACATCGTCATCCGGCCGATGGCATATGTCAAAGAAACCGATACCGAGCGTTATGCGCAAGTCAAAAATTTCCCTATCATTCCTTGCGACCTGTGCGGCTCGCAGGAAAACCTGCAACGCAAGCAAATCAAAAATCTGATGCGTGAATGGGATAAAAAATATCCGGGTCGCGTCGATAATATTTTCTCGTCTTTATCGACCGTTGTGCCTTCCCATCTGATGGATAAAAACCTGTTCAACTTCACCGATCTGCAAATCAGTGGCGAAGCAAATCCGGATGGCGATATCGCATTTGACGAAGAGCCATGCGCCACGCCAGCCAGCGGCGTGATTCAACTGCATCTGGGCCAGGATCAGGACGATTAAGGCTTTTCCCCTGACAAAAAAAGCGGGCATGAAATGCATTCATGTCCGCTTTTTTATTTTCTATGCTGCGTCCGTTTCAGGCAAATTTACCTTCACGGAAATCGCTGATCGCTTTGAAGATTTCTTGCTGACTGTTCATCACAAACGGCCCGTACTGGACTATCGTTTCACCCAGCGGCTCACCGGCAATTAACAATGCGCGGGTAGGTGTGGCAGCGCTGATGATGACGCCATCGGCATCCGCTGTTTTTTTCAAAATCGCCATTCTTTGCTGCGGCACTGCTTTGCCCGCGACTTCCAGCTCACCTTCATACACGTACAAAAACGCGTTGGCCGTCGCACTCAGATGCTGGCGGAATTGCGTTCCGGCAGGCAAATGAATATCGAGATACAAAGGCTGCGTTACTTCACGCTGCATCGCACCGGCAACGCCATGACTATGCCCGGCAATCACGCGCGCTTTCACGCCTTCTGCGGTCAGCAATTCAGGAATCGCTTCGCTCTGAATATCGCGATACCACGGCTCTGTCATCTTATCCTTGGCAGGCAAATTCAGCCACAACTGAAAGCCCGCCATGCGGCCTTCTTCCTGCTCCGGCAATTCTGAATGAATCACACCACGCCCTGCGGTCATCCATTGCACGCCGCCGTTTTGCAGCAAACCTTCGTGTCCGGCGCTGTCGCGATGACGCATGCAACCGGTCAGCATGTAAGTGATGGTTTCAAAACCGCGATGTGGATGGTCGGGGAAACCGCCGATGTAATCGTCCGCCTCGTCGCTGCCAAACGCATCCAGCATCAGGTAAGGATCAAGACGATACTGGAACGGCTGGGTCAACACCCGCGTCAGTTTGACGCCAGCGCCATCGGAGGTCGCCTGACCGGCGACCAGTTGTTCCACCACCCGCGACTGGTTGACGTTTTCTGTCTGCAGATCTGTATGTACGGTGCTCATCCTGATTCTCCTTTTTAACTGATTGCGCCAAATGGCAATCAGGCTTTCAGTGCATCTTCAATTTGTTGCGTCGCTGAAGCAATCGCTGCCGCTTCGGCGTCAGGGCCCATCGCCAGACCTTCAGCGTAAATGAATTCCACATCGGTCATGCCGAGGAAGCCGAAGAAAGTTTTCAGGTAAGGCATTTGTGTGTCATTCCCTGTGTTGCGATACAAGCCACCACGGGTCAGCACCACATACACTTTTTTGCCGGTCAGCAAACCTTCAGGGCCATTCGCGGTATAACGGAAAGTGACCTGAGCACGGGAAATCGCATCGATCCAGTTTTTCAGCTGGGAAGAAATACCGAAGTTATACATCGGTGCGCCGAGCACGACCACGTCTGCTGCCTGAATTTCTGCGATCAGCGCATCATCTTGTGCCACACGCGCCTGCTGCGCCGCATCGCGCTGATCGGCTGGTGTGAACAAGGCTTGCAAGGCCGCTTCGTCGAGTGCCGGATGTGGCGTATGTCCCAGATCACGCACCGTCAGCGCTGCGCCCGGATTTGCTGTCAGCAAACGCTCGGCCAGCACTTTTGACAAACGGTTGGAATGAGAACCTTCGGAACGGACGCTGGAATTGATTTGTAAGAGTTTCATTTTCTTGCCTTCGATAAAGTGGTTAAGGATCAGATGACCATGAACGTACTTTATATGTTCCAATCGCATTCCAGAAGACCATAAATTGGATATCATTATCCCAAATATGGAACAATGGCTTGTTTATCAGTCAGTTTCCCCAAACTCCCACAAAAAATCAGGCGAAAAGAGAACGACGATGCAACTGGAAGCGAATGATCTTTTACTGTTTGCCCGCATTGTGGCTGAAGGCAGCTTCAGCAAGGCGGCGGCCCGTTTAGCGGTACCGAAATCGACGTTGTCGCGCCGCATCACGGCACTCGAATCGCAACTCGGTGAACGGCTGCTGCTGCGCACGACCCGCAAACTCAGCGTCACCGAATTCGGTCAGCATGTCTTGCAACACGCGCAGCATGTGCAGGAAGAAGTGGATGCCACTCTGGCACTGACCCAGCATCGCCAGGCCGAACCATCGGGACGCCTGCGGGTTTCGATGCCCGCCGATTTTGCGAATCAGGAAATGAGCCAGTTCTTATCTGCGCTGATCGCCGCACATCCGGCGATTGCGTTTGAAATTGATTTATCACCACGTCGTGTTGATCTGATCGGTGAGAATTTCGATGTCGCGATCCGCACCGGCGATCTGCCGGACGATGCCTCGCTCGCAGCGCGCCGGCTGGCGGTGTTCACGGTGGGTTTGTACGCGTCGCCCGCCTACATCGCGCGGCACGGCTTACCCAGTGAGCCGGAAGCGCTGATGGAGCATGATGCTTTGCTGCTGTTGGCGCGCAATGGCGAAGCAACGCCGTGGAAACTGAGTCGCAATGAAGAAAAATGGGAAGGCATTCCACCCGGACGCGCCAGCGCCAATTCGCCGGAACTCCTGACGCGCCTCGCGCGCAACGGCGATGGCATCATCATGCTGCCGGATAATTTTGCCGAATGTTATGTGAAATCGGGCGAACTGATACGCATCCTCGGCGACTGGCAATCGCCGGATATCAAACTGTGGGCAGTGTTCCCCGGCCGCCGTCTGATGCCGGCGCGCACCAGAGTATTTCTCGATGCCTTGCAGCAGCAATTTGAATCGACCTGCGCGTCGAAACAATCAGCCTGAAAAGCCAGAAAAAACCTCAGAAATTGAGGTTTTCATGGGAGTATATGGCGATTTCGCCTTTATCTCATTATAAACAAAGGGCTTTAAAATATACTCCCCCCAGTATATTTTCAGCTTCCGGGGCCGGAAATAGCTGAAAAATGGCGGCTGCAGCCATTAACGCATGGTTGATTTCAACTGAATGATGTCGCCAGCGACCATGAATTTGCCGTAACCCAGATGATGCAAGGTGCGCGGCGCCGCCACAGCCGGATCACGCCACGCCTTGACGACTTCCAGCACAAACTGACCGTATTTTTTGACCCTGCTGATGTCCACCACCCGGCATTCCAGACTCGCATAACATTCAGCGATCAGCGGCGCACCCACCATTTTTGCGGCGACCGGCGTCAGCCCGCATTGCAGAAATTTATCGACCGTCGCACCGCTGACATTACCGCATTGCACGACTTGCTCCGCAATCTCTGCCGTCGGAATATTAATCACACATTCCCGCGTCGCCATCAGCAAATCGAAAGAGTAATTACGATTGCTGACAACGCAGCTCAGCAGCGGCGGCTCGAATTCCAGCATCGCATGCCACGACATCGTCATCACATTCGCCCGCCCTGCAGCCGCCGTCGTCAGCAACACCACCGGCCCCGGTTCCAGCAAGCCATAGACTTTGGCTAAGGGATAAGATTTTTTGGGCATGATTTCAGTTCACTCAATTGTCGTCTTCACTGCTGCACGCTATCCATACAAGCACAAAAAACTGAGCCCGTGAAACGATCAACGATTCACAGGCTCATATTGTGCAACATTCCGTTATCAACAAAACGCTGCGATCAGCGGCTCATGCCCTTTAACATCCCCAACACACTGCCCAGGGTATCGCCCATCGCATTGCCTTCAGGCACAGTACCGTCCGGCGTTAACTTGTCGACGACCTGAGGCAACAGTTCTGCCAGATGACCAGACACTTCCTCAGAGGAAAATCCAAATTTTTCAGCGATCGCCTGCACCTGTTCACTGCCGAGTACCGACTGTAACTGCTCAGCAGATATCGGTAGATTCTCGCCGATTGCAACCCACGAGGAAACTACGCCACCCAGCCCTTTTTCCTGAAATATGGTGATCAAACCGCTCAGGCCGCCGATCTGCGGATTATTCATCAAACCGCCTATCGCTTCCAACAACCCCGCATGCTGCGTCGCGCCTGCCTGACCGGACTGCGTCAACGAGCCCAACACCTGTCCTGCGATTGAATCGAATAATCCCATCATCATCTCCTCAACTAAGCTACTGAACGCCTGAATGTCCCTACATTCAGGATCTGACCAGATTGGCTTACTTAGTATAAGCACAGATCAGCCAAATGCGCAGCAATTGGTTTCAGAAAATCGTTGCCCTGCACTGTTACCCAAGAATTCATTCACTGCATACAAGGAATCATTTTTCCGCTGCAGCCCGTTGTCGATCTGCCGGATGATTGACGCCGTCATTGGTTGGCACATCGCGAAGATCAAATGGGTTCACACCTTCCAGACAACCGACGTTATAGCCGTATTGCTCAGGATTTGAGCGGCGTTGATGGTGCGTGTAAATCCCACAGTTTGCGCAAAAATAGTGTTTAGCGGTGAAGGTATTGAATTGATATAACTTCAGAAATTCCATCCCCTTGATTATCCTGATTCCAGATAAGGGAACAGAAGCAACGATAGCGCCACGTCGCCTGCACATAGAACAATCACAGCGACGTGCATCGACTATGCCATTGGGTAGATCCAGCTCTAATTCCACGGCACCACAATGACAAGTCGCTTTATGTTTTTCCTGAATAACGGTGTTACCGACGATTTTCAGCATAGCTCCTATTTCCTGAAGGACGAATGAATCACAAGGTTAAACAAACAAGACTCAATTGGTGCTGAATATCATACGACATAAAAAAAGGAAGCCCGCGAGCTTCCTTTTTTTACCGCGTCATCATGCGCATTTTAAACGCCAGACCTCAGCTTCTCGCAGGCAATAAAGTTCCACTGACTTCGCCGAAACCTATGCGTGGCAAGCCTTGCTTTTGCGTCCAGCCGCGCAGGACGATGGTGTCGCCGTCTTCCAGAAACAACCTTTGTTCGCCGTTGTTCAGCGCAATCGGCTTTTTGCCGCCTTCGGTCAGTTCCAGCAGGGAACCGGCTTCTTCCGGTGCCGGGCCGGATTGGGTGCCGGAGCCGAGCAGATCGCCAGGATTGAGGTTGCAACCATTGACCGTGTGATGCGTGACGAGTTGCGCGACCGTCCAGTAAGAATCACGGAAATTCGATGTCGACAAGCGCTGCGGTGCGATGCCGTCTATACGCATTTTTTCAGTTTGCAGCAAGACTTCGAGCTGAATATCAAACGCTCCGCTGTCGCGCAGATCGGGCGTATCCAGATACGGCAAAGGTTGCGGGTCAGCCGCATCGCGTTGCCACGCCTGACGATACGGCGCCAGCGCTTCCAGCGTCACGACCCAGGGTGAAATCGTGGTGGCAAAATTCTTCGCAAGGAAAGGGCCGAGCGGCTGATATTCCCAGGCCTGCACATCGCGCGCCGACCAGTCGTTCAGCAGGCACAGGCCAAACACATGTGCTTCCGCCTGATCCATCCCAATCACATCGCCCAGTGCATTGCCCTGACCAATGAAAATGCCGATTTCGAGTTCGTAATCCATGCGCTTGGCCGGGCCGAATACCGGTGTCTCTGCCGTCGGTGGTTTGGTTTGCGCCACCGGACGGCGGAATTGCTGGCCGGACACGCCTATTGATGATGCGCGTCCGTGATAACCGATCGGCACCCATTTGTAATTCGGCAGCAGCGGATTATCGGGACGAAATAATTTACCGACCGCCGTTGCGTGATGCAGCGAGGTGTAAAAATCAGTGTAATCGCCGATCTGCGCAGGTAAAGCATATTCCGCCGCGCTCTGCGGCAGCAGGCAGTTTTGCAATGCGGCCAGATGTTTGGCATCGGCCCGCAATACGCGCGATAAAGCCAGACGCAGTGCCGACCAGACCGGCGCGCCGAGTGCCATCAGCGCATTCAGATGTGGTGCATTGACCGCCGCCGTAAAATGCCCGCCCTGCAATTCTGTATAACCGGCAAATGCATGAATCGCATGAGCTGCGGCCAGATCAAGAATCTGGTCACCGATCGCCACACCGATGCGAAAAGCCTGATGGCTGCCGTGGCGGCGGAACACGCCGAAAGGCAGATTTTGTATAGGAAAATCGCTGTCAGGCTGATTCGCCGATGCAACCCAACTGCGCAGCTCGGGATTGTGGGTTTCGTTCAATTGTATCGTCATGGTGATGCTGTCTTTCACACTTGTTTTCACGCTTGTTTTCACGCTTATTGCGGATTGAAATTTTTTCTGATGCCTTGCCAGCATTGATAATAATCGGCCTGCAATTGCGGCGATGTCATGGCGGCGCGGGTCGGTTTGATGATGTTACGCGTTTCTATCATGAACGCCATCGTATCTGCGACTTTGTGCGGTGTGCTGGTGTCAATATTGCTGGCTTTTTCAAACGTAGATGCATCGGGGCCATGGCCGCTCATGCAGTTATGCAGACTTGCACCACCCGGACGGAAACCGGTCGATTTCGCATCGTATTGTCCATGAATCAGCCCCATAAATTCACTCGCGATATTGCGATGGAACCAGGGCGGGCGGAAGGTGTTTTCCGCCGCCAGCCAGCGTGGCGGGAATATCACGAAATCGATGGTATCGACACCCGGCGTATCGCTGGGCGATTGCAGCACAAGGAAAATCGAGGGATCTGGATGATCGTAACTGATAGAGCCTATGGTGTTGAAATGGCGCAGATCGTATTTGTACGGCGCGAAATTGCCATGCCAGGCGACCACATCGAGTGGTGAATGGCCGATTTTTGCCGACCACAGATTACCGCTGAATTTGGCGACCAATTCAAACTCGCCTTCCTTATCTTCATACCAGGCGACCGGCGTCTGAAAGTCACGCGGATTGGCGAGGCCATTCGAGCCGATCACGCCAAGATCGGGCAAGCGGAACATGCTGCCAAAGTTTTCACAAACATAGCCACGCGCCTCGCCATCCGGCAATTGCACCTGAAAACGGATGCCACGCGGAATCACGGCTATCTCTTGCGGCTCAATATTCATGCGGCCCAGCTCGGTAAGTATATGCAGGCGCCCTTGCTGCGGAATGATCAGCAATTCGGCATCGGCGTTGTAATAGAAACGCGTGCTCATGTCGCGGTTTGCCGCATACAGATGAATCGCGCAACCGCTCTGCGCATCGGCAGACCCATTGCCTGCCATTGTCAACCAGCCATCGATGAAATCGGTGGGCGTCAGTGGCATAGGTTGCGGGTCCCAACGCAGTTGATTCGGTGTCGATGGCATCTGACTGAAATCATTCGTCATATTGCCATTGCTGACCTGCTGAAACGGCTGATGCATTGCCGCCGGACGGATACGATACAACCATGAACGCCGGTTCGCATGGCGTGGTGCGGTAAATGCCGTACCGGACACCTGTTCGGCATACAAACCATACGCGCATTGTTGTGGTGAATTCTGGTGTTGCGGCAACGCACCAGCCAATGTTTCACTGGCAAATTCGTTTGCAAAACCGGTCTGATAACGAAGGATATCTTGCATGCTCATAGCGCCATCCTGTCAGGAAATAGGAGAATTTCTGGCACTCTACTGCAGGCAGGTGTTTTTTACGATATAAATACAGAAATACAGACCATTCATAAAATCAATAATCAGAGACGCGTATGATAGAAGCCAAAGATATCGACCTGAATCTGCTGGTGGTGTTTCAGCATATTTTTGAAAGCAGACAAATTTCACTGGTGGCGCGCCAGCTTGGCCTGTCGCAACCGGCGGTCAGTAATGCGCTGGCAAGGCTGCGACGCAGTTTTGATGATGAACTGTTTGTGCGCACCGCCAACGGTATGCAACCTACGCCACGCGCCGAACAACTGGCGGATTCCGTCACACTCGCACTAAGCCATATCACGCAGGCCTTGAACAGCGAAGACAGCTTTGACGCAGCTAGCTCGAAGCGCCACTTCACCGTGGCGATGACGGATGTGGGAGAAGTCTATTTCATGCCTTTGCTGGTGGAGGAATTGCTGCAGCAAGCACCGCAGATACAAATATCGACGGTACGCGCTGGCAGCATCGATCTGAAAACCGAGATGGAATCTGGCCGTGTTGATCTGGCGATCGGTGCGTTTGATGATTTATCCGATGCCTGGTATCAACGTCGTTTATTCCGCCAGAACTATGTGTGCATGTTGCGCCAGACGCACCCATTGGCGGGCAAGCCGCTGGAACTGAAGGAATTTGTCGCCGCACGCCATCTGATAGTCGCTTCGCAAGAGGAACCGTATATCAGTATCAATCAACGTCTGGAAAAAGCGGGCATCCATCCCCACGCCCACTTTAAAGTGCCGCATTTTGTTGCTGTTCCGTATATCGTCAGCAGTAATGATTTACTGGTCACCGTGCCGCGCAAGCTGGCAGAACGGGCGGCAGCGCCTTTTGGTTTGACGTATGTCAAGCCGCCGCTACGTTTGCCAGCGCTGCAAACGAATCTGTTCTGGCACCGTCGCTATCACCAGGATGCCGGTAATCAATGGCTACGGCAGTTTATTTGCGAACGTTTTGTCGAAACAGAAACGCTCAGTTGAAAATACTTCACCGCAAAACTGAAACGTTTTCCCCCATCAATTCACCGTTATCCCCTACACTTTTGCCTATTCATTAGTCCACCGGAGAATCAGCATGCCCGTCATTACTTGTGTAGAAGATTTACGTTTACTCGCCAAAAAGCGTGTACCGAAAGCATTCTATGACTACGCGGACAGCGGTTCGTACACGGAAAGCACGTATAAAGCGAATAGCAGCGATCTGGCCGCAATCAAGTTGCGCCAACGCGTCGCTATTAATGTGGATCAGCGCAATACCCGCACCACGATGATAGGTCAGGATGTGACGATGCCGGTCGCCATTGCACCGACCGGCCTGACCGGTATGCAGTGGGCGAACGGCGAAATGTTGGGCGCGATTGCGGCAGAAAAATTCGGCATTCCGTTCACGCTGTCCACCATGAGTATCTGCTCGATTGAAGATGTTGCCAGCGTGACCACCAAGCCATTCTGGTTTCAGCTGTATGTGATGCGCGACCGTGGCTTCGTGAAAGAAATGATACAGCGCGCCAAAGCCTGCAAATGCTCAGCACTGGTATTGACGCTGGATCTGCAAATTCTCGGGCAGCGTCACAAGGATTTAAAAAATGGCATGTCGGTACCGCCGAAACTGACGCTCGCGAATATTCTCGATCTGGCAACCAAACCATCATGGGCACTGCGCGCGCTGGCCGGGCGTAAAACCTTCGGTAATCTGGTCGGCCACGTCAAAGGCGGCGACGGTATACTGACCCTGAGCCAATGGACTGCCAGCCAGTTCGATCCTACGCTGAACTGGGACGATGTGGCCTGGATCAAAAAAGAATGGGGCGGCAAACTGATCCTGAAAGGCATACTGGATGTGGAAGATGCCAAACTGGCCGTCGCTGCCGGTGCCGATGCGATTGTCGTCAGCAACCACGGCGGTCGCCAGCTCGATGGCGCAATGTCGTCGATTGAAGCTTTACCGGCAATTGTAGACGCCGTCGGTCATCAGACCGAAGTCTGGTTCGATGGTGGCGTCCGCACTGGTCAGGATATTCTGAAAGCGACTGCACTCGGCGCGAAAGGCAGCATGATAGGCCGCGCATTTCTGTATGGCCTGGGGGCGATGGGTGAAAAAGGCGTCACCACGATGCTGGAAATTTTACAAAAAGAACTGGATGTCAGCATGGCACTGACTGGCACAAAAGATATCCGCGAAGTGAATCTGAGCAATATCATCCGCAAATAAAACTAATCAAGCGACATAAAAAAGCATGGAAAAATTCCATGCTTTTTTTGTTTGCGTATCAGAACAAACGTAGTGTTTACGCTGCTTATGCTGCTTGTGACTGCACCAGTTGCAGGTTGTCGCCATCAATCAGGATGCGGCGTGGTTTATAGGCTTCCGGCACTTCACGCACCAGCTCTATGCTCAGCAAACCATTGTCCAGACGCGCGCTGACCACTTTCACATGATCGGCAAGGCGGAAGCGGTGTTCAAAATCGCGTGAGGCGATGCCGCGGTGCAGATAGTTTTTCTGGGTTTCATCTTTTTGCTTGCGACCGACGATTTTCAATGTATCGCGTTCGCTTTCGATATCGAGTTCGCTGCGATCAAATCCGGCAACGGCCATCGTGATCGCATATTTATCTTCCGCAATCAGTTCGATGTTGTATGGCGGGTAGCTTGGTGTTGCATCATTACGCTGCGCGTCATCAAACAATTGTGCAAGACGGTCAAAGCCAATTGCCGAACGATACAACGGAGCAAAGTCAAAATTACGCATGGTGAGATCCTTTTAAATTGAAGCGATATAAATAATTTCCGCAGACCTCAGGTGAGCATCTGCTGAGTCAAAGATAGGGTGCGTCAAAAGCTTTTCAAGAGAAAAATTTGTATACATTTTTTTCGTGACCCGGGGCGTGATGATTCTCTACAATAGCGGTTTCGACGCTCTTGAAATCACCCCAGACCGTCACTATTTACCTCGACCTCATTTTTAAGGAACACCGTGGCAAAGCTTTATTTCAGATATTCCGCCATGAATGCAGGAAAATCGACCGCCCTTCTGCAAGTCGCACACAATTACGAAGAACAGGGTCAGCAAGTCTGTCTGTACACGGCCGCGATCGACCATCGCTACGGCCAGGGCAAAGTTACTTCGCGTCTTGGACCGCAACGTGAAGCCGCCGTGTTTGATGCCAGTTTCGATTTTTTTAAAGAAGCGCCCCAAGTCAGTTGCGTCTTGGTCGATGAGGCACAGTTTTTATCTGCCGATCAGGTAAAGCAATTGCATCAGCTCGCGCATGTGCGCGGTGTGCCCGTCATTTGTTACGGCTTGCGCAGCGATTTTCTGGGTGAACCATTTACCGGCTCCACGTATTTACTGGCACTGTCAGACACGATAGAAGAACTCAAAAACATCTGCAGCTGCGGTAAGAAAGCGACGATGAATATCCGCGTGGATGAGCAAGGCAAGCGCACCCGCAGCGGCGAACAAATTGATATCGGCGGCAACGAACGTTATCACCATGTCTGCGGCCGCTGTTTTTACAGTAACTGAGTTCACAGTAACGGAACTGCCTGTCTAGCAATCTGCTTCAGCGCAAAATTCTAAGAGATGGCAGCGGTTTTACAAACGCAACAAATACCGCCGACCATCTCTTTTTTCTTTTCCCGGGGCATAGTAAGCGCAGATATTTCAGTTGACGAATAGAGTAAACACCCTAGTATCAATGTCATCACGATGACATATCCACCCCCTAGTCTTTCTGGTTTTTAGCTTGTTGTTGCGTACCGCTTTTTGCGTACGCCAGCAATATGGTCTGATGCAGAATCGTCTGTCGCATCAACGCATGACATCCGGCTCCTGTATGCCCATGCGATACGTCAACAGCAGTCTGCTCAACCGCCAACTCCAGGGAGATGAAATTGGATAGACGACAGTTTTTGAAATATAGCGGCTTTTTATCAGTATCAGTAGCCACCGGCAGTCTGAGTGCCTGCGGCGGTAGCAGCAGCGTCGCCAGCGACCAATCTGAATTACCGCTGGCCACGGGCACAAGCTGGAAATTCCCGCAAAGTGTCGCTTCCGGTGACCCTCGTCCTGACAGCGTTATCCTGTGGACACGTGTAACTCCGGCATCGCTGGGAGTCGCAGCGGTAGCGCCAACTGGCAACGATGTCGCAATACGCCTGATCGTAACCGCAACAGATAACACGGCTCTGCTCGGCAGCAATGCCGCACTGACTGGTACGACAGTCGTCGATACGCGTTTGTCTGTACTCGCCAGCTTCGATAACACAGTTCGTAATAAAGTGACTGGCTTGCAGGCAGGTCAGACTTATTTCTATCAGTTCATCGCCGGTGATGTACGTTCCAATGTTGGCCGCTTCAAAACAGCGCCAGCAAGCAACGCAGATGTCGCACAATTACAGTTCGCCTATCTGACTTGCCAGGACTGGAGTGTCAATCACTGGGGTGCGATGGACTACATCGCTAAAAATGAAAATCTCGATTTCATCATTCACCTCGGCGACTATATTTACGAAACAGTCGGTGCGGCATTCCAGACAGGTAATGCAGAAGCGCGCCACACTGCATTGCAATTGCCTGATGGTACTGCATTGCTGAATGCCGACGGCACTACCGGTAAAGCTAAATATGCGACCACGCTTGCCGATTACCGTTACCTCTACAAAATGTATCGCAGCGACCCGCGTCAGCAAGCAATACACGAACGTTTCGCGTATATCGCGATCTGGGATGATCATGAATTTTCTGATGACGCCTGGAAAGACGCTGTCACCTATGAAAACAACAGCCTCGATTCAAGCGGCAATAATATTCACCAGACCAGCCGCCGCCGCACTGCGAATCAGGCATGGTTTGAATTTATGCCAGCCGATGTCAGCCTGGATGCAGCAAATACCGGCTTCCAGAATATCCAGATTTATCGTGACTTCCAGTTCGGCAAGCTGATGCAACTGGTCATGACCGATGAACGCTTGTATCGTTCAGATCACGTCGTGCCGGAAAGCCTGTTCAACCCAGCGACAGGTAAGGCGCTGAACAGCAGCATGGGAACGCGTTACGTGGTGCCGCAAGATGTTTTCAATCTGATAGAAGCGCAAAAAATCACCGCCGCCACTGCCATGACAGGCGACCCATTGTCGGATGTGAGTATGCTGGGTAAAACCCAGCGCGACTGGTGGAAAAACAAAATGCAGACGTCAACCAATACCTGGAAAATCTGGGGTAACGAAGTCTGCCTGATGCGCATGGGTCTCAATGGTACGGATGCGATTGCGACATTACTTGCGCTCAATTCCATCTCCACACTGGCAAGCAATATCACCACTGCGCTGAGTAATCCTGCACTCGGCGGCAATGTGCTGGTCGCAGCAACGCTGGTGGCAGCAATGACTGCCGGTGCCTCGCAAGCTATTGCCAGTGCTGGCGCAGCAGCCATCGCTACGGCTGCTGCGACTGGTGGCAATCTTGCCAGCGCCGCCACAACAGCAGGCCTGACTGCTGCGCAGGCAGGTATCGCCGTAGCAACGTTCAACGCCGCGAAAGCTGCTGCAGCAGCGGGAACAGCGACACAGATCGGTGCCGCTGCGCAAACCATCGCCTTTGGTTACATCAAACCGGACGTGCAGACCAACAAGCAAAATTCCAGTTTCGTGATCGCCTCAGGTCAGCAAGCGGCACTGTCATCATTCTTCACTAAATTCTTGCTGAACTGTGATCAATGGGACGGTTATAACAGCGAACGCAAAGCGCTGATGCAACATTTGCTGACGAATAAAATCAGTAACGTGGTCTCGGTGACCGGTGATATACACGGCTTCTTTGCCGGTACCGTCAACGATGATTTCGATGCGGCTGGCGGCGGTACACCAGCAATGGTGGATCTGGTCAGCGCCGGTATCAGTTCCGACTCTTTCTTCACTTATATGAAAGATGGTGCAGGTTCTACCGGTCTGGCAACGATCATCTTTTACCCGCTGAGTATTCCTGTACCGAATATCGGCACGATCACCATCAACGTCAATATGCTCGATTACACCATGGGCAAAGCAGCACCGACGGTCGATGGTCTGCTGGAACAAATCCGCGTACAACTGACAGGCGCGCTGACAGCCAAAGGCGTACCTGAAGGCGCAACGCTGACGGGCACAGTACAGGCCATTCTGGCGGGATTGAAAACGAATAGCGACTTCAATACCAGCCTGTTGGGTCTGGCACAGCAACTGGCAGCGCTCGGAAATAATCAGTGGATGAAGTACATCAATTCGGATGCACAAGGATACACGGTGGTGACATTAACGCCGGGTAAACTGGTCGCCCAGTTTAAGCAAGTGAATAAGCTGGTCAATAACGGTACGATGACAGCGCCAACAGATGTGATCGCCCGCATTACCACTGCCACCGTCAACAGCGGCACCAGTGCGGTCAGTATTTCCTAATAACTCGCAATAATATTTACCAAAAAATCAGGTGCCGGTTCTGCGGCACCTGTATTCACACAGTACTGATGCATGAACGCCGTTGTCTGACACGTTTGCCAGACAACGGCTTTGTTTGCTTACTTATTGTTGCCGTTACTGTTGATATTCAAAAACGGAATCGCTCCACCGGTCGTGGTAGGCAGACGACCATCCCATTTCTCTATCGCTTTCGCCTGATTTTCTGTTTCACGCAGACGCAGCAACTCCGGTGTCACCTGCTGACGTTGTAAGGCCAGTGCTTCCGCTTCAGCACGCGCACGCGACACTTTTTGTTTCGCTTCGACTTCGATACGTTGCAAATCACGTTCCGCTTTCATTTTTAACTGATCTGCGGTCGTTTTCGCTTCAATCGCTTCATTGAACGTGCGGCTGAAATTGAAGTTGACGATAGAGAATTCATCCACAACTAAACCGTGTCTGGCCATCCGTTCTTTGAGTGCCACGATAATTTCATCGCGGACTTGCGAGCGCCGGGAAATCAGTTCTTCAGCGGTGAATCGCGCAGTTACGGCTTTCACCGCTTCCTGCACACTAGGAATAATGATGCGCTCGCCTGGCTCATTGCCGAGATCACGGAACACAGAGACAACAGCATCTGGCCTGACGTGGTAATTGATCGCAATTTTTGTATGAACGGTTTGCAGATCTTTCGATGCGGCGTCACCATCGCCCTCACCTTTTTGTATCGCGACCGACACTTTATGCAAGTGCTGTGCAATCGGCCAGACAAAGTGGATACCTTCGCTATACACTTCATCAGACGGCTTACCAAACGTCGTTAACACGCCGCGATGTCCCGCTTGTATCGTGGCAAAGGGATTCAAAACCAGTAACAGCAAAATCACAATGATGATGGACGCAATAGCAGGAATATTTTTCATGATGTCTTTATCTCGTTATTGAAAAAACATGCGAAGTATAGATTCAAGATTTACAAATGACCGTGGTAATTTTTTCAAAAAAATACCACTGTCGTAATTTCGCCGCAGTTTATGCAACAATGCCTTCTCTACCAGACCGGTTCATCAACGCATGTCACGCCCGCATCCCAGCTCCGCTATACAAAAGTCCAGCAAACTCCATCCGCGCAATCGCCATCAGGGGCGCTATGATTTCGCCCGGCTTGTAGCGGCGGACAGTGCATTGGCGGTGTTTTTGATGCGCAATGAGTACGGTGAATCCAGTATCGATTTTGCTGACCCGGTAGCGGTGAAAGCGCTGAACCGTGCTTTACTGAAAAGTGAATACGGGATACTTGACTGGGATATTCCGGAACAGCAGCTTTGTCCGCCGGTGCCGGGACGTGCTGATTACCTGCACTATCTGGCAGATTTACTGACATCGACGAACAAAGGCGTGCTCCCGAAAAAAAATTTACTGAGTGTGCTCGATATCGGTACGGGAGCGAATGGTATTTATCCTCTGATCGGTGTCAGCGAATACGGCTGGCAATTCACCGCGACCGATATCAACGCGGCATCGCTGGCGAATGTACAACGCATACTCGACGCGAACCCTGCGCTCGCCGCCAAAATCAATTTGCGTCTGCAGCCATCGGCAAACGCTATTTTTAACAACATCATCTTTGATGATGATTGGTTTGATCTCAGCATGTGTAATCCGCCCTTTCACACTTCGATAGCGGAAGCGCAAGCAGGCTCACAACGTAAATGGAATAATCTCGGCAAGGAAAAGCAGGCCGATGCAACTACACCCATACTGAATTTCGGCGGCCGCGATGCTGAACTGTGGTGCCCTGGCGGTGAGCTTGCTTTTATCGAACGCATGATCACTGAAAGCGCCAGCATACCGGGACGATGCTTCTGGTTCAGCACGCTGGTATCAAAATCAGATAATTTGCCAGCACTCAAAGCAGCACTGAAACGCGTCAAAGCGCTGGAAATCAAAGAAATTGCCATGAGCCAGGGCAATAAACAAAGCCGTTTTCTTGCATGGACTTTTTTGACACCACCTCAACAAACAGCCTGGAAAAAATTGCGCTGGTGAACGCCAGGCGAGAGTCTGCAACGCGGTACTCATTACCATCAGCACGGCAACAGAGATTAACGAAGGCGATCAGAAATAAAGCTCAGGAAGACATTGTTTTTTTCTGAGAGAGCCTTATGTAAAGCAGATATCAAGCGCATCGTACGAATGATGAGCAATTTAAAAGAAGACGTCATTCAATTCCGGCACTGGCTTACGGCAACATTATATTTGCCAGCGTTGCCGGTGTTCGGCAAAAAGTGCCGGCTAATGCGACAATCGCACGTGTGAGCCGCCTATGTCATGTCCCTGAAACAGTCGTCAGGCACATTGAGGCGTCAATAAAACCACTTCACGCCAGTACGAATTTGAGGGATATCAACAAGCTGCAAAAAAATAGCGCTGACTGCAATTATTTTCTGGGAGCAGAAAAGAGAAAAATGATGTTTTTACCAATATCTGTGTAAAAGAAAAATAGCTTAATTAGGATTATTTCCCTCCCTTTGTCGTCTAGCTGTCTGCAAAATCATAAAAATGATGCTAATGACAATTTTTTTGCACTTAGATTTGCTGTTTTTTTAGGCATAAATGTGAATATTTGCGAGACGAAATTATTCACAGCGCATAGCTAGCCTGGCTTACAATCTGGGGCGCTGTTATTTTATAAAATAGCTTTGTGAAAATATTTGACAAACTTATGTTGAATAACCGCCTCACTCAGTAACGAGATTTCGCCATCGGGTGCGACTTACAGCTCAATGTGTCAAGGATTGCAATGAAACGAGTAGATGATTTCCGCCTGAAACTAGGCAAAGATGAACTGGTTCCCATCATGATAGGCGGGATGGGTGTCGATATTTCCACTGCGGAGCTGGCGTTGGTCGCTGCCCGTCTGGGTGGTATCGGCCATATTTCTGACGCACTGGTGCATGATGTGTCGGATCGCCGCTTTGGTACCAGCTACATCAAGGAAAAAACCAAATTCTACAAATACAACATCAACAATACCGACAAGACGGATATCAAATTCAATCTTGAAGACCTGGCTGCGGCGACGCGCCTGCACATTGGTCGTACCATGGAAGCCAAACAAGGCTCGGGTATGATCTTTGTGAACTGCATGGAAAAGCTGACCATGAACGGCCCGCGTGAAACGCTGAAAGTGCGTCTGGAAGCAGCACTGGATGCGGGTATTGACGGCATCACGCTGAGCGCCGGTCTGCATCTGAGCTCCTTCGGTCTGATGGCGGAGCACCCGCGTTTCCGTGAAGCCAAGCTAGGCATCATCGTCTCATCAGTCCGCGCGTTGCAATTATTCCTGCGTAAAAATGCAAAATTAAACCGTCTGCCTGACTACGTGATCGTCGAAGGTCCGTTGGCGGGGGGTCATCTGGGTTTCGGTGATGACTGGGCCACATTCGATTTACAGACGATTGTGACCGAGGTGTCTGAGTATCTGAAAGCAGAACAACTGGATATTCCTATCATTGCGGCGGGTGGTATTTTCACTGGCAGCGATGCGGTTTCCTTCCTCGAAAACGGTGCCTCCGGCGTACAGGTGGCAACCCGTTTCACGGTGACGAAAGAATGCGGTTTGCCGGATAGTGTCAAACAGGAATACTTCAAAGCCAGCGAAGACGATATTGAAGTCAATCATATTTCGCCGACCGGCTACCCTATGCGCATGCTGAAAAATACGCCAGCGATTGGCGATGGCATTCGTCCAGGTTGTGAGTCCTATGGTTATCTGCTGGATGCGAATGGCAATTGCGCTTACATCACGTCATACAACCGTGAAGTTGCGCTGCACCCGGATGCAAAAAAAATCTCAGTCATGGACAAGACCTGCCTGTGCACCCACATGCGTAACTTCAATTGCTGGACTTGCGGTCAGACCACGTATCGCCTCAAAGACACCACGCGCAAATTGCCGGATGGTACTTATCAGATCCTCAGTGCCGAACATGTGTTCCGTGATTACCAGTTCAGTACCGATAACAAGATCGCCTTACCTGACGCACTGCCTGAATAAGTAAGCCTGATTCAACGCTAAACGCCAGTGCCTCCTGACATCGCCGTCAGAAGACACTGGCGTTTTTTATAAGTACTGTTCAGCCAATATGAAGATGCGCCGTTTTATTCCCAACCTGTCTTGATTTGGTGCAAAAACACGCCAACAAAAATCCGTATCGACTAGCTAAGCCCAATCACCGCCCCTCCTCACACCGATCTAAGTCTATCCTCCTGCGCAGCCGCAACAATAGCTATATGGCATGAATTATGCTGCACTGCACACACGGTAATGGCAATTCACGATGATTTTAGACTAAGGATCTCTGATGAAAATACGTTCTCTGTCAACACCTTTCATACTGTTCGGCTTGCTGTTTTGTCTGGGCTCAGCACCAGCTTCCGGACAGACCGACGATCCGGCCCCTGCATCTGGCAGCAGCACTGAAATCACCGTCCCCTCAGTACCATTGGTAAAACCAACGACGGCAGTAACAGTATCCTTACCGCCAGCACCGATAACAACGCCGACGCTCGTCAATGCAACGACCATCAGCGCAGGGGATACCGCCTGGATGCTGACGTCAACGGCGCTGGTACTGCTGATGACAATTCCAGGTCTGGCTTTGTTTTATGCCGGCATGGTCCGCAAAAAAAATGCGCTGGCAACCGTAGCGCATAGTGTCGCCACCACCTGTATCGTCACGATTATCTGGGTCGTTCTCGGTTACAGCCTGGTATTCACACCAGCCACGCCGTATCTGGGTAGCCTTGATCGGCTGCTGTTGCACGGCATGGTATTTCTGAAAGATGCCGGCCAGCTGACAGTGCATCATGTCGCCACGACGATACCGGAAAGTGTGTTCATGATGTTTCAGATGACCTTTGCGATCATCACGCCAGCTCTGATTACCGGTGCCTTTGCCGAAAGAATGAAATTTTCTGCTTTTCTGCTATTCATCACGCTCTGGTCACTGATCGTCTATGTTCCTGTTGCCCACTGGGTGTGGGAACCGACAGGCTGGCTGGCAGCGCGTGGCGTGCTCGATTTTGCCGGTGGTACGGTTGTCCATATCAATGCCGGTATATCAGGACTGGTCGCTGCGCTGATCATCGGCCCACGCAGTGGTTTCGGTAAAGAACCGATGCCACCTCATAATCTGGTATTGACAGTCATCGGCGCAGCGTTGTTATGGGTAGGCTGGTTCGGCTTCAATGCCGGCTCTGCTGGCGCGGCAGATGGACGTGCAGGTTATGCGATGCTGGTAACGCAATTGGCAGCCGCAGTGTCTGCCATGGCCTGGATGTGCGCAGAGTGGCTGCGCCGTGGCAAGCCATCTGTCCTCGGCATCGTTTCCGGTGCTGTTGCTGGCCTGGTCGCGATTACTCCTGCCTCAGGTTTTGTCGATGTGACCGGGGCATTCGTGATCGGCGCGGTGGCCGGTGTCGCTTGCTATTGGGGTGCAACGTCGCTCAAAGCAATGGGTCGCTACGATGACTCTCTGGATGTGTTCGGCGTGCATGCGATAGGCGGCATTGTTGGTGCGCTGCTCACAGGCGTATTTGCACTAAAAAGTATTGGCGGCGTCGAAGGCAGTCTGAGCAATCAGGCATTTGGCGTAGCAGTCACGATCATTTATTCGGGTGCAATGACAGCGGTGATTCTTGGTATTGTGCGTCTGCTCACTGGCTTGCGTGTGACACCGGAACAGGAACGAGAAGGTCTCGATCTGGAACTACATGGGGAGCATGTATTATGAACGCAGTTATGTCTGACAACCTCGCATTCTCTCTGATGGCGCGTATGCATGTCATTTTGCGGCGCCAGAATGAGAGGGTGATCGATATCGAATACATGCGCATCGACCCTGTTTATTGCCGCTATATTCTCGATCTGGCTTTGGAATTACCAAACACCGACCTGCATGACATCTGCCTCAAGCTGGAAGAAATTTATTTTGGCGAACATGGTCTGTTTGTCGCTACCGAACCGGCACCGCTGATCAAAAAACTGGAAGGCTTAAAAATACGCCCCAAAACACCATTAGCAGCAATACCTGCCGTATCGGCAAATCTGGTCGCCGCCACAGTCGCATCTGCTGGCGCGACAGAATTACCGACACTCGACCAGAACTCCATCGTCGATCAGACCTACATCGGCAGACTACGCTGATTGTCTCAGTATTGATGCCGCTTACAGGCCTGAATATGGCTAATATCCGCATCAATACTGAGATTTAATTTTGAAAATCAAGCTATTTCCTGATTTGTGGATCAACGCGCCATTCAGAAATACCAATAACCGTCATTCACCCATTGCGTCAGCGCTTTGACGAAAGCAGCGTGCTGCAAACCTTGTTCCAATGCCGCCAGACTGAGATTGTCTTCATCGCACAGCGCCAGCACGGTCGCACTGCAGTCTGCACCAAATTCATACCGCTCGCCGTTGACATAGCAAATCCCCTGACTGATGCTATCGTCAAGATAGAAACAACGTAAGCCACCGGTGCGAATCAGATCGGTTTGCTGCAAATTCTTGCGTAACTCGGTTTCATTGATAGGAAAATCCAGCGCCTGTAAATCGAGTTCGCATTTGGTTTTCGATAAATGGCAGCCGACAAAATTCATCATGATTTCGTCATCATTCAGTATCGTCTGCATTTGCTGTTTGATCAGCGTAAAATCACCAGCGTTAATATGCCCCTGATGCTGATGCATACGGCGTTGCGGATCACTGATCAAGGTGCCACCGAGTTCATTATCTATCAGGTAGTCCGCCAATCCACTCAGCATATCGCTGGCTGATTTGCTGCGAAAGCCCACTGAGAAACTCATGGAACTCTCAAGTGATACGCCATCATGCGGAAAGCCGGGTGGGATATAGAGAATGTCACCCGCAGTCAGCACCGCATCGATAATGGGCTCGAAAGGATCGGTATGCAATAAGGCGGCGTGAGCAGCGAATTGACGATGGTTACCCCGCTCACCAACGCGCCAGCGACGGCTACCTGAGCCCTGACAGATAAACACGTCATACAAATCGATGTGCGGCCCGACACCGCCGCCCGGCGCGGCAAAGCTGATCATCACATCGTCGAGCCGCCATTTCGGAATGAAAGAAAATGCCCGTACCAAACTGGCGACTTCAGGCGACCAGTGATCAACGGCCTGTACCACCAGCGTCCAGTCGCGCTCACCAAGATGTTCGTAACTTTCAAACGGGCCATTTTCAGCCTGCCATTTTCCGGATTGTCTATAAATCAGACGAGAATCTATCTGCGATTCACATGCCAACCCCGCCAGCTCATTCGGTGAAATCAGATCGCTGAATGCTGGAAAGCCCTGACGTATCAGTACCGGTTTTTGCTGCCAGTAATTAGCTAAAAAATCGTCGAGAGTAAATTCACTGAGCGTGAGGGTTAACATGGCAAAAATGAAGATAAGTAAGTAAAACTGTCTTGTAGCATGAAGAATGTCAGCGTCATACCGGACAGATCAAACTTTTGGCAGAAAACCCGTTTACCTCAGCATTAACCAGCGTGAATGGCACAAATCAGGGCACGCACCCGCCCTGATTTGACTGTAATCAAGAAAACTTACCAACGTGCGAAATGCTCTTCCGTCACCCCTGCCAGTTGGCCGACAGGCCGTGGGCTGGCATCTGCATGCGCCTTTACCCAGCCACTAAAGCTGCCCACAGGTTGTTGATAGCGACTCGCAGCGATCAACAAATTCTTGTTTTCACTGCGCACGCCTTCCGGTTGAAAATACAAATCCAGTAAGCCATCACTGGTGTGGATATGCCACGGTGCCAGCACGTTCGCCGGGTCGTATTCAAAGTGCGCGCTGCTCAGAGAAATCAGTTGCCCATCCAGCCACAAGGCATTTTCCTGATCGCCGAAATAACCGGATTGCAGATTAAATCCCATATCCAGACTATGTGCCGACGCCCACAGCCAGCGCGTTTCCCGCGCCAGAAAGCCATTGCTGTGATCGACACTGCCGCAACCATCGCTAAGGCTGAAACATCGTTGTCCGACTTTCACTTCCCCGCTCAAGCGCATCCCGCCAGATTTCATCGTTGCGTGCACGCTGCCACAAATTACGTTGCCGACGGCCAGCAATTCCGGCGCTGCACCGGCCAAGTGTAATTCAGCATCGATCTGGCAATCGCGAAACGACACCTGAATACGGTAAGTATTGTTAGCAGGCTGATGATGAAAATGTAGCCGCTGTCCGGGAAAGCGAAACCAGCTTTCAGCGCCAGTGGCAGGGTGGGCATTCAGATACGCAGTCAGCCCGGGTATGCCATCTTGCGAAAATTCTGCCAGCAGCTTTTTTTGCTGACGGTCAAACACGTAGGCAAATGCGGAGTTGGTCCAGCCTACATCCACAATCGCGATGCCGCAAAATATCTGATCCGTCACCAGTGCAGCATACTGCCAGTGCTTGTGATGAAAGCGCTGCCATACGACACCGCGCCGGAAAGGAGCCGCAAGCGCAGACCAGTCAATCACAGAGATTGCACCGGCAAATTTCCCGGTACGAACCTGACCACACGCATCGACCAGCGCATCCGGCGCCGTCGGCAAATAAGCTGGCTGAGAAATAGTTGGCATGATGTTTTTATGAAAAGATATTCCACACATTGTCCGATAAACCGGCGCTGCGGAACATCAAAATCAGACGATCTGTTGCATAAGGTTCAATTAAGCCAACACTTAGCTGCGTGAGAAGTGACGAGGATGCGAGAGACGCGTGCAACAAAGATGAGGACACATCAGAAAGTGCTGATCCCCTATACAATGACCGGCTATATACGCACCAACTGAGTCAGATTTTGAGCCTACTTGCAAGCCCTCTTGCCTTCGTCGACCTGGAAACCACAGGTACCATCGCAACCCGCGACCGCATCACTGAAATAGCTATCGTGACTTTTGATGGCGAACGTACAGAACGCTGGTCACAACTATTAAACCCCGAAGCAGCTATCCCGCCCTTTGTTGAGCAACTGACCGGCATCAGTAATGCGATGGTCGCTGACCAACCTGTGTTTGCTGATATTGCCGAGGAAGTTTTGCAACGCCTGCAAGGACATATCTTCGTTGCGCATAATGCGCGCTTTGATTACGGATTTTTGAAAAATGAATTCAAGCGCCTTGGTCTCACTTTCAGAGCAACGGTGCTGTGTACACTGAAGCTGTCGCGTCAGTTGTTCCCACAGTTTGCCAAACACAATCTGGACTGTCTGATCGAGCGCCATCAGATCAGCGTCGGCGATAGGCATCGCGCCTTGACCGATGCCGATGCGATTTACCAGTTCTGGTGCGATCTGCAGGCGACGTTGCCTGCAGAAACCTTACAGGTAGCGGTACAAGAACAAACAACGCGCCCCAGTCTGCCGCCGCATCTGGACGCGGATATTGTGGAGCAACTGCCAAAAGGCTATGGCGTCTATCTGTTTTTTGCAGAAAACAGATTACCGATTTACGTCGGCAAAAGTAATACGCTGCGCCAACGGGTGTTATCGCATTTTTCTTCTGATCATGCGATTGCCAAAGAAATGAGCATCTCACAACAGGTGCGCGATATCGAGTGGATAGAGTGCGAGGGTGAAATTGATGCACTGATTACCGAAGCCAGACTGATCAAAGAAATGCAGCCGACGCTGAATCGTCTATTACGCCGTAACACAGAATTCTGCTCGTGGCGTCTGAAGGATATGGGCAGTGGCTTGTTGCAACCACAACTCGTGTATGCCCGCGATCTGGATCTCGGCAGACAAGAGCAGTTATACGGTCTGTTTAAAAGCGGCGCTAGCGCACGCGAGTTTTTATTGCAGGCAGTGAAGCAATTTCAACTATGTGCTGCCACGCTGGGGTTGGAAAAAGGTGGTGCGGGTAAGCCTTGTTTTGCGCGCCAACTGAAGCAATGCAAGGGAGCATGCGTCGGCGCGGAATCACCACTGCAGCATAATCTGCGGCTGGCAGAGGCGCTCGGTGCGATGAAATTAAAGGCATGGCCGTTCTCTGGCCCCGCTGTACTAAAAGAAGGCAATGTCCATCACGTGATTGAGGCATGGTGCTATCTGGGCAAGGCGAAGAGTGAAGCGGATATTCAGGATTTGCTGACACGCGGTAAACCGCGTTTTGATCGTGATACTTACAGAATTTTGCTCAAGTATCTGAGCAGGATGAAAGCCATCAGCGTCGCAGGCATCAAAGTTCAGGCAGAAGTTAGCTAAAAAGACGGGGAAAGCGGGAAACGGAGCACAGCCAGACTGGCTGTGCTCCGGAAAGCTGTTGGCGAAAATATTAATTCAACGCTGCAGCCGTTGGTTTTTCACTGCCATCCGAAGGCAAGGCGGGAACGCCTATCAGTTTCATCAACAATGGATACACGTCAACGTTGTCAAACGCGGGGATCACCGTATTCTTTTTGAATGCTGGCCCATTGGCAATAAAGGTCGCCGCCATTTCTGGTGCCGTATTGTCGTAACCATGCGCGCCGCCGTTAGTACGGTTTTTGATATTTTCCTCACCAAAAATCAGCCAGCCGACATCGGCCAGACAAACGACGGATGGCACGCGGACATTGCTCCCGAAGTGGTAGCGCGCGGGAATATCGGCTTTCTTCCAGCATTCCATGTGCTCATGTTTTTTCAACAGCTGTTGCTTCACAACAGCATCTTGTCCGGGAGCCACTTCGATACCGGCGTAGGTTCCCGCAGTCACCACCTTAAAACTGTCAGGCGGCAGGATTTTATTCAGATAAACAACCCGTTCCGCGCTGGTGGCTGCCATCCCGTGATCCGACACCACCACAATATTGGCATTGACCTGACGCGAGCGCAGGCCGGCAATCAGACGACCGATTGCCACGTCAACGCTGGCGACAGCGTCAGTGGTGTGCCGATCGTCCGGCCCGAATTCATGACCCGCATGGTCCACATCATCAAAATACAAAGTCAGGAAACCCACTCTTTTCTCGACAGGCTGATCGATCCAACCCAGCAGCGTATCAACGCGTTTTTCTGGCGGCAATTTACCATCGAATACGCGCCACTCTGTCGGACGTACACCATGAATATCCGCTTCTGAACCTGGCCAGAACATAGTGGCAGTACGGACACCATTTTTTTCTGCGGTCACCCAGACTGGCTCGGCCTGATCCCACCAGCGACGATCGATGACGGCATCGCGGTTACCCAGACTGAAACGGACACCGGGAATCGCCGGATCTATCATCGTATTTCCGACGATGCCGTGATGATCAGGCCGTAAGCCGGTCACCAGCGTGTAGTGGTTAGGGAACGTGATCGAGGGAAATGAGGGCAGCATTTTTTCTGCACGCACACCGTCAGCAATCAGAGCATTCAGATTCGGCGTCACGCCGCGTTGCAGGTAGTCAGGTTTGAAACCATCGATCGATACCAGAATTACTGGTGGTCGTGCTGACTGCTCAGTCGCAGCAGAAACCGTCGTTTGCTTGACTGGTTGCGCGCAGCCTGCAACACCGATGACCAATGCCGCACAAACCGCTTGGATAAAGCTTTGTTGAGAAAAAATCTTAATCACATTTCACCTTAAAAAAAGGGGCAAGCTGCCCCGCATCAATTAATTTCCTTCCGCGATCAGTTGCAAAAACTGATCAAGAATATGGAAATGATCATCAAAAAACTGCTCTTCCATTGCACACAATTCAGTTACCGGAAACCAGGCTGCCCGCGCTGCATCGTCGGCAGCAACAATCTCAGGCAGCGTTGCCAACGGCAGATCAAAAAAATGGGCATGCGTAATCGTGCGTCCACGCTGACTGCGAGCCGGGTGATCAAATACCCGGACATCAACCAGCGCCTCTTCGAGTTCCGGTTTGGACACCGCAAGATTCGTCTCTTCGATTAATTCTCGGATTGCGCCTTGCAGTAAAAGTTCCTGCTGATCAAGGAAACCACCCGGTAAGGCCCACAAACCTTTGCCTGGGTATCCTCCGCGTTGCACCAACAAAACATGTCCGGCTACTTTCACCACAGCATCCACGGTACAAAATACCGGCGGATACGGTGCTGCTTTCCAGGCGTCTTTGTATTTCTGCAGTTGCAGATGCTCTTGCACCAGTCCGGCATAGTCAGGCGTTAATACCCACTCACTGATAAAACGCAGTACAGACCACGGTAAAAACGCTGCAACCATATCCAATGTTGCCTGCATATTCTTTGCTGCAAACAGCTGTTGCCGTATCTGTGTTGCATCCGTTGTGACAACCCGCTCTGCCTCTATCCATTGCCATTGCGGGAAGTGCTGCAGATAATAGCTGGAGGCATCTTTTACATAGCCTGTCAGCGCGATATGCAAAGCCGCATCCCCCCGCCTGGCAATGGCTTGTGCAACCTTGTTCTGTACGGCATTGGCCCAACGCAGATCATCGTAATAATCGCGCACCGGGATAAAACTGACACGCGCCTGATCAGCCTCAGACAAACTTGCACTGATCATCGCGGCCCGCTCTTGCCAGGTAAACGGATTCCCGACACTTCTGGCGCAAAACGCCGAACCTAACACAACGATCACCTTGTCCGCATTTGACAGCGCAAGAGCCAATAAACTGGCATGCCCTTGATGAAACGGCTGAAAACGTCCAATCAGGACTGCAACATCGAAATTATTCGTCATGGCATAGTGGCATAGTCAGATGGCAGGATGATGAAATACCTGACGCAAGTACGCCAGAAAGGTTTCATCGGTGCAGAGCGTTTTGCCGGCGGAATCCGATAACTTAGCAACGGGCTGACCATTGCATGACATGAGCTTCATGACGATATTCAACGGTGGGATTCCAGTGTCATTAGTCAGGTTGGTACCGATGCCAAATGCCGGCATTGTACGATCCGCAAAGTGACGGTAAATTCTGAACGCAGTATCAAAATCGAGTGCGTCGGAAAACACCAGACGCTTGGTTTTACCATCTATTCTGAGTTTCGTATAATGCGCCAGCGCCTTTTCGCCCCAGACGATAGGGTCGCCGGAATCGTGCCGCAAACCATCAAACAACTTGGCAAAATACAGATCAAAGTCAGCGAGGAAAGCATCCATACCAACGACATCGGTTAAAGCAATGCCGAGATCACCGCGATATTCCTGCACCCAGTCTTCCAGTGCCGCTTTCTGAAAATCGCGCAAACGTACGCCAAAAGACTGATAGGACTGCAAGTATTCATGCGCCATCGTTCCCATCGGTACGAGGTGATGTTTCTTAGCGAGATAGACGTTCGATGTACCTTTGAAAAATTCCGGTACTTCGCGCGCCAGCGTAGTGATGACTTCGTCATGCCAGGCTCCGGAAAAACGGCGGCGCACGCCAAAATCAGAAAACTCAAAAGGATGGAACTTTTTTGGTTCCTGCGCAAACGCCTGCAATTGTGAAAGCTTTGCAGCCAGTCGACGCCGTGCTTCCGGTAAGGTGGCATCGGTCTGCAAACGGCGGAAATACAATTCATTGACGATATGCAGCACAAAAATCTCGAATGCCGAAACATGTACCTGTGGACCTGTAGCAACGATCTCCAGTTGCTCGCCATTCGTACTGACTTTAATGAACTTACGCTGAAAATGAAACAAGGCCAGAAAATCGGTAAAGTCACTTTTGATGAAGCGTAAGGAACGCAAATAGTCGAGTTCATCTTCAGTAAACTTTAATGAACACAAATGATCGAGTTCGCGTTCAACATCGTCTTTCAATTCCGCCAACGGATAGACTGGCGTGTTTCTGCACACAAACGCATATTCCGTCTGTGTATTCGGATGGCTGTGCAGCAAGGCCTGCCACATCGTAAATTTATATAAATCGGTTTCCAGCAAGCTTTGTACAACTGGCTTCATTTGAAATTCTTTACGGTAATTGATAGACACCAGCATGATGGCTGGCGCATGAAATTCAGCGCGCCTGATTCGCTACTAATTCGGGCAACACATCGGCGGCAGCGGCAATCTGCATACCGCGTTGCTGCATATCGTGAAGGAAACTGGCATATTGCGCCTCAAACCCTGCTACCGGGCTGATGCAGTCACTCAGCAATACCAGCTTTGACAACTGCGTCGGATCAAAGTGTGCAACGATGTGTTCTGTTGTCGCTTTGACGCAATGGCTACCAGCCTCGCCCGCAATGTAGATCTGATCGGCTCCAGCCAAGCTGTCGATAAAGCTGCGGTTCAGCTGCGTTGCAGGGTCTTGCGGGTCCGGTACTTCTGCCATCACCGCAGAATAATGTTCAGTCCAGGGATTGCTGCCTTTGATCAGTTTCATCGCGACGCTGCTGCCAGTTTCCTCCCAGCGACCATAAGCCGCCCGCACATCCGCATGAACATTATGTCCCCAGCTACCGATTTCGCAGTGCACCGGCCACACCATCAGTTGATACCGCCCGTTTTTTTCCAGGCTTTCCAGATACGCGAGTGTGCGGGCGAGTGATTGCGACTGACGTGGCAGATAGAGTCCATCCCTGACATCCCGCGCCGAAATCACGGTGAACGGTGCGATCGCGTTTTTACTCGCATCCATCCAGAAAGGCGGATGGGCGATGTCATAACGGTGATGGGAATCCAGCGTGATACTAATGTCGGACAGCCCAGCGCCAGCGCGTTCTATGAGTTCTGCAATTCGCAACATATCGGCATGTGCCCCCGCCACAGGTAAAGCGGGAGTGACGATTTGTCGGCTGACAGGGTCGGTCATCAGATAATCGGCGGGAACATCACAAAAATCATTTTGCGGGTCAATGAGGAGGAGATGCAGATTACGTTTCATAAACTTTCCTGTGCTGAAGGCATGATTTTATGCCATGACGCAAGATCGTTCATGAAGTGCCTGAGTTGAGTGCCAGATCGCCGTTGAATTTGTCTGTTCTTTCGTTTCGACTATCAGGCTGGGAATGCCATATTTGTGTATAAAAAAACACAATAATGTTCAAGGCTTCTGAAAAATCTGTAGCCATTATCAATATGCAACTTTTCTACTCTTAACAATGTAGAATATGTAAAGATTCCTTCATCTGAGTCAAGGTCATGCAAAGATTCATACTTCTGTAAGATTCTTACCTTGTATCAACTGAATTCGGGATTGAATAAAGACAGATGTTGAACAATACTTCCTCTGTTTCTACCCGTAACACCCCTTTTGTAAAAACTAAGCTTCAAACGTGGATCAGAGTGTGCAATCACATCGTCTGCCGGAACTTAGCTTATTCTTAAATCAAACCAGACAAATTATGCTCAGTCATTTACTTAAGTCTTTCGTCTGCAGCGTGCTGATCGCCACGCTGGCTGCTTGTGGCGGCAGTACGCCGGACACAAGTTCAACCAACAGCAACAACGCGGCCGGAAATTCCGTGCAAGCGATGGCTGCAAACTATGTTCAACCGAGAACTGGATGGTTCTGGAATCCGGCGGAAGGTGGCCGGGGTTTTGCGATTGAACGTCAGGGCAGCCAGTTGTTCGTTGCCGGTTTCATGTATGAAACAACGGGTGAGTCAACCTGGTATGTCAGCACCATGAATCAACAGCCTGATGGTAGTTACCGTGGCGATTTCCTGCGCTATACCGGTGGTCAATCTCTGCTGGGCACCTATAAACAAGCGCAACCAACGACCTACGCAACGGCAACTGCATCTTTCGACAGCAGCACAACCGGTCAGTTAAGCGTCACGAGCTCAGGCAGCAATGCGACAACGGTGATCGCGCTTCAGGCTTTTCCGATTTCAACCCCAACCGCGTTCCAGCCTTCTACTGACCAGTTCCAAAGTGGCTGGTGGTGGAATCCGGAAGAAGGTGGACGCGGTTTCTTTATCGAAGCCCAAGGAGCGCAAGCCTTCATCGGCAGCTTCATGTATCAGGACAATGGTTTGCCGACATGGTATGTCAGCAGCGCAAAATTACTGGCGCCGAATCTGATCAGTGGCAACCTGGAATCCTACTCTAACGGTCAATCCATGTTTGGAGGCTATAAACCAGCGTCCCTCTCGTCAACTAATCCGGGCGTGGTCAGCTTTGACATGACCAGCAATACCACCGGTGTCATGACACTCACAGACGGCAACAAAATCAATGTGCAGCGTTTTGTCTTTAATACAGAGCCTGTTGCAGCGGAAACAGCAAAAAATCTGCTGATTTCTGAAGTCTCGTCGGATTATTACAATAACGGTTCCACATGGTTCGAAGTCTACAATCCAAATTCAACGACTGCCATCAATTTGGCCGACTATACGTTGCGTAGCACTTATCTGGATACCGATAAGGGACTGATTTATTCATCGCCAATGACTTTTACGTTACCTTCGGTCACTATCCCTCCGAAATCGTATTTGGTTATTTCAAGCAGTACAATAAGCAACCCTGTCAACAGCAAGCAGATTGTGTATGTTGGAGGTAGTTCACAAAAACCTTTCTGGACATCATCAGGTTTTATTGAGTTGCTCAAAGGCGGACAAACTGCTGATATCGTTCGCTTTGGTAGCAATGGCACGAGCCCGACAACGACTAGTGCTTGGACAGGTGCAAATGCGCCAGCTCTTCCCTATGATAAAAACCAATATGGCTACTCGATCGTCCGCCTTGCTGCATCAGGAATGACGGATACCAATACAGGCTCGGACTGGTCTTCAGTGAACTTTGCTACGCCAGCAGGCCCGAATGATGTCGGTGTCGGCGTGGTTGACTCTGATGGCGACGGCATCCCTGACAGCGCAAAAATCAATGGTAAAACTTTTGCCGGGCTGGATCTCTATGCTATGGGTGCCCGCCCTGGTCAACGTGATGTGTTCATGCAAATTGACAGTATGAACAGCAATGATCCCGGCATCATTTTGCGTCCGGAAGCTGCACAAAAATTGGTCGATACTTTTGCCAATAAAGTCTACAGTGCCGGCAAGAAAAAAATCGCATTACATATTGATGCAGGTAATTTATTCTCGCCGACAATCAATCCGGGAGCGTTCAACCTTGGTGGCGGTAAATCCGTCCCTTACACACCGTGTCTGGTAATGGAATATGACAAGGTCACGACGTCCGGCTGTACCAATCTGTACGATGTAAAACGGACTAACCTCGATGTACGCCGTAAGCTGATTTTCCATTACGTCATTATGGGACAGTCTCAGCAAGTGGATGGCAGTTGTGGTTCCAGCGGCCTCGGTGAGGTCAATGGCAATGATTTTATTATCACATTAGGGAATTGCGGCTTCAAAACTACTGCCGGCACACAAGTCACCTATCTGATTAATGCCCAAGCTGCAACGCTGATGCATGAGTTTGGTCATAACCTGGGCCTTTCACATGGCGGTAATGAAAGCAATAATTACAAGCCCAACTATTACAGCATCATGAACTACATGTATAGTTTCCCAGGCTTAAGCGCAAATCCAAGTAGTACTCAGGCAGCCAACCGTTTTTATCTGACCAACAAAACCTACGCCAAGGCTACTGGTCTCAACATCTGCAACATCGATAATTCGCCTTGCGGCAACAGCTTTATCATGGATTATTCGAACGGCAGCAGTATCGATCTGGATGAAAATAACCTGAACGAATCGCTGAATATCGGCCGTGGCGCAGTTGCTGGCGCTTACGCGGATTGGGACAACAGCAATAGCCAGACGAGCGGCACATTTGCGTTCAACATCCACAATCCGGATACGACGACAAGCCTGAGGGTGCTCAAGGATTACAACGACTGGGATAATCTTGTGTTGCCATTAGCGCGTACTTTCCAGGGTGTAAATTCTGGTGCCGTATTGCCAACGATGCAGCCGGTCAAAGAAATTGTCCGTAAAGATACGATGAGTGACAGGCCACGAAATCTGGTCTATGAAGACCCGAATCTGTTGCCGAGGCATTTAGATTCAATACGAAGAACTCAGCATTAATAAGAACAGCCCGCACTCTTTTGACTGCGGGCTTTTTTTATTTGTATCCGCTCATTTTTTTCTGATTGACGGCAACCACTGCCGTCACTGTTCCCGCTCAACACCACCTGCCGCAGAATCGCAGTTAACAATAATTGTCATCCGGCGAATCAAGATAATTACAGCCATATCTATTACAATGCGCACACTTCCTGTGTGACTTGTTATATCCCTCTGCGTTTGAGCTCAGGCCGCGGATATCGGCCACCAAACCACGCATGTTATTCAATAATAAATTTAGTGATTATTCAAATATGGACATCCCTGTAGCCGATATAAATAAAACGGCAAGTAATGAAGATTTACATACGATGGCCTGGAATCACTCAATGTTTCCCCTGTTTGCAATAGATATGGCTTCTGGTCAGTTGCTTGATGTGAACCGGGCAAGTGAATTACTGACCGGATATGGTCGGGCAGAATTGATAGGCATGTCATATCAGTTGTTGTTTCCAGAAAACGAGCGCAGCTCCCTGCGCACGACTCTGCTCACCATATCGACACCGGCCGTTCTCAAAGAGCTGTATATACAGACAAAGACAACGCAACTGATCCCGGTGGAAGTCTCACTGGCAACGATGTTTGAAAACCAGGGTAGTTACCAGCTGATAGGCAGTTTCAGAAATCTGCAAACCATCACAGACACTGAATATGAACTGGCGGCGAAGAAATGGGAGTTATCAGCGTATGCCAGCGCCGCACTGGCACTGTCCCAAGCAAGTTCAGCTGAAGAGTTAATGCAGTTGGTATGCGACGCCTTAACGCACGAACATCGCTACGTTCTAGCCTGGGTTGGTATCGCCGAAAACACCGCAGACAAACGTGTGCGTATTGCCGCCGGATCCGGTTGCAGCAAAAACTATCTGACGGATTTGTCCGTCAGTTGGGCAGAAGACAGTCCCTGGGGACAAGGCCCGACCGGGCTGGCGATACGCAGCGGCCTCACCCAGATGATGAAAGACGCTGAAACCAATCCCGGTTTTACACCATGGAGTGAAAAAGCAAAACAGGAAAATATTCGTGCCAGCGTTGCCGTTCCATTCAAATATCAACACGATCAACATGGCGCCTTAACGGTTTATTCGTCAGAGCCTGAGACCTTCGGCAAAACTATGCTGGAATTATTCGAGCATCTGGCGGGAGAAATTGCGCACGGGCTGAATAAATTTGCTCAGAATGCCGTTATCGACAGCGAACGGCAGCAGCGTGAAGCAGCACAGTTGAACTTATCCAATGCCTTGGGCGCGGCAATCCGTGCGATGGCAAAAACAATGGAAAATCGTGACCCTTATACTTCAGGTCATCAGGACAGAGTGTCTGTAATTGCCTGTGGCATTGCGCAGCGGCTGGGTTGGAGTAGCGATCGCTTGCAAGCACTGCAAATGGCAGCAGTCGTGCATGACATAGGAAAAATTGCGATTCCGATTGAAATTCTGACCAAACCGAAGCGCCTGAGTGATGCTGAGTTTCTATTGATGAGTGAACATCCGTACACCGGTTACACGATACTGAAAGATATACCGTTCCCGTGGCCTGTTGCAGAAATTGTTTATCAACATCACGAAAAAATAGATGGTTCCGGCTATCCGCGTGGATTGCAGGGAAATGAAATTCTGCCGGAAGCACGCGTACTGGCGATCGCTGATATCGTCGAAGCAATGGCCTCGTATCGACCTTATCGACCGGCTTTAGGTATAGAAAAAGCACTGCATGAAATTGAACTGCTTGCAGGTAAACAGCTAGATGCTGAATATGTTGCTGTTTGTGCCCGGATGTTCAGAGAGGAAAATTTTGCATTACCTTTGCCGGATCATCTCTGATCGGAAGCCAGATACAGCGAGAGATCCACGCGGCTGACTTTTTACCCGGAAGACAGATCGTTTATTCTATTAAATATAATTTTTTCACAGAACATCATTTCATTGAGAGTTTCATCCGCGCGACGCTGATCAGCTCAGGAAATGTCGAATCAAATTTATGATGATGCACAACGATATGCACAACGATACGCATGACGACACAGAAGATGACTATAAAACTGCGGCAGAACGCAACGCCGCTGCCGCACGCAGCACCTGGACCAGCGTTGTCGTCAATCTTGCGCTGACCGCGCTGCAGATCAGCGTCGGTATATTCGGAAAATCACAGGCACTGATCGCCGACGGCATACACTCGCTATCCGATCTGGTAGCAGACTTTGTCGTTCTGTTTGCCAGCCATCACAGTAAAAAAGATGCGGATGAAGATCATCCTTATGGACATCAGCGTTTTGAAACAGCAGCCTCGCTGATACTTGGCATGTTATTGTTAGCCGTTGGTATCGGCATGTTATGGTCAGCATTCAGAAAGCTGGAATCACCGGAAAGCGTGCCTCAGGTGCACAGCATTGCTTTGTGGGTCGCTGGCAGCGCGTTGATTTCCAAAGAGCTGTTATTTCGTTACATGCTGAAAATTGCGCAAAAAGTAAAATCCAGCATGCTCGTTGCCAATGCCTGGCACGCCCGCTCAGATGCAGCCTCTTCGCTGGTGGTCGCTTTGGGTATTATCGGCAATCTGGCTGGTTACCCGATTCTTGACCCGATTGCGGCGCTGATCGTCGGCTTTATGGTGGCGAAGATGGGCTGGGAGTTCAGCTGGGAAGCGCTGCATGACCTGATGGATCGCGCTGCCGATGATCAGGAAGTACAGGCAATACGTCAGACACTGCTGGAAACCCCGGGTGTGATTGATGTGCATGATGTGCATACCCGCAAGATGGGCGACATGATCGTGGTTGATGCGCATATTGAAGTCGATGCGACAATCACGGTGGAAGCAGGACACGACATCGCCGTCGAAGCCCGGCAACGCGTGATGATGCGACACCGGGTACTCAACCTGATGACACACATCGATCCCTGGAAACGTCCAGACCGGGATCATAGAGAACAGGTCAGCAAGCCCTGAAAAAATGAATGGCCGGCCTGAGCGTTTGCAGATGGGCGAACTGCAGACGCTCAGGCCACTATCTTGCCTCACTTCCAACCGCATTTCAACTCACGCAGTTTATATGCGGTGACCGTAAATGCAGTCACTGCAATCGCGTCATCTTTCTGTACAAACACAGATTGCTTGTCTGAGCTTGCTATAGCAAAGTATTATAGAAAAAATTCACACGCAGGCACCACCATTGAGCTTGATCGAATGGTAACCACACGCTCTGCGATACACTACCTTTCCACGCACATGCTGCGTATCGTCTTGCCATCCACGGCAGAGACCAGGAAAGCTTCTGCGCCAGTGCCCGCACTGGTATCACCTCAGTAACATTGTCAGTCATGCTCACCGGGCTGTCTGAAGAAAGGGATTGAATGGATCACGGCGTATCTCTGATCACCACTGTCGCGGCCGCTTTTGGTGTCGCACTCATTCTCGGCTTCATCGCTGAACGGATTAAAGTACCCGCCTTAGTTGGTTATCTTGTAGCGGGCATCATTATCGGACCGGCGTCGCCAGGCTTTGTGGCCGACGTCAATATCGCTTCGCAGCTTTCTGAAATCGGCATCATGTTACTGATGTTCGGCGTGGGCCTGCATTTTTCGCCTGCCGACCTGCTTGCGGTCAAACGTCTCGCCGTGCCGGGAGCCATCGTGCAGATGGGATGTGCCGCTTTACTCGGTATCGGGCTTGCCTCGTGGTGGGGCTGGTCATTTGGTGCGGCGCTGGTATTCGGCTTGTCCTTATCCTGTGCCAGCACGGTAGTGTTGCTGAAGTCATTAGAAGCACGCAATCTGCTCGATACCATGAATGGCAAAATTGCCGTAGGCTGGCTGGTGGTACAGGATCTGGTAACGGTCATGGTATTGGTGTTGCTGCCAGCATTGGCTGGCATACTCGGCAGTCATACTGCAGTGGCCAACAGCAGTTCTTTGTGGTCAACAATAGGTCAGACACTGCTGCAAGTCACTGCATTTATTGTGCTGATGCTGGTCGTTGGACGACGCCTGCTGCCGTGGATGTTGTGGCAGGTTGCGCGCACCGGTTCGCGTGAATTGTTTACATTATCCGTGATCGCAACAGCGATTGGTATTGCCTATGGTGCGGCCGAATTATTCAAAGTGTCATTCGCGCTCGGTGCATTTTTTGCGGGTTCAGTCATGCGCGAATCCGAATTCAGTCATCGTGCCGCAGAAGAATCGCTGCCTTTACGCGACGCATTCTCAGTGCTGTTTTTCGTCTCGGTCGGTATGTTGTTTGATCCGTCGGTGCTGGTTGACCGGCCGCTGCATGTATTGGGCGTGGTTGCGATTATCCTGCTGGGTAACTCCATCCCGGCGGCCACGCTGGTTCTGGCCTTTAAATATCCGCTGAATACGGCGCTGACGATTGCCGCCAGCCTCGCTCAGATCGGTGAATTCTCGTTCATTCTGGCCGGGCTCGGAAAATCCATCGGTTTGTTACCGGCCGAAGGTGTCAATCTGATTCTGGCGGGCGCACTGATTTCTATCGCACTGAATTCCTTCGTCTTTACCGCGATATCACCGTTCCGCCGCTGGATACTAGATCGTTCAGCGCTCGCGCGCCGTCTGGAAGTCAATCTCGATCCTTACGCTGAACTGCCTATGACTACTGAGCGCAAATATCTGGAAGGACAAGTCGTGCTGGTCGGCTATGGTCGGGTTGGCAGACGGATTGCGAAAGCACTGGATGAGCGCGGTATTCCTTACGTTGTGGCAGAACAAAACCGTGAAGTGGTAGAAGATTTACGTAAAAACGGTCGCGCCGCCGTGTCAGGTAATGCAGGCGATCCGGCTGTGCTGATTCAGGCACATATCGCCAATGCAGCAATGCTGGTGGTGGCGACACCGGATACGATCAACGTCCGCCAGATGGCTGAAACGGCACGCACGCTCAACCCGGCTATCGAAATCATTCTGCGTACCCATAACGAAGAAGAATCCGTCCTGTTACACAACGAGGGTATCGGTTCCGTATTCTTTGGTGAAGAAGAATTAGCCAAGGGCATGACCAGCCACGTTCTGGATCGCTTCGCACCAGGCACAACGAGCACCCCAGCACATTCTCATTAAAAAAAAAAAAGATCGCCCGCTTTACAATCGGGCGATCTTTTTTCAGCACTAAAGCAGTTTCAATACAGATAAAGTTACAGCGTTTTTTGTCCGCGTTTGAGCGCGCTTTTCAGCGCTTTTTCTTAGCTTCAATCTTGATGACCTGAAAAACTCCTTTCGCATCAAGATATCCCTTCGCTTCGACATACATCCCATTCACATACTGACCGCCATCTTCCCAACGGGCTGCTGACAAATTTGCATTTAATACAGAGCTGCCAGTCAACGAGCAAGTTGCAGGGTAGCTGGTGCAGCTCAGAGTGGCATAGATTTCGAAATTACGATTGCCACTCGACAAATCACTGCTATTGCCGGTTCCGGTTGAAATACCTGTCGTCGCCCCTTTCAGCTCAACCTTCGTCGCCACCAGTATGCCATTCACCAGATTACCTTTTATCTCGACATAACTATTGTTCGCGAGAGTACTGACGCCATACTCAAAGCGGGCTTTACTCGCATCGACCTGCACACCTTGTACTGTAAAGCTGGAGAGAGAGACATAATTCCCCACAATGCCATACAGTTCCTGCTTATAGCTACCGGTATAAATAACCTGACCATTGACGCCCAATACATCTACGCTGCGGCCATTCCCTTCGAGTTCAATCTGGCTGGCAACAATAGTGCCGACCGACGACAGGCTACCTTTCACCTCAACCACTGCACCAATCGCCGGAGCAGGTAAATTACCGATGTCGACTTTGGTGCCCGAGACAACAATACTGGTGCCGCTGACCGAATCAACAATACCTTTTATTTTGACGATGCTGCCGGTGGCAAATGTGGAACTGGCGGAAGTCAACTCACCTGCGCCCAACACCAACACTTTCGTTGCAACGAGTTTGCCGCTGACAGGTGCCGCAGCAGAAATAATCCGGACATCAGAGCCAACGCGAATCAACGCACCTTTGGGAACAACTTTGTCGGCGCTATAAGATACGCTGATACCGTTCGCCAGAGTGAAACTGTCATTGCCCGCAGTTGTTGATGCAACGATCCCGCGCAATGCAACACCGCTGATTGCGCCTGACGTCTCTGCATACGACTCGATCCGTGTTGCAACAAAACTGCCGTCGGCCTGAGGCAACCCATACACCTCAATCTGATTACCGACGAGTAACCCGGCAAGCGTCGTTGTATTGCCATCAAATACCGTATTGTTCGTCACCTTCACCAACTGATCGTTAACACGCAAAGTGCCAAGTTGCAGATCAATTCCGGTAATTTTTCCACGCAATCCACCAACAATACGGATATCTGAAGCGCTGCCAGCAGCACTTTTTTCATCTACATTTCCCGCCACCGCGACCGTCGTGCCAAGCCCAATCACAGATTGATATTTCGCCGAGCCATAAGGATCATCGCCATCATGCACAAACGCGCCCACAGTTTCAAAGCGAACGCCATTCACAATGATAGAACCTAGACCTGCCACCGGCCCGGTATAGGTACTCACTGCAAGCGCTGGATTGACTGCTGACTGAGGCGGGGATGACACCGATGTGCTGCTACAGCCACCACCACAAGCGCTCAGCACAAGCAATGCACCAGCGCTGGTAGTCATCAATTGAATTCGGGATTGCCATTGGCGAGTAAAACCTGAAGATCTGATCATGTTGGATTCTCCTTTTGTCTTATGTTTGTGAATATGACTGACACAGCAGATCGGAAGAGAAGTGATCAGACTGTCGGCAAAAGTATGTGCAGTAAAACTTAAGGCAAAATTAAGTTGTACCAATGCAGTCACAATCTGCAAAAGACGTTGTCAGAGGAAAAAATACGTCGTCTGTGTCTGAAGAGAAACCATATCCTGAGTCAGTATCTGATCAAGGAATATGTAGATCGTGCAGGCAAGGCAATCGGCCGGAAACCCATTGCCAGCAAGCCTGTCGATTGATTGATGAGCCGCCATCTGACGATCTGTATATTACCCAGACCGCAGACGACGTCATGTTGTGTGGATACCAGCTCAGTTATCTGGAAGAATCTGAACATAGCGACAATAACCCCGTGCCAACATCAGCACACGGGGTTGATCTAATACAGATCAGGCAATCGCTTCGTAAGCGCCAGTGCCGTCTGGCCACGGAGTCAGCACTTCAAAACCGTTGGCAGTCACCACCACCATATGTTCCCATTGTGCCGACAAGGAATGATCCTGCGTGACGACAGTCCAACCGTCCTGCAATTCTTTGACGCCGCGTTTTCCGGCATTGATCATCGGTTCTATCGTGAAAATCATGCCTTCTTCGAGGCGCAAACCTTCACCACGTTTGCCGTAATGCAGTACCTGCGGTTCATCATGATAAATTTTGCCGATACCGTGGCCGCAGTACTCACGTACCACGTTGAAACCATCGCGATGCGCAATGGTCTGGATCGCATGGCCGACATCGCCCAGTGTCGCACCTGGGCGCACCTGCATGATGCCCGCCCGCATTGCCTCATAGGTCGTATTCACCAGTCGGCGTGCCTGTGGGCTGGGCTCTCCGGCAAAATACATGCGGCTGGTATCACCAAACCAGCCGTCTTTGATGACGGCAACGTCAATGTTAACGATATCGCCTTTTTTCAGAATTTTTGTCGATGACGGAATACCATGACAAACCACGTGATTCACCGAAGCGCAAATCGTTTTTGGGAAACCGTGATAGCCGATATTGGCAGGAATCGCCTTGAGTTCATCCACGATGTAATCATGGCACAGCTTATCCAACTCTTCGGTACTGACGCCCGGTTTGACATGCGGCGTAATCATATCCAGCACCGCTGCCGCCAATTTGCCGGCGGCACGTGACATGGCGATTTCGTCCGGCGTATTGATTTTTACTTTAGCGCCTCTCATTGCACACCTCCGACGGCGGCACCTGTGCCTGGTCCGGCGGTACGGATAGACGATAAAGTCGCCAGATCGAAACCACCGGCCTGTTCGGCACGAATCAGCAACTGACAGATATCGCGGTGATCCAGATCAGGGTAGATTTCGGCCAACATGCCGATACGCATCCAGTGTTCAGCCTGCGCGTTGATAGAACGAGAGAGCGCATTGCTGGCAACACGCAGATTCTCATGCATTTGTTCGGAAATTTTTACGATGCCCATGGCTTTTCTTATATATGAAACATAAACAATTCATATATTACCATAAAGCTAGGCAAGCGTTGCCAGCCAGCGCCTTTTCTAGCCCCGAGCGACGACGTGCAAACTATTCCGCATCAAATTGCTGTGCTGGTGCCGCCAGTTGAAATGCTTCCAGCGACTCACATGCAGCAACGATGCGGCTGATCACGGGTAAGTCGTCCAGCGGACATTGAAAACGCCGGGCATTGAATACCTGCGGGATCAGGCAGCAATCCGCCAGTCCCGGCGTATCGCCATGGCAAAAAATGCCGGTGCGCGGATCGTTGGCCAGCAATTGCTCAACCGCTGCCAGCCCTTCATTGACCCAATGCCGGTACCAGTCATTTTTCTGCTCTTCAGTGATGCCGATATTTTTTGTCAGATAAGCGAGTACCCGCAAATTATTCAGAGGATGAATATCACAGGCGATGGTCTGCGCAATCGCTCTGACGCGAGCGCGTCCGTCGGCATCGTCGGGCAACAAAGCGACTTGCGGATAAGTTTCATCTAACCATTCGATGATCGCCAGCGACTGCGTGAACACCGCATGTTCAGTCTCCAGCGCAGGGACGATGCCTAGCGGGCTTTTCTGTTTGTATTCCGCCTGCTTCTGCTGACCACCATCGCGCAGCAAATGCACAGCCACGGCGTCATACGGCAGTTGTTTCAGATTCAGCGCAATGCGGACACGATAAGCAGCCGAGCTGCGGAAATAGGTATACAGCTTCATGGAAGAAATTTCAGTGTGATGATTGATCAGTCGGTTATCAGCGCAACCTTTACTCGCATAACCAGAAAATACAGCCACTGTATTCTATTGAAGTTTGAGCGCTAACGTTCGCTTATCTTGTGCGAAATTTGCGTCGAATTTTCCCTGATCTTGCGTTCGCCATTCATCACCGCACCGGCCTCGACCATCACATCAGGCTGATCACCAATTTCCCCAGTGTCTGCAAGGCCGCATCCATACGCGCATCAAAGCGATGTCCATAATTGATACGCAAACAGTTTTTGAAATGCCGTTGCGCTGAAAACATCGGCCCCGGCGCGACACTGATGCCCAATGATAATGCCCGCCGATGTACCTCTAAGGCATCCACATGCGCGGGCAATTCTACCCACGAAAAATAGCCGCCACCCGGCCGCGTCGCTTTTGTCTCTGCCGGAAAATAACGGGCTATCGCCTCAATCACCGCGCTTTGCTGCACCGATAAAACATGCCGCAACTGCCGCAAATGGCGATCAAACTGCCCCTTCGCCAGATAATCCGCCAGCGCCTCTTGTGCCGGAACAGACGCCGATAAGGTCGTCGTCAGTTTATGTCTGGCGACCGCGCTGGTAAAACGCCCCGGCATCGCCCAACCGACGCGAAAGCCCGGTGCCAATGATTTGGAAAACGACGAACAATGCATGACCAGCCCTTTGCTATCAAAGGCTTTTGCCGGCAACGGGCGGCGCTCGCCGAAATACAACTCGGCATACACATCGTCTTCAATCAGCGGCAATTCGTAACGGGTAATCAGTTCCACCAGCGCGCGCTTTTTTTCGTCCGACATCTGGCTGCCAAGAGGATTCTGGAAATTCGTCATCAGCCAGCATGCTTTCGGCTGATGCTGTTCTATCGCCTGCGCCAGCGCATTCAGATCGACGCCTTCACGCGGATGCGTTGGCACTTCAATTGCCCTAAGACCCAGACGTTCGAGTGCCTGCAAGGCACCGTAAAAACTGGGGGACTCAATAATCACCGCATCGCCCGGTCTGGTCACTGCCAGCAGACATAAATTCAGTGCATCCAGTGCGCCGCTGGTGATGATGATGTCGTCGGTATGCACATGCATACCGCTGACCAGATAACGCAAGGCAATCTGTCGCCGTAAATGTATGCTGCCGGGAGTCAGATCATCGACTGTGCTCCACGGATCCATCACCCGCATGCTGGCATTCATTGAACTGGCGAGCTTATCAAACGGAAACAATAAGGGGCTAGGAAACGCCGAACCAAAAGGCGCAACATCGCGCATTTTGGACGCTTCCAGAATATCAAATACCAGCCGACTGACATCCACTTCAGTCGAACTGCTGGCTGGGCTGGAAACGCGCTCCGGTTCCGGCGGCAGCTTTTTTGCGCCCGCAATCACGTAATAGCCACTGCGCTCTTTGGACCGTATCAGCCCACGCGCTTCCAGTAAATAATAAGCTTCAAAAACAGTAGACGGGCTGACACTGCGACTGATACTGGTCTCACGTACCGATGGCAATTTGTCCCCGAGTTTCATGACTCCGGTGCGGATGGATTGGGCGATATCTTCCGCCAGGGTCTCATACAATTTCATATTTTTTCTATCTGCGCAGCCATCTTTTCAACACAGTTATACCTGAATTGCAGCGGTGCTGACCAGCGCATTATTGCGTAGGTTTATCAGCACGTCGCCGCTATAAGCACACTCAGCAGGCTACTGGCGTGGAACGAAGAACGTCGCTTTTTCAGAAATTTTCACCTGCTCATTATCCAGCGCCTGCAATTCGATATGAATAGGATTAGCACCCTGCACACCACTACCATCTGGCACCCGCACCGTCACCGGTACGATTCTGGATTCTGTCGGGCTCAGCGTCACTTCATTGGCCGTTTCCAGCATGATATTCGGAATGCCGCTGACACGAATCTGATAACGATGCGCCTGCTCATCCGAATTCATGATATGCAGGCGATACACATTTTCTACCGCGCCATCATTCACTATCCGCCCCATATTACCGCGATCGCGAATCACATTCATTTTTAACGGCACATGCGTCGTCAGTGTATAAGCAAATGCGCCTACCATCGACATCAGAATCAGACTATAAATGAGCACCCGTGGACGCAGAATATTGCGCATGATCTGCTTCGTTGTCAGCCCGTTCTGCACTGCATTTTCTGTCGTGAAGCGAATCAGGCCGCGGGGTGAGCCTATCTTATCCATCACACTATCGCAGGCATCGACGCAGGCCGCGCAACCGATGCAATCATGCTGCAAGCCATTACGGATATCGATACCCGTCGGGCATACCTGCACGCACATAGAGCAATCGATACAACCGCCTTTGGCGATCATCGCAGGGTCAGATTTATTCAACACATTCCGTGGCTCGCCGCGCGCTTTGTCGTAACTGACAACCAGCGTGTCTTTATCAAACATCGAACCCTGAAAGCGCGCATACGGACACAGGTAACGGCACATCTGCTCACGCATGAAACCCGCATTGCCGTAAGTCGCGAAACCATAAAACAAGATCCAGAATGCTTCCCACCGCCCCAAAGAAAAACTCAGCACTTCGCTACCCAGCAAATGCACAGGAATGAAATAGCCGACGAAGGTAAACCCCGTCCAGATACCAATCAATCCCCACACCGTATGCTTGCTGAATTTTTTAGTGAATTTTTCCAGATTCATCGACTGCTTCGCCAGCCGCATACGCGCACTGCGCGGCCCCTCGATCTTATTTTCTATCCACATGAAAATCTCGGTGTACACCGTTTGCGGACAAGAAAACCCACACCAGACCCGCCCCGTCACTGCCGTGAACAGAAATAAGGAATAAGCGCAGATGATCAGCAACACCGCCAGAAAAATGAAATCCTGCGGGAACAACACCAGACCAAACAAATAAAACTTACGCGCAGCAAGATCAAACAACACCGCCTGCCGCCCATTCCAGCTCATCCACGGCGAACAATAAAACACGCATTGCGTGAGCCAGACAAAAAACCAGCGCCAGTTGGTATACCGCCCCTTAGACTGCCGGACATAAATGTCATCAAACTTCCTGTAAATACTCACTACGGATACGCGTGCGTCTGCCTGACTCATCATTTCACTCAATAGAAAAACAGAAATTAATCCCCGCCACCGCATAGTGCACACGACAACGGATGAGGAATAACGCAAACTTGTTCCGGCAAGGCATGGCCTCACATGGATTCACAGAACATCGCCATCAGCGCCAGCGATGCAAGCAATGCACATCTGCAAAAGCTGTATCACCGCTAGCCATCACGCCACCGTGGCGGTTTTGCGTCAGTCCTGTGGATATAAAAAGAGACAGTTCAGATAAAACCGATGCAGAACACCCACCACCGCATCCCCCACCATGAACCATCACCACTGGTATTGACGGTGCCAGTGTGCTACGGAGCAGAAGCAAAAAACAGTGGCAGAAATGGATGAAAAACCATATCAGATGGAAATTCAGCGGAGCAGATTAGGGATGTTTTGTAGGATCTCAAATTTAATGAAAATTGTCTCATTGAAATGAAAAACGTTTCTCGGAATTAGTGAAAATTTCCTTCAATAAGCTATTGAATAGAAAAATGGGTAACAAACGGAATAGTCCGCTTGTTACCCATTTTTCTATTTTCTTTATTTTAATTAATGCCACTGTCGTGCAGTTATTTCAAATAAGCGAATAATTTTGACTCATCAGAAAGAGTTAAAAACATTATCGAATCGATAGCCGATCATTCGCAAAAGCCAAGACTTGCTGGCGTCTCACAGAAATACTATAAAAAAACATTGACGATGGCGACAGTAGTTTCATTAATACTTCTCAAATTATCAAATCATGTTGTCAACACTTGATATGTTTTAAACAGGCAAAAAATTTCCGCCTAAATGACAGTTGCTATAATTTTGTTAAATTTAAGTTAATGATGTTCTGCGAACAGTTTCGCAAGGCGAGCCTTTTCTTTACGCTCTGATCGTTGAGTTTCGAAAACCAGCTCCACTTCTTTGCAATAATTATCTGTTGCAATTATCCCATTAGAGAAACAAGAATCAGAAATTTTTTGTAATTGCTCGTAACTCAATTTCTCAACAGGTTCTCTTGCTGGTTCGCAAGCAATTAGAAGGAAGACGATTGAGCAGAAGCCAATCCAATTCTTTATAGCCATATTTAGGTCCAATCTTTTTTCTGATTGCCGAGTCATCGCAACCATTGAAATGCCGATATTAATTAGTAAGCACGCGTTGATTTTCACAAAATTACCAATATATTGTGAAGACTTAATATTAACCGAAGAACACTATTTCTCCCAACATATTGGGAGAAATGTTTGGATCCAGCGGTCGTTTTTGGTTATGTGTTGCGACGCCTACGTAAGGAGGCAGAATTGTCGCAAGAGCAACTTGCGTTGGAAGCCGGTGTGGAAAGAAATTTTGTTAGCTTAATTGAGCGTGGAGTTAATCAACCAACGATTCGTATTATGTTTAAGTTAGCAAAAGCATTAGGAACGTCTCCGTCAAAAATGCTAATCGATGTTGAGTTTGAATTGAGTCTCACAAAAAAATCCAACCAGGAATAAGGTTTAACCAGCGCACCCTCTATCGGTTTATCACCTTCAATATAGCCGCTCTCTTCCCAGCACGATGGTCATCCTCGTCAATAACGCGGTACGCATGGACTGGAATCCGAGTCGTGACAGCTGTCTAAAAGGGCGCCAAGAAACGCGGAATCTTGCTCTCGTCAAAGAGGGGTTGTAGCAGGCGGCTGAATTTTGATGTCAAATCGGCCGAAACAATCCGACAGCAAGCTTCGAGGAAATTGTCCCCGGCATTGCCAAAATGCTTTTCGTGCATCTGGTTCTGTTCAAGGATGTCCAGACTTTTCAAGATGAATATCGAGTGTATAAAGAACTGGCATGTTTAATCATGGGCATGACACAGCCCAAAGTTTCAAAAGCTCGCCGTTGCTAACTTCAGGACGTCTCGCTCGAATGATTAATGCAAGCGTTGGTTGTATTGGAGCAACGAATCGAGATTGTTGTGCAATCGATATCGCTTTCCAGAGTTTCTGGCATCACAATGGCGCAGGTTCCTGTCTGGATAGCTAAACCAAGCGGACCTTGCTTTCCTTTTACTTCCCCGTCCTATGGAGTATCCTGTGGGAAACTAGCTTTCGACGCGTCGGAAGCCGAGCGCCCGGACAGCGAGGTTGATCCAGACACGTCCCAATTCCCTGCGAGGTACCATGCAAATCAAGAAGATCGAGGTCAAAAATTTCCGACTGCTCAAGAACGTGGAGCTGTTTCTTGAAGCGCGAACGACCTTGATCGTCGGCCGCAACAACAGTGGCAAGACGTCACTCGCGGAACTGTTCCGCAGGCTTCTTCTGGAAAACTCGGCCAATTTCCGCCTGGAGGATTTTTCCCTCGGGGCGCACGCGAAATTCTGGGAGGCTTTCGAACTCGCCAGTGCGGGGAAGGAGGAGCCCGAGGTACGGGCGGCGTTGCCGGTCATCGAGGTCGCCCTGACGGTCGAATACGACAAGGCGGCCGCCGACCTCGGATTGTTGGGGAATTTCATAGTCGACCTCAATCCGGATTGCGTCGAAGCGCGCATCTACATCCGCTATGAACTAGAAGACGGCAAGCTCATGCCCTTTTTCGATGCCGTCGGGCTGGACGCCAAGGCCGGCAAGGAACAGCAGCAGGTCGCCTTCTTCGAAGCGATGAAGGATCTGGTTCCGAGCCATTACAAGTGCTGCCTCGTGGCCATCGATCCGAACGACGCCACCAACCGCAAGCCGTTGGAATGGTCGAGGCTTAGGGCTCTCATCCAGGGCGACCTCATTACCGCCCATCGCGGCCTTGACGACACTACGCACAAGGACAACGACTCGCTTGGCAAGATACTGAGCGCCCTGTTCGCGACCGCCGATTCGGAATCGGCTGCCGAAAGCGACCGCAAGACCGTTGCCGAGCTGAAGGCTGCGGTCAAGGAAGTGCAGGGCAGCATCGACAAGAGCTTCAATGGCCAGCTGGCCAACCTCCTTCCAGCGTTCAGTCTTTTCGGCTACAGGCTGCCGGATCCAAAATTGCGTACCGAAACGCAGCTGGACGTGGAACTGCTGCTGAAGGACCATACGCGGATCCGCTATTCCGGCGTAAACGGGGTCCACCTGCCCGAAGCGTACAACGGCCTAGGCGCGCGCAACCTCATCTTCATTTTGCTGAAACTCTTCGAGGCGTTCAAGGCGTTCAGGGCGAAGCCAACTTCCCCTGCCGTGCATATCGTGTTCATCGAGGAACCGGAAGCCCACTTGCACCCGCAGATGCAGGAGGTCTTCATCCAGAAGCTGAGCGAGATCGCGCAGGTATTCGCGAACATTGCGGGAGGCGACCAGCTCTGGCCGGTCCAGTTCGTGGTGAGTACGCACTCGTCACACATGGCGAACAAGGCGTCGTTCGACGCGGTCAGGTATTTCCTGTCTGCGGCAGATCCCGTCGCGGCCAATTCGTTCAGCAGCAAGATCAAGGACCTGAAGCGGGATTTCGGCGACAAGGCCGACGCGGACAACGCGTTCCTCCACCAGTACATGAGCCAGACTCGCTGCGACCTCCTGTTTGCCGACAAGGTGATCCTGATCGAGGGCACGACCGAACGCTTGCTGCTGCCGAGGATGACGGAGAAATGCGACGCGGGCCTGCCCGCGAACACGCGGCTCGGCAGCCAATACGTGGCTGTGCTGGAAGTGGGCGGCGCGTATGCGCACGTCTTTTTCAAGCTGCTCGATTTCCTGGAGCTGCCCGCACTGATCGTTACCGACCTCGATACGGTCAATGCTGCCAACGACGGGAAGGCCTGCAAGGCATCCGACGGGACGGGGACCAGCAATGCGTGCATCAAGGCGTGGTTCGGCAAGGTTGGGACCGTACCGAAGGACCTGATTGCGAAGAAACCGGAGGATAAGATCAGCGGGATCCGTCGGATCGCCTACCAGGTGCCGGAAAAGGACAGGCAGCCGTGCGGGCGCAGTTTCGAGGACGCCTTCATGCTCGCCAACGCCGCGAAATTCGCCATCGGCGGCGCGGATCCTGAACAGTCCGCCTGGGATGGCGCGACCGGCCTGAAAAAATCGGCGTTCGCGCTGAAATACGCGATAGAGGATGGCGAGTGGGCCGTGCCCCGCTACGTCGCCGAAGGCCTTGCGTGGCTTGCCGGCGTCGGAATGCCGCCGGAAGCAGGTTCGGCCCCGGCCGAAGTGAAAGTCGAAGTCGCTATTCCTAAAGAGGCCGCCCTTGGCAAATAAAGCCGCCGCAGCGAATCCCGCGAAGGAAGCCGCCGAGAAGTCCCTCGGCATGATTTTCGAGTGCCTTGATGGCAGGAAGAGCTTCCTGCTCGAAGCCGGCGCTGGTTCGGGAAAGACCTATTCGCTCGTCGAAGCACTGCGCTACCTGATCAAGAAACGCGGAAGCGACCTGGCGCGCCGTAACGGGAAGATCGCATGCATCACCTATACGAATGTGGCCAGCGACGAAATCAAATCGCGTATCGACAGCCATCCTGCCGTCGTATCCTCGACCATCCACGCTTTCTGCTGGTCCCTGATCAAGGACTTCCAGCCGTTCCTGAAGAGCGAGCTGCCGAACCTGCCGAATTGGAAAGAACGGCTCGACGAGGGCCGCGGCGTCGCGGACAGGGAAATCGAGTACGAACTGGGCTTCCCTTCGGCGAAGCCGGAAGACAGCAAGATCTCGCTGCACCACGACGACGTGCTCGCGTTCACCGTACGGCTCATCGGACAGCCGAAGTTCCGCCGGCTGCTCGTGGCGCGCTACCCCGTCCTTTTCATCGACGAATACCAGGACACGGACAAGGACTTCGTCGACGCCTTGCGGGAGCACTTCCTTGGAAAAGTCGAAAGCCCCCTGATCGGATTTTTCGGCGACCACTGGCAGAAGATTTACGCGGAAGGCAGCGGGAAGATCGAGCATCCGGATCTGGTCGTCATTGAACAGAAAGCGAATTTCCGGTCGGTGCAGCCGGTGGTCGACGTCCTCAATCGCATGCGTCCGGAATTGCCCCAGGCCTGCGCCGATCCCGATAGCGAAGGGGTAGCGGTAGCGTTCCATACGAACGACTGGGTGGGTACGCGGCGTACCGGACAGGGCGGAGGCCATTGGACAGACGACCTGCCGGCCGACGCCGCGCATGCCCATCTTGAGGCGTTGCGGGCCAAGCTGGAGGACGAAGGGTGGGATTTTTCGGCCGACAAGACGAAAATCCTCATGCTCACGCACAACGTGCTTGCTGCGGAGCAGGGATATGACAAGATTGCCAAGGTGTTTTCGCGGAACGAGTCGTTCGTCAAGAAGGAAGATCGGCACATCAAGTTCCTGCTCGAAGTCGTCGAGCCGGTCAGCGTCGCCTACGAGGCCGGACGGTTCGGCGAGATGTTCGCCGCCCTGGATACCAGGACGCCGATCATCCGCTCGTACGAGCAAAAGGCGCAATGGATCCGCGACATGTCCGCGCTGGTCGACCTGCGGGCGACCGGCACCGCTGGCGACGTGCTCGACCACTTAAAGGCGACCAGGCGCCCGCGCCTTCCGGACGCAGTCGAACGCCGGGAACGCGAGCTTGCGGAATGGGTGGCCGAGGCCGGGGCGGAGGAACCGTCGACCATCAGCCGCCTGCGGAACCTGCGGGCCGTTCCGTACCAGCAGGTGATCGCGCTTTCGCGGTTCGTCGACGACCATACGCCGTTCTCGACCAAGCACGGCGTAAAAGGCGCCGAATTCGAGAACGTGCTGGTGGTCGCGGGACGGGGATGGAACCACTACAATTTCAACCAGCTGCTCGAATGGCTCCAGAACCCAGCAAGCGTACCGGCGGATCGCACGGGGTTCGAGCGAAACAGGAACCTGTTCTACGTAGCCTTTTCGCGCCCCAAGAAGCGCCTTGCCGTGCTGTTCACCCAGCGGCTGTCGGCGGTGGCATTGGCGAAGCTGTCCTCGCTGTTCGGGGAGGGCAACGTTCATTCGTTCGGCCCCTAGCGCCTGGTCGCGCGTGCCTGCGCAGCCAGCCGTCCGTGCAAGGGCTGGTTGGCCGGGCAAATAACGAATCGAATGGTCGCTACTTGGACGCCGGAGTCGGCTTTGGCGGCGCGACCGGCGCCACCGGAGTTGCTATCGGCGCCACCGGTTTCGCGGCAGCATTCGGCTTCGCTGGGCCATCGCCAAAGAAGATGACGGCGATCAGTCCCATCAAGATCACGACCATGGCAAGCAAAAGCGAAGACGAGGATCGCAGGGCGCGACGATATGCTGGCTCGCCCACCTTCACCCGTTTCCACTCTTCTTTCAGAACCCGGGCCGCTTGGTCTGCTGCGTCCTGCGCCACCTGGAAGATGCTGTCGATATCGGCGTCGGCGTTTGCGAGGTAGGAGTTTTGTGCTGCCGCAAGCGCTTCCAGCTGATTGAGCAGTTGCACGTGGTCCGGCTCTTGCGGATTAAGTCGGAGCTTAATTTTATAAAACGTGTCGGCTACCGCATGTCGGATTTCCGTGATTTTTTCGCCGCTGATATGAAACTTCGCGTTCGCTTCGCGCAGTTTGGAATCCTCCTGGGCATGGTGTGCCCGAGCCTCTTGCGCGGCCCTTGCCATGGTCCGCGTGCTGGCGAAGAACGTCGCGAGCTCTGCTCGCAGCGCATCGATCCATGCCTGCCTGAATTCCGACGTTTTCGCTTCCTTGGAAATGATCAGATTCGAGTGGGCTATCCCACCCGCAATGAGTGCGGCTGCCAGCGTGGTTAGCGCAGGTACGAGAGCGGCAGCGGATATATCCACAATGAATGACTCCAGTTTAAAGTTTTGAGGATGGTATAGTAACTTGGAACCGGTCGCAAGGACCGGACGAACGTTCGGGGGACATTGCGCAATCGCGTGGTACGCAATTTCAAACTAGCCAGGCGGCCAGCTCTCGGTAGCGCTTGCGCCCGGCAGCTTCTCCACCGCGAATACGCCCAAGGCATGCAATACCTTGCCGATCAGCGCGACGCACTCGGAAATGAATGCGTCCGTCATGTAGCATACCCACGGTTTGGAATCGCTCGTCGCCCACGCGAACCAGTGATCCGGCCATTTCTCGCTCACGATGAGCGCGCGGAACTTTTCCCGTTCTTCCATCGGCCATTCGAATCCAAGGTGGAACATCTTGTTGCGGTACGCGAAAACCGCGCCCAGCGTTTTTCGGAGGTCGGACGGCAGAAATTCCTCCAGTCCGGTCGCGTTGGACAGCTGCATGATGCCTTCGATCAGACTTCCCTTCTTTTCCCCATTTTTCCAAATGAATCGGCAGTCCCAGCGGACCTCCGGATCCGCCTTCCATCTCGGATGCTCGGGGAGCAGGTCGGTCGCATCGCCGAAGTGGGTCCGGGCGGATTGGAACGCCTGGTAGAAAACCGATTCGATGAACGGTGCCTGCATCCCGATTGCGGCCATGCTGTGCGCCGCGTCCGCATACACCGACGTGTTCAGGAGGTCGACCCGCTCGTCGTTCGCTTGGTGGCTTCGCATGCCGCTCAGGCACGGCAGCTCCCGCTCGATCTCTAGGACCCTTTCGCTGCAGCGCTGTTCGTTCTGCCTGTGCTGCTCCAGCAGGGATCCGCTGGCTTCCGCCGTTCATACTGCGCAGGTACTTTCCGCGCGATAGGCTCGCGGCGCTCCAGTACGTCGACCTGATGCCCCGCCACGAATCGGTGAGGGTGGATCTCGGCGAAACCGCATCGTTCCAGCTTTGGCTGAACGTCATCAACCTGTCCCCGTTCGAAGTCGAGTTGAACCGGGCGGAATTCGAGTTTTCGTACGCTAGCGCGGCGTTGAAGGCGACCGTGCTGCGCAAACAGAAATTCGCGCCGGGAGAGATCGCCACGTTTCAGATATCGAATCCCATTTCCGACGGCCTCGCCAATCAGATAGTGCGGAATCGTAAAGTGAACGCCCCCGATCTGGAGGGCGCCCTTTCTGGACATATCGAGTTCAATTGCAAGCTGCATCCGTTCCCGCGTCAGGTCCAGCATCTCGCGGAATACGGCCGCGCGTCGTCAACGAGAACCATCGGCAACTGTCCTGATACCGCCGCTGTAGGCTGCGTACCCAAGCCGGCTGCTATGGAGCTGTTGGCACGGGCTTGGAGCTAGTGATCCAGGACGGTGATGGCGCGACCATTCATTTCTTCGATGTCCATATCATTTCCGCTTCGAGGCAGCAGATCAGGCGGTGGTTGTGGACGTGGAACAGGCCGGGATCTGCCTCGTCCTGCGAGCCGACGAAGAAGATCCAGCCCTTGACCTGCTTGTTGGTTTTCGCTTTCTCCTTCGCCTCCTCGCGCGTCGTGTTGAATTCCCGCATGAATGTGTCGCGCCGCGACTTGCTCCATTCGGTCCAATGCACGCGCACGCGGCTCATTGCCTTGTACCCGCCTTTTTCCTCGTCCCATTCGCCCGCGTTAAGCGTCAGGTCGCAATGGGATTCCTCCGGGATTGGCGCCGCAGTCCAGCGGATCGCGGCGTAGTAGAGCCGGGTCGGCGATTTGAAGTGCTCCGGCTTCTTGCTGCCCAGGTACTCGAAAATCTTCGCGTAAGTATTGCCCGTCACCCCGGGGATTTCCAGCGGGAGCGTGCTGCGGTCGTATGGGAAATTGATGAACGCGCGGCACGCGGGCCGTATGGTCTTGACGGTATGGCCATGATGCTTGCGCGGCGCCGTACCGTCTTTCGCGCCACGGGTGCTTGCCCTGCCGTCGCCGTGGCCGCCCTGTAATTCGTCACCGTCCGGTTGCGCCGGGCGCTCGTCGGTAAGCGTCAGTTTGTTCGGGAATGGAAGCGGAAATCCCTCTGGCGTGCCGATGCGGTCTTTTTTGGCCCGCTCGACGACCTTTTCCTCGCCGTCGACATCGCAGTCTACGTGCTTGTTGACCGGCCCGAGCGTGAAGTAGGGGCGCTTCTTGTTGTTCGCCTTGTCGTACGAGGCGGGGAATACCTGCGTGGGGCAACCTCGGCAGATATACGCTGCGCTATCGACGGTTTCCATGCTCCAAAGCTCTTCGGCTTCGACCAGTTCGTGCGTTTGCTTGTTGCGGGCTGTATCCAATTTCTTCCTTTGCGATTATACGGGGAGTATGGTTGTCGTCATTTGATGTCGGTTTGGTGAATGGCACCCGTCATTCGCGTATCCCGATCTAAGGGTGCGCCGCCAAACTTTGGCGGACGATACGGATATAGTCGTTCATGTGCTCTTCTGGGATCCTCGCGATACCTGCGCTGGACATATGGATGGGAAACGCGAGGTGGTCGACCGGGATTTTCACCTGAATCTTTTCCAGCGTAAATTTTCTCTTGGCCGAAAGATGCTCAAGAGCTTCCCGAACGTCTTTCCCGCCCTTCAGAAGAATTTTTGCGCTGATCTCTGGTTCGATCTCAAGGAAGGCTACTTGGAGCGAATCGACAATCACTTTCTTGCGCAATTGTTTTTGCAAAGTTTCGACCCACAGCAAAAGGTCAACGTTGACTGGTTCGACCGCAACCGAGAAATTGCAGAGTTCGAGTATCTTGCTGAGGAATTCGCGCGTGCTTCGGTGAGCATCGCGCAGCTCAATATGCGGGAATTCGGAAAAGAGGGTGAAGTCAATTCGCCTGTATGTAATCCGGTCAAACGATTCTTCGTTGCCGAACGGATCGGTAACGGTCTCTTTATAATTCAGCTTTTCGATGTAGTGGGCCTCGATGGAGTCGTCGCGAACTCGTTCGATTACGAACCCGTCAAAACTGTCCGGGGTAAAAAGCTGGGTCTTCATTTTCGAGGCCAACGTTCTAATCGTGACGGGCCAATGAGCTTTCAACCACCGAACTCGTTTCATGATTGTATTCCTGGCAAAGCCTGCACGGCGGTGGACTCCGACTCGGCAATTGCCTTTCGGATTTCCGAAATGATGCGACTTGCGGTCTGTTCGATTGTTGCCAGGAATTCCTGCCGGTCTTCAGTCGAAATCGGACGCAGCGTCTTCGTGTATTCGCCGTCGGAAAAATTCAATGCCCCGCGCACGGAATACTTGAAACCTTTTCCTGCGCCCGGATCTTCGAACGCAGCTTCGAATTCGACAATCGGATATGGCACTTGCGTTTGCTTCGAGCGCCAAATGATCGACGTGATGAAGAATCCTTTTTTCTGAAGGCTTTGGTACTCTTCGGACGCAAGCAGGCTTTCTCCTTTGAGGGCTACGTTCCTAACCAATGCCAATGCTTCCTGCTTTGCCAGATCCTTGCCTTGATCGTCCTCAAGGTCCAGCTCGTCGTCGTCGACCTCCCGCTTGATCGGCTCGACCTTTACGCTCGTTACGTTGTCGAGCTTGAAGCCATCCAGTGAACTGATCAGCGACGTGAAGAACTGCGTCCTCTTGGCTGCGGTGGAAAATTCCGTTATCTCGATGAGCTCTGTCGGGATGTCGGCTTTCTTCCTGCTATCGAGCCGGTCCTTCAGGTTGCCGACGATTTCCCTCGCCTTCGCGTTAGCGGGCATCCGCACAACCGTCTTGTCGCCTTCGACGTGAAACTCGATGCCGGCTTCCTTTGGAGTGCGCTGGACCAGGCGAGTCTTCGAATAATCGATTTCGGAGTACCTGACGTTGACTACGTACTGGTCGGTCCCCTTTTGATGCGATGTTGCCTTTTCGTCCGACGGCGAATCGGCGATGTACTCTTTCGCTATCTCCTTGATATCTTCAATCGTAAGCGCGGCATTGAGGGTAACCGAAGTGATTTTCTCCGCGCGACCGGCGTGCTCACGCTGGTCCAGGATAATGTTCAGGTCGTTGTAGTCATGAGTCAGCAGCGACAGGCTGTCAACCAAGGTCTCTCGACTGTCCTTCGACGAATAAAAGATGCCTCTGTCCTTTGCCAGTTCGAGAACTACGGCTGGGCTGATGCGTTGTTTCGATGACATCAGGACATCGTAGATTTCCTTATCCGTAGCGCAGTACAGCAGCGTGTTCTTAGCCATTGTCCATCCCCAATTCAAGTTCAGAAAATTTCGTCCGCACGTCGTTGATCTGGGAAAACTGGATCGAGTTCAAGCGTTCCTTGATGTCGCTGCCGCCGCCGTATTCATCGACATACTGATCCTTCGCCTTGCCGAAATGCGCTGCTGCGCTCTGGTGGGCGTCCAGCGTCTTGACGAACACGTCGGTGCCGTCCACGAGGACTTGGTAGTGCATAAGATAGTCGATGAGGTACAAGTACTCTTCTACGGACGTTCCCCGTTGCCTGCAAAAAATGACGAAGCCTTTTCTGTTCTGCTTCTTTGGATCCGTATATGACAGCACTATCCAAGGCGCGGTCAGCATTTCCAGCGTGCATGCCTTCGCGTGTTCAAGCTGAACGTTCTTACGCCGTACAAGGTGCGGGTAAAAATATCGGCAATGCTCCCGGTCTGGCAGGATGCCGGCGCTGCCGCGCATGTACGCAATTTCATGGTGCACGTTGTTCAACCAATACACGTCGCTTGGTCCGAACACGACGATTTTCGATTTGCTCGGGATATCGAGTTTCTCGTTCTTAATCTGGGTCAGCAACCCATTGAAGTCCTTGTCGTATTCGCCGTCATGGTTATAGACGAACAGCAGGCCGCAGATTTCTGGCGAAACGTGGTCGTGCAAAAAATTGGTCCGGAATTCATCGCTTTTTTCAGCGCAGCTAATCGCTCTCGCGAGACTTTCAATCGCGGATCGAATGCTGCCGACAGTAATCGAACCTTTGCCGTAACTCTTCAGGTCACAGTTAACGTAGGTCCTGGCCTGCTTATAGGGTTCTTCATAGTAAAAGACGACATCCGATGGATGCGTTTTTACCTTGTGGGAAGCTTCGTCCTCGCAAGGCCAATTCAGGTTGGTGGGTCCCATTCTTTGCCATAGGAATTCAGCAAAAATTTCCTTTGACAGTTTTTCAGCCATTTTGGCTTTGTTGATTGTTTCACCTGCCATCGTCACTCCCTTGGTACGGTTCTTTTCTGGGCATGCGTCCTGTCGGCGCAGTTACCTTTTTCTATGGGTGTTAGCGATATCATCGTGTGACCTAACATTTGAATTTTTATATTTCAAATAAGACTGAGTGAATCCGTGTTTATTACCGGACATTGTGCCCATCATTATTGTTGCCAACAAGATATCTTGGCACAGGCCGTTGCACCGTGTCTAGTTGCTCTTTACGCGACATAAATTAATTAGCTTTTAAATCCACCACTCATCTGGAATTTATTCACTAGAAATATCACTAAAAATCTACGTAAGTATTTGATTATAAATAATTTTTCGCAATTTTAGCCGAATAAGTATAAAATTTAGGACATTAATTTGTTCTTAAAAATCGAGAAAATGACCCCGTTTTCAGTTTTCATTCAAGATTTATGTCGCTCCCGTCAGATGCGCCAAAAAGAGCTCGCTTACTTGATCGGGGTTGATCCATCGTATTTGAGTGCGCTTGCTGGTGGACGTAAAGGAATACCAGGAATTGCAATCGTCAAAAAATTAGAAGAGGCGGCGAAATTAACGAATGAAGAGAAGGTTGCACTGCAAGAATCAATCAAATTTTCAAGAATGCGCTACAGCATGCCGGCACAAGCAGACCCGCGTGTATATGAAATGGTTTGGAAGATATTTGATTCAGTGACTAATTTGAAACCAGCACAAATCAACGCCATTAGCGAAGTCTTAAAGCTATAAGACCAAGGAAAACATTTGAATATGGATAGGAGAAAAACAAACAGGACAAACTTTTAACGGCTTGTCCCGCATGTGGAATAACTGACGTTACCCCGATTCGCAAATCAAGTATCGCCCTCTTCCACTCCGCGGTCAAGCCCCCTCGCCAATCTCAATCGACAATTTGCGTTTTGTAATGACTATGTTTGAGTCAATTTACTGACGCGAAAGGGGTACTTATGTCTGCAACAATCGTATCGCAGTGGATGACGTCTACTGCGAATGGGCTACCCATCGCCCAAAATAAATCAAAATCTTTAAACCCAATTCGTGCAAGAGAACCTGTAAAAAATTCATGGGGACACGTACGCGGGAAATTTCCGTCACGCAAAATGAATCGGATGATTCATTGGGAGAGTCAATTAGAACGTGATGCGATCCTCCTCTTTGAGTTCTCGCATGGCGTGTCTGCCTATCGCGAACAACCCCATACGACCAAATATGTTCTTGATGAAAAAATTCGTCGCTATACCCCTGATTTCGAATTAACTTTGAAATCAAATGAAGTCCAATATGTAGAAGTTAAGCCGGCCGAGAAACTACTTGATCCGGTTGAACGCATGCGGTTTGAAAATATTGAACGTCATTATTTGCGATATGGATTTACTTTCTGGATTTTTCTGGATCACCAGATTAGGCAAGCTGAATTACTCGTAAATCTGGGACTGATGGCGAAATATCGTGGTATGTCATTTTCACTTTTTGAACGGCGTCAACTCATCGAAAAGCTCTCGAAAATACCACAAACTACTTTTAAGCAAGTCACGGCACTGCTTGGTGATCCATGCACAACATGGCGGTTGATTGCCGAGCAAATTCTATTTTGTGACTTACGACAAGTCGTCAATGAAGATACCAAATTAAACATACAACCAAAGGAAAATTTCGATCATGAATTATTCTTTTAAGGTTGGTACGACTATCTCCATTGAGAATGTAAATTTTCTTATTCGTCGTGTGTTATCAGAAGGTCGATTACAACTAGAGAGTGATGTCGACGGTGCGCTAACAAACACAACGTTAAATGAACTGCTGGGGAAATACGAGCAAAAATTACTCATATTCGTTAACACATCAGAAAATAAAAAAATAGAAATAGAAAAAACTACCGACAGAGCGCTTTTCACATTTCCAGACGCTGTTCAACAAAAAGCGATTCGCAAAAAAAAGTATGTCGAATTTGTAATTGACTATGGTGAGTTCACTTCTTCTCCAGAAAAATTGCAGCCACTTATTGAAGCTTGCGCAGTAACGTTAAAAGATGCAAAACCTCCGTCATGTACCTCTGTTTATCGATGGTATCGCGCAATCATCAGGAATCAAGGAGATTACCGGGCATTAATCGATCGATTCGATCAACGCGGTGGATCTGGAAGTCGACTGTGTCCGGAAATTCAAACTCTTTTGAAGCAATCCATTGAGAGAATTTATATGACTCAATTGCGAGAGCCTGTGTCAGAAGTGTATTTCGATCTTTTGCATAAAGTTAATAAGGAAAACGAATTCCGTTCTAGCAGTGAGAAACTAAAAATGCCTAGTCGGGCAACGGTTTATCGAGCAATTGCAAAACTAGATAAATTTGAGACTACGTGTGCTAGATATAGCCCTCGTATCGCAAAAATGAAATTTCGCTCAAGCGGAAACGGACCAAATCCAACTCGCATTTTGGAAAGAGTGGAAATAGACCACACTCCATTGGATCTTTTCGTAATTGATCGAGAAACAAATCTTCCCTTGGGTCGCCCAACTGTTACTTTGGCAATCGATGTATTTTCAAAAATGCCTGTCGGGATTCATATTGGTTTTCAAGGAACATCAATCGAGTCTATTTTCGCGTGTCTGCGTAACGCAATGATGCCGAAGACATATTTGCGAGATAAGTTTAAAACCGTAGAATCTGATTGGCCTTGCTATGGAATTATTGAAAATTTAGTTTGCGACAATGGCAGTGAATTCCGGGGCGCGGAGCTTGAACGGGTAGCGTTGGAAATGGGAACTCATCTTACATTTTGCCCAAAACGTCAGCCTTACTACAAAGGGACGATCGAACGTTATCTAAAAACAGTAAATTTCAGTTTCTCACGCATGCTTCCTGGGAGTAGTTTCGCACGTTGGTTTCATCGGGAAGACTATGATCCGCTAAAAGATGCAATAGTTGAGTTTGATCAGTTGGTTCAATATCTACACAAATGGATGCTGGATATTTATGCGCAAACGATACATCGCGGGATACGTGCAATTCCATACGTTAAATGGAATGAGGGTATGTCGGCTTACCCCCCGGCGTTACTTCAAAACCCAGAACGCCTAGACATTGCATTAGGTCGTACGTCTCAACGTGTTCTTGCTAGTTATGGAATTGATCTTAACAATATTCGCTATAACGACTCAGCATTACACGTTATCAGAAAACGTTATGGCCCTCGCATAAAAGTGGATGTTCGCCATTATTTTGGTAATCTTTCATATGTGCACGTCATTGATCCTGCTACCCAGTCTGCGATATTAGTTCCAGCATTAAATCGGGAATACACGCGAGATTTAAATCTTGTCCAACATGACCTTCTTTCCAAGCATGTGCGCGAAAAAAATGCTGGCCAAGTGGATATTAATGCACTAGCCAAAGCAAAAGCTGAGCTTCGGGAACTCGTATATGAAATGGCGAATAGCAAGTCACAGCGTACCCGTCAAAAATCAGGAAAACTTAGGGGGATAGGTACGAACCAAAAAGACATAATAAAGTCCGATCCTACAGCCATAGATGAGATCAAAGAAAATTCCGTGCGTTTTTCATCGTCAGTAGGTAGTGAGGATCTGCCATCTATTGGGTCAATTAACATGCATGTTCTTGGCAAAAAGCGGGATTGACTCAATGAAAAAACTTCATGTAAATGATGATTTTTACGCGCACCTCAGAGAATGTGAAAATCATCTAATTCCCCATAAAAATTTCGCTAAAGTAATAAAGCGGCTTGAATACGCGATGGAGGTGTCTGTCCACGGAGCAGAACCTAGGCACACCCTTTTAGTTGGAGAGGCGGGGGCGGGAAAAACTTGGATTGCCCGTTACCTGCGATTTCTCTACCCAGCCTGTCGACAAGATGGGAATATGGTGATGCCCATATTGTACGTAGAGACGCCTGCTGTGCCTACACTTAAGGGACTGGCGGAAGCTATTCTGATCTCTTTGGGTGATCCAATTTCTTATCGTGGAACAGCATCTGACAAACGTAGACGTGCGTTAGACCTGATGCGTAAATGCAAAGTGCAATTAATTATTTTTGATGAGTTCCAGCATTTTTATGATCATGGGCGTAATCAATCATTGCAGTCCGTAGCGGACTGGCTTAAATTATTTATCGAAGATGCTCACCGCCCATGTTTACTCATGGGATTGCCCCGTTGTGAAAATATTCTGCATGTGAATGAACAGCTTCGTCGTCGATTTTCAACCCGTCTCGAGCTGTCTGCATTCTCAATAGACTCTGAAGATGGAGAAATCGAATTTCGGTCTCTTCTGAAAGAAATGGAAACCACTTTTTCGAAGAAAAAAACGTCTGGACTAGCGGAGGTCGACATGGCTCGACGCATATATTTCGCATGTAACGGTTTAATTGGATATTTGAAAAAGCTGTTGATGGGGGCGTTTGAAATAATGATTTCGGAAAATAAGATTTCATTAGATAGCCATTTATTAGAACAAGCTTTTGTTCAAGAAATATGGCGGGATGGGGTTGGAGTACTTAATCCCTTCAATGATAAATTCAAATTCCGCCACCTTGATCAACAGGGAGAGCCATTTTCTGGCGATACGTCGACTATCACGAGACTCAAAAGTAGGCGTGGATGACTTCATCTTTATTACTCCACTTATCGCCATTGCCTGGTGAGAGTGTTCGCGGTTTTCTACGGAGACTTGCGGATAAAAACTCATATGAACAGGTCACGTGGTTTAAAGATGTCGCTAATTTGGAAGAATTTCTGCGCCCGCTTGTCGGCGTCTCCTTACATGGTAGCGTTCCGAGTTGGATTCAACGTCTTCTCGGAGGTAAATCACATACGATTGGTATTCATCAAATTTATGTCGTGAGTTCTACATCTCGTTTTTGCCCGATGTGTTTGGCAGAGGAAGCCATCTGGAAATGGGTGTGGGAATATTCCTTTTATGTGTCTTGCTCGAAGCACCGCATTCAACTGCTTGGGAACTGCACGATATGCGGAGAGAAAGTGACATGGAATAGACGAAGTTTATCCCAGTGTTTGTGTGGTGCTTCTTTTGCCAAAATGAGTTCTATGAATAGTGATGTAGAAACACACCGACTTTGTCAATTCATAGAAAAAAAATTATTGTCTGCCGCGGGACAATTTAGCAATCAGCATTGCGGTGAACATCAATATTCCATTTTAGAAAAAATTGATACTCTTGATATTGCAAAGCTAATACTTACGCTTGGTAGCCACGCCAATAAAAGTGAATCAATACCAACCCAGAGAAATTTTAGGCCATCGGATATCAAACACGCGAACGCATTAGTATTTGAAACCGCACAGTTGCTCGAAAAGTGGCCAACAGAGTTCGACTCATTTTTAAGATCTTATTCGGGATTTACCCAGAAAAATCCGTTAATTTCGGCGCTGCCAAAGGACTTTTTACGATTAGCTAAAATGATTCAGCGTGATTTCAAGCCACCAAAATTTGAGTTTTTAAGATCGGCGTATACAGATTTTATGTGCAGCCATTGGCATGGCTCAACGGTTGATTCTGAAAAATTTTCTGAAAAAGATATTGCAAGACCACGCTTCATTTCGAAAAAAAGTGTGACCGAAAAATTTCATATTTCAAGTGAGAAAATGGAAAATTTACTGTTTCACGGTATTCTTGTTAGTAGATTTGGTAAGTTGGGAAATAACTCGGATTGCATTTTTATAGAGCAAGACTCCGCTAAAAAGGCCCGCAATTATCTTGAAAATCAAATTACAAAAAAAAATGCTAAACATTTACTTGGTATATCCGAGGAAAGAGTCGATGAACTCGTTAACGCTGGGATACTTCACATTTTTCATAAGTTTGAAAATAGCTCTTTGGGTCCATATTTTTCTTGTTTGGAAATCTCACAATTCGTAGAGCAGCTTTCGGTTTATCGGCGTGGACGTACACATGCAGGCAGTGATGAAAATATTTTCGGACATCGCATTTTGGAGTATTACGGTTTTTCAGATAGTGAATTTGTGAAATTTATATCTGACATCCTGAACGGAAAATTACCAACGTTGGGGAGTGTTTCGTTTTATCGAGGAATTGCGGGATTGACTTTTAACACAATTGATTTCAATGATTGGTGGAAAGAAAATCGTTCGCCGACTTTTGAATACCTTAATTCTAATTAGAAATTTGAAGCCAGGTAAATTTTGTGCAGGAAATCTCTTGGCTACTTATGTGTAGTAAACTGGAGTCGATTTGATTATCACTGTCTGATTTTATTGAGACTCGAACCAATTCCTTTTTAGGAGTAGTCATTCGCGACAGACAACAATCCGTCAACTACTTCAGCTCAAGCGGTGGTTTCGTTTGAAAAAAGTGATCTTGTACCTGGATGGCATTGGGCGAACAACCCGCGGTCTCAAACAAGGCACTCCATATGGCCAATGACGCGTCGCCCGTAAGTGTTTCGCAGTCGCTCATTGCATCCCGCGTCGGATATTTTCTCGCAATTGTGTAAGGTGTGCATTCGTAGAAATACCTCGCTCGATCCTGTCACGCAATGAATGATAGCCCGACCAGTAATCGTTTCCGTTCATTTGACGATCCCAGATATCCTCCCACCACGTAGATTTTCCTTTGTTGAGAAACAGTCCAGGATTTGTGTTTCCTTTTACCAATACGAAAATATCCTCACGCGTCATTTGGTGTCCTACGACGGGAACTTTGAATCCCCCCTCAATACGGCGCTTATACAAGAATTCCAATGTGACGAAAAGGGACATCAAGTCGGCCTCACCAGTCGCACCAATCACCTCTGAAACATGAATTAGGGTGTGGTAGATTCGAAAGTGATGGCGCTTGGATTTTTTCACTATATACAAACCGCCCGCATCATCCATTGCCCGAATCAAATGTAGCTCTTCTAACTTATCGTCTTCTCCCTCCCAACTCAATAAACGATTTACCGCTTCGATCGGGTTCCTTGACAGTTCTTCGCTCGACACTGGATAAATATGACCATCGCCGTGCTGTAGCCATTTGGCTTCTACTCCAAATAATTCGGCGATGCCCAAAAGATTGGTGAACGTCGGAGTTCTCTTACCAAGGAACCAGCCTTCAACTTCCACTGCGTGGTCCTCGCCAAGCATCTGAGCAACATGAGACGGACGAACCTTTTCATGGCGATCTATATTGATTTGACCGAGAAGTTGATTCAATCGAGTGGGTATCTCGCCTGGCAAAAATTCTTGATATTCCTTACTGCTAAACACTGCTCGAAGAGCATTTTCAAAGTCTTTTGCGAGCGAATCCCTCGCTGCCGCTTTAACAGCATCACTTGCACCTTCTGGGCAAAAATATGTAATTGGATTACGTTGGTGACGAAGATCAAATGGCATATTCTCGCCGCTTGGTTCGCCATACGCGGTGTTCATTACGCCAACAACGCGACCATGCCCGAGAACTTTGAGCGCCCATCCATATTCGATCAAGACGTTCGGATTTGGTGTTGGGCGTCGATCGCTTCGGGTACCAACGAAGGTTAGATCAGGAACGAAAACAGCAGCGGAATCTATCTTTCTAAAGATAGTTTCCACTATAGGCGGGGAGCCTGCAACGTTCCTTGTGTCGCGGTCGAGTATTAAGGCCCCACCATCTCGATCAGGTTCAAACAAATTTATATCTTTTGAGATTTTTGAAATTGCTCGCTCGAGTGCTCTCTCGATAAGGTTTCGGCCAGTAAGCGAGTTTCGGTCGGATTGCCATGAAAAAAATATGGATGTTTTTGTCATCACTGGATAATTTAGTGTCAAAATTACATGCTTAGTATTGTACAACGGCTATACTTGCTATGTGACTAAGCGCCGTACCGTACATCATTGAGCGACCGCCGGGTTGGTTTGGCGATTATCGCTATCTATGACACATCCTGATAAGTTAAATAACAACTTATACGACTCACACTGTTTTTGACTGAGAATCGCCATGTTCTGACATAGTGGGTGTGCTGTGGCCTTCACCAGTCTCGTTCAATATTGACGCCAATCGAACGGCAAGATCGATATAACCAAGTGTCGACTCAGATGTTGGTTCAAAGTTCGGCATGTGAGATGCTTGATTTCGTAACTTCCTAAGGTCATTGAACAAAGTGAGCTGCTCAACATTTAAGAGACCCGCCTTCTCAAGTGTTTGCTTAACTTCGTAAGGAAGCATCACGCCATTATTCGCATTGAAAGCACCAGATCGCTGTAACAAATTTTCGGCAGCAAATATTACCTCTCGCCAGGCTTCAATAATTGCTGATCGAGGATTTACTGAGGCGAGTTGATGAAGTTTTCTAAGTTTGGGCGACAATAATGTCGTTTCTTTGGGTAACGGAATTTTCTGATTTGTCTCAAAGCGAATTTCTTGCACTTCTCTTTCGAATTCTGCTTCCAAGGGACCTGCCTTGAATTTCTTCAAAAATGGTATTAGCGCACCGATTTCTTTTTTTAGTAATAACACTAAGGAAATCGTTGTAATCGGCCAAGCTGCTGCCTCAACTATTTTTATAATAAAGGTGAGGATATCCATGAAGTATCACATTCTGCGATTATCTAAGGCAGGTATTTTCTCAGTTTCTGTGAGAAAAAGTAGGGAATTTTCATTTCTTTTGAGACTGCAGTATTACTTATATGCCTCATCAGCTTGAAAAAAGCCTGAAAAATCAAAGAGAGTAATTTTCAGCAACTCTGAGATCCTTCATGTTTTAGGTTTTGAAGAATAAATTCTGAAATTTGAGATGGAGAGAATTTTTTTGCGTCAAGGTACCCGTCGATGCTAAAAAAGCCATCGATTTGTTCATCGTCGAATTTAACAATGATGATCCTCTCAGACTGCTTTGTTTTTATTAAGTCACGTATGGCACGAAGTTCCAGGCCGCACCATTCTTTTTTCGCGTACTCAGCGCAAAGAAACACAACGACAATTTCGGATTGTCGATGGTAAACATTCTGCAATATTATGTCGGCACTCGGGTGGCACAAATAGGCTTGGTAGTCAAAGTCGTAGAAAACGGAATTCTCGCCCAGATGCACTTTTAAGTTGCGAGCCACCTCTTCAACGTAACTTCTTTTCTCTCCGGGGAACGACAGTGCTACCTTGAATTGAATGTCAGAGAGACTTGCAAACGAAGCTGTCATCTTGCCTGCTTCGCCTTGCTGCTGGAAGTACTCCAATGCTAGCAATGACAATGCGAAAGGGTCAGGTTCAATACGGCGTGACAACTCTCTCCCTGGGTGGGTTTTTGATACAAAAAATAGCAAGAAGTTTAGCCAGATAGCAAGCGGATTGTCGTTTGATGAAGCAACCGCTTTTGTTGTTGGATTTTTGGCTCGTTCGGCCTCTATTATCTCTGAAAGCATTCTTGTTTTGAATTCGTATGCTTCTTTTTTCGTGAAAATGGAGCCCGCTCTCTTTGCCATTGCGACAAATGTTTCGAATGCTTCGCCTTCAATTATCCCAAGGCATGTCAACTCCGCATTGGGGACTCCCCACGTTAGATCGCTAGTTGTTAATGTTTTTACGAGGTTTTTATTGTCGCCATTGTTGCCCAAGAGACCAACGAATTGCCAGAGAAATATACCGTGATGCTTTTTCTTGATCGGTCGTGAAAAAGCGTTTTGGTCTTTGGCGATGTATTCGATTGAAAATGTTAAATCATGAAATTGGGCTGCTTGATGCTCGAACGCCGTTATTAGGCGATGAACTTCTTTGGCTCTGCTTTGCGGATTCATCTTGTGTAATGTGTGAGTGAAATGTCTAACGTTTGAGGTGAGAGGCAAACAACGGCGGCTGTGCGTTGGCACGAGAGAGCGAACTTCGCTCGCCGTTGTTTGTTCTCTCGACCGAAGGGTTCGGAGCCATTGATCGCTCCTACGTCCATGCCGTACTCAAAACCTCCTTGCAATTGCGCAGAGCTCTTGGTTTCGCTTGTTAAGAGATTCGAGAGAGTGAAATTCAACGCGATCGCTCGCAGATAGATCATATCTTGGTCGTCATCATCTGACCTAGGTTCTAAGAAACCCATTACCTTGTACCCCATGCCATCGAGAAACCGACCATCTTCAGTTTTTCTTTGTCAGTGTCCACAAAGAAGAATGACCAACGGCATACGTCGTCGATGTCAAATTGCATCCTACCGCCGGCTCGAAGTTGCCTTGTGTCCGCGTAGAACTCGTTCAGCGTCTCGATGGTGATCATCGTGGCCTTTAACTTGTTTTAAAGTACAAAGTGGCAAAATATCAGATCGATAAAAAATAAGCAACGAGCTCCAATGCGTCGCAAGTCCTTATCTGGTATCGGTTGCAGTGCGAGTATGACGTCCTCGCCACTGAAAAGTGGTAACTGCATTGAGGATGGATTGCTTTTTTCCGGTCTGCGTCATCTACCAGAAATAGGGGACGCTTGAATAGCGGGAGCGAGCGATTTGGATGGCGCAGAGCATTTGCGTGCGGCGCTTTGCAAAGCCAGCATTTACCAAATCAGCGCTTGCGGTAATGTGGTGGTGGCTGACGCAAACATCACCAGCAACGGCGTAGTTTTCGTTCGGTGGTGCCGGTGTTTTCGATCTCCCTGCAGGCATTCTGATGCTGAAGGATAATGAGTCTTCGTATTCAGTTCACCACTTATTCGAACGCTGTTGCAAACGCAGCGGATGTTGCCACAGCGTCGTTGTCCGCTGTAAAAATCGACCGCCGATTTTTGATGCAAAGCGTTTGTTTGTTGACTGATGTTGAGCCTTTTTATCTGACCCGATTTTACGTTCACACGCCTGAGGAGACTCCATGAAAAATAAACTTTGTTCCAGTATCGCTGCCGGTTTGATTTCGACTTCCGCTTACGCCGCTGAACGGCTGCCGACCATACCGTCCGATCAATACACGACGGAGCAACAGAAGGCCGCTGAAGAGTTTTTGGCGACGCGTAAGGTGCCCGTGTTTGGCCCGTTTGAACCCTTGATGCACAGCCCGCAAGTCATGACGCAAGCCAGAGCCATGGGCGATTATTTGCGCTACAACTCGGCGATCGGCAATACCTTAAGCGAGCTGGCAATTTTAATTACCGCACGCGAATGGACGCAGGATTTTGAATGGTACGTGCATTATCCGATCGCGCTGAAAATGGGCATCAAACCAGAAATCGCCAACGCCATCGCCGACGGCACTCGCCCTGTCGGCATGACTGCAGATGAAGAAATTGTGTATGATTTTTCAACCGAGCTGCATAAAAACAAACGCGTCTCGGACGCCACATTCGCGCGAGCCGAAAAACGTTTTGGTAAAAAAGGCGTCGTCGATTTAACTGGCATCAATGCCTATTATTCTTTGCTGGCGATGCAGCTCAATGTCGCACAATATCAAGTGCCCAAAGAAAGTAAAAAACTCGTCCGCTTTCCAGAATAAATCTGTCTGGTCATTGTGAGAAATGGGGTGTTGAATAGTGAGCGTCAACACCCTTCTTGTTCCGATAAGTACGCCACAACAAGTCGTGCAAAGCTCTGAGGACACCAATAAGCGAGGCTTGTTGGTGTCGGCTTTTCCCACCATTTAAGCCGCTGCGCGAAGACACAGCATTTACTTACATTGGCATTCCTGGGGACCTTTACCACCCATTCCTACTGTCATGGTTGCAGGGTAAACGTAAACTATCGTTCCGATTTTACCTCGTGCTGCACACTGTTTTGAGCAGGCCAATTCTTGCGAGGGGATTTGCGCGACAAGATAAGACATGGCAAGCGATGTCCCAATAACGACCAAAAAACCTGCTGCCACTATCATGCCAGGGGGGATACGTCTTTGCTTGCTACTCATATCAAAAGGCCTAACGTTTGAATTCACCGGCCTGCGCGGCTTTTAGCGCAGGTCCGGTGGAATGATGGGTTAGCCAAGCCACGGGAAAAGACACTTGGCTTTTTCAAAAATAACGCTGGCGATCAGGTTAAGGGAAATTGCGGATAACGCGGCTACGATCAAAGCAAGAATAGGATGCGCCTTAACCCAATCTGACATGCGGAAATAGAGGGATTTTTTGATTTTTTGTAGTTCTTTGGAGAGTGCTGGCAGAAACCCAGAATATACTTGCTTCGATAGAACTCGAGCTTTACAAGCGTCACAAAGTTTTGGTTGATGTAAAGAAAAGACGACGTCCGATTTATTTGCATTCATGTCAAACAGGCAACCTCTAACATCGTCGTGCGCCCACGAATGTGCGTCAGTCGGAATTAGCGCGTCATTAGCTGCATAAAGGACTGCAAGTTCGTAGATGTTGCGGAGAATGTAGTTTTCAACTGTAAAGTCTGAGAAGCGAACAATCTCAGCCATTTCAAATAGCGAGAGGACGGCGACCTTGTCTCCTAGTCGCCGCATGTAGTAGTTGCCCTCCAAGGGGGCACTAATTAGCGCGACTGTAAAACTTGTATTGTTGTTTGCATGCACAAGTGAATTGAGCTGGCTGCTTGTGTACTCCCAATTCTCACCTTCGGCATCAGGCAGATGACCAACAGATGCTCCGTGAGTCAGCTTAATAAGCTGACTCTTCCAGCCTTCCAGATAGGACATGTTGACTGGGTATTTCAAACTACCCAGGGAGACAATGGTTATTTTTAGTGGATGCATGGCTTGTTGTTCTTGTTGGCTAACTTGTTTTAAAGTGCAAAATGGCAAAATATCAGATAGATGAAAAATGAGCAACGTGTTCCAATGCGTCGCAAGTCTTTATCTGATATCGGCTTTTTCGTTATACCGATGAAGTACACAGTATGTCCGCCATGAACGCGCCCCCTCAATTCCTCGATGAAGTCCGGCATAGCTTGCCGTGCCAGTATGATGTCCTAGCCACTGAAAAACGGTAACTGCATTGAGGCTGGATTGGATTGATTTGGTTTGCTTTGTTCTGGTCTGCGTCGACTACCGTAAATAGGAAAGGCTTGAATGGTGGGAGCGAGGGTTGGGATGGCGCTGCGGATTTGTATTTTCTGCTGCGCTGACAACAGCACATAAATCGCCGCTTTGAAACGATCATTTTGGCAAAAATCGGGGAGTATGTGCCCAAAACACCTTATTCTCAGCATAAAACAAGGACGTTTAAAAATACTCCCCCCAGTATATTTAGTCCTTCAACAGGCAAAATTTGCGGCAAACGACGCGGTTGGCGCAGCTGACGCCATCAGCGTCATGCGCTTTGCGGTGGGTCAGGCGTATAGCTGAACATCGGGCAGATTTGCCAGCACCTGATCGTAAGTGTCGTAGCTGCGCAGCGCGGTGACGATGACGGGTAAAGGCTCGCTCCAGACTTCGGGCAGATCGCGTTCATGCGGTGCGATGACGGGAAATGCGAGCGCTTCCTGCGGCGGATGAAACTCTGCTGCTACACCGGGTTTGTTGCCGCGCGCATCGATCCGATACCAGCCATGTTCCGGCAGATAAACGGCGTTGAGGCCGTGCAGGCAATACGGCGCGCCTTCGCCGGTGACGGATAAGCGTTGATAACACAGCCCGGTCGGAATGCCGTTCGCGCGCAACAGCGCAGCGAGCAGGTGGCTTTTGGCGTAGCAGTAACCGGTGCCGTGCAGCAGCACGTCAGACGCTTTACAGGTCACGGGGTTGAGCTTGTAATCGGAGCTGTGTTTGATCTGATCGCGCACAAAATGAAAGATGTGGCGTATCAGTTCATGCGTGTTGGTCGCGCCAGCGGATGCCGCGAGTTCCTGCGCTTTTTGCCGGACGGCGGGATGGTCAAGATCGATGTATTCGCTTGCACTTAAAAATTGCTTCATAAAAAATTCTGATGAAATGAGGAGTGTGCCGCGACACTGTATGCACGATCAAGGTGCCACGTATTTTTAGATTATCACTGATGATGTTCGGCAGGCAGTGCGAGCCTCAATCGCGATGCACGTCTGCGGAATAGTGAACGTTGATTACCGGTCGGTTGCGCATTCTGCGACATGCGCTTTGCTTGCCTCGAACAGCACCAGAACCAGACTTAGCGCGAGCCCCAGCGCCAACGTGGTGGCTCGCCTTTGAGCAGACAAACTGCAATCAGCGCGGCGCAGATGATTCCGAGGTAGAGATTAAATATCAATTGCCCCTGCGTTGGCAGCAAGACGACAGCGCCGACCACTACCAGCAAAAGGAAGACAAACAACACCAGCCAACCTTGCCAAACGTTGGGAATACCCCAGCCCCAGCCGTAACGTTTTGCGGGAAACCAGTATATTTTTTCGACGGACATGTGGTGCCTCCTTATAAGTGTGTTGCTTGCTGAAGTGTAGCATCCGGACGGCGGCGCTGATCGCATGCAAATGAGAAAACTTAAACCGCATCCCCATCGCTTCAACCTCAGATGCCGGATAGCCGTTTGCTGGCTTATTCCTGATGTCAGCAATACGGTTTAGTTTTTTGTGCTTAGTGGCGAAGCCATCACATCGGCACCGGAGCTTTTCCTGCGAGCGAGGAAACCACCCAACCATGAGCAACCGGCGGCAATCGGCATCACGAAAACATACGACATTAAAACGCCTGCGGCAGATATCAGCCCTTTCCCATCGACAGCGGCAGGAAAAAAGAAATGCGCTAATACAAAGTAGCCGCCCTTGAGAACAATATGATCAATCAACAATACCAGCGGCCCGACTGCGGCGGCAAACCAAAGGTTGCGGTCAGCTGCGGCAACAACCAACCAGCCGCCAGCCAAGGCGATAATCACGCGGCCTGTTTCGAATATAACGTTACCGAACAAGCTACCCAAAAAGAAGTTGAGAACGGACGCCCCGACGAGCATCCAGAATATGTTTTTAAGTGATCGTTTCATCGAAGAACTCCTGTGGGACGTCATATGTAATCCACCATTGGTGGCTCTGCTGGATTGCTGGTTGTGAGCCAGCGATTACCTCGGTAAGACCAAATGCGGTGATGGCGAGAAAGACCATAAGTTCCTGACGTTTGAATTCACCGGGCAGGCGCGGCTCGCCGCGACAGGTTTGGTGGAATGATTGGTTGTACATCACGCTGCTGTTGCGACGCCGCGGCTAAGGGAATGAAGCCTTTGGCCGGAGGGCAGTTTTCAGTGCGCACGGTATCGATCTTGAACGGTCCATACCAGTTGGAAACACCGGCAAAACCGCCGTACTGATAAACCCACGCCTGTTGGTTCTTGCGGTCGATCAGCGCGGAGTACATAAATTGATCCGTTGCGCCCGTAGGTTCGTAGAGAGATATCGTGCGAGACGCTTTAAGGTCAACCTCGGAAAGTACTGGTGTCGTCACAACGCTGGACATGCCATCGATAGATGAAACAATAGAGGAAACTGAGCACGCAGATTGTGCGTCCTCTGCATAGGCGGAGACAGATGCCAAAGCAACGACAAGGAGCGGAAGCAGAGATTTCATGATGTCTTACGTCGCTCTAGACGACCGGTTTTGACTACGGTTTTGTGGGATACATTCAATTGACATTTACGTTCCCCTCCAGATAAGTTGATGCTGCTCATTAGTCAGCATGGTGCAAGAAAGGCTTGAGGGCAAGAACCCGATAGCCGCCAGCACTGCTGGTAGTCAAAGGAAAATTTCCAACCACGAAAATTCCTATGAAGTTGGTATCAGGCAAAATTTGTGCTGACAACAGTTCTTCAAGCCGCTCCGCCGAGGTGACACCCGGCGGTATTTCAATAAGTAGAGCGGTGTTCGAACCATAGGCTTTCTTTGCCTTCGCTGCGATTCGCGTGATAACGGCTGTAGCAAGCGACTTATCAGGATTTATACCGAACCAACTTGCAGGAGCATCTGGCGCATTCTTCGCGCCTTTCCAAAGGAACTCTGCGTGTTTTTTTTCGTCGTAGTAGGCCGCAGTGATCTCGATGAACAACTCGCTCCCTCGATATAAATAGACGAGATCAGGAGCGCGATCCGCTCTTCGCAAAAATATGCATGGTTCGCCGTACACTGCGCTGATCCACGAAGCGAACCGATCACCGACACCTCGCTCAAATTTCTCCTGGAGTGGATCCATGCTCTGACGCCTGACTTGATTTAATTTGACAGAAATGAAGCTTAACTCGAGGTGTTAAAAAAGACAATTTTTTCAAATTCACCGACATCCGTAAAACCCCGCTGATCAGGTCTGATTCGTCAGCAACGACGTTGTGCACATATCTACCTCACACCCCAAAATATTCACCGGATTTGTATTTCCTGCTGTGCCGACTACAGTACGAAAATCGCCGTTTTAAAACGACCATTTTTGGTGAAAATGGGGGAGTATGTGCCAAAATCGACTTATTCTCAGCATAAAACAAGGGGCTTTAAATATACACCCCCCAGTATATTTAGCCCTTCAAAAGGCTAAAAGTGAGGAAACTGGTGCGATTGGCGGAGGTAAGGCGGTTAAGACTATGGGCTACCTGCGGGCAGAACCATTTCGCCTTTATACGAACAATTTTAAGAACCGTACACAGTCAATGACGTTGAGCCAATTCAGCCCTGCGCCATAAGTAAATGGCGCTTGCCACCAGGCAGGCTGTTGCGAGTTGCAGCGCGTAGCTGAGTGCCGTTGCGTGGTCAGCGGCAAATTGCTCCATCACGGCCACGACGACGGGGCCGAGCAATTGACCAAACGCGAAGCTGGCGGTCATGCGTGCCAGGACGGCGGTCGGGTTAGCTGCGGCGCGAGCCCGTGCTTCCTGCATCCCCAGCATGGTGATGACCATGAAATTTCCGCCGACGAACAAGGCGGCCAGTACGATGCTGGCCATCGAAAGCCAGATGCAGGGCAAGATCACGCCAACGGCCATCAGCGCATGGGACATTGCCCACACATGCAGGCGATTGCACTTGCCGAGCACGCCAGCAACGATCAGGGTCGATGCGGCAGCCGCCATGCCGAATACGGGCCATGCCCAGCCGAATATCTGCGGGTCATCCAGCAATTGTCTTGCCTGTGCGGGCAGATACGTCGCTGGCAGGATGTAGCCAAAACCAAACATGCCGTAACAGACTATCAGCCCCGTCACACCGGACGCTGAAGTTGATGCTGAAGTTGATGCTGATTCTGATACTTGCGCGGCATTCACAGGTGCAGCGATGCTGTTTGCAACTGGCGGTAAGGGAAAGTAAAAGCTGGCGATCAGTGGCAATATGGCGACCAGTGACGCCAGACAAGCTAAGACTATCCACATCTCACTGGCGGGCATTTTTTCTGCCGCCCACAAACAAAAAATACCCGCCGCGACGATACCCAGCCCAACGCCAGCATAGATAAGCCCCGCCATACGGGGCCTGGCCAGATTCGCCATCCAGCCCAGCCCCCACGCGCTGGTCGCAATCAAGGCCCATGCACTGCACAGACCAGCCAGAAAACGCAAGATCAGCCAGATCCGCTCAGACGAGGTAAGGCCTATCGCAGCGGTGACGATCACAATGCAAATCAGGCTGAGTGCCAGCAATCTGGCGGGCGGCAAACGCACCCGGCTGGCACAGAGCGCGCCGATCAGATAGCCCAGATAATTACTGGCGGCCAGCCACGCACCTGCATCGCTGCGCAACACGCCGTCCCGCAACATCAATGGCAGCAGAGGTGTAAACGCAAAACGGCCGATTCCCATCGCCAGCGCTAAGGACAACATGGCGGCGATAGCGATGATGATGGCGAAGTGTTGCGGACGTGTAGCAGGATGCAATGCCGGTGTATTCATCCGTTCATTAAAATGGAAATCTGCTTCACTGACAAATGAATTATTCTGGATTAAGATTCTCTTTATGAGAACAATAGATTTAGAGTCACTGCTGATATTCCGAACCGTGGTTGAAGAAGGCGGCGTCGTGCGCGCGGCAAGCAAGTTGCATCGTGTGCCTTCGAATGTCACTACACGCATACGGCAACTTGAAGAATACCTGGCCGTTCAACTCTTCCGACGCGAAGGCCGTACGCTGGCGTTGACGACGGAAGGACACACACTGCTGAACTACGCGCACCGATTGCTGCGTCTGGCAGACGAAGCGGTAAACGAAATGCAGACCGGAAAGCCGCAAGGTACGTTCCGGCTGGGCTCTCTGGAAAGCACCGCGGGCAGCCGTTTAGCGCCGATACTGTCGCACTATCACGAGCAACATCCGGATGTGATTGTCGAACTGATGACTGGAACCACCGCCGCGCTCATCAAGCGCGTCACGCAGTTTGAGATCGAAGCAGCATTTGTTTCTGAACCATACACAGCGCCGGAACTGGAATCGATTCCCATCTTTCAGGAAAAACTGGTGTTGATCACTTCAAACAAAATCAGCCGCTTACACAGCCCCAGTGATCTAGGCAGCAGCACCATGATTGCATTTGCGCAGGGCTGTTCGTATCGCCAATGTCTGGAGAACTGGTTAAGCCATCACAATGTGATTCCGCAACGTGTGCTGGAATTTGCTTCCTATCAGGGAATGATCGCCTGCGTTGCCGCCGGAACCGGATTTGCCATCGTGCCGGTATCGGTCTTGAGCGCTTTGCAGGCGAATGACAAAGTCAATCAGCATGCATTACCAAAACAGGTGTCGTCGAACAAAACGCATCTGGTCTGGCGGGGTCAGGCATCGTCAGCATTAACGGCATTCATCAAAATGCTGAAGACAAAAAAATGAAGCCACAACTGGTCTTCTTCACATCTTAAAATATCCGACAGGCTGATCGCCATACTAAAATTAAAACAGGAAAAATTCAGGCCAGATCGTGCGCCACCTGATCTGCGATCTGAGCCCATTCTGCATCGGTGAACAGGCGGGAACGGGTGTGAAACGCCTTACCGCTTGCGCCTTCCAATGAAAATGTGCCGCCGTGGCCGTCGATCACATCCAGAATCAGCTGTGTGTGTTTCCAGTAGTCGTATTGCAGCTTGCCTATGTAAAACGGCACGCCGCCGACCTCGCCCAGTTTGATGTCGTAGGGGCCTATGGTCAGATCGGTGGGCAGATAGCAATTGGCTGCGCTGTTATCACAGCAGCCGCCGGACTGGTGAAACATAATGCTGCCATGTTCTGCCTGCAATTGCTGTATCAGTTCCAGCGCTGCGGGTGTGGCGGTGACTCGCTCAACCATAATCGCCCCTCCAAAACCGTCCATCTCTATTTTTTAAAGATAGGCGGTGGTTTGTGATGCATTGGGCATGGCGGTTTTATCCGCCACCCTTGTTCCAATCAAATTTTATGAGCGTTTGCCGTAAGCCGATGCAAATATACCCACAATCTCAGCATGCGATGCTTGAATCGGATTGGTTAAACCGCACACATCTCTGAGCGCGTTTTGTGCCAAGACAGCAAAATCCTCTTGCTTCACACCCAATTCTTCGAGCGATTTTGGAATGCCCACGATATCTGCTAATTTTTTAATCGCTTCAATGACGCCCAAACCTGCCAAATCTGGATTGCTGGCATTCAAAATGCCGCCAATTTGATTTAAGCGCTCTTGTGCGGCACGCAAGTTAAACGTTTCCACATGTGGCAAAAGGAGTGCATTGCACACACCGTGCGGTAGATTATAAAAGCCGCCCAATTGGTGCGCCATCGCGTGAACATAACCCAAGGACGCATTGTTAAATGCCATACCCGCTAAAAACTGCGCATAGGCCATTTGCTCGCGTGCTTCCTGATTTTTAGGTTCTTTGACCGCAATCGGCAAATAGCGTCCGATTAACTCTATGGCCTTGACTGCACAAGCGTCAGTCAGGGGGGTGGCAATCGTTGAAACATAGGCTTCAACTGCATGTGTCAATGCATCCATCCCCGTGGCCGCAGTCAAGCCAGCGGGCATCGCCTCCATCAAACCTGAATCGTTGATGGATAAAAATGGTGTCACGTGGCTGTCGACTATCGCCATTTTAACGTGCCGGGTTTCATCCGTGATAATGGTAAAACGCGTCATTTCAGACGCGGTTCCTGCCGTTGTATTCACGGCGATGAGCCTCATTTGTGGCACTTTGGATTTATCTAAGCCCTCGTAATCCTCAATTTTCCCGCCATTGCTCGCAACCAGCGCAATGCCCTTGGCACAGTCATGCGATGAACCACCACCCAAAGAGATGATGAAATCGGCTTGCGCGGTTTTGAGTTTTTCAAGGCCGGAATTGACGTTGCCAACGGTTGGATTGGGTTGCACGCCATCGAATACGTCTGCCGAAATACCTTGGGCGGCTAGCTTATCGGCGACGGTTTTTGCTAAACCCATTTTTGATAAAGCGCCGTCCGTGACGATTAAGGCTTTTTTATAGCCCATTTGTCCTATTTGATTAATTCCCTCATCTAAAGCACCCAAACCAAGAATGTTTTTACCTGGCATAAAAAATTGTGAAACGCCCATAACGATTTCCTTAATTTTTTTAAATAAGAACTTACGTAAATTTGTCGCGGCAAGGTATGGCGGCGAAGACAGTACGCACAGTACGGAGAGGAGTCATAACGCCGCAGTGATGATTTTTGCGTAAGTCCTGCAAATATTCAATCAACACTACAAGGGGCACTATGGACAGGTGACGAGCCACCTGTCCAAATCAGAGACTTAACTCCCCATGGAAATTAAAAGAAGCCGAGTTTATTCTCACTGTAGCTGACCAGCAGATTTTTGGTTTGTTGGTAATGATCGAGCATCATTTTGTGCGTTTCACGTCCGATACCGGATTCTTTATAGCCACCGAACGCTGCATGCGCTGGGTAAGCGTGGTAGCAATTAGTCCAGACGCGACCCGCTTTGATAGCACGACCCATGCGATACGCGACGTTACCATTACGGCTCCATACACCGGCACCCAGACCATACAAGGTGTCGTTGGCCAGCGCCAGCGCTTCAGCTTCATCCTTGAACGTTGTCACTGCCAGCACAGGGCCAAAAATTTCTTCCTGGAAGATACGCATTTTGTTGTGGCCTTTGAACAGCGTAGGCTGCACATAGTAGCCGCCTTCCAGATCGCCACCCAGATGCGCCTGACTACCACCCGCCAGCACTTCGGCACCTTCTTGTTTGCCGAGATCCAGATACGAGAGGATTTTTGTCAGTTGTTCTTTGGAGGCCTGCGCACCCATCATGCTGTCGGTATCCAGCGGATTTTTATGCTGAATCGCGGCAACGCGTTTCAATACGCGTTCCATGAATTTTTCGTAAATCGATTCCTGTATCAGCGCGCGCGATGGGCAGGTGCAGACTTCGCCCTGATTGAAGGCAAACAAGACCAGACCTTCGATGGCTTTATCGAGAAATTCGTCGTCTTTATCCATGATGTCGGCAAAGAAGACGTTCGGCGATTTGCCGCCCAGCTCCAGCGTGGCCGGAATCAGATTATTGGCGGCGGCCTGCGCGATCACGCGGCCAGTGCTGGTCGAACCAGTGAACGCAATCTTGGCGATACGTTTGCTGGTCGCCAGTGGCATACCGGCTTCGCGCCCGAAACCGTTGACGATATTGAGCACGCCAGGTGGCAACAGATCGGCAATCAGATCCATCAGAATCAGAATCGAGATCGGCGTGGATTCAGCTGGTTTCAGCACGACGCAATTACCTGCGCCCAGCGCCGGAGCCAGTTTCCATGCAGCCATCAGAATCGGGAAATTCCACGGAATGATTTGCCCGACGACGCCGAGCGGTTCCTGAATATGATAAGCGACGGTGGTTTCATCGATATTCGACAAGGCGCCTTCCTGCGCCCGCACGCAACCGGCGAAATAGCGGAAGTGATCGGCGGTCAGTGGAATATCGGCATTCAGCGTTTCGCGTATCGCTTTACCGTTGTCGACGGTTTCGGCATAGGCCAGCAATTCCAGATTCGCCTCGACACGGTCGGCAATTTTCAGCAGGATATTCGAGCGTGTGGCGGCATCGGTTTTGCCCCAGGCATCGGCTGCAGCATGTGCCGCGTCCAGCGCCAGCTCGATATCTTCGGCTGTGGAGCGCGCTGCCTGTGTATAGACTTTGCCGTTGATCGGGGTGATGACATCAAAATACTCGCCTTTCACAGGCGCAGTCCATTTGCCGCCGATGAAGTTGTCGTAACGGGATTTATATTGGATTTTGGCGCCTGCAGCACCTGGGGCTTCATAGATCAAGGTTGTCTCCTTCAGTTAGTTGTTATTGACAGTCACAAAGTTTTTTTGCGCTGGTCAGCGCCACTATTCGCAAAAGCCATGCCAACATCGGATGACAAGATAATCTGACCTGCTTTCCCGTCTGGCGTCGTCTGTAGGAAAGCAATGAAGACGGCTATACATGCACTTTTGCCGACGGATTCCTGCTAAGATAGTTGTCAACTGTCCGCTGATGTCTGTGACACCTGACACAAAATGAGACAGGTATAACAGTGGCAAAAAAAGCAGTAAAAGCAGCAGTAAACACAGCGGCAAATACCGATGCCGCAGGAGACAAGTTCATGCGCAACCACGCCATTCTGCCCTCATCCCATCTGAAGCAGGCCCGTTTGCAACTGGTCGAATATGGCATAGCTCCGGCTCCGGGCATTGATGATCGCATTGCACAATCCTGGCAACGCAGCTTGTCGGCAGGGCTTTTCCCGGTAGGACGGGTCGAATGTGAAGACAATTTAAGCAGCAGCAATTTACAACATGCGCGTCATTTCAATCATGAGCTGATCAGCCATTCAGAACCGGTGATCGAATATCTGTTTGAACAGGTGCGGCACAGCCATAGCATGGTGATACTGGCCGATGCGCAAGGTGTACTGATGCATACGCTGGGTGATTTGGATTTTCTGAATAAGGCTGACCGTGTCGCATTGAAATGCGGTGCCACCTGGGCGGAAAATCAGCGCGGCACCAATGCGATCGGCACGGCAGTGGCTGAGGCAAATGAAATCGAGATTCACGGGGCGGAACATTATCTTGAGCATAATGAATTTCTGACCTGCGCTGCGGCACCTATCTTGTCCGCACAAGGTAGGTTGATGGGGATACTGGATATCTCCGGCGACCATCGCAGCCGCCATCCGCATACGCTGGGTCTGGTCTCTACAGCGGCACAAATGATAGAAAACAGCATGGTACTGAGCGCTTGTCAGCATCAGATTATCGTGCAATTGCATCCGCGCGCCGAAGGTTTGGGCTCGGTAGCGCAAAGTGTGCTGGCATTTTCAGAAGATGGCTGGCTGACTGGCGCGAATCGTAAAGGGCTGGCATTACTAAAATTGCAGTACAAAGACATCGCGGCAACCTGCTGGTCGGATTTATTCGAGACAGAATTTCAACAGATACTGTCATTTCACCAGCGCGCAGTGATACGGCCTGAAACGCTGCGAACCAAAGATGGCGGCATGTTGTTTGCGCAAGTACATAGTCACAGCCTGGCGCGGCAAGCACTAAGCGCCAATACAAAAGCCCCTCCGGCAACACCCATATCCCCGACGACGAAAAATGAAGATGCCCAGTGGCTGGCCGCAAGCGAGAGAGCACGCAAGGTCATCGACAAGGCGATTCCTTTACTGGTGACGGGCGAATCCGGGGTTGGTAAAGAATTGTTTGCACAGGCAACACACCGGGCATCACTGCGCCGGAATAAGCCGTTTGTCGCGGTGAATTGTGCAGCGATTCCAGAACATCTGATCGAAGCCGAATTATTCGGTTACGTCGCTGGCGCATTTACCGGCGCGACAAAACAAGGTGCACAAGGACGTTTGCGAGAAGCGCAGGGCGGCACTTTATTTCTGGATGAAATCGGCGATATGCCTTTAGGCTTACAAACACGATTGCTGCGGGTGTTACAGGAACGTCAGGTCACACCGCTGGGAAGCAGCACGCCGGTGGCGGTGGATTTCAATTTAATTTGCGCCACCCATCAAAATTTAAAAAACAGCATCACTACTGGCCGTTTCCGCGAAGATCTGTTTTATCGCATCAATGGTTTAAACGTCTGCCTGCCTGCGTTACGGGCGCGGACGGATTTTGAGTTTTTATGCGGAAGACTATTGCAAGAATTTGCACCGGACAGCGATCTGCACATTGCACCCGATCTGCTGAGCGCGATGAAAACCTTTCACTGGCCCGGCAATCTGCGTCAACTCAGCCACGTGCTGCGCGCTGCGGTCGCTTTACGGGATGATGACCAACACTGCATCAGTTGGGAACATCTGGCAGACGATTTGGTCGCAGAGTTGCGGGCGCCGACTGCTCAGAAAGCCGCTGCGCCAATCGTCAGCGACAACGCTGGTGAGCCACAAGAACTCAGCTTACATGCACGTTCGATGAAAGCGATCCGGCAGGCACTCGCCAATGCCAATGGCAATGTCTCGGCAGCGGCACGCGAATTAGGTATCAGTCGACAAACGCTGTACCGCAAGCTGCAAGAGACTTAATCCGTCAGACAATTCCGGCAAAATTTTTTCTGATGACGCATAAAAAAACACTGGCTCGCGAGCCAGTGTTTTTTATTGTTACGACCGATAAGTCACTAGCAAAGTGACTAGCAATCACTCAGACATCTAAACGGATAGTGACGGAATCTGCGTTGTAAGTGACCGTCGCTTTAGGAAAGCCATCGACCGTCACGGTAGCGAATTTACCACCGACCGATTTTGCGCTCAGTATTGTCAGTACGGTTCCTGCCGCGGGTTTGTAATCGGCAGCAAATTTCAGATTCAGACTGGCCGCACCATCAATCGCAACTGCACCTGCGACTTGAACTTTGCCGAGGTTACTGCTGTTGGCGACGATTTCCAGCGCGCTGCCAGTGAGTTGCGTGTAGTTTGCCAGCAGTTGCAAAGGCAATTTGCTGTTATGCACCAGCTTGCCACCATTCAGATAAACATCGCCTTTACCAAATGCCAGATTGCTGTCTGCTGCCAGCGTGCCTGCACTGATAATCGTGCCGCCACTGTAGCTGTTATTACCGCTCAGACGCAGGATACCCGTACCCAGTTTCGTCAGGCGACCAATACCGATGATGTCATTTCTCCAGCTATCCTGTGCAAAGAAGCCACCTTTCGTTGCATCCATCGTGACGCTGACATCGCCGTTGAATGCAGCGTAAGCATCCGCCGCCGCGAACAGATTCAAGCGACCCCAGCCTTCTTCATCATCCAGAATCGGATAGCCGGATGGCAATGCGGTAGTTTTCAGCACAACGCGACGCTGATTTGCATCGAGATAAGGCAAACGCGTTTCCAGTAATATTTCCGCCCCTTTTGGTACGACAGCTGGTTTGCTGGCGTCGCCCATCGCTGGCAAGCCAAAAGTCAGACGACGCAGATAATTTGCCTTATTGATCTGGTAGTCAGCAAACCGGTCACTCGCCGCCGTGCCGCTATGGGCATAGGTCTGTAAAGCATTAGCATCACTCAGTTTCAGGGCATTTTGCAAACCGGATTGTGCCTGTTGATATGCCTGCGTTTTCAGATCATTCTTAGCATTCGCACCAGTGGCAATACTCGCTGTCGCCACGGCCTGCGCCTGTACGCGGCCACTGATCACGTCGAGCGGAGAATGCATGCCAGCGAGGATACGGTTTTCACCGAGTTCCAGCCCCCGCGCCAGCATTTCCTGATAGCGCTGCGGCACCAGATACGCCATCGCAATCGCCTTGCGCACCGCTTCCGCAGAGTGACCGCTGATATAACCGCCATCGGTTGCCGGGGTGGTACTTTTCGCTGGTTCCAGCGCCGCGACGACCTTGACATTGCTGTTCCAGCGCCATGGGCGGGCATATTTGAAGAAACGTTTGGCAGGTTCGGTAGAACCATTTTCACCGATGTTATTAACAAAATCGACCGCGAGACCAAAGCTGGTGTTGGTACTGCTGCCGACGCCGGTATCATTGCCTTTATCGTCATAGCGCACAGTCGTCGCATCCGCCGCGATGTCGGTGATGGTGGTGGTTTGTTGCGCACTGCTACGCCATGCCTGCGTCAACGGGCCCATGCCATCGCTGATGCTGTATCCCTTGTTGCGGCGATCATCCAGATAGGCGGCGAGTTCCTGCTCAGGCGTACGCACTTTAGTTGCGTCGACTACATACTGAATATTGGCGTTGTGTATCGTCGTGTTGAGCACTTTGCCATCGGTCGCATCACCTGGAATACCAGTCCAATCCGATGCTGTCACTGCGGGAAAACTACCATTCGCTGCGGCTGGAGAACCCGCATCCACCAACAGACTGCGCGGTTGCCAGAGTTGCAGAAAGCCCGCAACGACACGCACACCGGCGTTGGTTTGGAAGGTCGCATAGCGTGCATCGCCGCGTTGATTGGTATAAGCAAAGTCAACGTAAGGAAGCACTTTACTTTCGTCAGCAACCGGCGCGCTATCGGTAACGCCGGAACCTTTGGGTGCATCCGGAATAACTAACGGCGCCGTCGCCACGACCGAATCGGAAGATCCGCCACAAGCGACAAACATGAAGCCAGAAATCAGAACGGCGGAAATCGTACGTAGCGGAAATGAGGTTTTTATCATTTTCTATACACAGTGAGATGAATGGGTCGGCCGAATCAACGAATAGAACAAGTCGAATACGGGCGCTCACTATAAGGGCGGCGTATGTCATCCCTGTGACACCGTTCATTCAATACAGGTTGTGATGAAAAATAACTCACCGATTCAGGCGTAAAACTTATTTTTAAGTATTTACTGAATGAGATATAGTATACCCCCCTACCCTATTTTATTTGATATGAGCCATACGATTAAAGATAAGCAAAAGCTACTGAACCGGGTGCGTCGTATCCGTGGCCAGCTCGATAGCATAGAGCGGGCACTGGAGGAGGAAAAAGGCTGCATGGAAATTCTGCATCAGATCACCAGTTGCCGCGGCGCGATGAATGGCTTGCTCGCCACGGTATTGGAAGACCACATACGCACGCATCTGATTGACGCACCGCATGACAACACTGAACACAATGAAGATCACACCGATGCACGCGAACAGCTGATCGATGTGGTGAAAAGTTACTTAAAATAAAGCGCTCAACATGATTGAATTCTCAACTCTGCTGCAACAAGGCGCAACGAATGCGTGGCTGTTTATTCCCAGCGCCATCCTGCTTGGCGCTTTACACGGACTGGAACCCGGCCATTCAAAAACCATGATGGCGGCATTTATCATCGCCGTGCGCGGTACGCTGACACAGGCCGTTTTGCTGGGGCTGTCGGCGACCCTGTCGCACACCGTGATCGTCTGGATCATCGCACTGGCCGGTATGTATTTCGGCCAGCAATGGAATGCCGAAGCCACTGAACCTTACTTACAGGTTGTGTCCGCGATCCTGATTATCAGCATCGCCGTCTGGATGATGTGGCGTACCTGGCGTAATCAACATCATGCTCACCATCACCACCACGACGATATGCAAGAGATCGATACGGGGCATGGCATTGTGCGGCTGGAGATATTTGAAGATGGTGTACCGCCACGGTTCCGGCTCTATCAAGACAATCAGGACAAGCAGCACTATCACGTCTGGACGGCGGAACAACTGACGTTAGAAACCGTGCGTAACGAGAAAGATCACCAGACTTTCAGCTTTGTGCAACGGGAAGGCTTCATGGAGTCGGAACAGACGATTCCTGAGCCGCATGAATTCTCTGCCCATTTGCACTTAGGTCATGGCAGCCACTCGCATGAATATGTCGTGCACTTCACAGAACATGAACATCATCATACTGAGTCAGACGGCCTTGACGTGGCCGGTGACGACTATCAGGATGCGCATGAACTTGCCCATGCGAACGACATACGCCGTCGCTTCACCAACCGCGAAGTAACGACCGGACAAATTGTCATGTTCGGTTTAACCGGCGGCCTCATTCCCTGCCCGGCATCGATCACGGTCTTGCTGCTCTGCCTGCAACTGAAAAAGGTCGCGCTGGGTGCAACACTGGTGCTGAGTTTCAGCATTGGCCTGGCGCTGACCATGGTCATGTCTGGCGTGTTGGCCGCATTGAGCATCAAACACATCTCGAAACGCTGGAGCGGTTTCGGCACATTTGCCCGCAGAGCGCCGTATTTATCCGGCGCGCTGATTTTACTGGTCGGCTTCTACCTGGCTTATGAGGGCTTGCATAGCTTACTGAAATAAGATGAGTAAAGAGCGGCAAGAAAAGCCGCTCCGCTATCAGCCCTGAGCTTGCGCCCTGCCCCAGCATTAAAACGTTTTGCTGATGCTGACGACTAGGGCGGTCTTACCAAGAAACTTCCCGTTTGCAGGCGATGCATAGCTCGTCTCACTGGCATTCGTACCAACTACCGCCACAGCGCCTGTCAAGACGCCGAAATCTTTGGTGATGCCGATTTTCCAATCCGTATAGCTGCTGGCACTGTTATTTTTCACCTGTTGATGCCCCGCATGGATGTTCAACGTCAGCCCAGTGGCGACGTCGATGTTGGCACCCAGATCGAGATAGCCGCTGTTTTTACTGTCAGCAATACCGAATAAATTGGTGACCGCATGTGAATACTTCACGTAGGCCGGGCCATAGGTCAGTTGCCCGTAAACCTCGGTGGTATTCGCATCCGTGGCCAATCCATTGGAAGGATAAACATAAGTCAGAACACCGATGTCGTAGCTGATGTCTTTGTTTATCTCACCACGGCGACCAGCATACAAATCCGCTTCAAGATTACCGCCGCCGCCCGCATCTTTCGTCCACTTAATGCTGGAAAACCATGCGCCCGCATACAATCCGCTAGGATTATGAACGTAATCAGCACCGCCTTGCAAAGCTGCTTGCAGACGTGTTTGCGAAATACCGCGATAACGGTAGTCGGAAGTCAGCGCAGCATTAAAACTGACTTCGTTGTCCGGCTTCATTTCAGGTTTGACTTCCTGCGCCTGGACATAGCCCACAGAAAATAAGGTCGGGAAAATTGCTGCAACAAGTATTTTTTTCATAGCACTTCCTTTCATGATAACGACAATGTCGTTCTGATTGATGTTCATCGTCCGCCGCAAATTTCAATTCGCTGAGTGACGAAAAACATATAAAAACTTAAATAACAGGCGTGCAGACGCCCCTCCGGCGAGCAGATTCTGGCGCCGGATACTCAGAGAAAAAATGGAAAATCAGCTAGGTAATAACAATCGGTAGCCGACCGCTGTTTCGGTCAGAAGATAACGTGGCTGGGTCGGATCATCTTCTAATTTATGCCGCAGATAGCGCATGTAAATGCGCAGATAATGGCCACTTTCTGCATGCGATGGCCCCCACACTTCGCGTAATAATTGCGGGTTAGTCACGACCCGGCCAGCACTATTGATCAGTGCGCTCAGAAGACGAAATTCAGTCGGGGTGAGTTTGACGATGACGCCCGCTTTCGTGACCATACGCGCCTGCACATCGACTTTAACGTCGCCAAACTGAACGACGCCATCTGGTGTACTACCGGGTTGACGCTGACGCCGCAAAGTTGCCCGCACCCTCGCCTGCAATTCACCGACACCAAATGGTTTCGTCAGATAGTCGTCGGCACCGGCATCCAGCGCTTTAATTTTTTCCGCTTCGCTCACTCTGGCTGACAACACGATGATAGGGACACCCGACCATCTGCGCACGTCTTTAATGAAGTCGATACCGTCACCGTCAGGCAGACCAAGATCAAGAATAATCAGATCAGGCTGGCGGGTGCCGGCGTCGACCAGTCCGCGTTGTAAAGTGCCGGACTCAAACACCTGCCAGCCACCTTCTTCTAAAGAGCTGCGGACAAAGCGGCGGATTTGCGGTTCATCTTCCACCAGCAAAGCGGTGGGCAGAGTGGCATTGTGTTCTGACATAGGCGGCGTCGATGCTGATGTGTTCATACGGATAATGGTCGTATCGGATGGTTGCTGCCGATGGTGTGTGCTTCCTGGTTCATGAGGCTCATGATTTCCATATCCGGCATATCTGGCGGATTTCCTAATGGCAGAGAAATGATAATACAGGCACCGCCATCGGGTGATACCCCAGCATGGATACGCCCTTTATGGGCTTCGACAATAGCGCGACAGATGGCCAGCCCAAGACCCACACCCGGTTTGGAAGACTCTCTTTCACCACGGGTAAATTTTTCAAACACCGCCTCTTCTCTGCCCTGTGGCAGACCCGGCCCATTATCAAATACCTTGATATCGATGTCGGCTCCGCTGGTTTCGGCACTGAGGGTAATACGGGAACCTGCCGGTGTATATTTCGCCGCATTTTCCAGTAGATTACAAAGCACACGTTCTATCAGCACGGCATCAAAATGAATTAACGGTAAATCCGCTGCCATGATAGTCTGCACCTGATGTTCTTTCAGTTGTGGAGCGCAGATACGGATAGAACTGCCGATCACTTCTTCCAGTGGCTGCCATTGCAGATCGAGTTTGATTTCACCACTCTGTATGCGCGCCATATCTAACAGATTGGAGACCAACGCACTCATACGCAAGGTTTCATCATGTAAGGCATGTGCCATTTCTTTCTGGCGATCACTGAGCGGCGGTGTTGACATCGTCAGCGATTCGGAGATCCCCACCAGCGAGGTCAGCGGTGTACGTAAATCATGTGACAGCGCGGCCAGCAAGGAATTACGTAAACGCTCGGACTCCATGTGCACCAGCGCATTCTGTGCCACCTCAATGTAATGCAGACGCTCCAGCGCAATCGCCGCCAGCGCAGCAAATGTATCCAGCTGCTGCCTTTGTTCCGGTATGAGTATCCAGCGACGATTATCAGGTTGTATCGCTAATAATCCGCGTGTACGCATAGGTGCCACCAATGGCAGATAAAAGAAATTGCTGGCAGGCAGAGTGTCAGTGCCGATACCTGCGGTTTCGGCTTTATCAAAAGCCCATTGCGCTATCCCCATATCCAGACCGGGAACTTCAGGTGACGGCGGCTGTAAGCGGCCTTCATCGTCAGGTAACAAGAGTGTCGCGTTCGCCCGGAACGCACGCTGTATGATGGCCTGGGTTTTATCAGAGATCTGTTCGCCCTGTAACACACCGGATAAATCACGGGCAAATTCGTATAAGGCACGAGAGCGGGATTCTCTGCGTGAGGCGACTTTCGCCTGATACCGCAAACCCGCCGTGAGATGTCCGGTAATCAGCCCCACAACTAACATCACGACAAACGTCATGGCGAATTGCAGATCACTGACGGCAAACGAAAAACGCGGTGGTACAAAAAAGAAATCAAACGCCAATACGCCCACCACCGTTGCCAGCACGGATGGCCCCCGGCCAAAACGCACAGCGACCAGCACGACCGTCAATAAAAACAACATCGCAATATTGACCAGATTAAAAATGTCGAGCAAGGGCGTCGCCACCAGCGCTGTCACCATACTTGCCAGAGCGGCCAGCAGATAACTCCGTATCTGGTTTCGGTTGTATCGATTGGCAGCCGGAATGCGTTTATCCGGTGAGTGCATCGCAACGGATTCCGCCGCCATCTCTGACAGCGAATCCTCATGATCAGATGCAGCGCGACCAATTTCTATCAGATCAATATGCGGCGCTAATGCAGCGACTGTCCTCGCATACGACGTCGTCCACGGTAACCGGCGTGACAGGCGTGACGGCCGCCCCATCACGACGCGTGAAAAATTCTGTCCGTTCGCATAATCAACAATTGCCTGCGCAATGTCATTACTGAATAACACCGCAGTGTTGGCACCCAGATCCTGCGCCAGCTTCAGACTTTTTAAAATGCGTTCACGCTGCGCTGCCGGTAATTTTTGCAATGCAGGTGTTTCGATATAAACAGCGTGCCAGACTGCATTCATCTGCCCCGCCAGTCTGGCCACACTGCGGATCAGATGATCCGCGCCACGCCCGGGTCCAACACAAGCAAGCAATGCTGCATCCGTTTTCCAGACGGTATTGATCGATTTTTCAATTTTATAGGCGCGAACATCGTCCTCTACCCTGTCGGCAGTGCGACGCAAGGCCAGTTCACGCAGCGCAATCAGATTTCCTTTGCGAAAAAAATTCTTCGCAGCGCGTTCTGCCTGCGGTATCTGATATACCCGCCCTGATTTCAGCCTGGCTAACAGCTCATCGGCAGGAATATCCACCAGCACCACTTCATCGGCTTCATCAAACACGGTATCCGGCACGGTTTCTGCCACCCGTATACCGGTAATACTGCCGACCACATCATTCAGACTTTCTAAATGCTGGACATTCACGGTCGTGTAGACATCGATGCCGGCATCCAGCAATTCTTCGACATCTTGCCAACGTTTAGGATGGCGGGAACCAGATGCATTCGAGTGTGCCAGCTCATCCATCAGTATCAATGGCGGATGCCGCTCCAGTGCTGCATCAATATCAAACTCGGACAACACTTTGTCGCGATAAGGGATATTCCTGAGTGGTAAGACATCCAGACCATGAAGCAATGCAGCGGTTTCTTCCCTGCCGTGAGTTTCTATCACGCCGACTAATACCTGACGACCATCCGCTATCATTTTCCGCGCGGCGGTCAGCATTGCATAGGTTTTACCAACACCGGCAGACGCGCCGAAGTAGATGCGCAACTTGCCACGCGCGGCGCGGCGCTCCTGCGCCTGCACATGTGCCAGCAACAAATCGGGGTTAGGACGCTGATCGCTATTGATGGCCATCGTTATGGTATTTCTCTTGAAAATCAGTTAAAGCAGCTGAGTGACAGAATTGCCGGAAGCACAGCATTCGCGCACTTCCGTATCACATCAAATTTCTGCAACATGTTGCACTACTTATTTTTTCTTCTGATCCAGCGCCAGGTTTAATGCCAGAACATTGACCCGTGCTTCGCCAAATAAACCTATCACCGGATGTTCGGCAAGTTCATCAATCAGGTTACGCACCTGGTCTGTTCCTATCTGACGCACATGCGCCACACGAGACGCCTGATAATACGCTGCAGCAAGGCTGATGTCAGGATCTAGCCCACTGGCAGAGGCCGTTACCAGATCGACCGGTATTTTGGCCGTGTTTGCAAGATCTGCGGCTTTCAGAGCATCGATACGGGCTTTGACTGCATCCGTCTGAGCCTGATTGCTAGGGCCAAAATTGCTACCGCTGGAAGCAAGCGGGTTATTTGGCATAGGGCCTGTAGCGGAAGGACGCCCCCAAAAATACTGCGGCGAACTGAAAGCTTGTCCTATCAGGGAGGAGCCAACAATTTTCGCGTCTTTGCGGATCAGACTACCTTCCGCTTTGTCTGCAAAAGCGATCTTACCGACGCCGGTCAGCGCAACCGGATAGAGCACGCCAACCAGAATTGACAGGCTGCAAAACAGCATGAATGCAGGACGCAGCGTGTGAGTGAAAGAGTGAGTGACAGAGTTCATGAATATCCTCGATTTCTACGTTAAGCCAATTGCAATGCGGTCAGAATCATATCGATCAGTTTGATACCGGCAAATGGCAAGAGAATGCCGCCAAGGCCATAAATCAACAGATTGCGACGCAATAACAGCGATGCACCGATCGCACGGTATTTCACGCCTTTAAGCGCCAGCGGAATCAGAAACACGATGATCAGCGCATTAAATATCACCGCAGACATGATCGCAGATGACGGGCTGGTCAGATGCATGATGTCCAGCGTTTTTAATTCCGGATATGTCGCCACAAATGCGGCCGGAATAATTGCAAAATATTTAGCGATATCGTTGGCGATAGAAAAAGTCGTCAAAGAGCCACGCGTCATCAGCATCTGTTTACCGATTTCGACGATCTCCAGCAACTTGGTCGGATTGGAATCCAGATCCACCATGTTTCCCGCCTCTTTGGCGGCCTGCGTACCTGAATTCATTGCCACCGCCACATCTGCCTGTGCCAAAGCGGGTGCATCATTAGTACCGTCACCAGTCATGGCGACGAGGCGACCGTCGGACTGATAACTGCGTATCAGCTTGAGCTTATCTTCCGGCGTTGCTTCTGCCAGAAAATCATCGACACCCGCCTCTGCCGCAATTGCTGCTGCCGTCAGCTTATTGTCGCCGGTAATCATGATGGTTTTAATTCCCATACGACGCAACTCGGCAAAGCGTTCCTTGATGCCCCCCTTGACGATGTCTTTCAGCTCTATCGTTCCCATCACCCGGCCATCATCCACCACGACCAGCGGAGTACTGCCACGACGGGAAATGTCATCGACAGTTTTCGCGACTTCCAGCGGAAACGAACGCCCCATCGCCTCGACAAATTTTCTGGCTGCGTCAGCAGCGCCCTTGCGTACAACGCGTTCCCCGATATCAACGCCACTCATGCGGCTTTGTGCAGTGAACTGGACAAACTGTGCGTGGAGTGAAGACATTTCTCTCTCACGCAAATTAAAGCGTTGTTTTGCCAACACCACGATACTGCGTCCTTCCGGTGTTTCGTCGGCCAGCGATGCAAGTTGCGCTGTATCTGCAAGTTCAGAAGGTGTCACGCCGGGTGCAGGGAAAAACTCGGATGCCTGACGGTTGCCTAAGGTAATCGTGCCGGTTTTGTCGATTAACAGGATATCCACGTCCCCGGCAGCTTCAACCGCACGACCCGATGTAGCGATCACATTTGCCTGCATCATGCGACTCATTCCCGCCACGCCTATGGCTGACAACAAGCCGCCGATGGTTGTTGGGATCAGACACACTAACAGCGCAATGAGTACCGTGATAGAAATTGGCTGTGAAGTCATTCCTAGCGCTTTGGCCGCATCGACACTGAACAACGAGAACGGCAGCAGGCTTACCGTCACCACCAGGAAAATAATGGTTAAGGCGATCAGTAAAATCGTCAGCGCAACTTCGTTTGGTGTTTTCTGACGTTTAGCGCCTTCGACCATGGCGATCATACGATCGATAAAGCCCTCGCCCGGATTCGACGTCACACGCACCACCAGCCAGTCAGACAACACCCGGGTACCGCCCGTCACGGCAGAGAAATCGCCGCCAGATTCACGTATCACTGGAGCAGATTCGCCTGTGATTGCGCTCTCGTCGACGGTGGCAACGCCCTCTATCACTTCGCCATCGACCGGAATGACATCGTTGGCTTCGACTAAAAAGACATTGTCTTTACGCAGATCTTCCACCGCCGCTGGCAGCCAGGTGGTGCCATGTTTAGGGATAGCCAGCTTTTTGGCCATCACCGTTTGCTTCAGCGCCCGTAATGATGCCGCCTGTGCTTTGCTGCGCCCCTCTGCCAGCGACTCAGCAAAATTGGCGAACAGGACGGTGAACCATAGCCATACGGAAATGGCCAGAATGAATCCGGAGCTGGCTTCCCCCTGACCAAACAGGGATTGCAAAAATAACAGACTCGTCATCACACTGCCCACATAAACGACAAACATGACCGGGCTGCGCAACTGCGTACGAGGGCTGAGTTTTCTGAAAGAGTCGGCAATTGCCGGGCCTATCAGACTTGCATCAAAGAGCGGAAGACGAGGCTTGCCGCCGGTTTGCACGGCATAGTCAGCCCCTACGCTGGTGCGATCGGTGGAACGATCATTGCTGTGATCAGCGGAACCAGCTTTGTTATCAGAACTTTTTTGGACATTGGTACTGGACATCAGATTTCCCCTCAATTCTTAGCGTGGTGCAACAAGCTGCAGATGTTCGGCGACCGGCCCTAAAGCCAGCGCTGGCACATAGTTCAGTACGCTGATCAGAACCACGGTACCTGCCAACAAGGCGATAAACATCAAGCCATGCGTAGGCATCGTGCCGGCATTCACTTCCAAACGTTTTTTCGCAGCCAGCGAACCGGCAATTGCCAATACCGGCACAATCATGGCGAAGCGCCCGAACCACATCGCAATCGCCAGCATGATGTTGTAGAAAGGTGTGTTGGCACTGATACCGGCAAATGCGCTACCGTTATTGTTAGCGGCGGAAGTGAATGCATACAGCACTTCAGAAAAACCATGCGCTCCCGGATTCAGAATGCCGGCACGACCAGCCTCTGTCATGACTGCAATCGCGGTACCTGCTAACACCAGTACAGGCGTGACCAATATAGCGACTGAGGTCATTTTCATTTCATACGACTGGATTTTTTTACCCAGATATTCAGGCGTACGACCTATCATCAGACCAGCAATAAATACTGCGAGGATGGCAAAAATCAGCATCCCGTACAAACCCGAGCCAACCCCGCCGAATACAACTTCACCAAATTGCATCAGGGCGACAGGAACCAAACCACCGAGTGGCATTAGGGAGTCATGCATCGCATTCACCGCACCACAAGAAGCCGCAGTAGTCACTGCGACAAAAAGTGAAGATGCACTGATACCAAAGCGGGTTTCCTTGCCTTCCATATTGCCGCCTGACTGCAGGGCGCTGCTGCCCTGATCAACATTCATCGCTGCCAAAACAGGATGTGTCTGCTGCTCGGCCACCATCACGCCGACCGTCATCACAACGAACAGCAATGTCATGGTCGCCAACACCGCCCAGCCTTGTCTCTGATCACCGACCATGCGGCCAAATGCAAAACACAAGGCTGCCGGTATCAGGAAAATCGCTATCATCTGAAAGAAATTGCTCAAAGGTGTAGGATTTTCATAAGGGTGAGCAGAGTTCACATTGTAGAAGCCGCCACCGTTGGTCCCCAACAGCTTGATCGCTTCTTGCGAGGCAACCGGCCCCATCGCCAGTGTCTGTGTGCGGGTTGTCATCTCTTCCGTTACAGGTGCGCCTTTGCTGTCTTTTAACGGCTGACCATCCGCGCCAGTCTTAGGCATGCTATAGGTCACGGCATCGGCTAACTGCACGTCTTTATATGCCGAGAAATTCTGCACCACGCCTTGTCCCATCAAGAAAATGGCGAAGATCACAGACAAAGGCAGCAACAGATATAAGGTCGAACGCGTGAGATCGACCCAGAAATTACCTATAGATTTGGATGAGTGTGCGGAGAAGCCACGGATCAGGGCGAAGACCACGGCAATGCCAGTCGCCGCTGAGAAAAAATTCTGCCCCGCCAACGCCAGCATCTGCGTCAGGTAACTCATCGTTCCTTCACCGACGTATCCCTGCCAGTTCGTGTTACTGACAAAGCTGACCGCTGTGTTAAAGGACGAATCCGCACTAACATTCGGCATCGCTTGCGGATTCAACGGCAACCATAATTGCAATCGCTGTATCGCATAAACAAACAAGGTACCAAGTACATTAAATACCAGTAAGGCTAAGGTATACCCTTTCCAGGTCATCCCTTCGTCTGCTTTGACTCCGGCGAGTTTATACATACCTCGCTCTAACCAGGCCAGCCATCGCATTCCGGGCACTGACGCTTTGCCATCAGCAATTTTTGCAATCAGTATCCCTAATGGATACGACAACACCAGTAATACCGCTAAAAATACGATTAATAGAATAAGCGCTTGTGTCGTCATCACAGTTCCTCTGCGTTCAATAACGCGATCACCAGATACACCAACAAACCTGCGGCAATTAACGCACCGCCGATATAAAACATGTTCATGACTTCGCTCCTAATTTTTCACACACCAACATCAGGATCCAGATCATCAAAAAACAGATGACTATCCCGCCTGCATAAAGAATGTCCGTCAACAATTCCATCACATACCTCTTCCGTTTTTTCCACACTGTGGAGAATAGACAAAAGGGTCTAAGAATTTTGTTAAAACTCTGGGTGAAGCTGTAAACAAACTGTAAAAATTGGGGTTGGAAGAGAACTCGTGCAGACGCGGTACGGACTACGTTGAGATGCCTAAATCAGAACAGGAAAATTGAAAGTGAACTATCAGCGCAAAGGAGAGGGCCTAGCAGTGATCGCCGTGAAATAAGCCGCTTTCCGTATTGGAAAAGGCGTCATTACCGCGAGTAAATGTAGCTATCGGATAGACGGGGAAGACAGTAGCAGCTTTTGTTATACCGGTTGAACAGCATTGGAGATAACAAGCTACTACTAGTGGTGGCTCGACTTACCAGTGAATATTCACCCAGCCTTCACTTTACTTATGTCAGGCATAGAGTCAACCGTGTCTGTCGATTGCTGTAAACAAACGATCTGATTTCTGCCCTGTGCTTTTGCTGCATACAATGCCTCGTCGGCACGTGTGAGAGTTTTCTCGAACGCCTCTCCTGGCTGGTATCTGGTCACACCGATAGAGACGGTCAGGCTGATCCATGAACTGGCGAATTTGACAACATCGGCTGCGACTGCGGCACGCACACGTTCCAGGCAAATCAGTCCGACGTCGAGTTCAGTCTCTGTCAGTAAAATCAGAAATTCCTCACCGCCCCAGCGCGCCAGAGTATCGGTAACGCGGATTTTTTCCTGCACGGTTTTAGTAAATTTCTGTAATGCGACATCGCCGGCCTGGTGGCCATAAGTATCATTGATGCGTTTGAAATAATCGATGTCCAGCATCGCTACCAGCAACGGGTTCGCAGAACGATCGGAACGCTGGCTTTCGTACTGTATCAGTTGCAGCATATGCCGCCGGTTTGCGGCACCGGTAAGTTCATCATAGTTAGCGGTTTGCTGAATTTTTTCCAGCGCCTGCGTCAGTTGCAGCTTCTGATGCCGCATGTGCTCACGCATTTCGCACAGTCGCCAGGTCAAAAAAGTGGAACTGGCAAGCACAATCACCACCATGAAATAGTAAGCACCATACAAATAGTAGGTCGTTCTTTCTGTCTCCCGCAGCAGAGAAAAAAGAATCGCTTCAGCAAACAGCATCAGGCCGTACACCGCAACGGTAATCACCTGCTGTATGGATAAACCAAACATGCCGAACATCAGAATCACGGCCAGCAACGGTAAGGTCACGCCCCGGCCATCACCGGCCAGCGCGAACGCCGCAGCATTGCAGGCAATCGCAAACAGCATCTGTACAAATGCCAACGAAGGGTCAGCCCAGCGCAAGGAATAGCCACTGCGTATCAGCGCATACACGATCATCAGACCTGCGGTTGAACAGGCGGCCCACAATCGCACGTCTCCCATCCCGCCAATACCCACCGATTTCATGAAAAATAAGACACCAATGCTCGCCAGCATCAGCAATGCGGCGAGTACAAACTGACTGGTACGGATGCGCATCGCCTTTCCCGATCCGAGTACCAGATCAAGGCTGTACCTGATGAGTGTCTTCATAACAGACATGCAAAAAACTCCGACCATCAATCTGAGAAAAATTACCAACTGTCTGCGCACATACCAGTTGTACGCCTGACAGCAAATGCCTGAAACCAGATACTGCTGCGACACTGACTGTTGACTACTAAAACAAATGCAAAATATCGGAAGAAATAACAAATGGAGGTCACGCAGTGTATCTGTTGTATTTGGGGAAAGTTCCCACCCTCATTTATTCATGGCAAGCGCTGAACCCTGCTGCCATCCACAGATACAGGATGTATAGGTCTCCGATCTATTCGATTTATTCTATTTTCCGACGCAAGCAATGTCTTCACAGCACGCTGTCGTCATTCCGCTTTGCATTTATAACATTTTTAAAAAGACAGATCAGCCTAATTCAAAAAAGACGTCCCTCGGCTCCACTTGTGGACAACGGTTTACCCTGAGCTGAACATCTGCCGATATTGTCACTTGATCATACCGACATATGACGGCATCGCGTTTCAGATTACTGCTTTTTTGACCAAATTTCACATTGGCAATTATTTTAAAGAATTACAATGGAATGATGTGTGGCACATACACACCAAAGCCCATGAAAACCTGATCAATAAACATGCGATCCGAAAATATAAAGAACAGGCATGCAGAATCTTTTAATCAATACTTTGCGCCCCGCTGACGATCAGGAATGTGATGTCGAGGCGCACCTGCTGTATGCAACATACAGCCAGGAGCCACTGAATCAGACGATGGCTGTGATTACTGCGGTCTTTGGTGGCGCTATCGTTTGGGGCATCGTTCCCGTCCCGCAATTGTCACTCTGGATCGCCGCTGTATTAGGAAGCGCAGCACTCGGACATGTGCAATATCAGTTCTTTAAAAAGGCAGCACCGTCCGGTTCCACCATCAAAAAATGGCAAAAAATATTTTTTGTACAGGCAACGACGCATGGTGCAGCGTGGTCTCTGGGACCTGTCTTATTACTCCCTCACAGCAGCGGCGTTCTGCCAGCCTTTTTTATCGGCACCCTATTGTGCGTCAGTGCCGTTTCGGTCAGTACAGTAGCAAAACAGTTTCATGCCATGCGCGGATTTATCGTCGCCAATCTGCTGCCTCCTGTTGTTGCGATATGGCTGTCCGGTGACAGCAAGGAACTCATGCTGATTCTGATCCTGCTGGCCAGTAGCATGGCATTTATCGCCGTTGGCTACTACTCAAATCAGTCTGCACGCACTATCTACGAGACGCAGTTTCAGCTGCGGGGAATTTTAAATTCATCGCAGGACGCGATTATCACCATCGACTCCCGGGGCAGAGTATCCGACTGGAATCCACGGGCAGAACACATGCTGGGCTGGACAAGGGCCGAAGCGCTGGGGCTGGTATTAAATGACACTATTACGTCCCCCAAAAACCGCGAGTATTTTCAGTACGGAATGAAACGCTTTCTGGCGTTAGGTGAGGGACTGATATTAAATAAACGCATAGAAACAAGCGCATTGCATAAAAACGGCACAGAATTTCCAGTTGAGCTGACCTTCACTCATCACAAATTAGGACGACATTTTTATTTCACTGCCTTTATCACCGACATCACTGAACGCAAGGCGATAGAAGACCGTCTGGAGTTATTCCGTCGCGTTTTTCATGCCAGCAATCAGTGTGTCGGCATCTGCGATGGCAAAGGCTATCTGCTGTATCAGAATCATGCTCTGGAAAAAACGCTGGGGTATACCGACGCAGAAATAATCGGTCAGCATTTCAGTTTTGCTTTAGCAGAAGCACAGGCAAAAGAGATTACGCAGGAAGTGGGCAGGTGTATCCGAAGCGGTAAAAACTGGGTAGGGGAATTGCCGCACCGTCGCAAAGATGGTTCCGTTTTCATCACTATGAGCAACATCGGTTTTATCAAAAATGATCTTGATGAAATTCAATATATCTTTAATATCTGGACTGATTTCAGCCAGGAAATCTCCCGCAGAAACGAACTCGCTCTGGCGCGAGAGGCGGCTGATAAAGCAAATCAGGCAAAGTCAGAATTTTTATCCAGCATGAGCCATGAATTGCGGACACCCTTGAACGCTATTCTCGGCTTCGCCCAGATGCTGGGCTATGAAGCGCCACTGACTCCCGCCCAACAGGATCATGTACAGGAAATTCTGAAAGGGGGGCGACATCTGCTGGAGCTCATCAATGAAGTGCTGGAACTGGCCAAAATAGAAGGTGGCCATGTGCGCCTGTCGCTGGAACCTGTCAACCTTGAAGACCTGATTACAGAATGCTTCGATCTGATCCGCCCGTTAGCGGCAGAAAGAAAAATATCGATGCAATCGCTGATTACCTCGCCCGTCGCCGTGCGTGCCGATCGTGTCCGCTTAAAACAGGTTGTATTGAATCTGCTGTCCAACGCCATCAAATATAACTACACCGGTGGTAACGTGCAGGTCGATGCCGCAATGCAGTCTTCCGGAAATATGCGGCTGTCTGTGACCGATACCGGCATCGGCATTCATCCGGATAAGATGGGTGAACTGTTTCAGGCATTCAACCGGCTTGGCGTCGAACTGGGAGATACCGAGGGCACCGGTATTGGTCTGACGATCACGCAAAAACTGACCGAACTGATGCATGGAAAAATCGGAGTGGAGAGTAAATTAAATCACGGCAGTTGCTTCTGGATTGAGCTTCCAGGTGACGCCATTCCTGCCGCGCCTATGCATGTTGTACCGCAACTGTCTGACGAACCAATCTGCGCCTGGGGAAATAATGCGGTCATCCTGTATATCGACGATAGTCCGGTCAATCTGAAACTCGTCAGACAAATCCTCGGCTTACGATCTGGCATGCAATTACTGACAGCACAAACACCGCAAGCAGGCATTGAGCTGGCGCACCAGCATCAGCCGGATATTGTGCTGCTCGACATTAACATGCCAGGGATGGATGGCTACGCGGTATTGCGTCAGATGAAAGCCGATACCCATCTGCGTTGCACGACATTTATTGCATTGACAGCGAATGCAATGAGTCAGGATATTGAAAAGGGGCTCAACGCCGGTTTCCATTCTTACCTCACCAAGCCGCTGGAAATTAATACCCTGCTGTTAACGATAGACCGCTGTCTGGCTCCAGGAAATGCGCGTGCTGCCATGCAAACACCTGAAGCATGAGCATTGCCAGCCTGAGTGAGGCCTGCATGCCCGTTTACGCACGTATCAGCAATGTGGGGAAAAGCGCACGTATTTTTTCCTGCAATGGCAGTGAAGGATAATCGGCGATCAGCGCCTGGTTCAACGCCTTTGTCTGGCATCCCTGTGTACGGAATTTTTGCAGTACGTAATGTTGCACACCGATTGCCGACAGTTCCAGCGCCAGCGCCATTATTTTTTGTTCACTGAGTAAGGTCGGATGTATGGTAGTCCGGCATTCGTAATCAACGCCGCTGGTAAGTATCATTTCTGCGCATTGGTGAACTGCACGGTCGCTGCCCTGCACACCGGTAATAGCTGCGTAGTCCGCCAACGGTGCCTTGACGTCGAAGCCAACCCAGTTCAGCAACGGCAACACACGCTCTAACTGTTTGGGATAAATGCAGGCAGTGTGCAAGCCCACCTGAAAACCGAGTTCGCGAACCTCTTTCATTGCCAATGCTAAAGCGGGATCCATCGTCGCTTCGCCGCCGCTGAAAACGACCGCATCAATCAATCCGGTTCGGCGTGACAAAAAACTGCGGATAGCCTCCCAAGTCTGATCCGTTGCGGTTCCGCGCTCCTGCAAATGCGTATTATGACAATAGGAACAACGCCAGGGGCATCCTTGCACAAACACCACAGCAGCGAGTTTCCCCGGATAATCTGTTGCGCTGAATGGGGTAAACCCGCCAATTCTCAGGCTGTTCCGCATGCCACGGTTATCGCAGCTGAGCGGCATTTTCGGTGAAATAGGTACGCTCGCAGAACTCCCCTTTTTTCCCGGTGTTGAAAGAACTGACCGGGCGATGGTAACCCATCACCCGTGTCCATATTTCACATGGCTGACGTTCTTCGTCATTGAGTACAACGCTATGTTTTTCAATAGTCTGAGCGGTATGAAGTAATGACATGGTGAATGACCTCTGGTTAGTTGGTGGTAGTTTGCATGGCTGTCATGCGTTTGCGGGCAATGATCTCGTCATCACATTTCGGACAGAATGGATGGCCTCCCTGCAGATATCCATGCTTAGGACAAATGGAAAAAGTCGGCGTTACTGTGATGTACGGCAGCCTGAAACGGCTCAGTGAGCGCTGCACCAGTTGCCTGCACGCCTCTGCGCTGGATAAGGCTTCGGTCATGTACAGATGCAGCACGGTGCCGCCAGTATATTTACGCTGCAAATCGTCTTGCAGCTCCAGCGCTTCAAATGGATCTTCGGTAAAGCCGACCGGTAATTGTGATGAGTTAGTGTAGTAAGGCATCTCGGTCGTACCGGCCTGCAGAATATCCGAAAAGCGCTTGCGGTCTTCTTTCGCAAAACGGTAGGTTGTTCCTTCCGCAGGTGTCGCTTCCAGATTGTACATATGGCCGGTCTCGTCCTGAAATTCCAGCATTCTGGCGCGGATATGATCCAGCAGACGAATCGCCATCGCATGGCCAGCAGCGCTGCTGATATCGTCTTCACCGGCAGTGAAGTTACGTATCATCTCGTTGATACCGTTCACACCCAGCGTCGAAAAGTGATTACGCAAGGTTCCCAGATAGCGCTTGGTATAAGGGAACAAGCCGTTATCCATGTGCCGCTGTATCACTTTGCGCTTTATTTCCAAGCTGGTTTTTCCGAGTTCCAGCAAATGATCCAGTGCTGTCAGCAAGGCAGACTCATTACCTCGATAACGATAACCGAGACGGGCGCAGTTAATCGTGACCACACCGAGCGAGCCGGTCTGTTCAGCAGAGCCAAACAAACCGTTACCGCGCTTCAGCAATTCGCGCAGATCCAGCTGCAAGCGACAACACATGGAACGTATCATGTTCGGCTTGAGTTCAGAGTTAATGAAATTCTGAAAGTACGGTAAGCCATAACGTGCCGTCATTTCAAACAGACGTTCGGCGTTCGGGCTGTACCAGTCAAAATCCTCGGTCATGTTATAGGTAGGAATAGGAAAGGTGAACGCGCGCCCTTTTGCATCACCGGCCATCATCACTTCGATGTATGCACGGTTAATCATGTCCATTTCGGCCTGTAATTCACCGTAGGAAAATGGCATTTCGATGCCAGCGATGACCGGTATCTGATCACGTAAATCAGCCGGGCACACCCAGTCGAAAGTCAGATTCGTAAAAGGCGTCTGAGTGCCCCAACGTGACGGCACATTCAGGTTGTAAATCAGCTCCTGCATACACTGTTTAACACTGGCGTAACTCAATGCATCCTTGCGCACGAAAGGCGCCAGATAGGTATCGAAAGAACTGAATGCCTGAGCGCCCGCCCATTCATTTTGCAATGTCCCGAGAAAATTCACGATCTGCCCGACCGCGCTCGATAAATGTTTTGGCGGCGCAGATTCGACCTTACCCGGCACGCCGTTCAAGCCTTCGTTCAACAAGGTACGTAAAGACCATCCGGCGCAGTAGCCAGCCAGCATATCCAGATCATGAATATGCAGATCCGCTTCCCGGTGTGCCATACCGACTTCTGGCGGATACACATGACTCAGCCAGTAATTCGCAATGACTTTGCCGGAGACATTCAGAATCAGACCGCCGAGCGAGTATCCCTGATTGGCATTTGCATTGACACGCCAGTCCTGACGCTGCAGGTATTCATTGATGGATGATTCGACATCAACGAGGGTGTGTTGGTCATGCCGCAAACGTTGGTGCTGTTCGCGGTACACAATATAGGCGCGCAAGGTCTGGCGATAACCGGACTCAAATAAGACTGATTCGACTACGTCCTGAATCTGCTCGATATGCAGTAGCGGCGTAGCGTTTACCATCGCATTACTTTGCATTACCTGAGCACACAAATCACTCGCCACGCGTAAATCAAATTCACCACTCGCCTGACCTGCGCGCTGCAGGGCAAATTCAATTTTCTTTGCATCAAATGCGCTGATGCTGCCATCCCGCTTGATGACCTGTATCTGCGATTCACAAAATTGCTCAGTCATTATCGTTATCCAAATACACAATATTTAGTAGTTGAATTTAGAATAATCACTAAATATAGTATAGTCAAACGAAGACTGATGCTTTTTTAAAATCATTGATCCGGGTCAAAAAACTCATAGATCAACTGATTGATACGAAAAAACTCGCAGCGCCACGATATTACGCTTGCTGTGCTGATCGGCCTGTCGCCACTGTAATGCGCACTTTCTATCAGTCTTTCGAGATCAAAAAAAAAAAGACTTATGCCCGCAGACATCTAAGCCTGCGGACAGATCAACATAGGCATAAAGAAAGACAGCGGGAAGCTGGCGTGTGCAAATCTTGCCTGCGGTAACTATATAAACAGATACAGAAATATTTGTACTGACGCCACAGCCATACACGAAGGAATGTGGCAACATTTATAGCCAAAAAGGGCGAGTCGGATTGCGAGACGACAATCGACTGCGTCAACACTACAATGCTCTGCAATTGCTGACACGTATCCGGGATTGCTTACTATTCTAAACATAACGCGTTCAGGTATGAGACAAACGATGAACTTGTTGATGCAGATAATGACGGCGTTAATTTCAACAAGTGTTGCGGCTGAAACACCTGGAAATTTACATATTTCTGTCAACGTCGACTCTGCCACTGGCATGTTTGCAGCATCCATACTTCGCGAAGTATACAAACAGACGAAGCTGGAATTTTGTATTATCAACCTGCCGCCACTGCGCGCAACCAAAGAAGCTAAGGCTGGAAACATAGACGGCGAAGTATTGCGGCCACCCAATTACGCAGTGTCACATCCAGAGTTAATACGTATTGATCCGCCTTATATCGTCGTTGAAACTCTGGCGTACACATTAAAAACCCGCAATCTGACTATTCAGAAAAAAAGCGATTTAAAGCCACTCAGAGTTGGTGTCGTGCGCGGAATTATAAATGCGCAAAATGCGACCGAAGGGCTAAACGACATTACGTTTGCCGATACGTCAGAAAGTCTCTTCAAAATGTTGACCGCTGGTCGTATTGATGTCGCGGTGGACTCCAGATATAGCGCAGACCGGGCAATGAAAAAAACAATGATCAATGACATTGTTTCGGAAAAAATCGTCTTGCTGGTACAACCCGCTCACCACTATCTGAATATCAAACATAAAGCGTTGGCAGCGAGTCTGGCCACAACAATCAGTCAGCTCGCGGCAACTGGAGAATTGCAGCGACTGGCAACGACTGCAGAATCTGAGCAAATGAAAAACGACAACGCAACAGCGACACTTCCTGTGAAAAACTGTAACTGAATTACAGTCAGATAAAAAAGTGATTTTATGCAGCAGATTCATCCGTAGTGTGTTTCACCCCGTGTGTCAGAAGAAAAGAAACGTCGATAGTAATCGCAGGCCTGAACTCAACAATATACGAAGAGGACACCATGAAAACGCGTTTATTTTTATCCGGAATAAGTCTGGCAGGAATGTCTGCCTTTTCACCAACTGTTTCAGCACAATCAAATGTCGTACTGTATGGCATCGCAGACCTTGGCATTCATTACAGTAATGGATTAAACGCCAGTAATGCTCCCACAGCATCGAATTCCACCACGGCTCTGAGCAGCGGCATCAACAATACCAGTCGCTGGGGCATCAAAGGTCAGGAGGTGCTGGAAAATGATATGTCAGCACTTTTCCAGCTTGAAGGCGGCCTGAATATTGATACGGGTGGTTCTGCCAAATCGGATAAGTTGTTTGACCGTATCGCATTTGTTGGCTTAAAGACCAGCGCCGGCGTACTGACGGCCGGGCGTCAGGCGACGATATTATCGGATGCAATATCGCCGGTCGATCCTTTAGGAATGCGCTTTGCCAGTTTCAACCCTAACATCAACGTGACCGCATTAAGTAATACGGCTTTTGGCACTCATGCCTTTGGAATGCAATACGGCACCAGTGGCTACAACGACAATTACTATCGTCTGGACAATATGCTGAAATTCACCAGTGACTTTGGTCCGGTGACAACTCGCGTCTCCTATTCATTTGGTGAAGTGGCGGGAAACACCAGCGCGTTGTCGACGGTGGGCGCGGGTCTGAGCTATCAGCAAGATGGCCTGGCTGTTTCTGGCGCGTATATGAAATTGAAAAACAGTGCCAGTTTCAGCCTTGACGCCTATACGCTGGGCGCTGCCTATAACTTTGGTGAATTCACACTCAAAGCCAATTATGGCAATAACAAAGCAGAAACGGCAATCAATAAGGAAACAAAAGAAAATATCTATTCAGGCGGCGGCAACGTCGTGATTCGCCCCGGCCTGTCGCTGACCGCCGCGTATTATCGTGTACGACGCGACAGCACCGGCTTTACCTCGGATGGGTTTGATCGTGTGGTTGCCTATCTTGAACAGGAAATGTCAAAGCGCAGCACTTTATATGTCGAGCTTGATTCAACCAAATGGAATGGTAATGCAGCTGGCACAACCGGAACGCAGGCAAATAAATCCAACGGGTATGGTGTCACCCTGGGTCTGATGCATAAATTCTGAAGAACGTCTCTGCAACGGATCATCTGCCATAGCGCGCGGCTGAAACAGATTCAGCCGCGCTGCAGAGTCAGGCAATTACTATCCCAGTCTGCGGGTAACACGGGAGACTGAAGTCGCATCCAACCGGAAGACACTCACGGCATTCGTCAAATGCACGGCCTGATCCTGCATGGATTGTGCTGCCGCTGCGGCCTCTTCCACCAATGCAGCATTTTGCTGAGTCACTTCATCCATCTTGATGATGGCGTTATTCACTTCCTCAATTCCTATGCTTTGCTCTTGTGTCGCCGCACTGATTTCATTGACGATATCGCTGACTTTACGCACACTATCAACCACTTCATCCATGGTGCTTCCTGCCTGATTCACCAGCTTGCTACCAGCCGCCACTTTTTCTACTGAATCGTTAATTAAATCCTTAATTTCTTTAGCTGCTGCGGCACTACGCTGAGCCAGATTCCGGACTTCGCTGGCTACCACAGCAAAGCCGCGCCCCTGTTCTCCGGCACGAGCTGCCTCTACTGCAGCATTCAGTGCCAGAATATTCGTCTGGAACGCGATACCATCAATCACGCTGATAATGTCCACAATTTTGCGGGAAGACTCGTTGATGGAACTCATGGTCGCAATCACTTCGCCAACGACCTCTCCACCTTTTCCAGCGACCGTTGTGGCAGAGCCGGCCAGACTATTGGCGTGTCGTGCGTTGTCCGCATTCTGCTTTACCGTCGACGTTAACTCTTCCATCGCCGATGCGGTTTCCTCAAGAGATCCCGCCTGCTGTTCAGTACGCGCAGACAAATCAAGGTTGCCGGTCGCGATCTCCTGAGAAGCGGAATTAATTGCATCCGTACCCTCGCGAACCTGTCCCACCAGTCTTTGCAGGCTCGCATTCATCGTTTTCATCGCGCGCAGTAACTGGCCGATCTCATCGTCCGATTCAGCCTCAATCGATACCGTCAGATCACCGCTGGCAGCACTTTCCGCCATACTGACTGCCGCACGCAGTGGTCGGCTGATCAGGCGTGCAATCCATAAAGCCAGAATCACGCTGAGCACCATTGCCGCACTCATAATTCCAATAATCCACGAGCGTGAAGACGAAAACAAATCATCGTTGGTGACCAGTGCACGCTCGCTTTCAGCCTGACTCATCTCCACCAGTTTATCGACGAGATCGTTCACAGATCGAAATAATTTTACGGAATCACCACGGATCGCTTTCCGCGCCTCATCCTGATTTCCGGCACGGGATAGCTCAAGCACTTTTTTGCCTGCATTGCGATACGATATAAACGACTGATCTAAGGTATCGAATATTTTTTTCTCTTCTGCCGAGTTGACCAGGGATCGATATTTCGTTTCATACCCCGTAAATTCTGAAGTACGGGATTCAATACTCTTTTCGTAATAGCTGAAATCCGACTCTTCGCTGGAAAGAATATGCTGCAATTCCGATACCCGCATACGGTTCAGCGTTGCCTTCATCAGCAGCGCATAACGCACTCCCGGCAACGTATCATTGAGTACCGTCGTTGACGCAGCATTCAGGCGCGCGGTCTGAACGATGCCAAAAATGCCTGTAGCCAGGGTCAGACTCAGGGCAATAAAAAAAGAAAGCAGTAATTTATACGCAATCTTCAGATTCAGAAACCAGCTCATATCAGCTCCTTTAAAGCTATTAACAACGACGTTTCCCGCGACGAAGTAATGGATTCATTTTCAAATGCTCTTTGCACGAAGGAGGACCAGAATTTGATTCTGCACAGAATCCAATGACTGGCCGTCCTGACGTTGCTCAGAAAAAAGAATCGACAGAATGGTAATCACCGGCGTTGCGACAGGCAGATCTGCTCCTATCATTCACACGAAAAGCGATGATGGCAAACAATAAGAAGCGACTCAGAATTCCTTTTTCCAGAAATGTTGTCAGCCAGAGACACATATCGGTAAATTGACAGTCATGCGCTTTCTTAAACCTCGTACAAATAATAAAAAAGCAGGCAGTAGTGATTCACTCACTATCTGCCATGCTTTTTACTTTGAAAAACTGGCTTTAATTGCCGGCCAGGGCAATTAACGTTCCTTGACTACACCGCGATAAATCAGGAAAGTCGCCAGCAAGCCAACACTGCCGGCCATTGCCATCCAGTATCCCGGCGATGCCTTATCGCCCGTAGTTTCTATCAACCAGGTGGAAACCAGCGGTGTCAGACCGCCAAACAAGGCTGTTGCCAGGCTATACGCCAGTGAGAAACCTGTGGTACGGATACGGACAGGAATGATTTCGGTCAGAGCAACAATCGTCGCACCGTTATAACTTCCGTACAGGAACGACAGCCATAATTCTGCCAGCAACATATGCTCAAAACTCGGATTGGCGATCAGCCATGACAACAGCGGATAAGCCGTCACAGCAGTCAAGCCGGAAAACAGTGCCATGATGGGCCATCTGCCGATACGGTCAGACAAGGCTCCCATAACTGGCAACCAGATAAAGTTGGATACCCCCACACACAGCGTCACCACCAGACTCTCGACTGTTGTCAGCTTCAGTACGGTTTTACCAAAAGTTGGCGTATAAACGGTGATCAGGTAAAACGAAACCGTGGTCATCACGATCAGCATGGTACCGGTCACAACCAGTGGCCAGTTCAGAGAAATAGTTTTCAGCATTTCTCTGAACGTAGGATGCGTTTTCTGTGCCAGATATTCTTCTGTCTCTTGCAAAGAACGGCGAATGAAGAAGACTACAGGAATAATGGAGCAACCAATAAAGAAAGGTATGCGCCAACCCCAGTCCGCAATGAATTCCTTACTCAAGGTTTCATTCAAAAAATATCCCAACGCTGCGGAGAAAATGATGGCCACTTGTTGACTGGCTGATTGCCAACTGACGTAAAAACCTTTGTGGCCCGGTGTTGCCATTTCGGATAAATACACAGACACGCCGCCCAGTTCAACCCCGGCAGAAAAACCCTGTAGCAAACGACCAATCAGGACCAGCAAAGGTGCCAGCAAACCGATGGTGGCATAACCGGGGATAAAAGCGATCATGGCGGTACCCGATGCCATAATGCCCAGCGTCAGCACCAAGCCTTTGCGGCGACCGATGCGGTCAATATAGCTACCCAGAATAATCGCGCCCAGCGGCCGCATGAAAAAGCCCGCACCGAAAGTCGCAAATGTCATCATCAGCGCCGCGTATTCACTGCTGGCAGGAAAAAAAGCTTTAGCGATATAGGTTGCGTAAAATCCAAACAGGAAGAAGTCATACATTTCAATGAAATTTCCACTCGTCACGCGGATGACGGTAGAAAATTTCGAATGGCGTTTTGCCGCAACGTGACCATCCTGATGGACGTTGCTTACTGCGTTAGAAGTTGTGCTGGACATACTATCGACCTTTTTAATCGGCGACCGTGCAGTTGCACAGCCAACCCGTCAAAACAAGATAAAAAAAACGAACAAAGATTAACGCTGAATCAGCGTCTTACTTTTTAGCAGCAACCGGCTCCAGGCCAGTCTCTGCAATCACACCGGCATTTTTTTCCGACGACAGGAAGTCAAGCAAAGCCTGTGCGTTTTTCTGTACCTTACTGCCGCTGACTATGGCTGCAGAGAAAGGTGTGCTCAGTTGTACTTCCTGCGGCAGCAAGCCAACAATATCAATTCCTGCGACCGGCAATAATTCACTACGTTGCTGGCACCCGAAATCGGCCTCACCGTGAGCGATGATTTCACCGACAGGTGTGGCTGGAATTTGTGCTGCCTTGCCCTGCATCTGCTCTGCGATACCCAGCTTTTTCATCAATTGGTGCTTGATGTATTCACCGCTGGCACTGTCGGAATAAGCGACTGTTCGCGCTTGCAAAAATGCTTGTTTCAGACCATCAACGGTGCTGATATCGGGCTTGGCATTCCCCGTTTTTACCGCGCAGGCTATCAGTGAATTTGCCAACACCACTTTGCTACCGGCAACCAGTTTTCCTTCCTTCATCAAAGTGTCCAGAGAATCACCTACCATGATGACGACATCAATATTCTCACCACGAGCCATACGCACCGGAATCGCATTTGTGGTCGTTCCCATCGATGGTCCCCAGCCAGATATCAGCTTATCGCTACTACTCTTTTCATATGCAGAAGCGAGATTTTTGTATGCTTGCGCAAAGCCGCCCGAACTGATGACGCGAATGTCCTCCGCTGCTGCCAGGCTGGTAACAAATAAGCTGCTGACCGCCAGCGTGATTGCCGTCATATTGAAACGAAGCTTAAACTTCGACATAGTGATTCCTTTCATTGCTCAGAACTTGTGCATCAGACCTATCGTCAGGCCATATCCGTTACTGCTGTTCGTTTTGTTACCGCTAACACCGGCAGCGTTAGCTTTCCAGTTTGTGTAATCAGTTTCGATATACGCAGTGCTACGTTTTGACAGGGATTTTTCCAGATAAATAAAGCTGCGATCAAAGCCATCATCGGCAAAGCCGGTGGCTTCACGACGGACGCGGTAGTACGCCGATGTCAGCGTCAGATCAGCGGTTAATGCCAGTGCAGCACCGCCAGAGGCGATGTGTTGGCGGGTTTGTTTTGTTGTACTGGTATCAGCGCGGTTCTGACCAAAATTGACCTTCAGTTGCACGCTCCCCAATTGATAGGCAGCACCCAGGGTATAAGCCTGTAAATCAAAGTCAGCGCTGTTCTTGAATTTCATCCAGGCACCAGAGATATTCAATCCGTCTTGTTGATATGCGAGGCCGACACCCATGGTCGACAAGGCGCTGCTATTGCCTGCCACCTCACCAAATGAATATGACGCGCGCGCCACCAGCGGACCAAAGTCACCGGTGTATTTCAGCATGTTGTCCAGACGATAGTAATTGTCGTTGTAGCCGCTGGTACCATACTGGACGCCAAACGCATGAGTACCAAACGCGGTATTGCTCAGTGCCGTGACGTTGATGTTTGGGTTGAGGCTTGCATACCGCATCCCCAGCGGATCAACCGTCGAAATCGCATCCGACAGTATCGTTGCCTGGCGGCCGGCGGTCAGGCTGCCATAACCGGTTTTAATGCCAACGAAGGCGAGGCGATCAAATAGCTTGTCTGATTTTGCAGATGCGCCGGTATCGATGTTTAAGCCGCCTTCAAGCTGAAACAGGACAGTCATATCAGCACCAAGAGACTCTTGTCCTTTGAAACCCCAGCGGCTGGTATTATTGACGCCGCTGCTGACGGAGCCGGTGGAACCGGATACGACAGGCGCATTGCTGGCATTGATGCCGTTACTGTAATGCACACCAAGATCCGCGATGCCATACGGTGTGACAGTAGATTGTGCAAAGGCGCCGCTGCTGATGCCCAGCAAGACGACGAGATAAGAAGGTTTCATGTGGTCTCCGAGGTATTGCCTTCTTAATGAGGCCTTGAAATATCTGTAATGCTTGGTTTGAGCCGGTCAATATTCACGTACCGCCGACTTTTTATTTGGTCTGCATCATCCGCCACATGGCATAATTTGTGAATTGCAATATTTATTAAGATTAATGCATGGGACGCATCAATTTCGATTTACAAGAACTGCAGGCCTTTGTCGCCGTCGCAGAACGCAGCAGTTTTAAACAGGCGGCGGAAGATCTGTTTTTATCGCAACCGGCATTGAGCCGCCGTATTGAAAAGCTGGAAGATATGCTGGGCGTCAAATTATTTGAACGGACCACGCGGCGCGTGCAACTGACTAATATCGGTAGAGTATTTCTGAGCAACGTCCGTACCGCACTCGATGAACTGGAAGGCGCGATACTGAACATGTCAGATCTGGCTGCGCACCGCACCGGTATCGTGACCCTGGCATGCGTTCCATCGGCAGTGCATTATTTTTTGCCCGACGTATTGAAAGGCTTTACCGAGCGCTTCCCCAAAATACGCGTGCGCATATTTGATGAGAGCGCGCAAGACGTACTGAATCTGATATTGGCCGGCGAGGCGGATTTTGGTATTAACTTTGCCGGTGCGGAAGACCCGGAAATTGATTTTCACCCAATTTACAAAGAGAGTTATGTGCTGGCGATGCGCCATGATCACGCACTGGCAAAACGCAAAAAATTATCCTGGAAAGAAACTGCCAGCGAGCGTTATATCTCGGTCTCCAAGTCCAGCGGTAACCGCAGCTTGATCGACAATGCGTTGGCGGGCGTAGAAAAACACCCCGTCATTTTTTATGAAGTGAACCATGTTTCTGGCATTCTGGCATTGGTTGAAGCAGGCATGGGAGTCGCCGCCGTTCCTCGCTTATCGCTGCCAAAATATATGGATGCAACGCTGGTCGGCATTCCCTTAGTCAATCCTTCCATCCACAGAACCTTAGGCTTGATCTCTAAACGCGGGCGCATCATGCCACCAGCAGCCAGAACCTTATTCGACATGTTGGTGCAAAGTAGTAAAACGAATAAATCAGTGCTGCCGAAATGACCTTGCCCTTCTCATTTCTGAGCAAACGTTTATATCTGCAAGTTTTGCTTGCCGTGTTTCTCGGCATAGGATTTGGTCATTTCTGGCCAGCACTGGGAACAGAATTAAAACCGCTGGGAGACGCATTCATCAAACTGGTCAAAATGATGCTGGCACCGCTCGTGTTCTTTACCATCGCTGGCGGTATCGCAGGCCTGAATGAGCGTCGAGGAGTTACCAGTACGCTTGTCAAAGCGATGCTGATTTTTTATTTGCTGACTTTACTGGCGTTGTTAACCGGATGGCTGGCAGCGTCCCTCATGCATCCGGGGGCTGGCTGGCATTTTCACCCAACCGCCACCGACAAAAATACTCTGTCGCCGATGTTGGGTCATGCCGAATATCAGGGTTTCGCCGATTTCATTCTCCACATCATTCCACATTCCTATGTCGGTGCTTTTACCCAGGCCGAGGTCTTACCAGTCTTGTTGCTTGCGGTACTGACCGGTTTTGCGATCGCCCGCAGCCGACGCCCCGGTGACCGTATGCTGACAACAATTGATGAGTTAAGCCGCCTGTGTTTTAACATTTTTGATTACGTCATGAAACTGGCGCCATTGGCGGCATTCGCCTCTATCGCCTATACGGTGGGACGTTTTGGCATAAAGTCTGTGGCTGCGTTCAGTTATCTGATTCTGAATTTCTACATCGCTTGCGCGGTTTTTGTCGTCGTCATTCTTGGAAGTCTTGCGAAGCTGCATGGTTTCAGTCTGTGGAAACTGATGAGTTATATCCGGGAAGAGTTGCTCGTTGTATTGGGTACATCCTCATCAGAGCCGGTGCTGCCGCCGCTCATGAAAAAACTACAAACGCTCGGTTGCAAAAAAGATGTTGCAGGACTGGTGTTACCGATGGCGTATTCGTTTAACCTCGATGGCACCGCAATTTACCTGACGCTCGCCTCAATGTTTATTGCCCAAGCCTGCGACATACAACTCAGCAATGGTCAGATCCTGAGCCTGATCGCCACTATGTTGCTGACATCAAAAGGTGCCGCCGGTGTCAGTGGCAGTGGCTTCGTCACACTGTTGGCAACGCTTACTGTCATTCCGGATCTGCCGTTGGCAGGTGCTGTTTTATTGCTTGGCATAGACAGATTCATGTCAGAAGCCCGCGCCGTCACCAGCACGATCAGCAATGTTGTGGTGTGTATAGTCGTTGCACTCTGGGAAGGTGCCTGTGACAGAACGATACTCAAACATCAACTTGAAACGTCAAAGTCAATATAAGGCCGGATGTCGTCATGTATTGCAGAGGTAATCTATCCTGAATTCGTCGTATTCAAGCTTGATCACAAGACGGGTTCACAATAATACGACGAGACTGAATCAGCACGACGTCCAGCGCTAAAGTGGTCAGCACTGACGATACGCATAAATTCTCCATCCCAAATTTGGTAATAGCACCCTGCTCTAAACCAACTGATCAAGTAAGTTGATTACGCACAAGGCAGACCTCGCTGCAGTAAGCATGCCGGACACTCCTGAATGAGCCCAACGTTACCACGTCAGTGTAAAAAGAGCTCCGTGGAATTCCATCAATGCGCTCTCATGTTTTTCCACGCATGCATTACAAATGCACGTTGAAATTATATTGAAACGAACTTGGAACGATAAAAAAGACCCTAAAAATTCGTGCAGATAAACATCCCATCAGACTATCAGTGCAAAAAATATCGCTTGCTGACAATATACGAAATATATACAATTAATATACATTACATATATACCTATAAGGTTGGGAATTTTAAATACCTCCAATGATCTGCACAACCAGATGCACACAGCAAACACGATGATGACCGCAACCATGAATAGAAAATCTGCTGGAATAAAGATTGGTAGCTTGATTGATATCAGGCCACCGCAGACTGTCACTGAAGCCTTTACCTGGGAGCAAAGGAATGCTCATGCCAGAGCGATAGTCGGAGCATTCATATGACAAAGCGACCGGAAGAAATCGCCTTAATGGCGGAGTCGGGCAGACTACTGGCGCAGGTATTTAGCCATCTGGATAAATTGAGCTTGATCGGCATGTCGACCATGCAGGTAAATAACTTGGTCGATAGATATATTGTGAATGAGCTTAAGGCACGTCCGGCAAGCAAAGGTCAATACGACTACGCTTACGCGCTGAATTCTTCACGCAACAACGTCGTCTGCCATGGTGTTCCTTCCACCTCGGATATCTTGCTGAACGGAGATATCGTCAATTTTGATATCACGTTAGAGAAGAACAACTTTATCGCTGATTCCAGCAAAACCTATCTCGTCGGCGATGTATCGAATGCTGCCAGACGGCTGGTAAAAGTCTGCTACGAAGCCATGTGGAAGGGAATCAACGTTGTCCGTCCGGGTGCCCAGCTCGGCGATATTGGTCATGCTATCGAGCGTCACGCCCGGAAAAACGGCTATTCCGTCGTGAGAGAATATTGCGGTCACGGGATTGGTCGTGAAATGCACGAGCCACCTCAAGTACTGCATTGGGGAAGAGCGCACACCGGACTGATAATGCAGGAAGGAATGGTGTTCACCATCGAACCAATGATTAATCAAGGTCGTCATACCGTTAAGACGGAAGAAAATGGCTGGGCGGTCGTTACGACGGATGGGAAATTATCCGCGCAGTTCGAGCATACGGTAGCGGTAAAACGTAACGGGGTACAGGTTTTAACGCTGCGCCCCGAAGAAATAGCATTATCTGAATCCGCCCACGGGAAAAGTTTAGACATATAGTCCAGACATTCAGCCAGTTGCAAAAATACGCCCCCTCAAGAATGTGAACCTACGCGATCTTTTGCGATGAATTCCGCCAGCTGTGATTGATACGTCAAATGATCGCAGGTGTTTGCAAGCGGCGCTGCCAATCTTCAACACTGCCGTTTCTTAATCGGTCTTGCGCGATTTTTTTCCACGAGGGTGTCAGCTCCTCAAGTTCACTCATGGCTTGCATCGCTTGTGCATTCATGGTGTCGATATACAGGTAATGTAGCAAACGTGCCAGCGACCAATCCGGTTGTGTACGATCAAGCAAACGCAAGCTATCGCCCGGTGCAACGGAACCTGCTTGCAGGACACGGTAATACCAACCTGTACGCAAACTGTTTTGCACGATGCTGGCCATATGATGGTTTTCAAAACGGAGATTCAGTTTCCAGCACGGCTGCCGTGCTTGTGTCACTTGCAGTATTGCAGTACCCAGCATAAAGACATCGCCGATGCAAACCTTATGCTCGGTCCAGCCCGAGGTAGAAATATTTTCACCAAAGCCGCTGGGGCAAAAGCGTGACGCTGCATCGTCCCCGAATTGCGCACGCCAGATGGCATAATGTTCAGACGGATAGTGGTGTACGGCCTTATCCGGGCCGCCGTGATACAACTTGTCACCCTGTTCGTCTCCCTGCAAGCCAGACGTAGTAACTGATACCGCATCCCAGACCTGCTGTTTTTGTATAGCGCTGACTTCACCATTTGGCCCGAAAGCACGTGCTTGCCCGATAAAGATTGCATCAATGGTGCTTTGAATAGTTCGCATCATCGCCCGCACGCGTTAAGCCATTCAGCGAAAAACAAACGCGCCTGTTGTGCCAGTTTCGGACCATGGATAGCGGCCTGTTGACGCATCAGTGACGGCGAATGTTTTTCATGCTGTATTTCATGGGCATGCCCGACATACCAAGCCTCCAGGCCGGTGGCAGTAACTTCTGGGTGACATTGAAACGCCAGTGCGTTTTTTCCCCAGCTATATACCTGATTTTGACAGGCGTCACTTGACGCCAGCAATTGTGCGCCAAAAGGTAAATCGAAGGTATCGCCGTGCCAGTGGAACATCGTGCAATCTCTTTCGTCAAAATATCGCACCGGCGTATGCTTACCTTCCTGCGTGATCCTTAGCGGATACCAGCCTAGCTCTTTGGTTGTGGCCGGATACACACTTGCACCGAGTGCCCGCGCCATCAATTGTGCGCCGAGGCATATCCCCAGTGTCGGCAAGTCTGCATGCAGACGCTGCTGTAAAAAATGTACTTCTTGTAGCAAAAATGGGAAATGGTGATCTTCGTAGGCACCGATAGGCCCGCCCAGCACGATACAAACATCGGCATCAAGCGGGTTGAGTTCAGCCCAGTTGTGGTTGCAGGCATTGACTTCCTGAATAGAAAAATTCATCTCCTTCAGCAAAACAAGAAAACTACCCGCATCTTCAAAAGCGACATGATGGATGATTAACGCCGTTTTCATCTTCAAACTCCAACTGGCAAAATAGAATAAATTTCATAAATCAAAATGACACGATGTGTCATATATTACACTAATTGTCATTTAATTTTCCATTCCTGGAGTTTCAGTAAGATTCATCAGATCAGGCAAAAATAAGAAACGGAAAACAAAAAATGTCGCAAAAAATTAAAATGCTGCGCCAGCAAATAGGCATGAGTCTGCAAGATATGGCAGATGCCAGCGGTCTGACCAAGAGTTACTTATCAAAGGTCGAACGTGGAATCTGTGTACCTTCGATCGCCGCCGCGATTAAAATTTCCACAGCACTGAAAGTCGATGTCGGCCAGTTATTCAGTCCCACAAGCAGCAGCGAAATGCTTTCTGTCGTGCGACACAATGAGCGCCTGCGCATCGTCAGAGCGGCTGGTGAGGGCAGCAGCATGGAAGCCCTGGCAGCAGAAATCAACAACAAGCGCATGCAGCCTTTCATTGTGTACCCGCCCAGTGAGCTGTCCGACGGCCCGCATGCTGCTGGACACGCGGGGGAAGAGTTCTTATACGTGTTGACGGGGAACATAGAAATTCAATTCCCCGACCATCGCGAGCAACTTAAGAAAGGCGATGCGATTTATTTCAACGCCCTTCTACCGCATTGCTTGCGATCTGCCGGTAAGCAACAGGCATCAGCGTTGGTGGTGATTAGTTACGATCAGGGGTAAGTTTGAAGCAGAAGAAATCGCAAGTCGGAAACTAGAAAATGCTATCGCGTGACACGGACTCTTCCGTAATTCACGCCATATCAGGATGGGCTGGTATTGCGATTGTTTGACCAACGCTTGTAATCGACAGGCGACATGCCAATGAGTTGGATAAAAGCGCGCCGGAACGAAGTATCGTCGTTATAGCCACATTGCGTGGCAACCTGCTTGATACTGGCACCCGGAGTATCCAGAAGCATACAGGCAGTTTCGATTCTGACGCGGGTGATGAATGCTTTGGGTGACTCATTAACCAGATCTTTCAGACGCCGATGTAAGGTCCGTTCACTCAGATTCAATGCCTTAGCTAACCGTTCGGCAGTCATACCCGGTTCATCATGACGGATGATTTGCTCGGCTTGGAGCAATAAAGGATCGGTGGTGTTGATGAAACCTCGCGGCGCATAAACCAATTGCGGCAGCGACTGACTGTCGGCCACCGAGATGTTGGCAGCCAGTTTGGCGACTTCGGCTCCGGCCAACCGACGAATCATGTGCAAAGCCAGATCGACCCAAGACAGTGGCCCACCAGTCGTCACAATACGATCCTGCTCTTCAATCGCAGCCCCCCATGCGACATGTGCTTTGGGAAACCGCCGTTTGAAAGCATGATGCAGCCACCATGTGGTCGTGCAACGTCGTCCATTCAGCAGGCTGGCCTCCCCTAGTACAAAGGTGCCCGCGCATGCAGCACCAACCCAGGCACCTTGCTGATGGCTTTGCTGGAGCCAATGCGCAGCCTGCTGAATGGACTCTGACATCGGTGGTAGGCCGTCAGCCCCGAGCGCTATGCCAGTGACAAGAACAACATCGTATTCCTTCGCTACGGCAAAACCCTCGTCTACTGGAATCAGGCGACCCTGTGGATCACGTAAAGGCTGTCCATCGGCACTGACGATACGGGTTTCGAATGCCAATCCAGACGGAATCGCCAACCCCTGCTCCATGCCTTCCGGTGGCGCACGCAGCGCCTGATTGGTAATCCAGAACAGATCGGACAAGCCTGCTATTGCAGATAGCAGGCTCCCCTCTACGGCAACAATCGCGATCCGCATGTACGGCTCCAAAAAAATGGCGAACTTTGCATGAAGTATGTCTGACTTGCCATCTAACGTAAAGCAAGCACTCCATCTAGACTTGAATGCATCGACATTGCAAACACTGCTGATATGAAAACTTCAACCAAAACACCACGCCCTCATCCGTGGTTCAACGCACTTGCTGTGGCACTGAGTTTCACCCTCATGCTGGCAAATGTGCCGACTCTCGCAGCTGCTGACGAGGCCAGAATCAAAAACATCGTGCTCGTCCACGGAGCGTTTACGGACGGATCAAGCTGGACACCTGTTATTTCCCGACTACAAACTATGGGTTATCACGTCACCGCCGTCCAGAATCATCTGACCTCGCTGGCAGATGATGTCGCCCAGACTGAAAAAGTCTTACGTCGGCAAGCAGGCAAGGTATTGCTAGTTGGTCATTCTTGGGGTGGAGCTGTAATTAGCCAGGCCGGTAATGCATCGAATGTAGCGGGTCTGGTCTATCTCTCCGCTCTAACGCCCGATAGTGGTGAATCAGTCGCCGAGCTATTGCAACGGTTGGATGTCAAGATGACGGGTCTTGTACCGGATGAAGCGGGTCTGATCTGGCTCGATCAGCCAGAGCAATTTAAGAAGGTCATGGCTGGCGATATACCCCTCACACGAGTACGTCAACTCGCTGCTGTACAGCAACCCATTGCAGCTCATAGCTTTGCAGAACCGGTCACGCAGGCAGCATGGCATACCAAGCCCAGTTGGTATCTGTTGACCAGCCTCGATCAGGCACTACCTCCTGCTGCCCAGCAAACTATGGCGCAACAGATAGGTGCCAGCGTGCGGAGTATTCCCGCAAGTCACCTGTCCATGATTTCACGACCGCTTGCCGTGGCAGCGTGGATTGACCAGGCCGCAAAAGCAGTGGTGCATACCGCAGCACATTGAAGTCCAGCCCGATTCACTAATAGAGAGATAAATATGAAAATCTTACACATTGATTCAAGTATTCTGGAAGGCAACTCAGTCACTCGTGAGTTGTCCTCAGCCATCGTCACACAACTGAAAGCGGCTCATCCTGAAGCTAGCGTGACCTACCGCGATCTGATCAAGAATGAGATACGCCACCTCACTGGTTCAATAGCGGCAGGTTTCAGGATAACCGGATTTGAAAATTTTGATGAGGCTACACTCCAAGAGCATCAGATTTCCGCCGAGCTGGTTAGTGAGTTTCTGGCTCACGATGTGATCGTCATTGGTGTGCCAATGTACAACTTTTCTGTACCAACTCAGTTGAAAGCTTGGTTGGATAGACTTGCTCAAGTTGGGCGCACCTTCAAATATACCGAGACTGGGCCAGTCGGACTAGTCAGTGGCACGCAGGTGTTCGTCGCTTCTGCTCGGGGTGGCTTCTATGCTGAAGGCCCGCTTGCTCACATGGACTATCAGGAAAGTTACCTCAAAACATTCTTCGGATTTTTGGGGATTAATGATGTTCACTTTGTTCGTGCAGAAGGCGTCTCCAAAGGCCCCCAAGTCAAAGAAGCAGGTATCCGGCACGCCCACACCACTATTGCCGAGACGCTTGCGATCTTCCAAACAAACTAACCCACTGAAAACACAAAGAATAGGATCGTCATATGCTGTTTGCTATTACCCTGAATTACCTCCGTCCCCCCGAAGAGATCCAGACGCAACTGGATGCTCACAAAGTCTGGTTGGTTCGATACATCCAGACTGGCAACATCTTGTTTGCTGGCCCGCTACACTCCAAGGCTGGAGGTTTCCTGCTCGCGCATGCCTCTGATCAGATAAATATTCAGAATATGATCGCAGAAGACCCATTCTATGTTCATAACCTTGTCAGCTTCGATGTCCAAGGCACCGAGCCCGCAATCCGTGCTGAAAATTTTTCGGGTCAATGGGCAGTAGATGCCAAAGCAATTCCTTTGGCATAGACAGATTTTGACTACGTGCTCATTCCGTCACTAACCCCGACCATTACAAGCTAAAGGTGAACTACATGAAGCGGAGAAATTTCCTTACATCAATCGCAACAATCACAGCGCTGTCTATTGGCCCGTCTTTACCCTCATTTGCTCAGTCACCGCAGAATTTTGGGTTGCCTAATCTCCCGAAAGAACGATTCCACAGCGTCAAAGTTGGAGGCATTGAAATCATCGCATTGCATGATGGCGCCACCCGCCTACCTCTTAATGAAAAGTATGTAACCAATGCCCCATTCGCGGAAGTTAAAAAGCTAGCTTCTGACCTGGTGCTCAGTACCGATTATGTGGAGCTTCCGTTTACCGCGTACCTCATCGTTTCTGGCTCCCGGCGGATTCTTCTCGATACCGGTCTAGGCGATTTTGGCACTCCCACTGAAACGACTGGCAAACTTGTGAACAGTCTGAGTCGTGCTGGATACAAACCGGAAGACATTGATACAGTCCTTATTTCACATTTCCATCCTGATCACATCAGCGGGCTGCGAAACCGTGCTGGCGTATTTACCTACCCCAATGCCAAGGTCTGGGTTCCTAATAGGGAATACGACTATTGGATGAGCGAAAAAAACATGCAGGAAGCCCCTGAACGAAAAGCGGCGTTCGAAGTAGTCAGACGCGTGTTCATTGGCATGCCTGATTCCATGCTTCAGAAGTTCGAGCCCGGCGGAGAAGTTACGCCCGGCGTATTCTCACACGCAGCTTATGGACATACTCCAGGGCATACGATATATGAGGTCAAGTCAGGGAAAAAGTCGTTCTACTACATTGCTGATATGATCAATGTTCCAGCCTTCTTTGCACGAAATCCCGAATGGATGGTCGCTAGTGACATCAATCCAACTGCAGCACTCAGCGTCAGAAAACAATTTCTATCGACCGTAGCCCAGTCAGATGCCCTGATTGGTGGCTTCCACTTTCCATTCCCTGGAATAGGATATTTGCGTCAAGAGGAACAAGGATTTAAATTTGAAGCTGTAAAACAATGAATTTCCGAAGTGAATGATCTTGAGTCACCTAGTAACAGCTCAGATCTTACCTCGGGGGTTACAGGTATGGTGATGCATCCCGACTCAGCCCACTGACTTGATGAGGGAAACAGTGCGAGCAATATCACACTACTGTTAATCACATAGTACGAACCACTATACGCACGTATGGTGAGGCCTCAGGCTTAACATATTCATCATTAGCGTCGAGTTCGCGCAGAGCACAGATATCCGAAGGTTAGAGCATATTTAATCAACTTAATCGTTGCCTGATTTAAGCAAAAACGCGACAGAGAATTAAATATAGTTAAATGAGTTTCGCACTCCTTTTCCTCAGAGCAATTTCTAACTAAAGTGAAGGCTAGTAGTTATATTTTTCTGCAATAGCTGCTGTTTTTATTTGTCGTTCTGACTCATACCGTATGCACGATTATAAGGAGCAAAGTTACCTTTACTAAGTAGCTAGCTCATAGTCAGATTTCCCTACGAAGATTACTAGCCGGAGTAAAAATGACCATCGCCAAACGCCTTTATATATTAATGGCTGCAGTATTGATTAGTATCGTAATGCTGATTGGTATTGGAATTTCTCAGATCAACAAAGTGTTTGAAACGACGAATTATGTGAACGTCAATGTTGTTCCTAGTTTGATTGATCTGAATCTGATTAAGTCTGGAACTGCGCAGAATCGTATCTTGAGCTGGCAGTGGCTGGCTGCGTCCGATGCTGCAAAAAAAGCTGAACTACAAAAGAAAATTGACGAAGCAGAGTCCGGAGTACTCAAAGCCTTTGATAAATACGAGAAAGATGACATTAGTAACGATAAAGATCGCGCGATGTTGTCAGATGACAGAAAAGCTTTTGAGGTATACCGGCAGATCCGGAATAAAGCGATCGAGATCGGTAACGGTGCCGGTGCTGAAGAAGCCCGGGCTTATCTGTTTTCTCAGCAGACCGATGCAAACAAGGTAGCAAAGCTAGTCGATGATCATATTGATTACAATGTACAGATAGGTATAAACAGCGCTGAGGAAGCAAAAAAAGTGCAGAATTCCGCTATCTGGATGTCACTTGCCATTGGTGCAATCGCACTGGCAGCGATTGGACTGATGGGGATCCGTTTAGCGCGCAACATTTCGTCTTCTCTCAATTCGGCAATTGATATCGCAGAACGTGTGGCGGCCGGTGATTTGACTCAGGTGATCGAAGTCAAAGGCACGGATGAAGTCGCAAAATTGATGATCTCCCTGAAGAACATGTCATCCAGTCTTGAGCACATTTGCACAGAAATTCGCCATAGCACTGATTCGATTGCGACTGCTTCTGGAGAAATAGCTTCCGGCAATATGGATTTGTCGTCACGTACTGAACAGCAAGCTGGTGCGCTGGAAGAGACCGCATCGTCAATGGAAGAGCTGACCTCGACCGTGAAACAGAACTCCGATAATGCACGTCAGGCGAATGTCCTTGCAAGCACCGCAACAACACTGGCAGTGGAAGGTGGTAATGTGGTCGGCCAGGTGGTGCATACCATGGGCGAAATCAATGAGTCCGCGAGAAAGATCGTGGACATTATCAGTGTGATCGATGGAATTGCTTTTCAGACGAATATTCTTGCGTTGAATGCGGCTGTCGAAGCTGCACGTGCCGGCGAACAGGGACGAGGCTTTGCGGTGGTGGCGTCAGAGGTACGGAATCTGGCGCAGCGTTCCGCTTCGGCTGCGAAGGAAATTAAAGCGCTGATTGATAACTCGGTAGAAAAAGTCGATGCCGGTAGCCGCCTGGTAGATAAGGCGGGTAATACGATGTCCGAAATTGTAACGGGAATCCATAAAGTTAGTGATGTGGTGAGTGAGATCAGTAGTGCCAGCAGTGAACAGAGTGCGGGCATAGAGCAGATTAACCAGGCGGTTGTTCATATGGATGAGACCACGCAACAAAATGCGGCGCTGGTCGAAGAGGCCGCTGCAGCTGCGTCTGCGTTACAGGATCAGGCTGAAAAACTGACAGAACTGGTTTCTTTTTTCAAGCTCAGAGAAATGGGTGGCGCATCTAAACGCTCAGTTTCAAGGACAACACAAACGACAGCACCCGCACCGAAACCGGTAGTAAAAGCATCTGCCAAACCAGTCGCCATTGCTGCTCGCCCTGCGTTGAAAACATCCGCGCCGACCAACGACTCCGGCACTGATTGGGAAGAGTTTTAATCAGTGTGAAAATACGAAATCGAGAGGGCAATATGGATGATCCAAATGCAAAAATTACATAAGAAATGCCCTATTCTCTCTCGGCAAAATATCTTCCTATCTCGCGCGATAAGTTAATCGAGATGGTTTGTGAACAGACCGGGGAGTTCCAACGAAGTGTTGTACGTAACGCTGGAATCATTGAAGTTAAGAAAATAACTTTTTCGGACCACAATTAATTGTGCTATTTGTCACCGAAAAGGGACTTATTGCTTAAGTTCTACGAGCGCACCAGCATGATCATCACGACAAATCTGAGCTTTGCTGAATGGTCAAATATCTTTGGAGACGCCAAGATGACCACGGTCTTGCTGGATCAGCTCACGTATCATTGCCATATCGTGGAAACCGGCAACGACAGCTACCGTTTTAAAGAGAGTGCCCAGCAAACAAAAAAGGAGAGAAAAACATCCAAGTTATCCACATCCCAGACGTAAAATAGTAACGAAAAGGGTGAGTCAAAATTCAATGCAAAGCTGGGTCAGTTTTAAATGCAAATCAACAACCTAACCCTTGAAAACACAACTACTTGTCAGAGTTAAGTAGACATTTATATCCCGAAGCGATTGAATAAGCATGGTTGCGGCCAGCAAGTGCTATCACTGTACTCCCTTCAGATACTTTCGACAAAAGTAGTTGCGCATAGTGAAAATCTCTGAATGTCTTCTTACGTCTTATGATTTCGTTCGTAAATCGACCGCCAGTGTCTTCCGATGATAGCAAGGGATTAAACCAAGTCGCGGGCGTTTGACGCCAATCGAAGTCAGGCCAAATCTTTCTAACTGCGACAGTTAGGTCGAAAATGTTTTTAATTGAGACAACATCGTCCAATTCCCTGGCGATTTGATTCCACATCCTAAGCTTTTCGAACGTCGCATCCTCAAGTCTCTCGCCTGAGGCCCTGTGTCGATCTCTTACGAGCTGAGTCTCGCGTAGAACCAATGTGAGTATGATCTGATCCGCGGAAAAGTACTTGCGTAGGTTTACATAAAGATCAATATCGCGAGGTTCCAAAGGAAGTACGGTAACCCTGCGCTCCCTCGCTATAAATCCGAGGTAGCTCGGCTCGCCGCGAGTTGCTATGACGGACTCCTTTTCTTCCGGCAACTTGCGCAAGTACGACACGTCATTTACCTCTATGTATGACTCGCTGGGCTTTTCTTTATCGAAGGTGCTTTCGATTAAGTTGAAAAGACTGCGATCCGGCGATGTAACGTGTGGCCCGCCTAAAAATATCAATTGTCCATTCGAAAGACTAGAAATCATCCGCACTTCGTAAATGTCCTCGCGTGGCTTCTGCGCACTTAGGTTTAGTGAACGTGTCCGTGCGATCGTTCCAATAGGCGCATTAACAGCGGTAGCGTTCTGCAATTGGAAACATCTTTCGAGTGCATCCGGTGCAAGCTCATGCCCCTGACTTACTTGGGCGTGCGATGGGAGACAAAACAGCAAACTACCCAACAAGCGCATTACAAATTTCATTGCGGTACCACCTTTCCTTGAATCTCTAGTGCAATTTAATACTACCTGATTAGTCACGACTCTCAGCCCACTTGCGAATCTGCCGCTCACGCTTTGGCGCAGTAAGTGCGGCGTGACTGAGCAGATTACGCAGAAGTTCCGCGAGGTTGAAGCGCGAGTTGAAGCGGTATGCGAAGGCGCCGAGGTACTGTCGGGCGTACGTAAGCAGTTATTTCCGCCCGATATTACCCCGCCGATCCGCGTCATACAAGTCTGAGCGCAGAGGATTGTTGGCAAACATCTGTTTCCAGACGCGTGGCGTCAGCTGATGCACCAACGACGCAGGATGTTGGCTGATACGCTGGAGCACATCGATAAAGTAGTCGTATGAATTGATATCATGCATACGGCAAGTCGTGATCAGGCTTTGGACGATCCCAACTTGCTTGGCACCAAGCTCTGTCCAACAAAAAATCAATTCTTTCTTCCCATGGGAATAGCACGTAGGGCTCGCTCAAGATGGTTGGTGTCGATTGCGACATCAGGATCATCCAGATACACCGAAAATCCAACCTGGCGCATACGGATAGCGAGCAAGTCTTATAAGGCTTTGCGGGAAGTAAGTCCCCCCGGCAAATAACCTATCGATTCGACAGCGCGCTAACCTATCTTTTAAGCTCGGACACAAGTCAAAATTCCCGATTTTTCCCTATTCGACTGTGACACTTTTTGCTAAATTTCTTGGCTTATCAACGTCGGTGCCGCGAGCAAGGGCGGTGTGGTAGGCGAGTAATTGTAGTGGCACGACGTGCAGGATAGCGGATAGTTGTCCGTAATGTTCAGGCAGGCGAATCACATGCACACCTTCGCTGGAGGTGATGTGCGAATCGGCATCGGCGAATACAAACAGCTCGCCGCCACGGGCGCGAACTTCCTGCAGATTGGATTTGAGTTTTTCAATCAGTGCGTCATTCGGTGCCACAGTTACCACTGGCATTTCTTTAGTCACCAGCGCCAGCGGGCCGTGTTTCAACTCACCTGCGGGATACGCTTCTGCATGAATATAAGAAATTTCCTTGAGCTTGAGTGCGCCTTCAAGCGCGATTGGGTAATGCAAGCCGCGACCGAGGAAAAGGGCGTTTTCTTTTCTGGCGAATTCTTCAGACCATGCAATGATTTGCGGCTCCAACGCAAGTACGGCACTGACAGCCAATGGCAAGTGGCGCAGCGCTTTAATATGTTCGGCCTCGTCCGCATCACTAAGCCGGCCTTTGCTCTGAGCAAGTGTCAGCGTCAGTAAAAACAGCGCTACCAGTTGGGTTGTAAATGCTTTAGTCGATGCCACGCCAACTTCAATACCGGCACGTGTGATATACGACAATACACACTCTCTGACCATCGCGCTGGTGGAGACATTGCAGATCGTCAGCGTGTGCTGCATCCCCAGCGAACGGGCATGTTTTAAGGCAGCCAATGTATCTGCCGTTTCACCACTCTGCGAGATAGTGACGACCAGCGAATTGGGATTCGGCACGCTGTCGCGGTAACGGTATTCGCTGGCGATTTCTACATTGACCGGAATTTTTGCAATCGACTCCAGCCAGTATTTTGCGGTAAGCCCAGCGTAATAGCTGGTGCCGCAAGCGAGTATCAGTACCGAATCAATTTGCTTGAAAACGCCGTAGGCTTTATCGCCAAACAGCTCAGGCATGATGTTGGTCATTCCTTCCAGCGTATCGCTGATGGCACGTGGCTGTTCGAATATTTCTTTTTGCATGTAATGACGATATGGACCAAGTTCAGCGGCACCACTGTGGGCGTGAACGGTGCGCACTTCGCGCTCCGCCGCTTTGCCATGCACATCGACAATCCAGCAGCGCTGCAATTGCAGATCAACGACGTCGCCCTCTTCCAGATAAATGATCTGGTCGGTTGTTCCTGCCAGCGCCATTGCATCTGAGGCGAGAAAATTCTCACCTTTGCCGACGCCAACGATTAACGGCGAACCCTGACGTGCACCGATCACACGATGCGGCTCGTCCCGGCAAAATACCGCAATCGCGTAAGCACCCATCAAGCGTTTCACTGCTTGCTGCACTGTCTCAAATAAATCGCCCTGATATAAATGATCAACCAGATGGGCAATGACTTCGGTATCGGTCTGGCTTTCAAAAACGTAGCCGAGTGCTTTTAATTCAGTGCGTAATTCTTCATGATTTTCGATGATGCCGTTATGTACGAGGGCAATCCGATCGCGTGAAAAATGTGGGTGGGCATTGGCGGAAGAAGGCACTCCGTGGGTCGCCCAGCGCGTATGCGCGATGCCGGTAAAGCCGGATAAGCCACTCTGCTCCACCTGCGCCTGTAATTCGGCAACACGGGATGTGCTGCGTGAACGCTGCAACTGACCATTGACATGCAAGGCAATACCGCAGGAGTCATAACCACGGTATTCGAGACGCTTGAGCCCTTCAAGCAGGATAGGCGTGATGTTACGCTGAGCAACTGCACCGACGATACCGCACATAATGACCTCGTGAATGTGAAAAGAGAATGTATCTATGCTAATGTAGTTTCAATGAATAATTATTTCAAAATTAAATAGATTATGAAATTTAGTTATGCCACTATTTAATTATGACTATATATTTCAAAACTTAAATAAATTCACTTATTTATTTCAAACATGACGATGTTAGATGAGCTTGATAAACGCATCCTGCAGCAAATGCAGCAAGATGCATCGCTGACCAATCACGAACTGGCGCAGCGCGTGCACGCATCGGCACCGACCTGCATGCGACGGGTGAAACGCCTGATTGAGGAAGGTGTGATTGCGCGTCAGGTGGCGATTCTGGCACCTGAAAAAGTAGGCGAGGGATTAACTGCGATTGTCGAAATAACGCTGGATCATCAGGCAACAGAAAGACTGATCGAGTTTGAACAGAGGGTCGCTCTCGAACCCGCCGTACAACAGTGCTACCGGGTGTCACCGGGGCCGGATTTTATTCTTATCATTCAAGTCGCTGACATGACCGCATATCATGCGCTGGCGCATCAGCTTTTTGCGACCCAGAGCAATATCAGAAACGTCAGAAGTTTCTTTTCAATTCTGCGCAGTAGATTTGAAACCAGAATTGCAATCTAGTCAGGAATCTGACCTGATGAGCGTAAAGTATCGCGTGGACGGACACTATCTTTCAGAAATTCTTTTTTGTAATAACGCTGAAAGCCTTTCCAGATCAAACCATCACCTGCAGCACGCTCAAAAATTTCCTGTAGCGCCTGCACATCGGCAGTGCTTAATGATTTTTTAGAAAAATAGACGCCACTTTCACCCCAGTTCAACTCTTGCAGCGGCTGATATTGCAATTTATCTTCGAGATCGGTAACGCGTTCATCAATCTGTACTGAACCGGCGAAAATCGACGGCGCCATCAGCGTGTAATCGGCCGCACCGGACTTCAACAGACGGGCAACCGAGACCGGATCAGCTTCAAAGCGGAGCCGGTTCCGCTTCTGTAATTCCTTAAGAAACGCCTGATACTTTTCTCCGTAATCAAAACCGCGTACTACCGCTATTTTTGCCGCTTTCTGCTCCAGTAGTTCCTTGAAATTTTTTACAGGAATACTTTGCTCCTGAACAGAAATCAGCATCGCCCGATTAGAAATGAGTGGGATAAAAAACCCCAGCTTATCGCGCCTGGCCGTACGCGTTGCCGGTATAAGAATATCCGCATAACCATTTTCAAACATCATTTCAAGCCGGGCACGCGGCACAATTGAAAGTTCAAAATTACATTTTTCTTTTGCAGATAAATCACTCAGTATTTCAGGATACACCCCAGAAATATTTTCTCCGCTGACGATAACACTTAAACCTGTCGCAGCCAGGGGTACCTTCATAGTACGAGAACAATTGCCATATGCTGCAGAAGTGCCGACAAAAATAATCGTTAAACAAAAACACACTGTCTTGTGCAGAATTCGCATAGAAGAGCCTGTGGAAAAGCGGGATAAATATCCAAATACGAAGCTATTTTTTGTGACGTGAAATGAAAACTATAGTGCTGGATTTTACAAAGAATAACAAGGAAAACAAAACCAAAAAATATTGTTTCAATTGATTAATTGAACCTTAATTGCATTATCTTTCACTTTTTTCACTTATCTCCGGCTTTAATCTTTTTCACACAGCATGCGCAGTTTATCCAGCGATGAAATCCGGATAGAGCGATACCCGAGCCGGATCAATCCTGCTTGCTCAAAAAATTTCAATTCCTTGGAAAGACTCTGGCGACTCATTCCCAGCATCATTGCCAGCGATTCCTGCGATACCGGAATATCCGTCTTTTCTGATTCTCCCTGCTCTTTTTCGCTATTCGCCAGCAATACCAGGCGTCTGGCGACCCGCGCTCTGGCTGAACGTAAATGCGCATCTTCAACGATGCCGTACAACAAACGAATACGCTGCGCCAGCATCTGAGCAACCGCCAGTGCAAAGTCTGCGCCTTGCATCAGATGATCAAAACAGGTCGGGGTCATCATCAGCACTTCGGCACGCCCGATCGCCGTCGCATCGTGCGTTCTGGGTTCACCATCGATCAGGGAAATTTCACCAAACCAAGTGCCAGGCTCAAGTATGGTCAGGATCGCCTCGCGCCCATCTTCACTCAAGGTAGACATTTTTAACTTACCGCTCAGCAACGCATAAAACCCGGCGGGTGGATCGCCCTGCCTGAACAACATTTCACCCGGTTGCAGATATTGTTTTTCACTGCAATCCAGCATTTCCTTACGTGTCGCTGCGGGCAATCCCGCAAACCAGTCGTCACCGGCAAGCGAGTTGAGTACAGAAGATGCTGACATAGGCAGAGTCGAGTTTGTTGTGATGACAAATTGGATATGGTCAATTGTAAAATATTTGACAGTTTGCTGCGTAGTGCGCCTGTATGGTGAGAATACAAAAATTAAACAGGAGACAAAAATGCCTCATCGCGCTCATTTCCAGCGTATGGAAGACAGTACGCAACAAGACTGGCAACTGATCGGCGGCGAATTCATGCAATTCGCGAAAAAATTGCCTGATCGTGTTATCCAACATCTGCAGTTACTCGAAGGGGATTACGGCGGTTTTCCGATTGATCGTTACGCGCACTCATTACAAACCGCGACCCGCGCCATGCGCGATGGGCGTGACGAGGAATATATCTGCTGCGCTTTGCTGCACGACATCGGCGACACGCTGGGCAGTTTTAATCATCCGGATATCGCAGCGGCAATCCTGAAACCGTTTGTCAGCGAAGAAAATCTGTGGATGGTGCAACATCACGGCATTTTTCAGGGGCATTATTTCTTTCACCATCTGGGTATGGACAGAGATATGCGCGAACAATTCCGCGCTCATCCGCACTTTGAACGCACCGCGGAATTCTGCGCGCTGTATGACAATCCTTCGTTCGACCCTCACGCAGAAACTTTTCCATTGATAGAGTTTGAGCCCATGCTGAAGCGCTTGTTATCTCAGCCCAAAAATACGATTTACAAAGCTGCGGTAACAGAAAAATAGCGAAATCCAAAACAACTATATTAATAACAACTAACAGGAGACACCATGCAAATACCTTCCCTTAAAGATAAAGTCAGCCCCGAAGAATGGCAGTTACGGGTGGATCTGGCCGCCTGTTACCGGCTGGTCGCCGCTTACGGCTGGAGTGATCTGGTATTTACGCACATCAGCGCCCGCATTCCGGGGCCGGAGCATCATTTTCTGATCAATCCGTATGGCCTGATGTTCGATGAAATTACTGCGTCCTCGCTGGTGAAAGTCGATCAGCAATGCAACAAAGTGATTGATTCGCCTTTCCCTGTGAATCCTGCCGGTTTTGTTATTCACAGCGCGGTACATGCCGCGCGCGAAGATGTGCAATGCGTGCTGCATACCCACACAAAAGCAGGTGTTGCGGTCAGCGCCCAGCGCTGCGGCATTTTGCCGCTGTCGCAGCAATCAACATTCGTCCTCGCTTCGCTTGCGTATCATGATTACGAAGGCGTGGCTTTCCGCGATGATGAAAAGCCGCGTCTGCAAGCGGACATGGGGAACGCGAATTTCCTGGTGCTGCGCAATCATGGTTTGCTCACTGTGGGTAAAAGTATTGCCGACGCATTTTTGTCCATGTACACGTTTGAAGCCACTTGCCAGATACAACTGGCGGCGCAGGCCGGTGGTGAACTGATTCATGTCCATCCGCAGATCGTGCAAGGTGTTGCGGAGTCAATGCGGGTGCAAACGGGTGGCCTCGGCGGGGCATTCGTCTGGCCTTCACTGATACGCAAGCTCAACCGCATAGATGAAAGCTATCAGTCATGAGCGGACCAAATAAAGTCATCATCATTACCGGTGCATCTGACGGCATCGGCGCAGAAATCGCCAGGCAACTGGCAAAATCCGGCGGCAGCCAGGCCTCACTGGTACTGGCTGCACGTAATGAAGACGCATTAAAACAAGTAGCGGCTGAATGCAAGACCTATGGCAGCGTATGTCTGGTCGTGAAGACCGATGTCGGTATCGAAAGCGAGTGCCGCCAACTGATCACTAAGACAGCGGAAAAATTCGGCAGGATAGATGTGCTCATTAACAATGCCGGTAAATCTGCGCAAGCCTTATTCAGCGAGGTCGCGGATCTTGGCTGGTATCAGGAATTAATGCGGATTAATTTCTGGGGCAGTGTCTGGTGCACACATGCGGCACTGCCTTACCTGAAACAAACGAGCGGGCACATCGTTGCGGTTTCCTCGCTGGCCGGACTCATAGGCGTGCCGGGTCGTACTGCCTACAGTGCCAGTAAATTCGCGATGAATGGCTTCTTCGAATGTCTGCGCAGTGAAGTCAAGGAAGCAGGCATACGGATTACGCTCGCCTATCCCGGCGTCGTGGCGACCCGCATCCGCTATCACGGCTATAACGCCGCCGGAAACGCGGCAGGCAACAGCGGTCTGAAAGAAGACGATGCGATGTCGATAGAAGAATGCGCACGCCTGATCATTCAGGGTATGCAACAAGGCAAACGCGAAGTCGTCATGACAGGCAAAGGGAAACTCGGTCGCTGGCTGAAACTGATCGCACCCGGTCTGGTGGAAAAGCTGGCCTTGGCTGCGCTGAAAAAAGAAGTACGTCCGCCGCAATGAAATTGCTTTCGCCCATCTCGCAACACCATAAAAAATGCCGGACAATATTCCGGCATTTTTTAAGTCTGATTTCTGTATCTGATTTCAACATCAATCAGGCAGCGCGAATTACATCGAGAATTGCCACTGCAAAAAGAAAAAACTCAGCAGACCGACAACGATCGTCAGTAACTGTCTTCGGCTCAGCACACAAACAATAACGGCAATCAGCGATGCCAGTAATTGCGGATTACGCCAGTGTAGCTCCAGCCCGTTGCCATGCGGCGCCAGTATCATCGGCGCAATAATTGCCGTCAGCACTGTTACTGGTACAAAACTCAGCGCCAGATTCAGCCACGCTGGAAAAACCAGCCTATCACCAAGAATAAAAAACAGGGCTTTAACCAACACCGTCACTATCGCCATCCCCCCTATCATCAGCACGTAATTCATACCGTCTCCCTTGACCGGATAGCGAAGCGCGTCAAAGCCATACCAACGATCACGCCTGTCATTACCGCACTCAGCAAGCCCAGCTTATACGGCAAGCCCTGCAATAGATAAGCACAACTACCGGCGGCAAGTGCGGCAGCAAATTGTGGAAACCGGTTAAGCTGCGGCACGATAATCGCGATGAAGGTTGCCACCATCGCATAGTCCAGACCCAGCGTCTGCAAAGCAGGAAACAAAGTGCCGAACAGTAAGCCAACCAATGTCCACACCTGCCAGTTTGCATACATCGCGAGGCCGGAACCGAGAAAATACCAGTGCGAATAGCGGCGCTCTTCGCTGCTCAATGCTTGCTGATGGTAACCGGCAACGACGGCGAATGTTTCGTCGGTCAGCAAAAAACCCAGACACCAGCGCCAGCGGGCAGATAAATGAGCAACATGCGGCAGCAACGTCGCGGCATACAGCATGTGGCGCAGATTGACGATGAATGTCGTCAGCCAGATCACCAACATACCGGTATGACTAGCCACCAGGCCGGTTGCAATGAACTGACTGGATCCGGCAAACACCGACATCGACATCAGTTGCCCATGCCACGGCAGCATAGGGCTGGTGGAAATCAGCGCGCCAAAAATCATGCCAAACGGCGCGGCACCGATCAGCATCGGTATCGTATCGCGCGCACCGCGTATCAGGCTGCGGCGCTTCTGGTCGCGTATATTGGGTAAATCAAGCTGCATATCAGACATCGTCATGCTTACTCCTTAGCGACGAAGTATACATGGCGAGTGCGGGGTTCCGGTTTGAAATAAGGTGACGTGACATCCATGCGGATGAAATTCTGCAGATAAAAAAACCAGCCCTGGTAACAGGGCTGGCTGCATATTCAAGGCTTGTAATTTTTGCGGTGACAACGCGGATTATTTCTTTTGTTTCACAGGCCGCTGCCAGTTGTCTATCGTGATTTGTTTCGCTCTTGAGACGGTCAGCTTTCCTTCCGGCGCATCTTTCGTCAGCGTGGTACCGGCGCCCAGCGTTGCGCCTTTGCCTACGCGCACCGGCGCCACTAATTGTGTGTCACTGCCGATGAAGGCATCGTCTTCAATCACGGTGCGGAATTTATTTGCACCATCGTAATTGCAGGTGATCGTACCGGCACCGATATTGACACGGCTGCCAACGGTCGCATCGCCGACATAGGCCAGGTGATTGGCTTTGCTGTGCGCAGCGATCTGGCTGTTTTTAATTTCCACGAAATTCCCGACATGCACGTCTTCTGCCAGCTCAGTTCCGGGACGCAGGCGCGCATACGGGCCGATCTGCGATTGCGCACCGACTTTTGCTTCTTCAATATGGCAAAACGCTTTGATCGTCGCACCAGCGGCAATATGCGCATCTTTAATCACGCAATTCGCAGCAATCGTGACGCCATCTTCGAGTGTGACATTGCCCTCAAATACGCAACCGACGTCAATGCTGACATCGCGCCCGCAGACCAGCGTGCCACGCACATCAATGCGAGCAGGATCTAGCAGAGTCACTCCTTGTTCGAGCATTTGTCGCGCAATGTTTGCCTGATGCACGCGCTCAAGTTCCGCCAGTTGCACTTTGCTGTTCACACCCAGCGTTTCCCAGATCGCGCCGGGTTGCGCTGATACCACTGCCACGCCATCCGCCACCGCGCGGGCGACGATGTCGGTCAGATAGTATTCGCCCTGCGCATTGTTATTCGAGAGAGTCGCCAGCCATTCCTTCAGCTTCACAGTCGGAACGATCATGATGCCGGTATTAATTTCGGTGATCTGGCGTTCTGCTTCAGTCGCATCTTTTTGTTCAACGATACGACGGATCTCGCCGTTTTCACGGACAATACGCCCCAGACCAGTAGGATCAGCCATCTCAGCGGTCAATATCGCCAGCTTGTCGTTGCCGGCAACGCTGATCAGACGTTGCAGGGTCGCTGCCGTCGTCAGTGGCACATCGCCATACAGCACCAGCGTTGGCTGACTTTCATCGAGTACAGGAATCGCCTGCGCCACTGCATGACCGGTACCGAGTTGCGGCTCTTGTCTGGCAAAGCGCAAATCGTCGGCAGCGACTGCCGTCAATACCTGATCACCGCCGTGACCGTATATAACGCAGATACTGCCAGCATTCAGGCTGCGTGCGGTATCGATCACATGCTTCAGCAAAGGCTTGCCCGCCACTGGATGCAACACTTTAGGCAAGGACGATTGCATGCGTTTGCCCATACCGGCAGCAAGAATAACGACGTTCATAAGTAGGCGTGTTTAAAAAAGGTGATTGAAGAGACCGTACCAAAGGCACGAAAGCGGCGAAATTTTAGCATGCGCATGAAACAGACTGCGCACAGCGCTATGATGTCGGCTACCAATGCTCATTACTTTGCACTTATGTCTGCTGACCATCTTTCCGCCGAACAGTATTTCGTGGCAGCCAATCAGGCGATGGCGGCCGGTGAGCTATCACAGGCAGAGCATTTATTTCAGCAAGCGTTGCACGCTGATCCCGCCTGCGCCGAAGCGATGGCGAATCTCGCTTATCTGAAAACGCAGCTCAGACAATACGATCTCGCTGACCAATACTACCGACAGGCGCTCAGTTTATTGCCGGAAAATGTACAGATCCTTCTGAACTACGGCGCTTTGCTGATGTTGCAGTATCGCTTTGATGAAGCCGAAAAACACTACCGGCAAGCCTTACAGATCGCACCAGTATCAGCGGCGGCCTGGTCGAATCTAGGCGTTTTACTGGCCAGCACACAGCGTGAAGCCGAGGCGGAAGAATGTTATCGCAATGCATTGCTCTGCGATCCTGCATATCAGAAAGCCAGCTTTAACCTGAGTTATATCCTGCTCAGACAAGGGCGTTATGAAGAAGGCTGGCAACGGCTGGAATCACGCGCACAGGATCCGGTACTGAACGCCTATTTTCATTTTCCGCGCTGGCAGGGCGAAGCGCTCAATGGCAAACGCATACTGATTGCGTATGAAGGCGGTTTTGGCGACATGATGCAATTCTGCCGCTATGCCTGTCTGCTCAAAGCAGCCGGTGCTGCCAGTGTCAGCTTGGTCTGCCACCCACCGCTAGCGCGCCTGATGCGTAGTCTGCAAGAGATCGACGAGATTTATTCGTATGAAGATGACGTCCCTCATAGCGGCTGGGATTACTGGGTACTGCCCATGAGTCTGCCGTTTTTATGTCAGACCCGTTTGCACAACATTCCTGCCCGTCTGCCATATTTGCACGCCGATCCGGCGCGCGTGCTGTCGTTACCCGGCCTCGCGGCTGACGGCCGTTTGCGTATCGGTTTGGTGTGGCAGGGAAATCATTTATTCGATAACGATGCGGCGCGCTCCATCGTCACGCCGGACATATTGCATCCACTATCTGCGGTCAGCGATGTGCAATTTATCAGCCTGCAAAAAGGCGCAAAAAATGAGCAACTCCTCGCGTTGCAAGCGCAACTGCCAGTCGTTGATGCGGCACCTTTACTACATGATTTTGCTGATACGGCTGCGCTGATACAGCAGCTTGATCTGGTCATCAGCGTCGATACTGCGGTGGCCCATCTGACAGCAGCAATGGCGAAACCATGCTGGGTGCTGCTGCCGTATTATCAGCCAGACTGGCGCTGGCTCAGCAAGCGCACTGACAGCCCATGGTATCCGGAAGTGATGCGCTTATTCCGCCAGCCAGCGATGCATGACTGGGCGTCTGTAATTGCTGAAGTTATTACCGCGCTCAACAGCTTACAAAAACAAAACCCAGCGTGATGCGATCAGCGCCGGGTTTTGTTTGTGGTCTGAAAAAAATCAGACTTTTTTCAGATAACAGGCTTTCAGCATATAGCTGCCGCTATCGGTTTTGCAATCGACTTCATGGTCGCCGCCAACGATGCGTATGCTCTTGATTTTGGTTCCCATTTTCAGTGTCGTGGAAGAACCTTTCACTTTCAGATCCTTAATCACCACGACGGCATCGCCATCAGACAAGACATTACCGTTTGAATCTTTGACGATACGTTCATCATTATCATCGGCGCTGGCTGCGGCCACCATAGGCCATTCGTGACCACAATCGGCACACACATAGTTGTCGCCGTCAGGGTAAGTATTTTCCATGCCACATTGTGGGCAGGCAGGTAAGCTGGACATAATTTCTTTCAACAATTGCGGATAAGTGTCCGTATTATATCCGATCAACCCCGTAAAATCGGCGTTATTGAGGTACAACAATCTCCCGCACCGAAGGATAAGCGAAGTCCACATCATGAAAACCATCGGTACGGAAGGTCGTTTCCCAGCCGCCCCAGTTCACCAGTTTGCTGTACTGCCCCGTGCGTTTTCCTTCTACATCAATGTATTCGCTGAATAAGCGCCAATTGTTTTTTGGCAGGCCGGTGCTGAGATCGAAAGGGTCGGTATCAAGATACAAGCGATGAATCACGCGCTGAGTATCTTGCGGATCATTCCAGCTGATCAGCTTCATGCCTATCCAGACATTCTCCTGCAAAGCAGCGGTAAACTCGGGTTTGAGTGTCACATAATCGTAGCGCGGATGCCGCAGCTCTTTACCGAAACGCGTTACGCTGCCGTGTCCCTCAGGTGATAAAGTCAGCATGACACAAGAAGCTGCATCCGGATTTTTATCACTATGTGCGCCGCCCCTGATTTTCAGCGAAATCTGCGCGCGTGCCGGGTCAAGTATCTGATGCACCCGCATAAAAATCGTCATTTCCTGATTTTTCAGCTCGGCCGGATGGCTCAGAAAACCGCGCTGGTTTTTCCAGTTAAATTTTTGCTGACCGCCGCTGGCGTAGATGTGCAAACGGCTGCTCCAGCCTTCTCCGCCGCTGGCGTAACTCAGTGAGTGCGACGGCAGATTCCAGTATTCGAGCGCACCATCCTTGCCTGCGGTCGCTTTGGTTTTCTTCTCAATCACGAAACCGCGCGTGCTGTTAGGGTTCCGTTTACCGAGCCGGAATTGCGCGCCCGGTGCCGACGGGTAAAACATCAGCACATGGTCGTCATCAAACAATTCAGCAATCGAGGGAACCTGCGCGCCATCCGGCTTTTTATCTTCGGCCTGAATCGCAAACGGCAAAGCAAATGTCGCCGCCAGTAATAAAGAAAGAGAGCGGCGGCGATGACGTTGTTGTTGCGATTGATGTTGTAGTTGATGCAGCAAAGACATGTCTTTTCCTTGTGACGATGATGCCGGTACGGCGACAAAATATATCAGCGGCGTCTGCCTTGTTTTGGCCAGTATTGAAACGCTTCTTCATGAACCTCGATATCGACTTCCATCACCCGCGCCTGCAAACGTTCCTGTACATCAGCAACGGCTTTGTTATACACCAGCGGACCGATTTCTTCGAGAAAAAAACTCAGCAAACCATCCGCTTCCAGACCGCTGACAGGTTCGGGAAAATTTTCGCGGCAATAGCGTTCTATTGAGGCAATCGCTTCTTTGCGCGATTCTTTAGCAATCTGGATAGTCATGGCAGAAAAAGAAAGAATAAAGGCAGGCAGCATACTATGCGGCCTGCCTTGCAATCAACAGCGGAGGATATCAGCGTAACACCCATATCCAGCCCATCAAGCTATTTAACGGCACCTGTCTGCGCCTGATGGCGCTGTACCGTATCGACAATCACGAGTTCAGTTTTCCTGACTTCTTCAATTGCGTCTTCGAGTGAAATTCCGGCGCCACGACGTAGTGCCGACGCAGCCGACATCGTATTTCCCGCCAGCAGATATTCAATCACATCCTGCAACACCGCGTCCGGCATTTCACGCTGAAACAGGTGCGCAACTTTCTCTTTAAAGAAGGCAAATCGCGGTGGCGTCAGCGCATAACGTTTCGACGCCGCCGTACCGGTCAGACCTGAGGGCATCTCATTTGCTTCAACAACCGGTTCTGCTACCGCATCTGCTTTCGTGCTCTCAGCAACCGCCGCAGGAGCGACTGGCGCGGGCACTGGTGCAGGAGCAGGAGCAAAGACACGCAATAAATCGTTTTCTAATTTAGCGACCAGATCGTCTGCCGACTCATAAAAACGCACATCCTGCGTCTGACTCAGGTGTGACTTTAATTCGCTCAGAGACAGCGCCGGTGTTCCGGTATCCACATGTTTAGGTAATACCAGATGCTCATCTTCATCCATGATGTAAATCAGTATCGGCAAGCCCGCCGCCAACGCTGCTTCGTATTCAAGCTGCACCAGCGACTTGCCGGTGGTCGCATCCACGTTGCCATACACCATACCGAACACGCCCACATACGCAGCAGCCTGACGCACCAAGCGCAGCCGTTCAGCAAGACCGGTTTCCGGCGCTGCCAGCACAACTCTCAACGCAGGCGAACCTGATTTCGCCTTTGACAACGCGTCAGCTATTTTATTTCTGTGTAACGCCAGATCGAACGGCGTCGAGCTGATAAACAGAGATGCGCTCATACAATTTCTCACGAAAAAATTAATCCACAACGAAGGCAGACCATTGCATATAAAAATGGTCAGTAACAGCCTCGCCACCGAAACCGACACCGGCACTTGATACTAGCACGAAGGCAGAAGTGGATGAAGACAGTCCGGTTGAATTCCGCTTGTAACAGCGACCGCGCAACAGACATCTGGCACCACATCCGGCGCAGTCAAACTGTCTCAGATACGCGCCGAAATCAGAAATTACCCAGAAATTTCAATGAATTGGGGGAGTATGTGTATTTTTGTGCCTCATGTCCTTATAAACAAAGGCTGTTAAAAAATACTCCCCCCAGTATTTTTTGGGTCAAAAACATGCCTGACCAGGCTGGCTGGGTGGCTGGCCTCATGCTGCAGCCCACTGTAGGCCTGAGTAACAAAATTGATCACGGCAAAAAACACCAAAGTGCGACCTCACAGCAAAGAGCTGGGATCAACCCGCGTTTGTCTGACGAGCCGCGTAATGTAATCAATTCTGGTCAGGCTGCACATTTATAGCGTACATTGAGTCACGCAATTGAGTCATACAAAATACCAGCCACATTCCCTGTCTGTCCCGGGTTCATGCCTTGCCACGCAGTATTCACCCTGAAAGACATCCGTGATTGCCCTTGCACCGTACACATCCTCTTCAACGCCAGACCAGCTCAACGATACTGTTCATGCCAGCCTCTGTAACAATCTGGCGCAACACGGCTGGTCGCAGCACAATCTCTTTTTAACACCAGCGCTGGCGCTGACACTGGCGGCAGAATGTGTGGCATTACGGCACAACGATCATTTGCATTCTGCGCGGGTGGGGCGTTGTGACACACCGACATTGCAAACAACGATACGCAGTGATCAGATCGCGTGGCTGCAAGCCGGACAATCCGTCGCCTGCGATGCCTATCTGCTGCTGATGGAACAACTGCGCATGTCGCTGAATCAGAAACTGTATTTAGGGTTGGAAGAATACGAAAGCCATTTTTCTTTTTATCAGCCCGGCGCTTCGTACAGCAAACATCTGGACCGCTTTCATGACGACGACGCACGTACTATTTCCGTGGTCATTTATCTCAATCAAGACTGGCAAGCAGAACATGGCGGCGCGTTGCGCCTGCATCCGCAAAATTTACCGACACAAGATATCTCGCCCATCGCTTGCCGCATGGTCGTTTTTCTATCCGCAGAAATGCTGCACGAAGTATTGCCCACCACCCGCAACCGCATGTCGCTGACCGGATGGTTCCGGCGGCGTGACTGATGTTGGATAAACCGATTTTATGTTTTCCACCTGCATGGTTGCTTGCTTATTGTTTCTGTGCTGATAGCAATCGCGAGCACATCACTCAAACGACAGTCGGACAGGAAAATCCATGACACAGGCTTTCCCTCCGCATTTTGCTGGTTTAAAACGTATCAGGTACAAGAGATTTGCCGCGAATCTGGTCATTTCCGGACTAGGCGACTGCAAAAGCTTAACTTCCTGAACCGCTCCCTCGGCATCCACGGTCGCCAACATGCTGAGCTGTCCCCGGTCATACAACTTATTATTTGCTTCCCGCAAGGGTTCATAGATCATCTGCAGGCCTTTCAGCGGGAACGGAGGTTCATCACCCTCTGCAATATGCTCATACAAAGAATTCAGTTGTGCTCTGTCGGCTGCGGGTAGCTTCTCAAACGGCAAATTCATCGCGACCTTAAAACCAGTGACCTGGTCACGCCGGATATTAGAACCTGTACGCACTTCATCTTTAATGGAGTATTGAGGTTTCACGTCCTGCGCCAATCCAAGAGAAGATGCCAGTAGCATAGGCAACAGCGCAAAGATTGCGTGTCTAGAATTGTGGCTCATATGAATTCTGATTAGTCTAAAGTATTAAATTATAACTATTATCAGAATGAAACTATGAGCGCATGGTGTTTTTTTCATGCATTTACTACAACCTATGCGGCAGTAAAATGCGTCGGTATATCAATGTTCAGCGTAACATTGAATAAGAAAGCACGGAAGCGAACGCCTTACCCAAAAGGCCTCCGATCAGACTTCCGGCAATCAAACTGCCACTGAAGGCTGCGGCAATCCCAAGCGCTAAGCCAACCGGAACAATACCTGTACCCCATCCCACAGCCGATCCCGCGATATCGCCCAAGGCACCGCCAAGATTGCCGCCAACCACCAATGCAAAAAAAGCTGACGGTAAGAAAATTATCAATGCTCCGATGACTGCCCCCGCCATTACAAAATGGGGTGGAGTGAATAACTGAGGCCAAACAAGAACGAGTGACTTGCAGGCCATATAAGCACACAAACCACCACCAACGATACCCAGCGCTGTCGCCAACATCATGATGTTTTCCATATCTGCTTCCTTCCTTGTTTTACATATGTAAAAACTCAAGCCGCTCAATTGTTCTGGCTGTTCGCAGTAACTGCCGCTTTTTGTAACTCGTCCTCGATATTGCAGCCTGGTACTGCCTCAGTCTTATCCACGACGAGCGACCAATCAGCATCCATAGGTAATTGTCGTCTGGCCGCGAGGAAGTAGCGAGTACATGGCTCAACCTTCAATGCAAACGACTTCTGTACACCGTTTCTTGCACCGGAACCTGGCGCAGCCTCGAACACGATAGAGCGTGATCCCGGAGATATCTGAATCGGCTTGCTGGGGTGGACGAACTGAATGCTCCCGTCCACTGAAACGATGCGCACGGGGTAAAGCGTAAAATCTGTCAGAGTTTGCGGCGTTCCCTGGATAAAAGAAAGTGGAGCAGAAACGCAAGCGGTCAAATTAGTCACTGCGACAAATACTAACGGCAGTAACCCTGTATGAAAATGTCTGCTCATGTGATTCTTCCAATGACTAAAATATCGTTTGTCGGACACAGTAAAAAGTCAATTAATCAAGACAACTCTTTGTCATTTCCCCATGTCCGCCATGATCTTGTCGATTCAGATCATTTACAAAGAATGCATTCCCAGTTAATTCTGAGTAAGGATTTTAAAAGAAAAAAATGAAATTTCGTCGCATACAGAAATAGGCGTCACGCCGACGATGGGATCGAACAACTTCAAAATTGCCTCACTAAAATATAAAAAAATTAATATTACATTTTTTTAAGCTACAGGCCACTTTTTTTAATTCACGACGAAAAATGTTAGTCATTCTTTTTCAGAGAACGAACACCGTTACCGATAGCAAGTAACTGGCGTTCAATTTCTTTGCAAAAAGCGAAGGCATCAAATGCGGGGGTGAAACGTGAGGCAACGGTGGCGCACTGCGCTCGCACGGTGTCAGAGGTACATAGATGGTGCAGGCTGCGGGCCAATTTGCGAGGTCGTAAGCGTTTCGCAGGAATCACCTGGCCAACGCCGATCGCGGCAACACGGGCACCGTTATCAAACTGATCCCAGGCAAAGGGAACAATGAGTTGCGGGATACCTGCGCGCAGCGCTTCAGCGGTAGTGCCAATACCGCCATGATGTACAAGTGCGGCGACATGTGGCAACAACGCCTTCAGCGGCACATACGGCTGCCAGATGACAGAGGCAGGCAGCTTCGATGGTATTTGTGCCTGCTCACGCGTCAGAAAAATCGCACGCCGACCAGCGCTTTGTGTTGCCGCCAGTGCATACCTGAAAAAATCCACCGCATGGAGATTGCCCGTGCCCGGCGTGAACACTACCGGTTTTTCACCTGCAGCGAGAAAGGCCGATAAATCCGACGACAAAGCATCTTGTTTGCTGCTTTCAAATAATTGGAAATCGCCTTCAAGCAAGGGACGCGGCCAATCAGGCATCGTTGGTGCAAACCACGAGGGAAAAAGCGTCACCGCCAGATCCGGCGTCTGACTGATATGCGTCAGAAAAGAATCCACCACAGGCAGCCCCAATGGCAGACGTACCGCATTGATGTGACCCAATGCAACCGGGTCTACCCATTTCTTTTCAACCAGATGCCAGAGCGCACGTCGCCAGCTCATCGGTACCCAGCGTGGCACCGAGACGTCACCGATATTCAGCGGGTCGTGGCAAGTCCGCAAATTCGACGGTGCCAGATAAGCAGCAGCCACTGATGTCACCAAACCTAACTCGCGGGCGATGATGGCGCCGGGAACTGCGAATGGATGAGCGATCACCATTTTCGGTGCGGCAGTGGAAATCGATCGTATGCTGGCGATAGTCTGCTGCAGACCTTCGCCATAATTCGCCATCAATGCCGCAAGACCTTTGCGCGGATTCCAGATATCCGGATTGCGAAGAATACGCAAAAATTCCTCGTCTGTGCCAACGCCGATAAACGCCAGCCCCGCATCTCGCACCATGTTCTCATAATAAGAATGGCTGACGAAGGTCACCCGCCGCCCAAGCGATTGCAAGGTTTGCGCAATGCGCATCATCGGATGCAGATCACCGTTGGTGCCAACCGTGATGACAATGTAGTGCGGCGTGGTTTCAGACACAGCGGCAGACTTTCAGGTAAATACCGACAAACAGCAAACGATTTTTTTAAGGCACAAACAGCACTCTTTTGCCGTACGCGGAAAATGAATACATCAGACAGCGCCCGACTGGTTTACATCTGCCGCGCTGTCACTGAGCCTTAGCGAATGAAGTAGCCTGTGACGCGCCAGGTGCCATCTTTGTCTTTCATCGGCGTCACAACCTCAATTGCCCCATTCTTATTCTCGAATGTGGTTTCAAATTGCACGGTCACATACTCGCCCTCAGGTGCACCTTGAATATTTTTTTTGTAATCAGCCGATTTGATTTTGCGAAATTTCGCCGCCCCCAAAGGGCTGCGGATACCTTGTATCGCATCAAGCCACTTCGATTTCTCGACCATTCCCTTAAACACGCTCCCGGCCTGATCCCAACTCGCGGCGTAATCACCGGCATCGACCACCTCAAGCCACTGCGTTGCTGCTGTCTGAGCCAGAGCAACGCTATCGGTCTTCTGCGCATACACCGACGACAAGGACAACATGCCGACAGCAAAAGCGGCAACGGTAATGAATTTCATAAAGACTCCTGACATTGATAAAAACGATCTGACGTGTGCTGGTGTGTGCTAATCAGTTTCCTGAGGTAACACCAATTTCTTCCCATCTTGGTAGTTGGTATTTACGGCGCCCGATTGCGTAATAGCTTGCCATAAAAAAACCAAAGCAACACCCGGCAATTACTGCACCAAACGGAACAGAAGATAATAAAAAGAGCGGTCGATATAACGTTGCTAGCCACATAAACAGCCCCAGCATCACACCAAAATAGACTCCGGAAATAAAAAATACTGGCCAGAATCGCGCAAAATGTGGCGGCGGACAATCAATACCCATGCGCCACAGCAGCCGGACTGCCGGAGGCGAGTAATTCGACATCTGCATCCCCGTTTTACTCAGTATCTGCAGCGCCAGCTCCCGGCGGGATAATGTACTCATTGAACTCTCCTGCTTCTATCGAAATTCAAGCGAACAAGCTAACAGAACGATGCGTCATCAGCAATGATGCCAAACACAAGCGCACTTCTTGCGCTGTGTATGTGTGATGCACGAAAACATCCTTTTACATACGAGTTCAGACTGTATTTCTCAAAGATAGTTCGAGATCTCGATCAGATTATGATCCGGGTCGCGGAAATACACCGAAACGATAGGCCCCGTTGCACCGGTTCTTTGTATCGGCCCCTCGGTCACTTTTACTCCGGCAGCCTCAAGTTCGTTGACGACTTGATTGAGCGGCGTTTCACTGATCAGACAAATATCGACGGAACCCGGTGTCGGCCTCGATGCTTTCGGCTCAAATTCTTTCCCGGCCTGATGCAGATTCAATTTTTGCTGACCAAACGTGAGCGCTTTCCGGCCTTCGCCAAACGTCACCACGTCCATACCAAGCACCTGCGAATAAAACTGACACGTGACGTCAATGTCAGCAACCGTCAAAACGATATGATCAATGCGGGAAATTTTCATGTCAGACAAGCTTGAAATAAAAAACAAGCATACTACCTGATTGATATTCGAGCGAATAATGAGTCAGCGCCGCAAACTCACGCTGTCATCTCAATCGTCGAGACGATCACCACTGAGCTGGCGTTTGTAATCCTTATATTCTTTGCGCGTAAACCAGATCGCAAACAGCACGACAAATACCGCCAACAGGGTAATTTCAAGTTTCAGGAACAATTCATGGCTCCAGGGTGCAAACCACATTTGCAGCAAAGCGAGAAAAACACCAGCAATAAACAGCACCATACCGGCCAGAATAAGTCTTTTCATTTTTGCTTGCGCTCCACAATCACCGCTGTACCGTAGCACAAAACCTCGGTCACGCCGCGCATCACTTCGGTAGCATCATATTTCATACCGACAATGGCATTGGCACCATTTTTTTCAGCCTGCGTACACATAATCCGGTAAGCGTCTTTGCGCGCCTGCTCGCACATATTCGTATAAATCGTGATGTTGCCACCGACGATCGTCTGCAAACCGCCAAAGAAAGAACCAACGATGGAGCGTGAGCGCACGACGATGCCGCGCACGATGCCGACGTTTTCTTTAATCTCATAACCGGGCAATTCCAGCGTCGTGGTAATCATTTTTGCGTCCATATTTTCCTTCAATAAATCTGTCGTTGCGATAATCCATCAATCGCGTTGAGTCTGCAAAACGAACAGGCAAGCCGTCGTGCAAGGTTAACACCAAAACGGGATCAATCGTTTGCATGACGATCAAAACCAATAGTCGCCGACGCAGCGTCCATCTCTCGGCAAATCATCGAAAGTATCCAGCCCGTCAAAGTGATCAATCGGAATGTTAGCGATCGGTACTGGTTCAGTCAGACGTAAATTGACAGCGACACGGCGGCGGCCATCTTCTTCAGGAATACGCGCCAGCCAGTATGCGACGCAGCCACAATGAGCGCAAAAGTGAAATTCAATCGCCCGCCCGCGGATATATGCGGTGGTTGGTCCGTGAACGCGTATGCCCTCATCAATAAAATCATACGCCCACAAAGCACCATACCGCCGGCATACAGTGCAATTGCATGCGGTCGCCCCTTCCGGCATACCGCGAAATTCCCAACTGACAGCACCACAATGACAGTTACCTTTTAACATGGAGTCATCCTTTCAGAGCTTGGGGGTTAAGGCGATTAAGGCGGTTACGATAGTTACGGTGGTCAGATTAGCTGCTCCAGGCTTAATACATACTCCCCCGTGTATATTTTAAAGCCCTTTAAATTCAAGGACATCAGCACCTTTTATGTTAAAAGTGGGGGGAGTATATGTATTTCTGGCGGTATTTCCGGCGCTATTCCTTTTACGTATAAGCAGGTACAGCGTCTATGGTAAATCAATATTCCCCGGCAACGTCAACAGCATTTTTAAGACGTTTCCCGATGATATGCTTCGCTGAATGTATGCGTCTGCTGCAATGCGCTGTGCCGAACGTGGCTATAATCGGCCTCCGTTCATGCTGACGCCCGCCCTGGCATTTCTACACCCGACAAAGATGATTTTATGAGTAATACCGAATTAGCCTATCGAGCGACACTTGCCGAAGCCTGCGACTGGTTGCAACAGCAAACTGGCAATGCATGGAATTTGCCAGCCTTAATCACCCACGGCGTCACGCCTTATGTCTGGCTTGATTACTCAGATCAATATCCTGAACTATTTGGCGATGCCACAGGTGGTTATGCCGCGCCGATATTTTTCCAGGACGATACCCAACGTCTGGCGGCGGGCAGTGCCGATGTGCTGATCACCATGACCAAAGACGCAGACAAAATTGCGATTCAATTACCACCGCCGGGCATACGCGCGCCACTGCACGACTTGCGATTTTTGCGTAAAGACTTAAGTCGTCTGGTGGCACAATTAAAGACCGCTGCCTTGCCTGTCAAAGAAGAAAAAGTAACGGTATCTGAATCACAATCAGGCATAGATAAAGCGCAGGTCTTGCTGGCTTTTGGTCATCTGGTCAAAATCAATATGGAAAAAGCCCTGCTCAGCGGCGAAGCGATTTTTGGTGACGAGGGTGCGCGCGTCAAAAGCAGCGCCAAAGGTGCTAAAAACAAATGGCGCTGGAATCCAATCACTCTGGCATTGGGTTTGAATGATGTCTATCGCGTTCCGATGCCGCGCCTGAAACGCACATTTGCAGAGCACGATTTCTTGATACCATGGATAGCGCAGTGGAATGAAACCTTAGCAATTTTAGGTGAATGAGGACACAGAAAAATCTGCATTCTCTTGCGGCAAAATTCTGATGCAAGGCAAATGAGCGGGCAATCGCAACCTGAACTTTTCAGCGCATCCGTCATTCCACAAAATGGCGGATCAGGCGCTTGATCACCCCTATCGCCACTACCCCCATCCCCAGCATGATTCCCATCACCATCAGCAGCCCCAGACCAATAGGATTGCCATCAGCCGGCCCGAAAATAATATACAACTGCAGCGGCAGATAGCCCGCCACCGCAATGAGAATGCCAACAATCAGAAATTTCGATAAAGGCCAGCGTCCGTCATCTATCATTTTTTTATCCGCCATCTCAGAGACTCCCGGAATCTATTCACGACAAGTAGCCAGCCTGTTATCGAGCCGTTAATGTGCCGCCGTTGGATCAGCTTGCGCAGAAGAATGGAATAACAACGCTGAAAGAGCGCTTGCCCAAAGAATCAAGCCAGCGCCCAGACACCCGACAGGATCAGCAGCACCCGCCTGTACAAGCTGCGGATACGCCAGTGCCCAAACCATCATCGCAACACCGATCACCGTATGTCGCCTGCTGTGAAACACTTTGGCCAGCGGGATGAAATGCGCACCGACAATAAGAATAAAGGCAGGCAAAAACCATTCAGGGTGCCCAATATTCTTCGCAATATTCGCGGACAAAAAAATGGCAACGCCCTGAACAATATTGACGATGTTAAAAATGCGCTGCTCTTTTTTATTTTCAGGCGACTCAGCAGCGGCCGCATGCGCCTCACGATTGCGCCGGTACTGCCGGAAAGCCGCAAAAAACAAAGCCAGCCCCAAGCCACCAATCAACGCCCACAACACAGCAGCCTGTGCAAAACTTCTGGCAGCCCAGAACAACAACCAGCCTGAGCCGAAGACCGAAAAAATCATGGCACCGATAGCAGCGCCAGCGCGAGAAGCAGATTGTTTTTCCATGACGTTCATCCTGTTGAATGTCCAGATAATGCCAGCATGATTTCCACCTGGCGTTTGCCACAATGCCATCTTATAACACCGGGATCAAGCCATGCAGGGTTCGGCATGCGCAACGCAATTTTCAGACATTTCTCTTTTCAGCTCTTCGCATTTAGCCATAGGCTCGCACGGCGCGGACCATCACGCACCAGTTCGGGGATATTTGAGGCGATGCTTGCTTTTGCGGCAGCGAAAGTGGGTAGAGAGTCACATGCAACGAGTTGCTATATAGCGTATCCACAATAATCCGGTTTCCGAAAGAGAGCTTGCGTCCTAGCCTCATCTAACCATGAAAATTTATCATCGAGTCGATATGCCGCCACAAGGTGATCTGCACATTCCATTTTTTTGAGGAAATAGAGCGATCTCAAAATGTTGTATACCGCATTCGTTTTGTCAAAGAGATGGAAATATTGAGACCTGACAGAATCTTCAGAATGTATGAAGGATGCTTTAGCTTCCTGAAGACCAAGCGAATAAATTCGAACGTAGCTCTCAGAGAAGTACAGCTCATGCGCAAAGTAGAAAAGAGCTGACACACCAGCCAACTTTTCTGGCGTGAGACTCGACTTGATTGAGTTCCAAACCTCCGTCCGTGTCTGGGAGCTCTTCACAAAATCGTCAAACATTCCATCCGCCCCCCACTCGTTACCTTCAATATCAATTGGGTCTTTGTCAGAGGGCAAGTCATGTTGCTTAAACCAATGGCCGAAAAATTCCTTGATATAGTCTTCCTCAACGCCAAGTAAAGGAATCGACATCCCAATTTCTGGAGCAAGTTCATAATGCGTTTCAATGAGTTTTATGCTATTGGAGAGTTCCTTGCCTCCAATATTGAACCTTTTCTTAATCGCTTCCTTAGTAGTGTCAAATGACTCATTTGCCCACATTGCTCGCGGGGGAAGAAGAGATGCGATTTCAAATAGATTTTTTCGAGACAGTCGTTTGGTAAATGAGCCCCACCTATACTCGTCGCGAAGATATTTATTCAAGCGATGCAGTTCATCTAATGCAGCTTCGAGCTCCGCAAAACTGCGTTTAAGAACTACAAAATTTATGATCGAAACATCCACGAGATGCTTTTGACTTTCGGTATTAAGCGGGTATCTAAATGTCTGGCCGGTAGCATCAATCTCGGCAATGTCCGCGATCTTTGTATCAAGCCTACTAATTATCGGATCGTAACGATCATCTACAACTCGAGCCCTCTCAATGAAGAAGCTCCAAATATTTTCGATGTCATGTGACCCAGCCAAGTCGAATTGAAGGTCACGACATCTACACTTTTCGATAAGGATGAGTTCTGCAATTGCACCTTTCAGGCGAAGTTCGACGGAATGTCTCATATTGAAACAAACCGGGTAAATCATTTCGTCAACCGAATGCATTAACCCTCGTTCACTAAGAACTAGGTCAATGAGAGTGGTCGCCGCTTGGGAAAATCCCTTTGCGTAGTCCCAATACCCAGGGAAGCCATTTTCTCCAACGCAAGCGTTTGCCCAAGTTGGGACACCACCAATAAACGTTGTGTTCTTCCGATCTACTGCTGTCGCCATGCGATATAACTTGATTTAAGTTTACAAGATTGCATCTTAACTCAGCGTTAAAAAATTGACCATTTGCTTGCCATGCCTTGTTATTAGTATCCAGTCTGACTATGTTTGGTGATATCGCTTAAAGATACATTACAAGCAAATGACTAAAAACATCGCGCCGCCGCTTCTCTGACCCGATCAAGTCCGTCAGCGTTTGCTGAAGTAAAAATCCCGGACTTGCTCCGGGATTTTTTTGGTGTTCAAAGTCTGCCAATGGAGTCACATGTTGCGACGGTACTGCCCACCCACTTCAAACAAAGCCGTGGTGATCTGGCCGAGTGAACAGACCCGTGCTGCATCCATCAGTTTTGCAAACACGTTTTCATTGTTGATCGCGGCTTGCTGCAACGCTACCAGTGCTTGCGGCGCGACGTTCGCATGGCGTTGATGGAAATCCGCCAGGCGCGTGAGTTGCGATTGTTTTTCCTCTTCGGTTGAACGTGCCAGTTCTATCTTTTGTGGCGTGTCATTTGCCTTAGGATTACGGAAAGTGTTCACGCCTATGATAGGCAGCGTGCCGTCATGTTTCAGGTGTTCATAATGCATGGACTCTTCCTGTATCTTGCCGCGTTGGTAGCCGGTTTCCATCGCGCCGAGCACGCCGCCGCGTTCGGCGATACGTTCAAATTCCTGCAACACGGCTTCTTCCACCAGATCGGTCAGTTCTTCGATGATGAAGCTGCCTTGTATCGGGTTTTCGTTTTTCGCGAGACCCCATTCGCGGTTGATGATCAGCTGTATCGCCAGCGCGCGACGTACTGATTCATCGGTCGGCGTGGTGATCGCTTCATCGTAAGCATTGGTATGCAGGCTGTTGCAGTTATCGTAAATCGCGATCAAAGCTTGCAGCGTGGTGCGGATATCATTGAAGTCGATCTCTTGCGCGTGCAAGCTGCGGCCCGAAGTCTGAATATGGTATTTCAGTTTCTGGCTGCGATCATTCGCGCCGTATTTGTCACGCATCGCCACCGCCCAGATGCGACGTGCAACGCGGCCCAGCACGGTGTATTCCGGGTCCATGCCATTACTGAAGAAGAAGGACAGATTCGCGGCGAAATCATCAATGTGCATGCCGCGTGCGAGATAGGCCTCGACAAACGTAAAGCCATTTGACAGCGTGAATGCGAGCTGCGAAATCGGGTTCGCTCCGGCTTCGGCGATGTGGTAACCGGAGATCGACACCGAGTAGAAATTACGTACCTGATGGTGCACAAAGTATTCCTGAATATCGCCCATCACCTTGAGTGAAAATTCAGTCGAGAAGATGCAGGTATTCTGTCCCTGATCTTCTTTCAGAATATCAGCCTGCACCGTGCCGCGCACATTCATCAGCACCCACGCACGGATTTTGGCAGCTTCGTCGGCAGTTGGTTCGCGCTTGTTATCAGCGTGGAATTTATCCATTTGCTGATCAATCGCGGTGTTCATGAAGAAGGCCAGTATCGTCGGTGCCGGGCCATTAATCGTCATCGACACTGAGGTCGCCGGGTCGCACAGATCGAAACCGTCGTAGAGCACTTTCATATCATCCAGCGTCGCCACCGACACCCCGGAGTTACCGATTTTGCCGTAGATATCAGGACGGATTGCGGGGTCGGCACCATACAGCGTGACCGAGTCAAACGCCGTCGACAAACGTTTGGCATCCATGCCTTGCGACACCAGTTTAAAGCGGCGATTGGTGCGGTAAGGATCGCCCTCACCGGCGAACATACGGGTCGGGTCTTCACCTTCGCGTTTGAACGCAAACACCCCAGCGGTGTAAGGGAAAGAGCCGGGGACATTTTCCAGCATCAGCCAGCGCAGGATTTCACCGTGATCGACAAAGCGTGGCAACGATACTTTGCGTATCGTCGTGCCAGACAAGGATTTGTAAGTCAGGCGGGTGCGAATTTCTTTGTCGCGGATTTTGACGACATATTCATCACCGGAATACGCCTGCTGCATGTCGGGCCACATGCTGATCAGCTTTTTGGATTCGGCATCGAGCTGGGCGTCTTTGTCGCTGGCAAGCTGATTCAATTCAAACAAAATATCGTTTTCGCGCAGACGGGATTGCAATTCCCCAGCCCCGGCCTGCTCTGCCTGCGGGCGAACGAGCACCGGAGCGCGGCCACTTGCATGCAGATGCTCATGCAGCATGCGCGCCGATTCGTGCAGTTGCTGGCGTTCGCGCGCCAGCACCACCTGCTTGCCGGTATGCTTGTGATAACCGCGCACAGTATCGGCGATTTCGGCCAGATAACGGCTGCGGGCCGGCGGCACGATCACGTTTTTGGCGCTGGAAAATTTCACTGTCACCGGTGCCAGTTTGCCTGGAATAGCTTTCAGGCCACGCGCGGTCAGCGCTGGCAGCAAGCCCTGATACAGCGCCGTGACGCCGTCGTCGTTAAAGCGCGAAGCCTGCGTGCCATAGACTGGCATGTCTTCTGGCTTTTTGCTCCACAGTTCGCGGTTGCGCTGGTATTGCTTGGCGACGTCGCGCAAGGCATCCTGAGCACCTTTGCGGTCGAATTTATTGATCGCCACGAAATCGGCGAAATCCAGCATGTCGATTTTTTCCAACTGGGAAGCAGCGCCGAATTCCGGTGTCATCACATACATCGATACGTCGACATGCGGCACGATCGCCGCATCGCCCTGACCGATGCCGGAGGTTTCCACGATCACCAGATCAAAACCTGCGACTTTGCAGGCAGCGATCACATCCGGCAAGGCCTGGGAAATTTCAGAACCAGCTTCGCGCGTGGCGAGCGAGCGCATGAACACTCGCACTTGCCCGGCCCAAGGGTTAATCGCATTCATGCGAATGCGGTCACCCAGCAAAGCACCACCGGATTTGCGGCGCGAAGGGTCGATAGAAATCAGCGCGATATTCAGTTGATCATCCTGATCGAGGCGGATACGGCGGATTAATTCATCGGTCAGCGAGGATTTACCAGCACCGCCGGTGCCGGTAATGCCGAATGCTGGCACAGTGGTTTGCTCTGCGGCTTTCAATAATTCGGCGCGCAATTCTGGTTGAACGCTGTCGTTTTCGAGCGCTGTAATCAGTTGTGCCAGCGGGCGGTGTTTGGTCGTGATGTCGCCTTCCGTCAGTACATCGAGCGAGGTCGGCGCATAGCCGGATAAGTCGATGTCGCATGCCTGTATCATCGACAATATCATGCCGACCAGCCCCATACGCTGGCCGTCTTCCGGGCTGAAAATACGCGTCACACCGTAAGCATGCAGATCGGCGATTTCTTCCGGCACGATCACGCCGCCGCCACCGCCGAACACTTTGATGTGTGCGCCGCCACGCTGTCTGAGCAGATCGATCATGTATTTGAAATACTCGACGTGGCCGCCCTGATAGCTGGAAATCGCAATCCCTTGCGCATCTTCCTGCAAGGCAGCAGTGACGATTTCCTCGACTGAACGGTTATGGCCCAGATGAATTACTTCGGCACCATTCGCCATCAGGATGCGGCGCATGATATTGATCGAGGCATCATGGCCATCGAACAGCGAAGCAGCCGTGACGAAACGGACTTTGTTAGCAGGTTTATATTCGGTCAGATTCTGGGCTACGGACAGGTCAGTCATGTCTTCCTCAACAAGGTATGGCAAAGGTTTGCGCTCTGGGCGGCGGATTTTCTTTGCTGATTAATTATGCAGCTAAGTTATATGACGTTAACGTAAACGTCAATGAGTATATGTAAGCAGGTAAAAAACGCGACACTCAATACTGGTGCGGCTTACAGACCAAAAATGGCTCAGCATGCCCATGCAGATTGAGTGCCTGAAAAATATTCACGATTCCGGCAATCATTTCCGGTTCGCAAGCGCGCCCCTGCCATAAAAAAGCAGCGGCAGGAGCACGCTTGTCAGCCTCAGGCGACGCGGGAAAGTTCGGTTACCGTTATTTTTTGCTGATCGAGCAACGCGGCTTTTTCAGCATAGTAGGTTTGTAGCGACTTTTCCTTCACGTGACCGAAACCACGGATATGCTCAGGCAAATTTGCCAGCGCCACCGCCTGTTCCAGATTGCCCTGATTCAGGTCAGAAATCAGCGTCAGGATCAGATCGCGGTAGTCGGTAATCAGGGCACGCTCAGAGCGACGTTCTGCGGTATAAGCAAAGATATCCAGCGCAGTGCCGCGCACACCTTTGCATTTCGCCAGCAGTTTAAATGCCTGCCAGACCCAGGAGCCGTATTGCGCCTTGACCAGATGACCTTGCCCATCCTTTTTCGAGAAAATGGGTGGTGCCAGATTAAATTTCAGACTGAAATCACCTTCAAACTGTTGTTTGAGTTTGTCAGTGAATTCGCCATTGGTGTACAGGCGCGCGACTTCGTATTCATCTTTGTACGCCATCAGTTTGAAATAGTATTTCGCCACCGCCGTACTCAGACGATTACCCTGACCCAAGGCGCTTTCCGCACTGCGCACACGGCTGACCAGATCGCTGTATTGCGCGGCATAGGCGGCATTCTGATAAGCCGTCAGATAGTCAACGCGGCGCTGGATCAGCTTGTCCAGACTTTGCGGCATGGTCACAACGACGTTCTGAGCCGGCATCGCAATTTTTTCGACTTTTGCCAGATCGACCGCAGCACGGCGGCCCCACAGGAAGGCTTTTTTATTGGAGTCTATCGCTACGCCATTGAGTTCTATGGCACGCATTAACGCTGCTTCCGATACCGGGATCGCGCCTTTTTGATAGGCAAAACCCAGCATGAACAGATTGGTCGCAATCGAGTCTCCCATCAGCGCAGTGGCAAGGCGGGTCGCATTGATGAAATCAACCTTGCCACCTACTGATTCGCTGATCAGATGTTCGACCGACTCCAGCGGGAACTGCCAGTCTGCATTTTTGGCAAACGCGCCGGTAGGCTGCTCATGGGTATTCACCACGGCACGGGTACGGCCTGCACGCATTTTGGAAATCGCATCATGCGCGCCAGCGGTCAGGATGTCGCAACCCAGGATCAGATCAGCTTCACCGGTGGCGATACGTTGTGCACGCAGTTTGCCAGCCTGTTCGATGATGCGGATATGCGAAGTCACCGAGCCGTTTTTCTGCGACATACCGGTCATATCCAGCACCGATGCGCCCTTGCCTTCCAGATGCGCCGCCATACCGAGCAAGGCACCGACGGTAATCACACCGGTACCGCCTATACCATTGAGCAGTATGTTATAAGCGCTGCTGCAGGCCGGCAGTTGTGGTTCAGGCAAAGCACCGAAATCATCGTTCTTCGCAGTGCCGGTTTTTGATTTGCGCAGCTTGCCGCCTTCTACCGTGACAAAGCTGGGGCAAAAGCCTTTGACGCAGGAATAATCTTTATTGCAGGACGACTGATCGATCACACGTTTGCGGCCAAATTCTGTTTCCAGCGGCATCAGCGAGGTACAGTTGGATTGCACGCCGCAATCGCCACAGCCTTCGCATACTGCGTCGTTAATGAACAGACGCTGATTCGGGTCAGGGAATTCGCCTTTTTTGCGGCGACGACGTTTTTCGGCGGCACAGGTCTGATCGTAAATCAGCACGCTGCAGCCTTGGATTTCGCGCAATTCGCGCTGTACCGCATCCATGTCTTTACGGTCATGCAATGTGACCATCTCCGGTAATTGCGAGCGGTCGCTGTAACGCGACAAATCTTCCGTCACCAAGGCGATGCGCTTGACGCCTTCGGCCGCCATTTGCTGCGCCATCATAGGCACGGTAATGGTGCCATCGACGGGCTGGCCACCGGTCATCGCGACCGCATCGTTATACAAAATTTTGTAGGTGATATTTACCTTTGCTGCCACCGCCGCGCGGATCGCCAGATAACCGGAATGGAAATAGGTGCCGTCACCGAGATTCTGAAACACATGCGGTAATGTGGAAAAAGCCGCCTGACCTATCCACGGTGCGCCTTCGCCACCCATGTGAGTCGTGAGCTTATTGTGTTCAGGATAAATTGCGGTCGCCATCACATGGCAACCGATACCGGCCAGCGCCAGACTGCCTTCCGGTACCTTGGTCGAGGTATTGTGCGGACAGCCCGAGCAATAGTAAGCCGGACGCGCCGGGGTATTGACCTGCTTGGTCAGCACCACATCTTTCGCTTCCAGGAAGGCCAGACGCGCCTTGATCAGATCACTGGTGTGGAAGCGCGCAATCCGTGAAGAAATCACACGTGCAATCTGCGCTACAGAAAAATCAGCCTTGGAAGTCAGCAGCCATTCGCCGCGTGGATGAACCCATTCGCCTTTTTCGTCGAACTTACCGATCACACGCGGGCGCACATCGTCGCGCCAGTTATACAACTGTTCTTTGAGCTGGTATTCCACCATCTGGCGTTTTTCTTCTACCACCAGAATTTCATCCAAACCTTGCGCAAATTCACGTATGCCATCCGGTTCCAGCGGCCATGGCATCGCGACTTTATACAAGCGGATACCGATCTCAGCAGCGAACTTTTCATCAATACCCAGTTCTTCCAGCGCTTCCAGCACATCGAGATAAGATTTACCGGAGGCGACAATACCCAGTCTGGCCTGCGGGCTGTCTATCGTTACGTGATTGAGCTTATTGGCACGCGCATACGCCAGCGCTGCATAGATTTTGTAATCCTGCATCAGCGCTTCCTGCTTACGCGCCTGTATGCCCAGCGTGTCTAGCGATAAACGGGTGTTGAGACCGCCTTCCGGCATCACAAAATCCTGCGGTATCTGTATCTGCAAGCGGAAGGGATCAGCGTCGACCGAAGCGGTGGATTCCACCGTATCTGCGAGTGCCTTAAAGCCAACCGCGCAGCCGGAAAAACGCGACATCGCCCAGGCATGTAAGCCCAGATCCAGGTATTCCTGCACATTGCAGGGATACAGCATAGGGATCATGCAGGCAGAAAAAATATGGTCAGACTGATGCGGCAAGGTTGACGAATAGGCACCATGGTCATCACCGGCCACCAGCAAGACGCCGCCATGTTTGGCGGTACCGGCATGGTTCATGTGTTTGAACACATCGCCGCAGCGATCTACGCCCGGGCCTTTGCCATACCACATAGAGAACACGCCATCGTATTTAGCCGGGCCGATCAGATCGACAGTCTGGGTGCCCCACACGGCAGTTGCAGCCAGATCTTCATTCACACCCGGTACGAACTGTACGTGATTTTGTTCTAATAATTTTTTGGTTTTCCACAAAGTCTCATCGAGACCACCGAGCGGCGAACCGCGATAGCCGGAAATAAAACCGGCCGTATTCAGACCCGCAGCCAGATCGCGCTGGCGTTGTATCATCGGCAGACGGACTAAGGCCTGTATGCCTGAGAGAAAAATTGTTCCGCTGTTGGATGTGTATTTATCGTCGAGCTGCACATCGTGCAAAACCGGTGCGGCGGCAGGATTAACTGAAGTTGCTGAAGGGATTGTTGCTGCTGTGGTGGATGGGCTTGCGCCTGAGGCGGACGAAAGTCCAGCAGACCCCATCGTGGTGTCGGTTGACATAGTGGCTCCAAAATTTGTGATTTTTGATCGCAAAGAACATGCAGGGCGTCCGGTAAGACACACATTTGTTCGTCACCTGTAGCGAGGTATCGGGTACAGGTTCATTGCGTTGGCTGAGATAGCAGCCATTTTATTCGAATCCGGGACAAAACTCGATAGCCAGAGCAGCCATTACCATTGCAATGCTAAATACGTCGCCACCGGGAATACGATTGATGACTCAGTTATTTGCAGTACGGCCTTTTGTCCAGATCCGGAAAGATATCAAAGAAAGCTTTCGAAATTATCGCTGCAGCGCTTTCCCGACTTCCTTTGAAATCTGCTGTGTTCACAGTGTAGATCGCCCGATGGATTATAGAAAATACGGAATTCAAATACGGGTATCACAAAAATTGATAGCTAAATTCTGCGCCTGCTATTAGTTCAAAAATAAGCGTCTCACTTCCGACGGTATGCATTTTTTGCATTTGTTAGTACGAATTCATTCTTTCTTTGAATTCCAGCGGCACTGCTAAGATTTCACGCCTCAGATTGCCAAATTGCAATCTTCTACCTTATTGCACATTCCCCAAATATGTCTTTTGATCCTGTACTCACACTCATAGGTAATACGCCAGTTGTCCGCATCCAGTCACTGGATACCGGTCTGTGCGAACTGTATGTCAAACTGGAAAACCAGAATCCCGGCGGCTCTATTAAAGATAGGATCGCTCTTTCCATGATAGAAGCGGCCGAGCGCAGTGGTGAACTGCAACCCGGCGGCACGATCATTGAAGCTACAGCGGGCAATACCGGGCTGGGGCTGGCATTGGTAGCAATCCGCAAAGGCTACAAAATCAAGCTGGTAGTGCCGGATAAAATGAGCACAGAAAAAATCCAGCAACTCAAAGCGATGGGTGTGGAAGTCTTGCTGACACGTTCGGATGTCAACAAAGGCCATCCGCTTTATTATCAGGATTACGCCCGCCGCATCGCTGATGAAACGCCGGGATCGTATTACATCGATCAGTTCAATAACCCGGCCAATCCGCTTGCACATCAAACCGGTACCGGGCCGGAAATCTGGCAGCAGATGGAACACAGACTCGATGCGATTGCGGTCGGTGTCGGCTCCAGCGGTACCTTATCCGGACTCAGTGCCTATTTTTCGACCACCGCGCCAGAACTGGAATTTGTACTCGCCGATCCGCAAGGTTCGATTCTCGCTGATTATGTAGAAACCGGTAGCTACGGTAATGCCGGTAGCTGGCGCGTGGAAGGCATCGGTGAAGACTTCATACCGCCACTCGCAGATTTTTCTATGGTGAAAAGTGCGTATCGGATCAGCGATGAAGAAAGTCTGTTCACCGCCCGCGCCCTGTTAGAAAAAGAAGGTTTGCTGGCGGGTTCTTCGAGCGGCACGCTGGTTGCCGCTGCGCTGCGTTACTGCCGTGCGCAAACAGAACCTAAACGGGTGCTGACTTTCATCTGCGACAGCGGCAACAAATACCTCTCCAAGCAATTTAACGATAACTGGCTGGTTGATCAGGGTTTGCTGCAGCAACCGCAACACGACAATCTGACTGATCTGATTACACGACCGCATCAGCGTGGTGCCACTGTCTTTGCACGCCAGGAAGACACACTGGCAGATGCGTATCAAAAAATGCGCCGTCACGACATTTCGCAAATGCCGGTCATAGAAGGCAATGCACAGCTGGTCGGCATCATTGATGAGTGGGATATTTTGCTGGCACTGCGCGCCGATAAAGCCAACTTTACGCAGCCAGTACGCCAGGTGATGAGTAAGGATCTGGTGACGCTGCATCCGCACGACCCGCTGGAAAACCTGCTCGGTATCTTCCGCGAAAACAAGGTGGCACCCGTCATCGATGGCGACAATTTTCTCGGCCTGATTACACAAACCGATGTGATCAACTACTGGCAACGCCATTAACCCGGCCACCGTCGAAAACCAACTGACACCGCAATGCACCGCCACCTGACAGTCTTCATTCATTTTTAGGAAATCAACATGTCTCACCCCGATACCCTGAGCGTACACGCAGGCTACCAGCCAGATAGCACTGGCGCGGTCATGCCACCAATTTATCTGAGTTCCACCTACGCGCAACGCGCTCCGGGCGAGCACAGTGGCTTTGAATATGGGCGCAGCGGCAATCCCAGTCGTCAGGCTTTCGAGCTGGCGCTGGCAGAATTGGAAGGCGGCACTGCCGGTTTCGCCTTTGCTTCCGGTCTGGGTGCCATGACGACAGTACTGGAATTATTAGAAGCAGGCAGCGAAATCGTTGCGGTGGACGATTTATACGGCGGTGCGTGGCGCTTATTTGAACAGGTCAAAGCACGTAGTGCTGGTTTAAAAGTACGCTATGTCGCGCCCGATGATCTGACTGCTTTGCGATCAGCAATCACACCTGCCACCAAACTGGTCTGGCTGGAAGTGCCGACCAATCCGTTGCTGAAATTTCCGGATATCGCTGCTATCACGGAAATCGCACGCGGCGTTGGCGCGTTGACGGTTGTTGATGCGACCTTCGTCACACCTTACCTGTTGAAACCACTGGAATTCGGTGCCGATATCGTACTGCATTCGATCACCAAATATCTGAATGGCCATTCTGACGTGATCGGCGGTGCTGTCATCGTCAAAGATCAGGCGCTGGCAGATAAGCTGCGCTGGTTGCAAAATGCAGTTGGCGCAATATTGGCACCGTTCGACAGCTTTCTCGCGTTGCGGGGCTTACGTACATTAGCCTTGCGCATGCAAAGACACAGCAGCAATGCGCTGACACTGGCAAGATGGTTGCAACAGCAAAGCGGAATCAGCGATGTGATTTATCCCGGCCTCGCCTCGCATCCGCAACACGCACTCGCGCAACGTCTGCTACCCAAAGGACAAAGTGGCATCATCTCCATCAGACTCAACACCGATGCCGCTGGCTTGCGACGCTTCGTCGCGGCACTGAAATTATTTACGCTGGCGGAAAGTCTCGGCGGCGTAGAAAGTCTGATTAACCATCCGTGGTCGATGACACATGCAGCAATACCGGAAGCATTGCGTATTGAAAGAGGCATAGGTGAAAATTTACTGCGCCTGTCGGTCGGTATCGAGCATCCTGCTGATTTGCAAGCGGATCTGGCGCAGGCTTTAGCGGCGATCTGACCACCAACGGCGGGGCTTACGACATCAGACTGCGCGTATTTGGCCAGACCCGGTGCTGACAAAGTTGCCGGGTAACGTCGAGTACCAGCTTTTCGACGGCCATGGCCGCATTTGTAAGCGGGATATTTTTGGAGAAGCACAGCGTCACAGTACGCGATAGCTGCACATCACTGACAGGCCACGCCAGCAACTCTCCGCGTTCGATTTCCGCCAGCATCGGTGCGACCGGCAAAATGGTCGCGCCCATGTCGGCCAGCAATGCCGATTTCAGAATGGCAATTGAGGTGATATCAATCACCTGCTCGATTTCCAACCCATGTTCACGTGCCACTTTTTCTATTCCGGGCCGCACGCCATGTTGAATACTCGGCAGGATTAACGGCGTCTGCAATGCCTTTTTCAGACTGATGCTTTTGCGTTTACAGGCAAACTGCGAATCGGCGCGGGTGATATACATCATTTCTTCTTCGACCAACGGTGTGCATGCGAAATGATTTTGCAGTTGTCCATCATTAAACAGAATAGCCAGATTCAGACGACCTGATTTTAACTGCTCGGTCAGATTGCCGGTCAGCTCTTCTGTGAGCTGAAATACGATATCCGGAAACGCTGCACGCACCGCCGTCAAAAGTGGAAAAGCGAGCGCACCGGAAACGCTTTGCGGTATGCCAAGCGCCACCGTACCACTGGGCTTATCGGTTGATTGGGTGACAGCTGATTTGGCGTCACAAACCTGTTTCAGTATGGCTTGCGCATGTTCATAAAACAGCTTGCCGGCATCGGTCGCCTGCATACCCTGCGCTGACCGGTGCAGTAAAGTGGCACCGAGTTCTTCTTCGAGATGTTGTAATTGTTGCGTCAATGCAGGCTGTACGATATGCAGCACTTTTGCCGCACGTGACAAGGAACCATGATCCACAATCGCGATGAAATAACGTAACTGGCGTAGTTCCATGTTTACTCCACCGGCTTGATCGCACGTCGCTCGATTGATGAAGACAAAATCAGCGAAGTCGATGTCACGCCGCAGCGGGCAAGGCTGGCAATGACACGCTCCAATTCGCGGACAGATGAAGCGACTACTTTAACGATCACGCAATCTTCACCAGTAATAGCGTGACATTCGACCACTTCTGGTACCTGCTCAGCAATTTTGACGACAGGCATATCACTGGAACGACTTGCTATCCGCACAAATGCGGTGATGCCATAACCCAAGGCTTCCGGGTTGACGTGCGCGTGGTAGCCGGTAATGACCTTCGCAGCTTCCATGCGCTTGATGCGCTCTGCCACTGCTGGCTGACTCAGATGTATGCGGCGGCCAATTTCGGCCAGCGTCACACGAGCATCTGCCTGCAGAATATCGAGAATTCTGGCGTCCATCATATCTAATTCTATCTTCATGGTGAAATCGTCTTTTTTCAATTAATTTAAAAGAAATGTACCTGATTTACCTTGAACTATCCATTTAAAAACAAGGCAGAGTTCCCTACACTATTCCACATTCAGCTCTTTCTCCTCATTCTCGTCTATTTGCATGCGCCACCTGCCCCGTTCCGTTTTAACTGCCCTGCTGACCGTCTATGTTGTCTGGGGCTCTACCTATTTCGCCATCCAAGTTGCCTTGCAAGCGTTTCCACCGTTCATGATGATAGGCACGCGCTTTCTGGTCGCTGGCGCGATTTTATTTGCCTGGCAAAAATGGCGTGGCGCAGCGAATCCGACACTCAGCGAGTGGCGTGACGGTGGCATCGTCGGCGTATTAATGCTGGGCGGCGGCACAGGTCTGACCGCCTGTGCGCAGCAATATGTGTCTTCCGGGCTGACTGCGGTATTTATCGCCTGCTCTCCGATGATTTTATCGGGCTTGTCGGGACTGTTCGGCGACTGGCCGAAACGGCGCGAATGGATAGGGATACTGGCTGGGTTTATTGGCGCAATGTTGCTGGCATCCGATGGTGATTTCGCCGCAAAACCTATCGGTGTACTGTTCCTGCTCGGTGCGATATTGTGCTGGGATGTCGGTTCTATCCTGTCGCAGAAAAAACTCAAAATGGCGGCTGGCGGTATGGGCTTTGCGAGTGAAATGCTGATCGGCGGTTTGTTTCTGGTGATCGTCAGTCTGTTGAAAGGAGAAAGCATGACAGGGCCAGTCACTGCTGAAGCACTGGCGGCCTGGGCCTATCTGGTGATCGCAGGCTCTTTACTGGCGTTCACTGCATACATGTATTTATTATCGAAAGTATCCACCGGACTGGCTGCCAGCTATGCGTATGTGAATCCTGTCATTGCCGTCGCTCTCGGCGTATTGTTTGGCGGCGAACATTTGTCCTTCAAAGCCATGCTGGCCATGGCAGTCATACTCGGCAGTGTGGTTTTGCTGACGACGGCACGTCAGGCCAGCAAATAGCAGAAAAAATGGCGGGCTCCTTACTTATAACTTAGGCGGAAGCCCTGCGCAATTGCAGCCAAAGACATAGAAAATGTGGAAGTGGCGAACTTATTTATAGAACTGGGATGCGATCAAGGGCAAAGCTATTACATCATCAATACCATGCCGACCAGCGAGTTGCAGCCATGGCTGCTGACTTGGTCACAGCATCAGACGATATGAATCAACTGACCTGACTTGCGGTCGCGCTTGGAATTATACATACGGCTATCGGCAATCTTGATCAGTTGTACATACTCATCACCATCCTCGGGAAAACAGGCCCAGCCTATTGATGCGCCAATTTCAACGACCGCATTATCCAACGCGATAGGCTCTTCAACCAGAGAAGAAATTTTCTCCACCATGTTATGAATATCAATAGAATTTTTGGTGTCTCTCAACAGCAATACAAATTCATCACCGCCATAACGGGCAACATCATCGGTATCGCGGATCGCGGACAAAAGTCGGGCAGCGGTAATCATCAGCACCTGATCGCCAGCATCATGACCATGGCTATCGTTAACCTGTTTAAAACGATCCAGATCAACGAACAGTAAAGTAAAGCCGTTTTCCTCGTCCGGGTTTTCTTTCGAATTTTTTTGCAGGTAAGTGATTTTTGCAAACAATGATTCGCGATTGGCGACTTGCGTCAGTTTGTCAAATCGCAGCTTTTTTTCCATGTCAACAAAGGTCTGCGTCAGTATGCCTATCTCATCCTGACGACGGATATGTAGCTTAGGCATAGGTTCGCCATTACCGAATTTTTCTGCCGCTGCAGTGAGTTTTCGTATATCGCGAACCACTCGTTCAACAATTGTTAGCCCTATCGTCAGCGCAAAAATAATACATGCGATAGCAATCACAACACTTTGCATAAACCCTTTATTTATTTCGCGCATGAAATCGGCACGTGGTACTGCAACAATCGTCTGCCAGTTCAATCCTTGTCTGACGCCGAGTGGAGATATTGCGACATCCACTGCACCACCGCTGAGGTCCATAGCCAATACCTCGGGCTCTACCGTTTTTGACTTGCCAATATTCGAGAAAGTGTCTCTGATCAATGCCGTTTTCATATCGACCGCACGCATGCGTTCGGGTACGCCATTGACGGTACGCTGTGGCACCTCCTCGCCCGAAGTCGCAACGATATAACCATCTGCGTCAACAATGTAGGCAACGCTGTTTTTGCTGATTTCCAGCTTTCGTAAAAAATTCGATAGCTCCATCAGAGTCATATCAGTCGCCAACACGCCTGCAAACTCATGATTTTTCTGGAATACAGCCTTCGCCAGCGTTATTGTCGGGAAATTAAACGAAAAATTGTTGTAAATCTTGGACCACACTGGTTTTTCAGAACGCATCGCCGTCTGATACCAGGGTCTTTTGCGGGGATCAAATTCATCGCTGCGTATCAGTTCCGAACGGTCACCGATACCCGTCACATGATAGACGTCCCGGCGGCTGGCTTCCGGTTCACGCCAGAATAACTGGACATCCCGCTTGGAGATACGATATACACCGACAAAACGCCCGTCTTTGCCACCAAAATAGACGTAATTATTCACGTCCATAAACAAGCCGCTGGCGGCCCAGAACTTGTCTTCCAAGGTATGCATGTCCGTGGGAAATACATGTTCTTTCGGCATACGGTCCGCGCTGGGGGCCACCGATTCCAGTGCTATCAATGCACCCTCTATATGCCTTTCAGTAGAGAGGTTGATGCGATTGACCATATCAACCAGCATACGTTGCGTGAGCGTATGCACCGCGTCTGTACCTGCCTTCATGGATACCCAGCCGATCGCAGCCGAAACACCGATCACCAATAAGGTAATCGGAATCACAAGTTGGCGGCGCAGAGACGAATGACTCATATCAGATTCAGGCTAAACAACAAAAGTAGGGAAAAGCGATGTACGGCGGAGCGATCTGATCTCATTCACTCGTCTACGCCACGGCTATATTCCAAAGACGCAATTAAAAAATACCGTATTCGTGCAGCATACTATGAACTGCATGCGTGTCGATAGAGCGCTTACTCTGTTATCAAAAATCAGTGTAGAGAAATTTATTCTTGCAGTTGGCACAACGCAGAAGATCAGCTATTTGTAAAACTGACTGCGGAAATTTTAAGACTGGCATCGCCACGAAATACGCAAAAATTGTTATCCAAAATGCGTAGCATGGTTCTGCCAGACTGCATAAAGAATGTTGGCAACATGTTTGCCATCCACCAATGCGTATGGGCGTCATGAACTTTCAGCTTTGGAAAAAAACAACACCGGTCTGCGCTTAACCTCGTCATCAGACCTGCGTGTTGTTGAAATTCAACTGACTGCTTAATTAATAAGCGCCCATGAAGTCTTTTTTACCTAGTACGACACCGTTATGACGCAAAATCGCATAAGTCGTTGTGACGTGAAAAAAGAACTGGGGCAAACCGTATTGCAGCAAATAAGTTTGGCCGTTCAGTTTTTTTTCTTTAGGCGTACCAGGACGCAAAATAATTTCACGCTCTTCGCTACCGGCAAATTTTGCCGCATCTAAAGAACTGATAAATGCTTTAGTTTTCGCGATCCGTGTCTGCAAATCGGCGAAAGTCTGCTCATTGTCTTCATACGCAGGCAATTCGCTCTCTGCCAGACGACCCGCAACGCCTTTCGCAAAATCAGCAGCAATCTGCACCTGACGTATCAGCGCGAACATGTCAGGAAATAAACGCGCCTGCAATAAAATTTCCGGCGCGATATTTTTTTCTGCCGCGTGCTCTTCGGCTTTCTTTAAAACTTCGCTGAGACTGTCCAGCATTTGGGTGAATACGGGCACTGATGCTGCATACATAGAAATCGTCATGGTGGGGTTCTCCGTTAATGGCTGACAAAAGTCACATAAAATCAAAGTTGATCAAGCGAGCTGATTATAGGCCGGGTTGATTTTCCACATATGCGGGCAACACAATTGCTGCGAAATCCATGCATAGATATCGATAGATCTGTCAGCACCACTTCTGGTCTGCGCATGAGCAGCTTGTCCGTGAACCAGCAAAGCATGTCTGAAACCCCGGACACTACGAACAAAACGTCAGCAAATAAAAAAGCCGGTCATCAGACCGGCTTTTTTTAACAAGATGAACTTGCTGTTGCTTAGAAGCGATAGCCTACACCTACGCCTACCAACCATGGATCAACCTTAACAGCACTGATTTTCGCACCGCCCAAAGTCACATCGCTGCGAATCTGTACTTTTTTCACATCCAGATTCAGAGACCAGTTTTTATCCAGTTTGAAATCCACGCCAGCTTGAATCGCGAAACCAAAGCTGTTGTTGTCCAGATCAGCAGCACCTTTTAACAGGTTAACATCGGAGATACGTGTGTAGTTCACGCCAGCGCCGAGGTATGGGCTAACTTGTGCGTCTGGAGCGAAGTGGTATTGCGCTGTCAGTGTTGGTGGCAGATGTTTGAATGTACCGATATTAGTACCATTCAATGTCACATCATGCTTTTGTGGGTAAGTCAGGATCAGCTCTGCAGACCAGTTTGGTGTAAGGAAGTAAGTGATATCAACTTCAGCAATAGTTTTGTTGCTGACGTGGATAGCATCTGCAGCCGCCAAACCGGCGATAGCATCAGATTTATTATCTGGGCTGATGTTCACTGCGCGGGCACGTACTTGCCATGGGCTTTGTTGAGCCATAGCTTGCGTTGCTGTTAAACCCATTGCAGCTAAAGAGAGAGCGATAACGATCTTTTTCATTTTGTTTTCCTCGGTTGTCTAAGTTGATGGATGAAGTGTAGTTCTGCGATACGCCTTGCAATTTGCGCTAAATCAAATTTGATGCGAGGCACAAATTTATGTGAAATTTGGCAAAATACGTTTGTCTCGGCGCGCATGAGGTATCCTTGCGGGCATTGTCTACATTTAACAACAAAGAAATAATGGCTAATTACGTTTACACCATGAATCGTGTCGGAAAAATCGTTCCGCCGAAACGTCAAATCCTGAAAGATATTTCACTTTCCTTCTTTCCTGGCGCCAAAATTGGCGTGCTTGGTCTGAATGGTTCAGGTAAATCCTCGCTGCTGAAAATCATGGCGGGGATTGATAAAGACATTCAGGGCGAAGCCGTACCGATGCCAAACCTGAACATCGGTTATTTGCCGCAGGAACCACAGCTCGATCCTGAGCAAACCGTACGTGAGGCGGTCGAATCTGCACTCGGCGAGGTATTTGAAGCAAAAGCAAAGCTGGAAGAAGTGTATGCAGCTTACGCTGAAGAAAATGCCGATTTCGATGCTTTGGCTGAAGAACAGGCGCGCCTGGAGGCCATCATCTCGGCGTCTGCAGGCGATAACGTTGAGCTGCAACTGGAAATGGCCGCGGATGCACTGCGCCTGCCGCCGTGGGATGCCAAAATCGGCGTGCTGTCAGGTGGTGAAAAACGCCGCGTTGCTTTATGTCGTTTACTGTTGTCAAAACCCGACATGTTGCTACTTGATGAACCAACCAACCATCTGGATGCAGAATCTGTTGACTGGCTGGAGCAATTCCTGTTGCGCTTCCCCGGCACCGTGGTGGCGATTACGCATGACCGCTACTTCCTTGATAACGCTGCAGAATGGATATTGGAGCTGGATCGCGGTGCCGGCATTCCATGGAAAGGCAATTACTCTTCCTGGCTGGATCAGAAACAGGCTCGTCTGAAACAAGAAGAAGCGACCGAATCAGCACGCCAGAAAGCACTGCAGAAAGAGCTGGAATGGTCACGTCAGAATCCGAAAGCACGTCAGGCCAAGAGTAAGGCACGTCTGGCCCGTTTCAATGAGATGAGCGAGCACGAATACCAGAAACGCAATGAAACTCAGGAGATATTTATCCCTGTCGCTGAGCGTCTGGGTAATGAAGTCATCGAGTTCAAGAATGTATCGAAAGCTTTCGGTGACCGTCTGCTGATCGACAATCTGAGCTTCAGAATTCCACCTGGCGCAATCGTCGGTATCATCGGCCCTAACGGCGCCGGTAAATCGACGCTGTTTAAAATGATCAAAGGGCTGGAACAACCAGACAGCGGCGAAGTGGTGCTCGGTCAGACTGCCAAAATCTCGCTGGTCGATCAGTCGCGTGAAGACCTCGGCAATACTAAGACTGTGTTCGAGGATGTCGCCAATGGTGCCGATATCCTGACCGTAGGCCGTTTTGAAATGCCGTCGCGGGCATATTTGGGTCGCTTCAACTTCAAAGGTGGTGATCAGCAAAAGATCGTTGGCAATCTGTCCGGTGGTGAGCGTGGTCGTCTGCATCTGGCGAAAACCCTGCTGCAAGGCGGCAATGTCTTGTTGCTGGATGAACCATCGAATGATCTGGACGTGGAAACCCTGCGTGCACTGGAAGACGCTTTGCTGGAATTCGCTGGCAGCGTGATGGTGATCTCGCATGATCGCTGGTTCCTTGATCGTATCGCGACACACATCCTGGCATTTGAAGGTAACTCGCAAGTCACGTTCTTCGATGGCAACTACCAGGAATATGAAGCCGACAAGAAAAAACGTCTGGGTGAAGAAGGTGCCAAACCTAAGCGTATTCGCTACAAACCACTGACGGTGTAACAGCACCAGAGGACAGCAGACACCGCATTGCTGTCCTCTTATAAAAACAAGATTTCCGGAATTTCATTATGGCCAATAACAGACGCTCCATTTCTTTATCAAAAGCGATTTTCACCAGCATTTTTTGTTTTTTCACGCTGTTATCCGGCCATGCAATAGCCAATTCCGGCGGCAAGGAAGCCAGTGCATCTGCCGGCGCCCCAACCACCGCGCTGGAACCTATCATCGTCAATCTGTCGAGCTTTGACCGTTATCTGCAAATCGGCATTACTCTGCAATTAGCGAAACCTGAAATCGCTGACAAAGTTAAAGTAATGATGCCGGTCGTGCGTCATTCGTTGATCATGTTACTCAGTGGAAAAGAATCGACACAGATTCAGACCGCCGAAGGTAAAAATGAGCTGATCGATGAAATAAAAGAAAGAATTAATCGTGTACTCGACGTCAAAGAACACGATGGCGTAACGGATATTTTCTTTGTTAATTTTGTGATTCAATAAGCGAAAACAGCTGATCTTTGCTGGGCTTCTACGCATAGTAAGCACTGACAAAAGCTGCTGTCGTTTTCTGCGGATAGTTTCCGTCTTCAGTTTCTTCGTTAATTTCATGTACCAACTGGCAGCACCCGCTTTCGCGGAGATAGAAATAAAAAAAAGCCGCTTTCTGGGCCAGTTGTATCCGCTGCACACCCGTGCTGAGGCGCGCGCCCGTCTGGCGGATATCCGCGCGCAGCATCCAGGTGCCGTGCATGTCTGCTGGGCGCTGGTTTGTACAGGCGACTCAGGTCTGGATGACGACGGCGAACCATCCGGTACCGCCGCCAAACCGATGTACAACGTATTGGTACACAAAGATGTGACCAATGTTCTTGCGGTGGTTGTCCGTTACTGGGGCGGCACCAAATTAGGTGCCGGCGGATTGACGCGCGCCTATGGGCAGGCCATTTCCGATGCGTTTAAAACTGCCCAGTTGATCGCCGTCGAAACGATGGCGGATATCATGTTCAGCATTGCATTTGCAGATGAATCTCAGGTCAGGCGCTTGATTGAAAAATATCAGGCGCAAGTGATAGCAGTCAGCTACACCGAATCCACCCAGATGCAGCTCAGCATGAAGGAAAAACAGATTACCTCGTTTATCGATGAGCTGACCGAAATGCTGAAAGGCCAGGTTCAAATCTCCTCCTGATATGATCAGGCGAACGACGATGCTTTAGGTATCATGACCGACGAGCTGAACCGTACTTTTGAATCGCATTTCTGAACCGCATTTCTCAATAATTTTTACCGTTCTCCATTCTTATGTCTTCTACTACCGACCATCTGCGCACGAAAATCAATCAGGAAACAGCGCTTTTTCCCTGGAGCGAACTGCTCAAACATTTTGCCTCCGGTAATGTGCTTGCCATTGCACCGGATCTCGATCTGGTCGAAATTGCACTGCACATGGCCAACGATAATGCAGCCGAAATTCAGTCATTACTGAGTACAGGTCGCTTGTATAAAGTCAGCGATGAGCAGGCCAAAGTCTGGCTGGAAAATGAACTGGAATTATGGACGGTAGTGGTCAAACCCTGGATACTGGTGCAACACCGGGCATCTTAAAAATGGGGGAGTATCGCCAATGAACGGTGAATTCCCCTTATTTTAATTAGACTTCAGGGATAATTTTATAGATACTCCCTCCCAGTATATGAGGCTGTTGAACTTTTATTAAAAACCGTTGGTCTGAGTGCCATGTTCAATGCAACAGGAAATGCCATGCAATTTCAGCTGCACAAACCCCTGAGCTTCACCCGCCGCACAGTGGCGTTGGTGCTAATGTTATTGGTACATGGCTGCTTGTGGCTCGGCTGGCAGAATCAGCACTGGATAAGAGTGCGCACCGAAGCAAACGAAATGCGCTATCTGCAATTGATTGATATACAAACGCCGCGCATTCCCGAAGTAAGTTCAGCGCCGCCAAAAAAAAATCTGCCGACAGCCCCGAAACGCAGCAATCCCACACCGCTCAATAACAAGCCCGAAAAGGCCAACGCGATCACGCTGAATCCTGTCGCGGAGAGTAATGCTAGCATCATCACGCCAGCCGTCACCAGCGCAGAAGAGCCGCGCCTGAATCTGGACGATTTAAAGCGATCGGCATTGGCGATCGATAAACAGCGCCAGCCCGGAACCATAGAAAAAATCCAGCAAAGTCATCGGCGTGACGAGGGCTTTGAACAAAAACTGGCCGATGGCACCAAAAAAGCCGAGCGCAAAGACTGTCTGAAAGCCTATTCAGGTATAGGTTTGCTGGCGGTCATCCCACTCGCAGTCAGCACTGTTGTCGATACCGGCTGCAAGTGGTGAACGCTGTCACGGGCTCAGTTATAATTCGCTGTTCGCCCCATCCACAGCCAGACAAAATGAATGGCTGAATGTGATGCTAAGTAATAACCGTGTCCATGCGGTCATGTTCATTTTTTACCGGATATTTCATGAAAAAAATCTCTTTTCTGTTCGCTGCGATGATGTTTGCAGCACTCGGCACAGGCATTACCCCAGTCACCGCTGGCGTAGCGCATGCAGATGAAGCAGCCGACAAAGCTGCGGAACTGGCCAAAAAGTCTGTTGTTCGTAAAGAAATGGTGAAGCCATTAACTGAAGTCCAGGAGCTGCTGGAAAAAAAACAATATAAAGAAGCACAGGATAAAGTGAATGAACTCAATGCCTTTGAGAACAAAACTGCCTATGAAACCTTTGCTCTGCATCGCCTGAACGCAGTCATTGCTTCCGGTACCAACAATACCGATCAGCTGGCAACCGCATTTGAAGGCATGGTCAGTTCAGAATTTTTGAAAGATGCTGAAAAACTGCGTCTGATCGAAGGGCTTGCCGGTACGTATTACAACGAGAAAAAATATGATCAGGCCATCCTGTGGGCAAAACGTTATCTGGAAAAAGATAACAGCAATGCTCAGGTCAAAAATATGGTTGCCCGCGGCTACTACCTGAAAAATGATTTCAACAGCGCCATCAAGCAACTGAACATCATGCTGGCCGAAGATGAAAGTGCGAAACGCATTCCTTCAGAAGAAAATCTGCGTTTGCTGGCCAGCAGCTATCAGCAACTGAAAGACAACGCTGGTTACGCTGCGGTATTAGAGCGCGTGGTTCAGCATTATCCGACCAGAGAATACTGGGGTGATCTGATTTACCGCACTGAACACAAACCAGGTTTTTCTGACCGTCTGCGTCTGGACTTATACCGCCTGCTGTTGGTCACAAAAAATATCGATGATGCCGGACAATATGTAGAAATGGCCGAGTTGGCCTTGCTCGCCGGTTTGCCGGCAGAAGCAAAAACGACGATAGACGCAGGCTACGCCTCTGGCTTGCTGGGCACAGGAAAAGAAGCGGCTAAACATAAGCAATTGCGTGATCGCGTGTACAAGCAAGCGGCAGAAGATATTAAAACGCTGGATGCTGGTGAGACTTCTGCTAAAAATGCCAAAACAGGCACAGGCTTAGTGAATATTGGTTACAACTACGTCATCAATGCGCAGGCAGAAAAAGGCATTGCACTGATGGAACAAGGAATTGCCAAGGGTGGTCTGAAATCGATGGAGGAAGCTAAACTTCACCTCGGTATGGCTTACCTGCAATCAGGCAATCGTGACAAAGCCTTGGAAGTATTCAAATCCATTCAGGGTACAGATGGCGCCGCTGACCTTGCCCGCCTGTGGACTTACGTTCGTCCTGCTGAAGCAAAATAAAATACAGACTTCATTCGAATCAAAAACACCGGCACATTTGCCGGTGTTTTTTTTCGCTTCCAATCCGTCATTCACTGTCTCTTGCAAGCAAAAAAAAGCGGTCTGGCTGTGTGGCCAAACCGCTTGTAAATCAGTCGCATGCGCTCTGTTTCATGCACTGAGGATACTAGCTTTACTACGACAATTTCATTCCTGCATTAAGAGTGGTAGGCAGACTCACCATGGCTGGTGATATCGAGACCTTCACGTTCTTCATCTTCAGGGACACGCAAACCAACTACCAGATCAACCAATTTGTACGCGATCACGGAAACCACAGCCGACCACAGAATTGTGACGCCGACCGCTGTTGCCTGTGTCGTTACCTGATCGATAATGGAGTAAGGATCAGCAGACATTTTGTTAGCGACGTAATCAAAAATACCCTGACCGCCTAAGGATGGCGAAGCAAAGACGCCAGTCAGCAGAGCACCGAGAATACCGCCAACGCCGTGTACACCGAAGACATCCAGAGAATCATCCGCACCGATCAGACGTTTCAGGCCATTCACGCCCCACAAGCAGACAATACCTGCCAGCAAACCAATAATTAATGCACCCATCGGTCCGACGAAACCACATGCTGGTGTAATAGCAACCAGACCCGCAACTGCACCAGATGCACCGCCCAGCATGGATGGCTTACCTTTAGACATCCATTCACCAAAGACCCAGGATACTGTCGCTGCTGCGGTTGCCAGTAAGGTATTGATGAATGCCAGCGCTGCGATATCGCCAGCTTCCAATGCTGAACCAGCATTAAAACCAAACCAGCCCACCCACAACAAAGACGCACCGATCATGGTCATCGTCAGAGAATGCGGCGCCATCGATTCCTTACCGTAACCAACACGTTTGCCGATCAGGAAAGCACCGACCAGACCTGCTACTGCGGCATTAATGTGAACCACTGTGCCGCCAGCAAAATCAAGCGCGCCTTTCTGGAACAGGAAGCCTGCTTTAGCAGTTTCAGTTGCCAGCGTTGCTGCATCTTTAATCGCATCAGGGCCAGTCCAGAACCAGACCATGTGGGCGACAGGCAGATAACTGAAGGTGAACCACAACACCACGAACAATAATACCGCAGTGAATTTTGCACGTTCAGCAAATGCACCAATGATCAGCGCACAAGTGATAGCTGCAAAAGTTGCCTGGAACGCGACATACACAAACTCAGGGATCACCACACCTTTGCTGAATGTTGCGGCAGTGGAGAATGTCGCCTTAGCAGGATCCCAGATACCTTTCAGGAACAGACGGTCGAACGAGCCGATAAACTTACCGCCTTCGGTAAAGGTCAGCGAATAACCATAGATGCACCATAAAACGATGATCACGGCAAAGATCATGAAAACCTGCACCAAAATCGATAACATGTTTTTAGAACGAACCAGACCACCGTAGAACAATGCCAGACCTGGCAAGGTCATCAGAATCACCAGCAAGGTAGCAACCAGCATCCATGCGGTGTCGCCTTTATTTGGCACAGGTGCTGCAACCACTGGTGCGGCATCTGTTGCAGAAGCGACCGCCGCGGCTGGTGCTACCGTCGGTGCCGTCACCGAAGCAGCCACAGCCTCCTTCACTGCTGGTGCCGAGGCACTGGTGGCGACCGCAGATGCGGCAATGGCATCCGCTTTGGCTGGTGCATCGTCAGCCCACGCACCCGCTGTCATTCCTATGGAAGCGAGAAATGCTCCCGCAACCAGCATGCTCTTCAGTACTTTTTTCATATGAACTCCCTAGTGTGCGGATCAGAGTGCGTCGTTGCCGGTTTCACCGGTACGAATACGCACAACCTGTTGCAAGTCATAGACGAAAATCTTGCCGTCACCGATTTTTCCGGTGCGTGCAGCGCTTTCAATCGCTTCAATTGCACGATCCACAATCGCATCGTCCACGGCTGCTTCAATTTTTGTTTTTGGTAGAAAATCGACGACATACTCGGCACCGCGATACAACTCGGTATGCCCTTTCTGACGACCGAAACCTTTCACCTCAGTCACAGTAATTCCTTGCACACCCATTTCTGATAAAGCTTCGCGAACTTCGTCGAGCTTAAACGGTTTAATAATGGCAGTAATCAGTTTCATGTTGTTCTCTCATTTCAGAAAGTTTTTACAGCGGTCAACAACAGGGTAGTCTTACCGGTAAATTTGCCTGCTGGGGTGACATACAGTTTTTTGTCAGCATTAGTACCGACTGCGGCCAGACTGAAATTCACACCAAAGAATTCTTTCGTGACGCCCACTTTCCAGTCGTTATACGAAGACGCCGAATTATTTTTAATCATCTGGCGACCGACATGCAAGTTCAGGGTATAGGCATCCGGTAACTCAATGTTTGCCCCCAGATCAAGATAGCCGCTGTTTTTGCTATTCACAAAGCCGAACAGATTTGTAACGGAGTGAGAATACTTCGCGTACACAGGGCCAGTGCCGATCTGTCCATAGATTTCAGTCGTGTTCGCATCAACAAAGCCCGGAACCTTATCCAGACCGTTAGAGAGATAAACGTAGGTCAGGACACCGGCGTCGTAGCTGACATCTTTAGTGATTTCGCCTTTCTTACCGGCGTAAATGTCCCACTCAACATCACCGCTGCCACCGGCATCTTTTACCCATTTAATGGTCGATAACCATGTACCGGCGTAAAAACCGCTAGGATTGTGAGTGTAGTCAGCGCCGCCTTGTAACGCAGGATCCAGACGCGTCTGCGCGATACCACGATAACGATATTCACTGGCAACACCAACGTTAAAACTCAATTCATTGTCTGGTTTTGGCTCATCTGCGTAAGCGAAACTGCTTAACAATGTTGCGGTCACTGCAGCGGCGAGTACTGATTTTTTCATTATGCTTCCCCTTGTTTATATATAGTAAACATCGATTTGTATAAGAAACTGGACTGAACTCACTTCATCAACCACCGGTACGCAAAGCCAGAAGATCGTTCGTGGCCTTGCAGGAAATGAACTTCGAAAAGTTACGAACGCTTCACTATTAGCAGAAGTCGTGCCAACTGTACTTTTTCACGTACAGCCCGCCTGTAGTGCAGTCATAGAGGTATAACAATCAGGTATAGGAATACAATCAAATGAATACGCTGGTGGGCACATCCACGGCTTTACGCTATGATTTCTGTTTAATAGCGAAGTGGTAAATAAAATACTGGCGCTCCATCTCGCACCGTTTTGACGCGGGATGCGCAATGTGTTTTATGGCTGCACTTTTTTCGCACTAGTAATGTGCAATCGCAAACTCACTTACAAATACAGGCAGGGATATGATGGATAAGCAAAATTTCTTCAGTGATGTACAGGCAAAAATCAGTCAAGCGCTGGAAAACTCCCCTGCCAAAGACATAGAAAAAAACGTCAAAGCCATCATGACTCAGGGTTTCTCTAAACTGGATCTGGTAACCCGGGAAGAATTTGATATACAGGCACAAGTACTAGCCAAGACGCGTAGTAAGCTCGAAGTACTGGAAGCACGTGTCGCGGCTTTAGAAGCGCAGATAACGGAATAACAGGGCGTTCCGGATATGTCGCTGGCGGTTCTTAAAAGTCGCGCACTCAATGGGATGGACGCTCCGCAAGTGACGGTGGAAGTCCATCTGGCCAACGGTTTGCCTGCTTTTACTATCGTTGGTCTCCCGGAAACAGAAGTAAAAGAGTCCAAGGACCGCGTCAGGGCAGCATTACAAAATGCCCGCTTTGAATTTCCGGCAAAAAGAATCACTGTCAATCTGGCGCCGGCAGATTTGCCAAAAGAATCCGGCCGTTTCGATTTGCCTATCGCCCTTGGCATCCTGGCCGCATCCGGACAGATACCCGCAGATGCGCTCGCACAATACGAATTCGCTGGCGAGTTATCACTGTCGGGTGAATTACGGCCCATCCGTGGCGCACTGGCGATGACCTTCGCGATCTGCAAAAGCACGGCTGACGGACATACAAAACCCGCATTTATTTTACCCAGAGCTAATGCCGATGAGGCGGCTTTGGTGACGGAAGCAGCCATTTATCCGGCAGATTCATTGCTTCAGGTTTGTGCTCACTTCGCCGCCATTGACGAAGAAAGTAAGCTGCAACGGCATCGCCCGCAGGCTGCAATTCAACGTCGCACCTATCCTGATTTTTCCGAAGTCAAAGGTCAGTTACAGGCAAAACGTGCGCTTGAAGTTGCCGCTGCAGGAAATCATTCTGTGCTCATGGTAGGGCCGCCCGGAACGGGGAAATCTATGCTGGCTGCCCGCTTCCCCGGAATACTGCCGTCAATGACGGATCAGGAAGCGCTGGAATCAGCAGCAGTACAATCCCTGACTTCGGGTTTCTCTATCGATAAATGGAAATCGCGCCCTTTTCGAGCACCTCACCATACAGCCTCTGCCGTTGCACTGGTTGGCGGCGGTGGCACGCCTCGTCCCGGCGAAATTTCACTGGCTCATCAGGGAGTGTTATTTCTCGATGAACTTCCCGAGTTCGATCGGCGCGTTCTGGAAGTATTGCGTGAACCGCTGGAATCTGGGCACATTACTATTTCCCGCGCTGCCCGGCAAGCGGATTTTCCGGCCCGTTTTCAGCTGATCGCAGCAATGAATCCCTGTCCCTGCGGCTACTTCGGCCACAGTAATGGCAAATGCCGTTGCACGCCAGACAGTATCGTTCGTTATCAGGATAAAATTTCCGGCCCTTTGCTGGACCGCATCGATTTGCAGATTCAGGTCGCGGCATTACCGCACGAGGATCTGTTGAAACAAGCGGCAGGAGAATCCAGCCCGGTGGTGGCGCAACGTGTCGAAGCCGCATTTGAGCGCCAGCAACGACGTCAGGGCAAGGTCAACAATTTACTCACCACGACAGAAATCGATACTTACTGCCGCCCGGACAGCAGTGCAGATCAGTTGCTGAAAAATGCCATGAGTAAATTTAACTGGTCAGCCCGCGCCTATCATCGCGTATTGAAAGTAGCGCGTACCATCGCCGATCTGGCTGGTGCAGATCACATCAGTTCGGCCCATGTCGCGGAAGCAATACAGTACCGGCGTGCGTTACGCGAGCATTGACTATAAACATGCATTGAAAAAGCCGAGGCCATGACCAGATAGTGCCCATATCGCTTATTTCAGGAGAAAACGATGTCGCCACAAGAAATGCAGGTTTTGCAAAATTTTCTCGCCCAGTTGGTTCAGGTACAAGGCGTCGCCAAAGACCCGCAAGCCGCCAGTCTGATCAGCGAGGCAATCAGCAAGCAGCCGGATGCAAGCTACTTATTAGTACAACGGGCCTTATTACTGGAACAGGCGCTGGCAAATGCAAATAGTCAGATTGCCAGCCTGCAGGCAGATTTGCGTGAGCAACAAGCACTCAATGCGACACAAAATCCGACGACACCCACACAATTTCTCGATCCTGCCGCAAGTAACTGGGGCAACAGTGCCAGCAGTCGCCCGCTAAATATTCCCTCCAATACCAGCACCTCAGTCACTGGCGCACCTTTAGCGGCCTATCCGGCGATGGCAGCCGTGCCAGTCAGCCAGCCAAGCGCCGTTGCCACAGCGCCTGCAAGCAGTTTTTTCGGTAATACGGGTGGCAGCATGCTGGGAACCGTCGCCGCAACGGCCGCCAGTGTGGCTGCCGGCGCCTTTTTGTTTCAGGGCATCAGCCATCTGATGAACGGCAATTCGCATCAGGCAATGGCAGATAACTCCTCAACGGCCAATCTCAGCAATGCTGACGGCGGACTGCTCACCGGCTATTTTGATCAGGATCAGGCCGACAGCTCGCCACTGGAAAGTCTGCCCGACGAGAGTGACGACGTCATCTGACCTGTTACTTTTAATGAGGTAACGCTCACACTCGGTTGCATTTCGTCACTCGCAGGTCATCCAATTGCCGGACAATCCGTTGTATGCTGATGGCCATCGATAGTGCCCGGAGAAGTGACTTCCATGTTGAGCGACTCACCTTTACAACGTCTGCTGGCTTTAAGCCCGGTTTTCATCCTCATTTTCGCAATGTCAGGATGCACGACGTCACCCGCGCCAAACAAGATAACGGATGCCGGGCCATCCAGATTTCTTCCACCCAGCAGCAATACTTTTGCGAAAGCGAACGTCCAGCCAGAGCTGCTGCTCAACCGGCTGACCTGGGGTAGTAACTTCTCTACTTATCAACAATTGCAAGCGGTTGGCATGGACAAGTTCCTCGACCAACAACTGCGTGGACGGGCCAGCGTCGTGCCGCCAACAGTGCAGGCGCAAATCAGCGCGATGACGATTTCACAGCAACCGATAGAGAATATCGTCAGGGAGCTGGAGCATAAACGCGTCGTCGCCGAACAGCAAAAGGGCACCGATGACAGTCTGCGGAAAGAGTATCAGCAAGAGTTGAACCGGCTAGCCAAAGAAGCTGCAACACGCTCGCTTTTACGCGATATCTATTCACCGAATCAGTTGCAGGAACAAATGACATGGTTCTGGATGAATCATTTCAACATCCACGCAGGCAAACATAATCTGCGGGCCATGGTCGGCGATTTTGAGGAACACGCGATACGCCCGCATGCTCTGGGTAATTTCCGCGAATTACTCAAAGCCACCGTATATCACCCGGCGATGTTGCGCTATCTCGATAACGAACATAATGCAAATGGTCGCATTAACGAAAACTATGCCCGTGAATTAATGGAATTACACACGATGGGCGTCAATAGTGGCTATACCCAGAAAGACGTGCAAGAACTTGCGCGGGTGCTTACTGGCGTCGGTGTTAATCTGGGCACAGACACACCAAGACTTAAAGCCGAATTAAGTAAATTTTATCTGCGTAAGGGTTTGTTTGAATTCAATCCGCAGCGACACGATTTTGGCAACAAGCAGATATTAGGTAACAACATCAAAGGTCGCGGTATCAATGAAGTTGAGGAAACACTGACATTGCTGAGCAAGCAACCAGCTACGGCGCGCTTTATCAGCCGGAAACTGGCGACGTATTTCGTCTCTGACACGCCGTCAGAAAATCTGATACAAGCGATGGCTAACAGCTTTCTGCAAAGCGATGGCGATATTCCTGTCACCTTGCGTACGATGTTTGACTCGCAGGAATTTATTGCTTCCTTAGGACGCAAATTCAAAGATCCCGTGCACTACGCTGTTTCCTCCATGCGGCTTGCGTACGACGGGAGTTGCATCGTCAATGCCGCTCCGATCATCAACTGGCTCAACATGATGGGGCAGCCATTCAACGGCAGGCAGACGCCGGACGGATACGCCATGACAGAAAGTGCCTGGGCGAGCCCCGGACAAATGACAGTCCGCTTTGATGTCGCCCGCAGTATCGCCTATGGCACGCCTGCACTCTTCAAAACAGATCAGCAGATTTCAGCAGAAAAACCGCGTACACCGGCCATTGCAAGCTCGCTGTATGTCAAAAACTGGGTGCAGACATTCAGCAAGGACACACAACAGACATTACAACAGGCAGCCACACCCGCAGAGTGGAGTACCTTATTTCTCGCCTCACCGGAAATGATGCGCCGTTAGTAAATAAACGCGGGTACAGTGATCGACAACTGACCATATGATGAACAAGCAGACCGGATGAAAGTCAACATGAATCGTCGCCAATTATTGCAGTGCCTGGCCAGCATGGCTGCGTTGCCGGGTGTTACTTACAGTAGTCAGTTACTTGCGGCACCGGCTACGCAAAACCGTCTGTTGCTGGTATTTTTACGTGGCGCTTACGATGCCAGCAATTTTCTGGTGCCGACGGCCAGTGATTTTTATTATGAATCCCGTCCGACCATTGCAATCAGACGCCCCGGAAACGAACCAGGCGGTGCTATCGCATTGAATGCCGACTGGGGCTTACATCCGGCATTGCGCGACACGCTCTACCCCATGTATCAGAGTAAGGAAATCGCCTTTATTCCTTTTGCTGGTATCGACGATGTATCGCGCAGTCATTTTGAAACGCAGGACAGTATAGAACTCGGGCAAGCACTCAATACCACCCGGAATTTTCATTCTGGCTTTTTAAACCGCCTGGCAGCCGTAATAAATGGCGGGAAAAATGACGGAAAATCTGCCCCGGCAATGGCATTTACTGATCAACTGCCACTTATTTTGCAAGGTAATGTACAAATCGGGAATACAGCATTAAAAAGCATTGCAAAATCCGGTCTGAACGAACACCAGAACCAACTGATAGAACAAATGTATCGCAAGACCGCGCTGGCGCAACAAGTCAATGAGGGCTTCGCCGTTCGCCAGGAAGTGGTGAAAGAGATGCAGGAAGAAATGAACGCAGCCAACCGCAATGCGATCAGCACTAAAGGATTTGAACTGGAGGCGCAGCGCATTGCCAGAATGATGCGGGAAAAATATGCACTAGGATTTATTGATGTCGGTGGCTGGGATACCCATGTGAATCAGGGTGCAGAAACAGGCGTGCTGGCAAATAAGTTCGAGGAACTCGGACGTGGTCTGCTCGCCTACAAAAATGCCATGGGCGACCAGTGGCGTAACACGACTGTCGTTGTGATCAGCGAATTCGGACGTACGTTCCGCGAAAATGGAAAACGTGGCACTGACCACGGGCATGGCAGCGTTTATTGGGTGCTCGGTGGAAGCGTACGCGGTGGTCAGATTTACGGGGAACAGGTCGCACTGACGCCTAGTCAATTATTTCAAAATCGCGACTATCCGGTATTGAATGAATATCGTGCCGTACTTGGTGGTCTGTTCAGTCGTATATATGGACTCAATCCCCGGCAACTCGACACAGTTTTCAATGGAATCAAAGGACGGGACTTAGGTTTGATATAAGCGATTGCGACGCCGCCACAATCGGCAAATCAATGTAAAAATGAGCACCGCCGCCCTGCTCAGGGGGCAAGTTATAAAAACCTATTTCACCGTGCATTTGCTGAATAATCACTTTGGAAATCGCCAATCCCAGACCGGTTCCGCCTTTGGCTCTCGTATCAGACGAATCAGCCTGAGAAAATTTCTTAAAGATTCTGTCTCTGAAGTTTTCCGGCACGCCGCCGCCCTGATCGGTAACCAATATACGTACCGAACAAGCACTGACGACTAACGCAATAACACGCACGACACCACCTTCCGGTGAGTATTTGCAGGCATTCGAGATCAGATTGGCGAGTACCTGCTGGAAACGTCCCTGATCAACATTAATTTCAATGGGCCGTATTCTTGGCAAATCCACATCAATTTCCAGCCGGACGCCGCGCCCCTCTGCAATACTTTGATTTTGTTGCACAGCAAGTTCGAGCAAGCTGAGTAAATGCAGGCGTTCAAATGCGAAATCCATTTTCCCGGCCTCAATTTTCTGGATGTCCAGCAAATCATTGATCAGGCGCGTCAGACTTTCACTATTTTTATGCGCCATCAAAATCAAAGGCTGCAGTTTTTCTGGTATTGATCCTGCCGCCCCTCCGACCAATAATCCGAGAGCGCCGCGAATCGCTGTCAAAGGCGTGCGTAATTCATGGCTGACCGTAGAAATGAATTCATTCTTCATGCGATCTATTTTGCGACGCTCAGAAATGTCACGCACGATGGTGATCAGCTTACGTTTTCCAGCCAGACTATATTCACTGATCGACAGTTCAGCCGGAAACAAGCTGCCGTCTCTGCGCAGGCGTTCCGTTTCTATACGCAAACGCCTTGTTTGCTGGAAATCGTCGTTATTGATCGCAATTTCCAGCATATCGAGCTTGCCATCGGGTGAGAACAAATGATTTGCCTTGCCCACCACCTCCTCGGATGAATACCCGTAGATGGCAACAGCAGCAGGATTAATGGCTTCGACAATGCCGGTATCATCCGTCATCACAATTCCATCAGCAGCATTCTGAAAAATTGCCTGCAAGCGGTCGGATGATTCTTTTAGTGCTTTCTGCTGTTCCGTCAGATTTTGCAACAGTCTGGTCTGGTTCCGGTTAATGACATCAGCCTCCCGTTTCAGCTCCGTCATCACCTGCATATCACTTTCTTTTTGTATGAATAACTGTATCAATACGCGAAATGCCGCGATCACGGCGGCAATGGCAGCAACGGTCACAATAGCAACCGCCAGGCTGATAGCATGCCAATCAGATAAATACAGATTTTCATCCACAGAAAAATAAACAATCAATGGATATTTCTCAAGATATTGGATAGCCGTTATGCTGGGCTTCCCATATTCAAGAGCGGAAGTATCAGAGGTGATCACAAGCGATTTTCTATCGTCTGCATCGATACCGCGATGGTGAATGCTGGCTGCAGCGTGCTTCGTTCCCATGACTGCTTCAGTGTCCGGCCAGCGAGCCAGGTAAGTAAAATCGTCTCTCAGCAATGAAATAGAAACATGACCATCAACGTTCAGTTTTTCATAAAATTTGGTGTAAAACTTAGGTGAGATGCCGATGATGGCAACGCCAATAAACTCACCATCACTGCCAGTCAGGCGATGGCTGAGAAAAAATATCCAGTCGCCAGTTGTTTTGCTGCGCACCGGATTACTGAGATAAATTCCTTGCGTAGGATGATCGCGCTGCACCTGAAAATAGTCGCGATCAGCAAGGTTATAGGCGGGTGACGGAAAATTTCTGGACGTACTGATGACATCCCCATTGACGTCGAGAATAGAAATGACCTCAATCGCTGGAAAAAGGGCAACCTTTTCTTTCAGAAACTGATGGAAATCGTAGGTGCCAAGTTTGGATGACAGGTATTCTGCGCTGATACTCCAACGGTCTTGTATACGTTCAGCGATATTACCCAGGGCAGTATAAGCAAAATCCATCTGCTGACTGGTGTTTTCTGCCAGCACAACGCTGAAGGTTTCGGTCTGCTTTTCCCACTTATGTATTTCTTGCAAACGCAGCGTCCAGACAAATACGCCGGCAGCAAGCACAATTGCCACCACCAGACTGATTGCAAATGTTTTAGCAATACGACTGGTATGTAGTCCCGTTTGTATCATGTTGGAAATCAGTCTTAATCATGTTGGAAATTCAAAAATCGAATCTCAGCTCGGGCAAATTCAGCTCTGCAATGCGCATTAAAACAAAAACGTTCATCCATACCTTGCATAACTTACCTGGAATCTGAATTTTGTGAAATGATAGGCTGTCTAAATTGGCAATTTATCCTATTCAATGGGAAAGTACCATGATCAAGCGGATTTTTTTATTTCTCATCATAGCCCTGCTAAGTTTAGTTCTGGTCATTGGCGTAAATACGCTGCGTCAGTCTTCCAGACAAATACCGGTACAACCAGCAGCCATAGTCAAGCTTGACGAACAGGCGGCAGCGCAACGTCTGGCAAGCGCCTTGCGTCTGCCAACGATAGCAAATGCCGACAAAGTGCAAACGCAATCAGCGGCGTTTAACGCGTTACATACCTTACTGGAAAAGTCCTTTCCTTTGGTTCACGCAAAATTACAACGCGATATTGTCGCGGAACATAGTCTGCTGTATCGCTGGCAAGGCACGGATACCAATGCCAGACCGATATTGCTGATGGCGCATCAGGATGTCGTACCGGTAGCACCCGGCACAGAGCACTTGTGGCAACAGCCGCCATTTGCCGGCGAGATAAAAGATGGTTTCATCTGGGGACGCGGTGCGTGGGACGATAAGGGTAATTTATTCGCCATGATGGAAGCGATAGAAACGGCGCTCGCTTCCGGCTTTCAGCCACGTCAGACAATTTATCTGGCCTTTGGGCATGATGAAGAAGTCGGAGGTCTGCATGGTGCGAAAGCGATTGCTGCATTGTTAGAAAGCCGGAACATCCGCTTCGAGTTCATACTGGATGAAGGTATGCTGGTCACCGAGGGTATATTAAAAGGTCTGGAACAGTCTGCCGCATTAATAGGCGTTGCCGAAAAAGGTTATACCAGCATGCAGCTGAGCCTGGATGCCACGCCCGGTCATTCATCTATGCCGCCACAAAAAACAGCCATAGGCATGATGAGCAGCGCGCTGAGCAAACTCGAACAACATCAGTTGCCAGCCAATATTCGTGGCATCGCACTCGATATGTTTGAAACGATAGCGCCTGAAATGCACGGTCTGAACCGCGTCTTATTATCTAATTTGTGGTTATTCGCACCGCTGGTACAACATGAACTTGAAAAAAGCGCCAGCACGAACGCAACACTGAGAACGACCACCGCACTGACGATGGTTCATGCCGGGAACAAAGATAATGTCCTGCCCGGACAAATTCAGGCAACCGTGAATTTCCGTACCTTACCGGGTGATACTCAGACCAGTGTGATGGAACACATCAAAACCACCATCGGTAATGATGCTATCCGCATCAACTCGCTCAACGGGAATTCTGAACCATCCAGAGTGTCACCAGTAAACTCTGACGCATACCGGATGCTGCACAAGACCATACGTGAAGTCTTCGCCAATACCATCGTTGCGCCAGGCTTAATGCTGGGCGCAACCGACTCACGTCATTTTGAAAAACTGAGTCCAAATATATTTAAATTTTCACCAGTCAGGGCAACTAGTGAGGATTTACCACGTTTTCATGGAACAAATGAACGCATCTCTGTTAAAAATTACCTAGAAATGGTACGGTTTTATCACCAGCTTTTAACCAGAACTCATTTCATCAATAGGGATGAGTGCGAGCAAGGCGATTCGGGATGCAGTGCAAGGCGTGACGCACAGCTAAGGCTGGCGCCTTAGCAAGCGGCGCAACGCTGCAATGCGCCCAAATCGCCAGCTCCCGGAGGGTTTGCCTCATAACGCGTGCCGGACTGCGTTGGACTCGTTGTCAATAGACCCGCTATTGACTGCCTCGTCCGCCTTGCCAGCCCACGTTATGAGACAAACGCATCTCACCCCTATTGATGAAATGAGTTCTTATAACAGTAAATCATCCATGGAAAAGGAGAAGACAAAATGAGGAATCCCATTTTTACTAAGAGTCTGGTATCTGGCTTACTGCTATGCAGCGCATCCAGCTGGGCGGCAGTCACACCATGCGAAGCGATCATGGACAAAATCAATGCCAAGTTAGAAGGCAAAGGGGTCAGTGATTACGCTCTCAAAGTCGTACCAAAAGATACAGAAACCAAGTTGCGCGTCGTCGGTGTCTGTGAAGGTGGCAGCAAAAAAATCATTTACCAAAAACAGAAAGCCAAGAAAAAAACTGAAGAATAAACCGTCTTTTTATTTAAGACTTACACAAAGTTGCCCCGGCAAGGCTTGGCGACGAAGACAGTACGCATAGTACGGCTAGGAGCCATAACGCCGCTGGGGCGGTTTTGCGTCAGTCCTACTATTCCTCTATAGCTGCTTCACACAGTAATGAGCTAAGCCAGAGTATGTCATCAATGCTGATGTCTGCTCTGGCGATAAAGCTGTCACTTCAACAAAACCCTGCTTTTGCCAGAACGCTTTCGTACTTTGCACTGAGACCAGATGCATTGTCGTCCAACCTGCACTGAGAGCGTATGCTTGCGCATGTTCGACCAGCCGCACGCCTACGCCGCATCCATGCATCGCCGTACCAACGGCAAGATCGTGCAGATACAGACTATCGGCTTCCCTTGCAGGGTCAAAATCACTGCCAAGAGATGAAATCTTCCCGCTGCTTGAGGGATAAGCCATCAGATATGCACAGACACCCACTGCCGCATCCTCCGCAACCCAGCAGGTAGTCGGTGCCGCTCTCAGTCGCGCATGAAAAATGCTCTCAGCCTCGACCATCGCACTCACATAGGCCTGCGTCTGTACCCCGAATACCGCAGCGATATCCTGCTCACGCATCAAACGAATTTGTAATGACATACGACGCCAAGCTATTTTTTTGATTTGGCAGACGCGGATTCCGAAGCAGATGCAGACTCTGAGGCACTGGCATCGTCTTTAACCGGCGGCGCGTTTGACGCAATTTCTGGTTTGACGTTGTCTATCTTGTTTTCACGCATATAGTCGTTCATCTCTTTCCATCCGGCGTACACGGACGATCGGGCGGCATCGGGATTGAGCGCATAGCAGTCTTCAATCGCGCGCCCGGCATGACGACAGGCGCTACCGGTAGCACGCGCATCAGATTCCTTCTGCGCCGCTTCTTTCGCCGGATCTGCAATGCCCAGACGTTCGCATGCACTCAACAAAAATAAAGGAAACAAAGCCAACAGGACGGAATGACGAAGCGACATCGCAGCACCAATGAAGAAGGAGAAAATCGTAAGCTTCATCACCATCTGACGAAGCAGTTTTATCGTTTCCTATGATACCCCACTGTCATCACAAAACCATAGAGATCTATCCGATGGTAAAAGCATGCACTTTGTTGTGTTTGTGCCGATATGTCCTTTAACAATATCAAAGCTACTATGATGTCAGCTTGATTGAATAAGCGAGATCTTTTGATGAGTATGGCAAGATGGTAGGCGGCGTCCTCGCTGCGCTGGGTGCAGGTTTATTGTGGGGTCTGGTCTTTATCACGCCCTTGTTATTACCGGATTATCCTGGTGTGGTGCTTTCATTTGGCCGCTATCTGGCATTTGGCCTGATAGCACTGATTCCGGCATGGTTTGACCGCCAGCGTATTCTTGCCCTCAGCAAAACTGACTGGTACAGCGCGCTGAAACTGGCGGCAGTCGGCAATATCATTTATTACGCTGCGCTGGCCAGTGCGATTCAGCTTGCCGATGCGCCGCTGCCAACCATGCTCATCGGCACCTTGCCAGTCATGATCGCGGTCTTTGCAAACTGGTCTCCACATCATCCTTCCGAATCCATCGCCTGGAAAAAACTCGTGCTGCCGCTGTTGCTGATTTTTTGCGGCATCATGCTGGTCAACAGCGAAGAATTGCGTCATCTTGATGCCCAACGCTCGATCAGCGATTACGTGAAAGGTGCAGGCCTGGCATTGATTGCCGTCGCTGCATGGACCTGGTATCCGATCATGAACAGCCGGTATTTGAAGAATCATCCACAAATTCAATCCAGCACCTGGGCAACTGCACAAGGATTAGCAACCCTGCCGCTCGCCCTGTGTGGTTTTCTGCTCTACGGAATGGTTCAGACGATGCAGTCAACGCCAGTCTATGATTTTCCATTCGGCAGCAGCCCCGGTAAATTTATCGTCGGTATGCTGACACTGGGATTACTGGCATCCTGGCTGGGCACGCTGTTATGGAATCGGGCGAGCCAGAAATTAGCCACCAGCCTCAGCGGTCAGTTGATTGTGTTTGAGACTCTGGCGGCGCTGTTGTACGCATTCATTCTGCGTCAGACTCTGCCTGCACCTCAGATACTCATGGGAGTATTATTACTTTGCCTTGGTGTCGCCTTTGCTTTACGCGGGTTTCAGAGTAAACAGGAGTGATACTCCCCCTATTTCTACTATCTGCCAGTGAAACTATGTTGACTAAAAAAATCCTGAGCACTGCCGCGATACTGATGCTCCTGGCATGCAGCCCGCAGTTTGACTGGCGCGAAGTCCGCGGCAGCGATGCGCCTTTCCGTGTCCTGATGCCAGCGAAACCGGCGAGTTTCAGCCGGGACATGCAACTCGCCGGGCTGACGCTGAACATGCAGATGACCGCCGCCGATGCAGCAGGCGTCAATTTTGCAGTCGGCAGTGTCAGACTGGATGATCCCGGCAAAGCTGGTGTCGTGGCAGAAGCGATGAAAGATGGGATGCTGAAAAACATACATGGGCAGATCACGCAAGCGGCCAGCAGCCCCGACGGCATCGTTGAAATGCAGGGAAAATTGCCCGATGGCGAAGTAGTCACTATGGCCGCTCGCTTCATCATACGCGGACCACGGGTATATCAGGTGATTGCGATTGGTCCGGCAAAAAAACTGAAACAAGATGTCATCGATACTTACATGAGTTCATTCAAAACCGACTGAAGCACAAACCACAAAAATCAGGCAATTGCGATTATGATAGCTTCAGCAACGTTCCCTATCATCCGCCATTGTTTTGCGGCGCTGTTTTACACTGCAATACCACGCCATACGTGAACACCGTGTCTGACAAAACCGCCCTGACACCCAAAAAAAGGAGACTCCATGCTGATCACATTCAAATCAAAAGCGGCCGCAGAAATCGTCATGTATAAGGAACATGCACGGCGTATTCTGGATCTGCTGCACAAGGATGTCGAACAAGGCATCATCACAACCGCTGAATTACCCGCAGCGATCGCCAGCATCGAAGCCGCCATTGCTGAGAGCAAGATCCACTCCGTTTCCACTGAAGTCGCGCATGATGTCAACGCGCATCAAAATGAGAACGACGACGAACATGAAAAGCCTGCAACGGTATCGTTCGCCACACGGGCATTTCCTGTGCTTGAAATGCTGCAGGCTGCACAAAAAATGCAAAAAGACGTGGTGTGGGGTGTCTGATTCATGACGGCTCATATCGAAAACACCCGGGAATTTGATTTAACGACGCAAGATGGCACCCGCCTGTTCGTCCGCGACTGGCCGCTCGCTCCCAACGGCGATCAGCTGCCGCCAGGCGTGCTGCTGATGCACGGCCTGGGCGAACACTGCGGCCGCTATGCACATATTGCCCGTTTTTTTAATGCCCTCGGTTTTGCCGTCCGCACTTATGACCATCGTGGTCATGGCAAATCCTCTGGCAATGCCGGAGATGTCCCTGACGACGACGCGATATTGAGAGATGCGCAAATCATCATTCAGGATTTCAGCCAGCAACTGGCGGCACCGCCTATTCTGCTGGGACATAGTATGGGAGGCTTATTCGCTGCCCGTTTTGTCGCCGCGAATCTGGCACCGGTCAGGGCGCTGATACTTTCATCTCCGGCTCTGGCAATACGTATGTCAGGTTTTGAGCAACAACTCGCCAAAGTGGCACTGGCGCTGTTTCCCGGAACAGGGCTGCCGAATGGACTGAAAACCCGCTATCTGTCACACGATGCCGAAGTGGTTCAGGCATATCAGAATGATGCGTTGGTACACCCAAAAATCAGTGCCCGTCTGCTGCGCAGCATGCAGGCAGCAATCGCTTTTACCCACCAGCATGTCAGCAATATTGCTATTCCGGTGTTGCTATTGGTCGCCGAAGACGACCATCTGGTTGATCCGGACGGCAGCCGCCGTTTCGAAAAGGGCGTCGTCCCAACATTGATGACCGCGCATTATTACGACGGCTTTTATCACGAAATTTTTAACGAGCTTGATGCAACACCGGTCTTTGACGATCTGCGTACATGGCTGGAACAACAACATCTGACGCCGCTCACAGCAACGTCCCATGTAACAGGAACCTGAGCCACCAACTGAATCACCAGGAAATAAATATGGAACAATTTGGCATCATTCATTTTGGGTTATTTTGTCTGGCAGTGATGTTGCTCAATGCAACGCCCGGGCCTGATACCGCCTATATCGTCGGGCGCAGCATCGCTCAGGGTCGCACTGCCGGTCTCATTTCCGCACTCGGCATCTCGGTTGGCTGTCTGTTTCACGCGTTCGCATCTGCATTCGGGCTGACCGCAATCATTGCCACCTCGGCGCTGGCATTCACCATCATTAAACTGGCGGGTGGCGCCTATCTGATTTACCTGGGTGTCAGAATGTTGTTCAGCAAACCGGCAGTCTTGATTGCACGTTCAACCGAACCGGAACGCCGCCCGCTGCAAAAAATTTTCTGGCAAGCGGTACTCACCAATATTCTCAACCCCAAAGTGGTGCTGTTCTTTTTATCGTTTTTCCCGCAATTTGTCTCAACCGATGCGAGTCACAAAACCTCTGCATTTCTGCTACTCGGCGCAACCTTCGCCCTGATGAGTACGCTCTGGAATAGCGGCACTGCCGTTCTGGCTGGTACACTAGCGCGCCGCGCAAGTCAGAATCCCCGCTACAAACTCTGGCTGGAGCGCTTTGTCGGAACAGCATTTGTCGGTCTGGGAATCAAATTGCTACTCACCAAACATTAATATGCAAGAACAACCAAGAAAAATCCTCGGCAAACCTGCCATCAAACCGGCTCGTACAGTCGCTGCCGCACCTGAAGCTCAGCCACCAGCGCCACTGCTGGAGCTGAAGCCGGATTCACTGGCTTTCAGCCTTTCCGGCGCTGCGCAGGCGGTGGCCTATGTACTCGAAGGCATGGCGTTACCACAAGCATTGGCAAAAGTTTTTTTACAAACCAATGCATTGCCGCAAGCGCGGGGCGCGATACAGGATATTTCTTACCGGACGATGCGTCAGGTCGGGCGCGTTGATGCGCTGCTGAAAGCCATGACAAATAAAGCGCCAGAACCAGCATTGTTGTACGGCTTGCTTTGCTGCGCCCTGACTTTGCTGGTGAAAAATGAAGGCGAAGATGCGCCGTACGAGGATTTTGTAGTGGTTGATCAGGCCGTCACCGCCGCCAGCGCCAACGCTCACATGGTCTTTGCCAAAGGCATGGTGAACGCTGTATTGCGCCGCTATCTGCGTGAAAAAGAGGAATTACTCAAGCTCGTCATGAAGCAACCGGCGGCAGTCTGGAACTATCCGCAGTGGTGGGTAGACCAAACCAAAGCAGCGTATCCGGATGACTGGCAAGCGATTTTAACGACCGGCAACCATGCACCGCCGCTGACCTTACGTGTGAATCGTCGACTCACCAGCACAGCAGCGTATTTGCAGCTATTGGCGGAACAGCAAATTGAAGCCTCACAAATCGGGCCGTTTGCGGTACGTCTGGCCAAGCCTTTGCCGGTCAACAGCATTCCAGGCTTCGAAGATGGCATGGTATCGGTACAGGATGCGGCGGCACAACTCGCCGCGCCGCTGCTAGACGTACAAGACGGGATGCGGGTGCTCGATGCCTGCGCGGCGCCGGGCGGTAAAACCTGCCACGTGCTGGAACTGGCCGACGTCAATTTGCTGGCGCTGGATATCGATCCTTTGCGCGTCAAACGCATTCAGGAAAATCTGAGCAGACTTAAATTATTTGCGGCCATCAAAGAAGGCGATGCCAGCCGTTCTGGATGGTGGGATAACAAAGCCTTTGACCGGATACTTGCCGATGTTCCGTGCACAGCGTCGGGCGTCGTGCGCCGCCACCCAGATAGCCGCTGGTTACGCCGCAAAACCGATACCGCGCAGCTCGCTGCCTTATCATCGCGCATACTTGACAATCTGTGGCGCATGCTGGCACCCGGCGGCAAAATGCTGATGGTGACCTGCTCTATCTGGCCTGCTGAGTCGGAGGCGCAAGCTGCCGCCTTTGCTGCCCGGCATGGCGCCATCCGTCTCGATGCACCAGGTCAATTATTGCCAACCATGGCGAATCCGTCCGATGCAAACAACGAACACGACGGTTTGTTCTATGCCTTGTTTCAAAAACCCGGGCAAAGCTAACGGAAAACACGAGCTTCAAGTTATCATTGGGGCTACGATTTTTATTTCCTGATTGCATGCTCCTTCGTCTGAACGATCACCTACGCCGCTTAGCGCTGACACTTGTGTTAGCGCTATTGGCGTTGCTCGGCGTTCCGACGGTGCATGCGGCGGAAGCTGAAGTCACCTCAGCCAGAATCGAAGCAAGCGATGAAGGCTACCGTCTGGCCGCCAGCTTTTCGTTCGAACTCAGCCACGCGCTGACCGACGCAATCGCCAAAGAAATCCCCATCTCATTCACCACCGAAGTCGAACTGACCCGTCCCCGCTGGTACTGGTTTGATGAAAAAACCATACGCGCAGTACAAACCGTCCGCATCGGCTACAACCCCTGGACGCGGCAATACACCGCCACCATCAATCAGGGTTTACAGCAAAATTTTGCCACGCTCGAAGATGCACTCGCGCTGGTATTGCGACCACGACGCTGGATCGTCGCCGATAAAGGCACGCTGACTGCCGGTGCAGTCTATAACGTTGCCGTCAAACTGAAACTCGATCTGAGTTATCTGCCCAAGACTTTCCTGATTACCTCGCTCAATAACAGCGACTGGCGTTTCTCCTCAGACTGGAAACGCTTTACCTTCAAGGCTGAAGACAAGTGACAAGATTTTTGCGGTATGCCTTGATTATCGGCGGTGCTCTGATGAGTATCCTGCTGTTTTTACTGACTACCGCTTCTGAAAATTCCGCTAATTTTGAGCCCTACTATGGCTGGCTACTTGGTGCCAATGCCGTCGTCGCCTCCGCTTTATTGCTGCTGATTTCCGCTTTGGTATGGCGTTTATTCAGTCGTTTCCGCAGCCGTGAATTTGGTTCCAAACTGATGACGAGGCTGGTATTGCTGTTTGCGCTGGTGGGCATATTGCCGGGCTCAGTCATCTATGCGGTGTCCGTCACCTTCGTGTCGCGCTCGATAGAATCCTGGTTTGACGTCAAAGTGGAGTCTGCTCTGGATTCCGGCAAGAATCTCGGTCTGGCGGCGCTCGATTTTCTGCTGGCCGATCTGCAGGCAAAAGCGCGTGAAATGGCGAGCGAGCTATCAACGCCGTCAGACACGCCTTTATCCATCAAGTTATCGCGTCTGCGCGAACGGGCGCTGGTGCAGGAAGCGACGATCGTTAACAGCCGCGGCAGGCTGGTTGCCACCGCCAGCCAGAACTTTGGACGGCTGGTACCTGAACTGCCGACCGCCGACATGCTGCGGCAAGCGCGTAATTCGCGCATCTTTGCCGCCATCGACGAAAAAATTAATACGCCGGATCCGACTGAAACGAATAAAAATGCCGGGTTGAGCGACGCAAAACGTCCGATTCTTCCGCAAGAAAACAATAAAACCCTGCGTTCGCGTGTTGTCATACAGTTGCAGGCAAGCGATATGGCACTGTCCTTGCAGCGGGAAACCTATTTTCTGCAACTGATACAACCGGTTCCGGCAAATCTGGCGGCGCATGCCGAAGCCCTGCGCAATGCATCGACCGAATATCAGTTGCGTTCGCTGGGTCGGGGCAGCCTGAAAACGATGTATATTTTTACGCTGACGCTGACCCTGTTACTGGCCATTTTTGCCGCCATTGCCAGTGCCTTCCTGATTTCTGGTGAACTTGCGCGTCCCTTGCTGTTGCTGGCGGAAGGAACGAAAGCAGTCACCGAAGGTGATTTTTCACCGCGCCCTATCGTCACCAGTACGGATGAACTGGGCAGCCTGACGAAATCGTTTAACACCATGACGCGCCAGCTATTCGATGCCCGTGCCGCTGTCGAAAAAAACCGCAGTGAACTGGAAAATGCCAAGGCCTATCTGGAATCGGTGCTGGCCAATATGTCGGCAGGCGTGATGGTATTGGATCAGACTGGCCATCTGGTGACGTGCAACGAATCCGTCGAACGCATACTGCAACGGCCATTAGAAGCGGAGATTGGTCAGCCACTGGCGGATATCAATGGTATGCATGATTTTGCCGATGCCATCGACAAAGCCTTTTCAGAACAACATGCGCAATCAGCAGCCGGTGGCAAAGAGCAGCAGGAACACTGGCAACAACAAATTGAAGTGCCCCGTCCTGATGCAGTCAAAACAGCAGAGCCCGCTTCAGGTGCAATGCCAAATGACGATAAACAGACGATTACTTTGCTCGCCCGTGGCTCACATTTGCCGGTCGGCGCGGGTAATGGCTATGTCATTGTGTTTGATGACATCAGCAATATTATCTCCGCGCAGCGTTCGATCGCCTGGGGCGAAGTGGCGCGACGACTGGCACACGAAATTAAAAATCCGCTGACGCCAATACAACTCTCCGCAGAACGTCTGCAAATGAAATTGCAGGACAAGCTCAATGAAGCCGATGTCGCCATTCTGAATAAGAGTACAACGACCATAGTGAATCAGGTGTCATCGATGAAGCGCATGGTGGATGATTTCCGCGATTATGCAAAAACCCCGCCCGCAGTGTTGTCGCAGCTTGATCTCGGTGAACTGATCGATGAAGTGCTGCATCTGTATCTGGCGGGCGATGACCGCGATATCATCCGCCTGCATCTGGCACCGGATTTACCGAAAATTATGGGCGATGCTACGCAACTGCGCCAAGTCATCCATAACCTGCTGCAAAATGCACAGGACGCCGTTGCCGATCAACCGCAGTCCGACGTGCCGCCACGCATTGATGTGATCACCGAAGTCGTTCATTACAACAGCAAAGCGCAGGATGTCTGCAGCGCAGTGAAGCTGTCAATTATCGATAACGGCCCCGGATTTTCCAGCAAAATTCTGGCGCGCGCATTCGAACCTTATGCGACATCGAAACCACGCGGAACCGGATTAGGACTTGCCATGGTGAAAAAAATCATCGACGAACACGGTGGTCGTATCGATATTCAGAATCGCAGTGATACAAACGGTGCAAAAGTAGCGATTTTGCTGTTAAAGTTAGCACCGGACTCAAAAACAGCATGAACAGGCTGATTTCCATTCGACATTAACGAAGAGTAATGCGGAAATAAGAAAGACAAAAACCACAAGGGCAGTAATAGGGTAGATTTATGGCAAATATTCTGGTCGTAGATGATGAAATGGGTATCCGGGAATTACTCTCGGAAATTCTGGGAGATGAGGGACACGTCGTGCAACTCGCGGAAAACGCGCAGCAGGCACGACTGGCCCGACAGGAAGCAAAACCCGATCTGGTGTTGTTGGATATCTGGATGCCGGATACCGACGGCGTTACCTTACTTAAAGAGTGGCAGCGCGACGGTTTGCTGACCATGCCGGTGATCATGATGTCGGGTCACGCGACCATTGATACTGCTGTCGAGGCAACCCGTATCGGTGCGCTGAACTTTCTGGAAAAACCCATTGCTCTGCAAAAACTGCTCAAAGCCGTGCAACAAGGGCTGACCCGTACACCTGAGCCTGTACGTCCGGCAGCGCCAGCATTGCGCGTCATCAGCAGCGATCACAACCATCCCAGCCTGACTCAGGGTGGGATGCAGGCAAGCAGCGGCACCTTTGAATCGCGCCAGTTCAATACCGCTCCTGCCGCAGCAAGTGCGCCGGCAAATCAATTCGCCAGCCTGTCGTTTGATTTACCTTTACGCGAAGCCAGAGATGCGTTTGAACGGATTTATTTTGAATATCATTTAAATCGTGAAGGCGGCAGCATGACGCGGGTAGCCGAAAAAACCGGCCTTGAACGCACCCACCTTTACCGCAAACTCAAACAACTCGGTGTCGAGTCTGTCAAATACGCCAAACGCGGCGAATAATCTGCAAACTGCCGTGCCGCTGACGCTCGTCAGCGGTGGCAGCTATCGCCAGCGCGAAGCTCAGATCGCTGCCTGTATCGACCACGATCAGAAACATGCTAAAAGCGTCGGCCGCGTCGCCGTCCTGCTGGAAGGTTTGCCTGAGGGCGATCTGCTGCTGAGCGATACCCAACAACTCCATTTACAAAGAATTGCCCCCGGCTGTTTTTGCTGTATCGGCAATCTGACCATGCGGGTCAGCCTCAACCGGGCACTCCGGCAACGGCCACAACACGTTTATCTCGGCGTCGCCAGTAGTGAGCATCTCGACAATCTCAGGCTGACTTTACAACAAGCGCCCTACGACCAGTTGCTGAAAACAGACGAATCTGTCTCCCTGTAATTTTGCGGAATAAACTAAAAATAAACTAAAGCTATTCATCGCGGCACCGTAACCTCTATCAGGCAGCACGTTTTTTGCTTACTTGTGGGACTTGCGCAAAGTTGTCCCGGCAAGGCGTGGCGACGAAGGCAGTACGAATAGTACGGCTAGGAGCCATAACACCGCTGGGGCGACTTTGCGCAAGTCCTAACTTGAAATTTGCTGCTAACAGCACCATGTCCGGTTTATATGAGGAAGTCATTTCTCCAGCCAGAAAGGATGCAAAATGAATCTTATTTATAACAGTGAAAATTACAGCGTCGTTGAATACAGTGAAGATGCGGAGCACGAAGCTCTGCGTTTTGGCGGCTACGAAATTACCGACAAAGCAGTACGTCGTGAATGGTTTATCGGTGGTCCGCAAGCGCTGAATTTCCGGCATGGTGTCACCGAGCTGATCGCGAGCGAACCCAGCATAGAAGAGATCGACGATTTTCTAGGTCAGTTTGATGGCTATATGCGGCAAAGCGTTCTGTTGCACTGACCCACCGTAATATCCACCCACCAATACACGGCATCAGTTGCCGTGTATATCCATACTACGGCAAGCTGTTATCTTGCTGTTTTGCTGTTTTTGCTGTTCAGCGCCACTCAATAACCTGGTCATGCCTATTAACTCTCATACAAGCTGGCTGGAAAGTCTGCAAGCGCTGCCAGAGAATGCGCCTGCGATCCTGATCACGGTCACGGCAGCTAAAGGCTCGACGCCGCGCGGCACTGGCACCCGCATGCTGGTCACGGCGCAGCACCAATACGACACGATAGGCGGCGGTCATCTCGAATGGAAAGCCATTGCGCATGCCCGTCTGTGGCTGGCGGAAAGCGCTGAGCATAACGCCGCCGCCCGGCATCTCGATCTGGCGCTTGGCCCCAGTCTCGGTCAATGTTGTGGCGGCGCGGTCAGCATCATGCTCGAACGCACCGATAGCTGGACTACCGAACAAAAGCTGGCGCGCTATGCCGAATTTCAACAACAGCAAGCGCAATTACCGCATCTGTACCTGTTCGGTGCTGGTCATGTCGGTAGCGCGCTGGTGAATGTATTACAGCAAACCCCTTGCCGCATCACCTGGGTCGATGAGCGCGACCATTTGTTTCCAGCGCATTTACCACTATCGGTGCAAACGGAAGCCACTGACTGCCCCGAAGCTGTCGTGGTTCACGCCGAAGCAGGCGCTTACTTTCTCGTTATGACCCATCACCACGGTCTGGATTTGCTGCTGAGCGAACATATCCTGCTTAAGAATGATGTCGCGTGGTTCGGTCTGATCGGCTCGCAAACCAAACGCGCCCGCTTTGAACATCGTTTGCGCGAGCGCCAGATAAGCGCCGCCCGGCTGGCGACGATGGTCTGTCCGGTCGGTATTGACGGCATCACTGGCAAAGAACCCGGCGTCATCGCCATTACCATTGCGGCACAGTTATTGCAACTCTGGGCGAAGACACCTACACTGCCGGACTTCGCCTCTATCACTCACACAGCGGAATAAACAGCATGAGTAACTCTTTACACGACTTTATCCGCGGCTTGCCAAAAGCCGAACTCCATTTACACATCGAAGGCTCGCTGGAGCCGGAAATGATGTTCGAGCTTGCCCGGAAAAACGGTGTCAGCCTGCCGTATGCCAGTGTCGAAGAAGTCCGTGCCGCCTACGACTTTGAAGACCTGCAATCGTTTCTGAACCTGTATTACGCCGGTGCCGCAGTCTTGCAGACCGAACAGGATTTTTTCGATCTGACCCATGCTTACATACAGCGCGCCCGCGCCGATCATGTCTGCCACGTCGAATTATTCTTCGACCCGCAAACCCACACTGAACGCGGCATCGCGATAGCAACCGTGTTTGCCGGTATCGCCCGCGCCTTGCGTGAAGCGAAAGCGGCGGACGGTTTTTCCGGCAGCATGATACTGTGTTTCCTGCGGCATCTGAGTGAAGAAAGCGCGCTGGCGACGCTGGAGGCCGCATTGCCGCTGCGTGAAGCGTATGCCGACGTATGGACCGGTGTTGGTCTGGATTCGGCTGAAGTCGGCAATCCGCCGGAAAAATTCGCCCATGTGTTTACGATCGCCCAGGCCATGGGTTTCCGGCTGGTCGCCCATGCCGGTGAAGAAGGCCCGCCAGCGTACATCCACAGCGCGCTGGATGTGCTGGAAGTCGAACGTATCGACCACGGTGTACGAGCAGAAGAAGACCCGGCGCTGATGCAGCGTTTAAAAGCCAGCCGCATTCCGCTGACAGTCTGCCCGCTGTCGAATCTCAAATTATGCGTCGTGAAGGATATGCGCGAACACAATCTGGCGCGCATGCTGCGTGATGGCTTGTGTGTGACGATCAATTCAGATGACCCGGCCTATTTCGGCGGCTATATGAACGCGAATTTCATCGCCACCGCCGATGCGCTGGCGTTGAGCCGCGAAGAACTGGTGCAACTGGCGCGGAATAGTTTTGAAGCATCCTTCGTATCTGATGCACAGAAACAAATCTGGTACGACGCACTCGATGCCTATTTGGAAAACGCTTAAAAATCGCCTGAAAACGCCAAAAAATAGTAAAAAATGGGGAGTATGTGCAAAAACTGCCTTTATCTCCTTATAAACAAAGGGCTTTAAAATATACTGGTGGGAGTATATTTTAAAGCCCTGAACGCCTCCAAACCATTATTTCCAACTCGCATTGCGTGCACGGACAAATAATTTTAGCTAGCAAAAGCGGTGTTCTCCTTTCAGTCCGACAAGGCTGGCCTGCATCAACACCACGCTAATTAGCTCACCGTCCGGGTGGATATATTGATAAAATGCTTCGCCCGGACCGATGTCCGCATGCTTTTCTGAGACAGCGCCACGACATCTGTGGACGCTGCACCTCACGCCTGTTTTTATGGAATCCCTATGCAAATCCCCCCACTCGGCACGTTGATCAAAGACGAAGAAAATGACTGGCTGATCAGCGACGCGTTCAACATCGCCGCTTTTAACAATACGCCATGTGAATTTCTGATCGAAGGCTACGAAGCCGATCCACATCCTCAGGATTTTTCCGATGCGATCAGCAATTTCATCACGCTCAGCAGCAGCGCGCTGAAAGCCGCAGAAGCCCCGGTTTTCAACTATTACCTCGATTGGGCGCGCCTGGCGAAAGCCGAAGGCCAGCCCTGCGTAGAGATCACCGAACCAGCGGATATCTGGCAGCACATTCAGTTCGGCAATGAGGCGCTGGTTTGCCGCCGCAGCAATGGCGATCAGGCGGTTTATGTATTGTTTGAATGTGATTGCGACTGGAATCAGGAAGATGGTCTGCAGATCGTTTTCAAACACGGCAATCAGGTCAGCAAGGTCGGCCCGTTTGATGATTTTTTAAGTAATGAAGACGTGTACGGCTTGCCGGAACTCGATAAAGTGATTTATCAAAGCCCTGGTTAAATATGGCACGCAGCAGGCTTGCTGCAAAATCGCGTCACCATAAAAAAAACCGCATGATTCATGCGGTTTTTTGTTTCATGCCTGACGACTGAACATCAGAAACGGTGACGGATACCGGCAGCAACGCTGGTTGCACGGTCAGCCGTGTTGAGTTTGTCGCTCATCACTAAAGCATAGACATCAGTACGTTTAGACAAATTGTAGTCGTAGCCTGCGGAGAAAGTATCACGCTTCAGATCCGCACCAACCAGGCTGCCTGTACGTTTAGTATTCGCAAACGCCAGCAAAATGTCGCCGCCGCCAGCCGGTGCTTTCACGCCCAGACTGTAAGTTTTGTCGTCCAGTGATTTCGGGCTGGTCGTGTCATCTTTGCTGGAAGAATACGTCGCAAACAGTTTTGCTACTGTCAGGTCATAGCTACCGGCAACAAAGTAAGTTTTCTGATTATTGATCGACGCATAATTCACAGGCGCTGCTGTTGCATCCACAATCGCGCCACCACTGAGCGGATTGCTGACCTGCACCTGATGATAGTAAGCGCCAAGAGCGAGTGGGCCATTGAAATACAAGGCATTGATACCGACGTTTTTAGTACCTGTACTGCCTGCTTTTTCACCGAACTGGTAATGCACATTCGCACTCAGACCATCAAAATTCGGTGTCGTGTAAACGATCTCGTTACTCCAGCCAGAGTCACCTGCAGCGGAATTGGCCCAGGTGCGGGCAGCATAATTACCGCTGGAAACCCAGGTGTGTAATACCAATGGCGAGAAGCTGAAAGAATCGCCGAACGGATTGAAAATCACGGTTGGCAAAAAACTTGGTGCCAGACCACGACCCAGCGACACTTTACCGAAAGAGCCGGACAAACCAACGTTCGCATCGCGCGAAAACATGGTATCGCCGCTGAAACGGCCAGAGGCGCCGGTATCTGCCTGCAAGAAACTGGTCAATGCAAAATCAGCTTTCAAACCGCCGCCCAGATCTTCAACACCTTTGAAACCGACCCACGATGTCGTCATACCGCCGCTGTTAACGACAGCCTGACGACCGCTGTCGCCACTGTATTTAACGGAACCCAGAGTCACGTCGAGCAAACCTTCGACGGACACCTGTGATTGTGCAGATGCACCGCCAGCAAGCAGACAAGACACTGCCAACACCATACTTTTCAATTGAAATTTCATCGGTTTTCCTTGATTGATGTGATAAAAAATTGTTTCGTATGCGGTTACCGGCAATCAGCGTCGCGTCCTGTACAGTGAGTCTGCTGTGTATTCAGGAGCTGATGAGATCAGCCAGCCGGAATTCCCCGATACGGATAATCTGTTCTATGCATTCCCGCATTTCGTCGGCGCGACTGGCAGCCAGACGTTGCGTGAAGTTGCGGATAATACTTTGCCGGTCATGATTGCGTACAGCGATGATGAACGGAAAGCCGAATTTTTCCTTATATTCGGCATTTAAACGTTGTAACTGCGCAAATTCTTCCGCGCTGCACTGAGTCAGACCTGCGCCACTTTGTTCACGACTGGACTCTGCCGTCAGCTCGCCACGTATCGCTGCTTTTCCCGCTAATTCAGGATGGGCGCAAATCAGTTTCAACTGTGCACTTTCCGCCGCAGTTCTGACGGCATCCGCCATTGCCTGGTGTAAGGTCGCCCTGCTGGCAAATGGCCGCTGCGCGACAACCGCTTCAGCCACCCACGGCGAGTGTTCAAAAATACCGCCCAGAACATCGACAAACGCCTGCGCAGAACAAAGGTTCAATTCATCTAAACTGTAAGTCTTGCTCATGCTGCGGCTCCATCTGTTCCTACGGCTCCTGCAGCTTGTGGCTGGTACAGATGCGTCTTCATCCAGTGCTGCGCGATATCGATGCGGCGGCAAATCCAGACTTTGTCGTGTGCCTGTATGTAATCCAGAAAACGCTGCAAAGCGCGGAATCGCCCGGGTCTGCCCAGCAAGCGGCAATGCATACCTACCGACAGCATTTTCGGCGCATTGTCGCCATCCGGATCACCCTCTGCATACAGCACATCAAAACTATCTTTTAAATACGCATAAAAATGATCGGCAGTATTGAATCCCTGCGGCGTGGCAAAACGCATGTCATTACTGTCCAGCGTATACGGCACCACCAGATGCGGTTGCTGCTCGCCCGTGCTGGTACTGACTTCAGTCCAGAATGGCAAATCATCGCCATAGTAATCGGCGTCATAAATGAAGCCGCCATGTTCAACCAGCAAACGCCGCGTATTCGGCGAATCGCGCCCGGTGTACCATCCCAGCGGCGCTGCTCCTGTCAGTTCACGCATGATCTGCACCGCCTGTTGCATATGTTCGCGCTCGATTGCCTCATCCAGATTCTGGTAATGTATCCAGCGCAAACCGTGGCAGGCAATTTCATGTCCGAGCGCGCCAAATGCCTGCGTCAGTTCAGGATGCCGCTGCAAAGCCATCGCCACGCCGAATACCGTCAGCGGTAAGCCGCGTTTTTCAAATTCGCGCAAAATCCGCCAGACACCAGCGCGCGAACCGTATTCGTAAATCGACTCCATCGACATGTGTCGCGCCTCATATGCAGCGGCACCGACGATTTCTGATAAAAACTGTTCGGATGCCTTGTCGCCATGCAGCACGCAGTTCTCGCCGCCTTCTTCGTAATTCAGAACAAACTGCACCGCAATTCTTGCCTGACCCGGCCATTGCGCATGTGGTACCTGCGCTCCGTAGCCGATCAGGTCGCGTGGATAAGCTGCTGTCATACTCATAAATTAGTTGCTCCGTGTATGCCCGAGAACGGCTTTTAAATCAAAACCCTTGCCAGCATTTTTCGGCGTGCGACAGGCACACTGATGCAAATGTTGTGCCATTGCGTGCAAGGCTGCTTTTTTATCCTGACGCTCCAATGCCGTCAGCACCTGAAAATGCTCATCAAATGAACAGGGGCGCGTCGTTGCCACCTCCTTATTCGAAATCATCAGCGTCGTGCGCGAGACGAGGCGGCGCAGCATATCGACCAGTAAATCATTGCCGCTCAGACGCGCGAGGGCGATATGAAAATCAGCCGACAGGCGTATCCATTGTGGCCGGTCGCCACTTTCATAGGCGTCCCGTTCACGCTCGACCATACGCCGCAGTTCAGCAATCGCGCTGGCATCAGCGTGCTGCAAGACTTTTTCCAGCGCCATCTGTTCCAGCGTCTGGCGCAATTCAAACATGTCGTGCGCCTCTTTTTCGCCCGGGCTGGCAATAAACGCACCACGGTTGGGCTCCAGATCGACCAGCCCGTCGGCCGCCAACTGGCTTAATACTTTACGCACCCCGTGTCTGGCCATCTGATAAATCTGGCTCAGAGATTGCTCAGTCAATTTAGTCCGCGCCGGCAAACGGTGATCCATGATCGCATCATAAATATCGCGATACATGTGGTCTTCCTTCTCTGCCAGTGTCGATGTGCGGCGTGTTTCAGATGAATTCATGCTGAGTGAAGAATAAAAATAGTGAGGCATATTTAATCACGATTGTCGACAATATTAAATATGCCGCAGTATTATTTACGAAATCACTTACATAAATAGCTGTTTTTATTCGATTTTATTTATTTTTATTTGACAGGCTTAAATTATGGCAATTAAGATTGTCGACAATATTTTCAAATCAATGAAACAAGACTTACGCAATTTGTCCCGGCAAGACATAGCAACGAAGCCGGGGCTACCTTGCGTCAGTCCTACGAAATAAGGATCACATGGGACGCCTGACCACACATGTACTCGACACCGCCCACGGCAAGCCCGGGCGAGGCATCAGCATTGCGCTGTATCGCGTCAGCCCACAGCAACGCAGCCTGCTTTGCGAACGCCTCACCAATGCCGACGGCCGCTGCGATCAGCCATTGCTCGATGGCGATGCGATGGAAGTCGGCACCTATGAGCTTGATTTCGACATCGGCACTTATTTCGCTGGTTTGGTACCTGATCTGCCGCAACCACCATTTCTGAGTATCGTGACTTTGCGGTTTTCTATCGCCGATGCCAGTGCGCATTATCACGTGCCGCTGGTCGCAACGCCGTGGAGTTACTCGACGTATCGTGGCAGTTGAGGTAGAAGACGCAACAAACTTCTGGCAATGCAGACCCTGCCTCTGCATCTAAAAAAATAATCTGGAAAAAAAATGGAAGCATATTTATTTGACTGGGCAAACCTGTTGCTGCGTTGGCTGCATGTCATCGTCGCAATTGCCTGGATAGGTTCATCTTTTTATTTCGTCTGGCTGGATAACCATCTGACTGCGCCAAGTGATCCACAACTCAAGGCACAAGGCGTAGGCGGTGAATTATGGGCGGTGCATGGCGGCGGCTTTTACAATCCGCAGAAATATCTGGGCGTACCACCGAAATTGCCGGAACATCTGCACTGGTTTTACTGGGAGTCTTACAGCACCTGGCTATCGGGGTTCAGCCTGTTTTTGCTGGTATATATTTTTAATGCCCGCACTTATCTGATCGACCCGTCTGTTGCCAATCTCACACCTGCAGTTGCAATCGCGGCGGCCTTAGGTTTTCTGGCACTCGGCTGGCTGGTGTATGACTTGTTGTGCCGCTTATTCGGCAAGAATGAAAAGCTGTTGTCAGCATTGATTGTCGCTTACGTCATCGCCGCCGCCTGGGCTGCCTGCCATTTATTTTCCGGTCGTGCCGCGTTTCTGATTACAGGCGCGATGATCGCGACCATCATGAGTGCCAACGTGTTTTTCTGGATTATTCCGGGACAGCGCAAAGTCGTGGCGGCGATGAAAGCAGGAGCTCCGGTTGACCCGGTGCACGGTCAGCGCGGCAAACAACGCAGCGTACACAACACCTACTTCACACTGCCGGTGCTGTTTGCAATGCTCTCGAATCATTACAGCATGACGTATAACCACGCGCAAAACTGGCTGGTGCTGGTATTCATCATGGTCGTGGGCGTTCTGGTACGACAGTTTTTTATCCTGCGCCATAAAGGTAAAACCAGCCCTATTTATCCGGCACTGGCCATTGCCATCCTCGCTGCGCTGGCTGCGTGGATGACACCAAAATCCGCGCCTGTCAGCAGCGCAAAGGAATCACCGGCAGCCCAATTTGCCCAGGTTCAGCAAGTGGTGCAGGCACGCTGCATACAATGTCATGCGGAACATCCGACACTAATGGAATTTCCCGCCAAAGGACTGATGCTGGATAAACCTGAGCAGATCAAGGCGGCATCGCAACTAATTTATCAACAAGTGGTGCAACAAAAGCTGATGCCGCTGGGGAATCTGACGCATATCACCGACGAAGAACGCGCTGTCATCGCGCGCTGGGTAGAAAACGATACGGCCAATATGGCTGGCAAGAAATAATCAAGAAAGTAATCGAGAAAATAATCGAGAAAGACACACTATGGCCATCATCACGCTCGACCCGAATGCTCCTGAATTTACCCGCCGCTATCCGAATCTCGCTGACCCGCGCCTGGGTGCCAGAACACTAGCCTGCAGCGATGATTTTTTTGCCGAGATGGCGCGCATGTTGAATCCTGAACCCGCTGTCTTCATTCCCGGCAAGTACGATACCAATGGCAAATGGATGGATGGCTGGGAATCCCGTCGCAAACGAGTGAATGGTCACGACTGGTGCGTGTTGAAACTTGGTCGCGCCGGGATACTCAAAGGCGTCGATATCGATACCAGCCATTTCACCGGCAATTACCCGCCTGCCGCCGCAATTGAAGGCGCATTTCTCGCCAGCGGCGAACCGGATGACCAGACCGTTTGGCAAGAAGTGCTGCCATCCGTGAACCTGCAAGGCAACAGCCATCATTATCACGAGATCAGCAGTACGCAAGTTTTTACACACTTGCGCCTGAACATTTATCCGGATGGCGGCGTGGCCCGTTTGCGCGTGTATGCACAACCGGAAAACGATTGGGCAAAAGCTGATCCGCATGCGCTGCACGATCTGATTGCGATGGAAAATGGCGGCTATATTGTGGCAACGAACAACCAGCATTTTGGGCTGGCATCCAATCTGCTGATGCCGGGACGCGGCGTGAATATGGGCGACGGCTGGGAAACGCGACGCCGCCGCGAGCCTGGTAATGACTGGTGCATCATCGCACTGGCACACGCCGGTATCGTGCAAAAAATCGAAGTCGATACCTGCCATTTCAAAGGCAACTATCCAGACAGCTGTTCGATACAGGCCGCATCCATGGCGGGCGGCACGAACACTTCGCTGATCACGCAATCGATGTTCTGGCCTACGCTGTTACCGCAACAAAAGCTGCAAATGGATCATCAGCATTATTTTGCAGAAGAGCTGCAATCGCTGGGGACTATCACGCATATTCGTCTGAATATTTTCCCGGACGGCGGCGTCTCGCGTTTGCGCCTGTTGAGTAAAATCGCCTGACAACCTTCACCAAATCACAATGTCCGCGATATGAAAACACTCACTATCTCTCCTCTGACACGGGCGGCGTTTGCGCCGTTTGGCGAAGTGATCATGACGGATGGCGCGCGCCATTACCCGATTAATCAGGGCACTACCGAGCGTTTTCATGCCCTCGCCTGCGCTGACACGCACAGTGAAAATGGACAAACTATACTCAGCCTGTTTCGCGCGCAGCCACGCCAACTGCCGCTGCCAATCACCATTATGGAAAGGCATCCGCTAGGCAGTCAGGCATTTGTCCCGCTGACACAAAATGAGGAAGACGAATATCTGGTCGTTGTCGCACCAGCGGGGGAATTTGATGAAAACAAGATGCAGGCTTTTTTGTGCAAAGGCTTACAAGGCGTGAATTACGCTAAAGGTGTCTGGCATCACCCGCTGATCGCCCTGCATAAAGTCAGCGACTTCATCGTCATGGATCGCATCGGCCACGGTCACAACTGCGATGAAATCACGCTGGATGGCAACTGGGTACTCGCCTGAACATTTCACACACCGCGCATTAAATCAACATTCGCAAGCGCCCTGCGCTATTCTTTTCGCGTATCAGATGGAAGGTACAAACAAAAACGCAGGCAAAAAAATAGCCCGCTAAGAGCGGGCTTAAATCCAAACCTTAGGAGGTGTTGGAGGAGACAGGTGTAACTATATCGCACCGCAACAAATACGCAAACGACTATTTTTGCATATCAAACATTCACAAATCAGATATCTGAAAACGATAACAAATTACCTAGAAGAAATCTTATTTCAAATTTTTATCGTTTCTATTGAATTTTTTAGTGCTTACCGGAAAAAGGACAAAAAAAACCCGCGACCTTGCGGTTGCGGGTTAAATCCAAACCTTAGGAGGTGTTGGAGGAGACAGGTGTAACTTTACTGCAGCGCAGCAAACATGTCTGCTTTATTTTCGATATATCAATCATCACCGCAAAGAATATCTGCACACCATGCTCTGCGAATGTTTGTTGAAGATGTTTTCTTATACCGACTATGCATGCGGATGAATGAAAAAACAGCGCAACACGACCTTCCGCGGCTCAAGATCAGGAAGTGGCCTTGGCGTCCGAACGACTCAGGAACACTTTCCTTGTTTTTATTCAAATTCCGCGTCAGTGCTGATGCCCGCCTCTGTGGAATCTGGTATCGTTCTCTCTGATGTGCTTGCTGCAGACGATGCAGCGACTTCACGTCGAAAAAATAAATTGCGTCCTGCTGCGGCTCACTATCCATCCCGATACCAGCCAGCACATCTGCAACGCAATCCGGAGACTCGTATGAAACTAATAGATCCTATTGTTCAATTCCAGGCAGAAATTCAACAAATCCGCCGTGATATTCACGCTCACCCTGAGCTTTGTTACGAAGAACACCGCACCGCAGACGTCATTACGCGCCAGTTGCAACAGTGGGGCATTCCTGTTGTTTCGGGTTTAGGCGGCACTGGCGTCCTGGGCATCATTAAAAATGGTAACAGTACGCGGGCGATTGGTTTGCGCGCCGATATGGATGCCTTGCCTATGCAGGAAATCAACAGCTTCGCACACCGCTCTCAGCACGAAGGAAAAATGCATGCCTGCGGCCATGACGGGCATACCGCGATGCTGCTGGGTGCCGCGCATTATCTGGCGCAACACCGCAATTTCGATGGCACGGTATATCTGATTTTCCAACCGGCAGAAGAAGGCGGCGGTGGCGCTTCAGCAATGATCAACGACGGTCTGTTTGAAAAATATCCTATGGAAGCGGTGTTCGGCATTCATAACTGGCCGGGCATTCCAGCAGGCTCGTTCGGGCTGACACCGGGGCCGATGATGGCCTCATCAAATGAATTTTATGTCACGGTCAAAGGTAAAGGCGCGCATGCAGCGCAACCGCACAAGGGCATCGACCCTATCATAATCGCGATACAGATTGCGCAGAGCTGGCAAACCATCGTCAGTCGTAATGCCAGCCCGCTGGAATCAGTGGTGCTGTCGGTCACACAGATTCACGCAGGCAGCGCCACCAATGTGATTCCCGACGACGCGCAGCTGGTCGGCACCGTGCGGGCATTCAGCAATGACATGATCGATCTGGTTGAACAACGCATGCGGGCAATTGCCACACACACTGCGGCGGCGTTTGATGCCGAGATTGATTTTGAATTCCGGCGCAATTATCCGCCACTGATCAATCATCCTGCTGAAACTGCATTTGCAGCGGAAGTGTTACGTTCTGTGGTCGGTGACGAGCGCGTGAATGCGCAGACCGAACCGACCATGGGTGCAGAAGATTTTGCATTCATGCTGCAAGCGAAACCGGGCTGTTATGTCTTCATCGGCAACGGCGAAGGTGATCATCGCGATGCCGGTCATGGTCTGGGCCCCTGTAATCTGCATAATCCCAGTTACGACTTCAATGATGATTTGCTGCCCATCGGCGCGACTTACTGGGTCAGGCTGGCAGAAACCTACTTGAAAAAAGCCACCGACGCAGCCATCTGAGGCAGCAGACAAGCTACAATTTCAACCTTCATAACCGGACACGATTTCACATGGCAGACGAAAAAGACAATAACGACGTACAACGCAGCCCTTTCCTCGAAGAGAAAGCATTTAAATCCCGCACCGTGCTGGTTTTCGGCACCATCAACGATAAGCTCGCGGCCGATGTCAGCAAGCGCCTGATCGCGCTGGCGGCCGAGTCGAAAGACCCAATTACTTTGCTGGTTTCTTCGCCAGGCGGTCATGTTGAATCCGGCGACGTGATTCACGACATGATTAAATTCATCGATGTACCGGTGAATATGGTTGGTACCGGTTGGGTAGGCAGCGCCGCTGTCAGCGTTTTCCTGTCTGTGCCAAAAGAACGCCGCGTCTGTTTGCCGAACACACGTTTCCTGATTCATCAACCTAGCGGCGGCTGCGGTGGTCAGGCAACGGACATTGCGATTCAGGCGCGCGAAATCGTCAAAGTGCGTGAACGTATCTCGGCATTGATCGCGCGCGAATCCGGTCAGACGCTGGAGCGCGTGACGAATGATATCGACCGCGATTACTGGATGAGCGCAGAAGAAGCGCTGGAATATGGTTTGATTTCACGCACCATCATCAAACAGAGCGACATCGCTTAATTGCCATTCATCCTGATTCCTGTATTTCATGGCTTAATTCGGGGGTAAATATACTCCCCCCAGTATATTTTGAAGCCCTTTAAATATAAGGACATGAGCGGTGAATACTAAAAAAGCAGGGGGAGTATATGCTCCGCCCTGCTTTTTTTACGCCACGGCTGTGCCTGTCAGTACAAGACTAAGCAACATCAAAACTCTTCCCAGTCTGTGGTGTCGCCTGCTTTTTCAACTGCTTTCGCTGCTCGCTGCGGACTTTGCCGGACACTGGATGGCGCAGGTTTGATTGCCGTGCTGTTCGTTTCCTTTTTGCCCGGCTTTGCCATCGTTTTTTTTGTCGCGTCAGCAGTATTGCGATTCACCAGCATTGCGGATGCGTTCGGCGCCGCCGTCTGGCTCTGATCTAATTTGAACACGCTGACGACGCTGCTGAGTTTTTCTGCCTGCCCTTGCAATCCGGCAGCGGCAGCGGCGGCTTCTTCGACCAGAGCTGCATTTTGCTGCGTCAGCGTATCCATATTGGTAATCGCATCATTGATCTGCGCAATACCAGCGCTTTGCTCCTGACCGGCGGCCGTAATCTCGTTGATCATATCGCTGACGCGCCGCACGCTGGCCACCACTTCGCTCATCGTGTCGCCCGCCTGATCCACCAGCCGCGTGCCTTGTGCGACTTTATCGACAGAATCGTTGATCAGCTCTTTGATTTCTTTCGCCGCACTGGCAGACCGTTGCGCCAGATTCCGCACTTCCGACGCGACCACCGCAAAGCCGCGACCCTGCTCACCGGCGCGCGCCGCCTCCACCGCAGCATTGAGCGCCAGAATATTCGTCTGGAAAGCGATGCCATCAATCACGCCGATGATGTCAACGATCTTGCGTGAAGATTCGTTGATCGAGCCCATCGTCTGCACCACTTGCGAAACCACGTCGCCGCCTCTTTGCGCTACGGCCGAAGCAGAATCCGATAACTGATTCGCCTGGCGCGCATTGTCTGCATTATGGTGAATCGTCGAAGTGATTTCTTCCATCGAGGACGCGGTTTCTTCGAGCGAACTTGCCTGACTTTCAGTGCGCCCCGACAGATCAAGATTACCTTGCGCGATTTCTGTCGCCGCAATGGTGATGTGATCCGTCCCCTGCCGCACTTCGCTGACCACCTTCAGCAAGTTATCGTTCATGTCTTTTAAGGCTTGCAACAGCATGCCGGTTTCGTCTTTACTGCTGGCTTCAATGTGACTGGTCAGATCACCGGACGCTACCGTCTGCGCGACTTTTACCGCATTCATCAGCGGCCGTGATACCAGACGGGCAATCCAGAAAGACAATGCCAGCCCCAGCACAACGCAGATTGCCAGCGCCACTAAAATCAGCGAACGCGCCGTTTCATAAACCTGCGTGCTATGTTCATAGGCAGCGATCCCGCCATCAGACTGAATTTTCACCATCTTATCGACATGGTCGCGCAACCGCGTATTCACTTTTGACGAGGTGATGCGTAGCAGGCTGACGGCTTCCGTCGAATTACCGGCTTTGGCGGCGGCAATCATCTTATCGGTGATCTGCAAATAGTCCGCCATCAGCTTTGCATATTCATCGTAATTCGCTTTCTCTGCCGCATTCGTCATCATGCGGCTGTAATCCGCTTCGATCTCGCGCAATCCACTAATCGCTTCCTTTGTTCTGGTAACGTATTTTTCAACTTCCTCGGAACTTTCCGCAAACACCATTTGCGCCTCTTGCGAGCGTATGCGCGAGACACGTTCCTTGATGCCCATCGCCGCTTTGACGCTGGGCATCCAGTTCTCACCCAGATCTCTGGCTGCTGTGTTGACCTGAGCAAGTTCAGTCACAGAAAAAATGCCGATGAAAATTGTGATCAACAACAAACAGAGCGAACTGATTAAGAGCTTGACAGATATTTTCAGATCATAAAAAAACGACATAGCTTACTCCGGAAGTAATGTTGATATGGCACGCAGCAAATGCGGAATGCATCTGCTGCGATGAATCAGTACAACGGAAAATGCAGGTCAAATGCGGCAACGGCAGATGAACGGCAGACGAAAAACACAGCTTTTCGCCTGGCGCATCGGTGGAACATATTTGTATTGCGGGACAATTTCATGTGAAGCTCCGGAACAGGATCAGACATCAAAATTGCGACAAATATTGAAAAGACTTTGTGTGAAATTTGAAAGAAAATAACGATGGAATAAAAAGAACGCGATACGCTCCAGCGCTTTTTCAACACACAGAAAAGAGACTAACTGTTAGTGACTAAAAAAGCAAAAGGGGAAAAGCAACTATGCTTTTCCCCTTTTTCAGTTCAGACGACGATTATTGCAAGGTAGTAATAACCTTGACAGTAGAATCGACCGCTGATTTTTCGATATAGCCAATTCCGGTAGGATTAGCCGCAATCGCTTTTTTCACTTCAGCCGCAGACGGGTACTCTTTTGGTGCAGCGGCCTTACCCGTAAACACCAGCTTGGACCAAATCGATTTCACTTCAGATAAATCTTTACCGGCTACTTTTTTATAAAACTCAGCACGTACCGGTGAATTTTCTGGCAGGTCAACCGGTGTAAACATCGGTGACTTTCCCAAAAAGAACTGTGATGCCTGTGCTGCCGTCATCGCAGTCGCCGGGTTCGCCGGATTCACGATCACGACGATATCGGCGGCACTCGCACTCGCTGCAACAGAGGAAAACGCTGCGGCGAGCATGACCTTTTTCAAAAATGTTGTCATCGCCATCTCCTCAGAATACAAAATCAACCGCAGCAGCAAACACGTTTACCGGGCCTTTAAAGCCAGGTTTGGCGTTGATAAATACGCCATTGCCGTTATCTGGAGACATACGATCAAATTGCACTTTTAATGCAGCCGATTTATGGAAGTCCCAGCGTACGCCTATGCTATTGCTGGTCTGAATCGGGGAAGCTGAAGCCAGTGCATTGGCACCTGCTGTGTAAGCCAGCAAAGGACCGGATGTCGGTGTTCCGGCAACCGTTCTGGCGCTATCCTGTTTTGCAGAAGCATGCACAAAATACGGCAGGAAGCTGCCTGTACGGTAACCAAACATGGTGTACCACGAAGTCGTGTCAGCAACAGCCAGACTACCGGACTTACGCTTACCGTATTCCGCCTGCACCACAACGTTTTTCCAATCTACGCCTAAGCCCAGAGAAGTAAACGACGCTTTAGTGTCCTGCACCGCAATCGCATTCGCGGCACTGGTGTAGCCATATTTATTCAGGCCGCTGACCAGTGTGTTCAGATTGACAGAATTATCAACAGACACGTTGGTATCAACACGACCAAAACGCACCGTGAACGGGCCGTTTTCCAATGTCACGTTGAAGCTGGAGAGTTTTTTAAATTTCGCTTTGTAGCCCGGGCTTTCATTCTCTGTCACACCGTAGGCCAGTTGCGAAGAAATGTTAGTTTCACCAACGGCAGTCTGATAAGTCGCATCGACACCATCAATGCTTTCCAGCAAAACCTGGGTGTACATCTCGACTGGTGGACGCAACATCGTGTTGGCATAGCCAACATTGCGATAATCAGAAATCATGTACACAGGCAAGCCCATGCGACCAACGCGCACGCTCAACTGATCATTCACTTTGGCTTTGGCAAATGCCCATGCCAGCTCTGCGCCAAAATTATCGGTGACGTTTTTACGTACCAGTCCCTGGCCAGTAAAAGACAACCAGTCAGTTGCTTTTGCAGTCACCTGAATCCCGAAATTGGAATCCACGCCTGTTTTTGCGCCTGTTGTCACACCGGCTAATTGATTCGGGCGCGCAAATTCTGCATCCGATGTATTAGTGCGTGTCAGAGCCGCAGTACCAAAGCCGCTGATCGTTACATTAGAACTGTCGTCAGCCCATGCAGCGGATGCTGCGACTGACATTGCCACTAAGGCAGTTAAAGTTTTTAATTTCATGTTTCCTCCTCGTAATGAAATAATTCTAGCCTTCAGAATTATTTCCACAAAGAAGCAAAAATGATATAAATTAGCTAATAATCGCACCAATTTAGCGCCACGATTTATCACAAACATCGAAAATATAGATTTTTTCCCTATGGTGAAGAACGGTTCAGATGGCTTGAACAGGGATGCTGGAAAATCAAAAAAGCCGATTAGAGCGATATTTCCATTTCACGATTTCTTACAAATCCGTTGCTTAATCTCTACACAGAAAACGAGAAATAAGCCACGGATTTGAAAGTAAAAACGCTGCGCGAATGTTGGTCAGAAATCAGCGCTGACAGACAAGCTCCAGCTGCGTGCAGGCTGGAAAGTATATTGATCGAAAGCGACGCCTTTGCTATTGGCTGAGACAGCAGTCACATCCTGTTGATCAAACAGATTATTGATTCCTAACTGCGCCTTGACGTTTTTGACCAATGAACTAACGGCTTTCCAGCGATAACCTATCGTCAGATCTGTCGTCAGATAAGACGGTATTTTGTAAGCAGCTGGCTCGCCGTCTTTTGCATATTGCGTGCCGACATTTTTTGCGATCAGCGAACCATACAAACCGTTCGCTTTGTACAAAAGACCAAACGCACTGGTGCTCTCTGGCGCTTTCGCTACTTGCAGACCCGTGTCTTTGGCTTTTGCACTGTTGAGAGAGGCATTGGCATGCACCGAGAAGCCACTACCGATGTAATACGTGGCAGCCGCCTCAATACCTTTATAGACAACACCACCCTGGTTGTAATACACCAGATCATTACCACTGCCGGTGGACGCGATCTTATTATCAAAGTCGATGTAATAAATGTCGGCATCCAGCGTCAGGTTACGCGACTGATGCACAGTACCCAACTGATAATTCGTTGATGTCTGCGCTTTCGGCGTGCTCAGATTCGGGTTGTTCACATAAAACATGGACAGATCAGGCACCAGAAAACCTTTGGCAATCTGCGCATACGCAGACCATTCTTTATTCACACTGTAATTCGCGGTCAGGAATGGCAACGTCGACGTGTAGGTCTGTTCAGCATTCGTCGCGATACGCGTGCCCTGATTCACCGAGGCATCAATTTCGCGTTTGAAATGCATGTATTTCACACCCGGTGTGATCGTTAAATCTGGTGCGGCATTCCATTCAAATTCAACAAAGGGCTGATACTGCTTCCACGAAGAACGCTGTTCGTAAGACACGCTTTTCGGTGCGCTTGATTCTTTAGGATTCGGCAAGCCCAGAGTCCAGTCCAGATCATAGGTATGACGGTTGGTATTTGAACTTTCCAGCCAAACACCGGCGCGCAATAAACCGGCATCAAATTGATTGGTGGCTTTGAAAATATCGCCGTTCACACGATACGCATTGAGCTTGTTGTAACCCGGAACATTCTTATTTCCGGCAGCACCGGCTTTGGTGCCATTCGCGGTTGCACCACTGGCATCCTGACCGGAATAAGTATCGTTATTGTACGAATAGGTATAGAGCGTATTGTCGATATTCCAGCCAGCAAACTTCGATTGCAGACGGATATAGTCAAAATCCGTCGTTTTGTAGTTGAAGTTATAGCCGTAATAATTCTGGCTCGTCGGATCGTTGTTCAGGGCGTAGTTTTTACCGAACTGTGCCACCTGATTCAAAGTCACACCGCCTTTATCCGGAACATAGCTGTTGATCTTGTTATAGGTGGAAAAAACTGTCAGCACGGTATCCTGAGCAAGATTGCGCTGGAATTTGAACTGGTAATTGTCTTCGGTGACGCTGCTGTAAGTCAGGTAACCGTCGGATGTCAGACGTGAAGCATTAAACATCATCTGCGCATTGCCAAAACCCGACAACATACCGCTATCGACCTGCGCACCATACATGCGGGTATTCCAAGAGCCAAATGTCGAATACGGTGTGAAATTAAAATCCGCCGACAATTCTTTAGAGAACAAATTAATAGAACCGCCGAAAGTGGCTTGCCCCAGATTGCTGGCATTGCCCGGGCCGCGCTCGATCACCATGCCGCCGATGATGCGTGCCGGGAAATAAGACGTGGAATGATGCGTAGGATTATTCGTATCACCAAAAGGGATACCGTCATACGTCATGTTGTATTCACCATCCTGAAAACCACGTAACGTGACTTTGGATTCGGCAAGACCAGGGCCATTGGCAGACACGCCGGAACCCACACTCGGCGCAATCCGCGCAACGGCATTGAAATCAGCCAGATCAGTCACAGACTGTTCAATAAACGTCGCAGTGATAATTGATTGTGGCTGCGTCGCTTTCAGTGAGCTTTGTACCGGTGCACGATTGCCGACACTCGAACCACTGATCACAACCCTTGATTTGATCGCTTCCGCGTCCAGCGCTGAATCAGATTCAACAGTACTTTCAGCCTTAACCACTGACTGCGCCTGAGCGTGGTGCACAACCATCAGCGTGATGGCGAACACAACTTGGGCTGACATTCGTTTGCGTGTCAATTGTGGTCGCGATTGCTGCTGGGATTGCTGCTTAATTTGTTGCGATTTCCGGGACATCATCTTGCCTTCCATTGAACTTGGTGGGTAGAAAACTCACAAGTCTAGGCAGGCGGTATGACGTCAGGATGAATTTAGCTGACAGTCAGATGACATGACAACAGAATGACGGTATCCGGCTTTATATTCCGTTTTATATCCCGTTTTTATTGATACCGTCTTTTCCCGATGCGCTGAAAGGTGGTGTTATTGGAAAGATTGGCACTGGGTTTTCTTGCCCTGAGTACGGCATTCGGTCATCAGCTTACCGTTCTTATTCCATGCCTGCATTTTCCAGGATTGCGGTTCACGTTCCATCACCATGAAACCAACGTCATTGGAATTACTGAAATGCGCTATTTCAGCTGCGGCATAAGGTGTGGTTCCCGCTGGTAAAACAGCTGGCAGCGGCGAATCAAGCGAGGAACCGCCATTGCCTGAAACAAACTGCACCGGATGATCAGTGTTAAATGTCAGTGCCTCGAACAAATGAACATGCCCAGCCAGAGTTGCCTGTACTTTGGAAGGAAACAGACGCGTCGAATTAACCTCATGCATCACTCCCTGCAAGGCGGCGTTGCCGGGCCAGATCGTTAATCCACCCTCTTTATTCCTTCCCGCACCCAGACCAAGAATCGGATGGTGATTGATGAAAATATTGAAGTCGGCTGCGTCAGACAACTGATTCACCGTCTTGAATTGCTCCATGTAAACCTGATACGGCACGTCATTTTTGCCTAGCGCTTTGTTCGGTACTTTAGACGAATCAAACACAATCAGTTGCGCAGCCTCTTGCCCGACGCGCCCTAACGGTACCGCGTAAGGCGGACTGTAATCACCACTGGCATCATCGCGTTCAGCATTACAATCACGTCCGCTTTGCAAAGGACGGGGGTCGAGGAAGCGCCACCAGCCTTGCCCGGCGCGGGTGCAGGTTTCATGGTTGCCACGCACCATCACCCACGGTGCGGCTTTCAATAATGCCTGCGCCGGGTCGAAAAAATCCGCTTTCCAGGTATCCCAGCCATAACCCCAAGGGCTGCCAGCGCAGTCTTTATTCCCTTCCGGGCAGGCATTCTCGCGGTAATGATAATCACCGACATGAATCACCAGATCCGGCTTTGTTTTGGCGGCGGCCTCGACCATCGATCTGAATGCCCATTTCTCGCTGTCGCTACATGACTGAAAATAGTTATCCGCCAGTTTCAGACGGCAACCGGTATCGCCAATCACGACAATTTTTTTTGCGACAGGCTGCGGCAATGGCAACGCTCGCCCACCAATGCTGGCGGAGCTGGTCGTCGGCGACAATGTCGCCTCGCAAGTCAGCACTGGAAATGCGGACGGTTTAGAATCGTTCGCACTACTTGCGGTCTTGCGTTGCGGGATAGTCGCGGCGTCGGCACGCGCGGTCATCATTTGCGCTTTACCATCTTGCGTCAACACCGGACAAACAGTATCCGTGGTCACCACACGTGCCACTGCTTGCCCCTGTTCACCAAGCACAGTCCATGCTTGTTGCAGGCCATCTTGTTGCGCAAACAGTTGGGGTGACGTACTACAAGCGGATAAAGTCAGAGCAGTTGCGGCTGGCAATAGCAACACAGACGACAATACAGAACGAATAGAACAGGTAGTCATTTTTCCTCACACTATTTTTAATCTGGGGCCATGCTAATCATTGGATGTGTCGGCAATATGAATTGCTTTTTCTGTGTGCAACAACTATTTATTTCACGCCCACTGCGGCATACGCGAGACGCTTGAAATCAAATGAAAACGGATGCCAGAAACTCATTAATCGTTGCGTCATCAGTATTCCCGCAATATTGCGGCGGGGGTTGATCCACCAGTGCGTACCGGCGATACCGCCCCATTCAAATTCACTTTCCGAACCGACCGGGTCGATGGACGAGGGGCGCAACGTCACCGCACCGCCGAATCCAAAGCCCTTGCCCGGCACATCACCAACACCCGGAAAACCTATGCCTGCGCCCGCTGGCAACTGATTCTGCATCATCAGATGCATGGTTTCTTGTTTCAGTAAATGATCACCATCCGGCATAAAACTGCGCATCAGCACCAGCATATCGTGCATGCTCGATACCAGCCCACCGCCGCCGGACAAACGCGGCACCGGCTTGGTAAATGCGCCGGGATACGGCGATTTATCCAGTCGGCGCAAACCGCGCTGCAACACATTTGCAGGATCAGCACCGCCGTAATAAGCGGTCAGTCTGTGCAGTTTATTTTCCGGAACATAGAAACCGGTGTCATCCATTCCCAGTGGATTAAGTATCCGCAAGCGCAGGAACTGATCGAAATTTCTGCCACTGACAACCTCGACCACGCGTGATAACACGTCGGTGGAGATCGAATACTGCCAGGCTTCACCGGGATGAAAACTCAGAGGCAATTCCTCCAGAATATCGATCATTTCCGCCAGTGTCTGGAAAGCATTCAACACTTTACGTTCGTTATAGGCTTTGTACATCAGGCTACCATGATCCAGCAGTCCGTAACTCAGTCCGGACGTGTGGTTCAGCAAATGACGGATAGTGATCGATGAACGTGCTGGTTCGGTATCATCAAGACTGTTCGCACCAGCCTTCAACACGCGACGCTTGCCTAACTGCGGCAAATAATTTTCCAGCGGATCATCGAGTGCGATTTTGCCATCCTCGATTAACAGCATGATGGCCATCGATGTAATCAGCTTGGTATTCGAAAAAACCCGGAACAAATGATCACCACACAAGGGAATCTGGTTCTCAATGTCCGCCCAACCGGCGTGGTGTTCATGCACCAGATCACGTCCCACCAGCACCGCCGTTGATACCCCCGCCAGTATCTGACGGTCCACATATTGCTGCATTGTTGAATTTACTTCACCGAAATCGTAAGCCATATCGTTTATGATGATTTTTCTGTTTTATGTATTTTGTTCAGTGGCACTTGCGAGTTGTAATCCGAAGTGCTGTTGTCGTCGAACCGCCATATTACTACTCAACACTATGCCCATCTCATCTCCACGCGAATTTCTGAATTCCCTGTATCAGGCAGCCGTCGATGCCGTCAGTGCAGAAAAATGTCTGCCGGCCTTTCTGCCAGAGCCGCCACGGCATGGCCGCACCATTGTGATCGGCGCAGGCAAAGGCGCGGCAGCGATGGCACACACGGTTGAACAACACTGGAAAGGCGAATTATCGGGACTGGTCGTGACGCGTTATGGTCACGGCGTACCGTGCGAGAAAATTGAGGTCATCGAAGCCGCACATCCTGTTCCTGATAGCGCCGGACAGCAAGCAGCGGCAAGAATTTTACACATGGTGCAGGGTTTAACAAAAGACGATCTGGTGCTGTGCCTGATTTCCGGCGGTGGCTCTGCTTTACTGGCCTTGCCTGCAGAAGGCATCACACTGGAACAAAAGCAAGCGATCAACAAAGCGTTGTTGAAAAGCGGTGCCGCCATCAGCGAAATGAATTGCATACGCAAACATTTGTCGGCAATCAAAGGCGGCAGATTAGGATTAGCCTGTGCACCGGCAAGAGTGATCACCTTGATGATTTCAGATGTGCCAGGTGATGACGCCAGTATTATCGCCAGTGGTCCGACGCTGCCGGATGACACCACCTGTGCCGATGCACTCGCTATTTTGCGCAAATACGCGATTGCAATTCCTGACAATATCGAAACCCATCTGCAGTCTGGGCAGGGAGAAACACCGAAATCCAGCGACCCACGTTTCGCCCGTCACGAACACCACATCATCGCTACTGCCCAGCATGCGCTGGATGCGGCGGCGTATCAGGCCAGAACTATGGGCATCGCAGCGCATATCTTATCGGATGGCATCGAAGGCGAGGCGCGTGATATCGGCCTCATGCATGCGGCGCTGGCATTGCAGGTCACCCGTAAAAGCCAGCCATTCCCCAAGCCTTGCGTCATTTTGTCCGGTGGCGAAACCACGGTAACCGTACGCGGTAACGGTCGCGGTGGCCGTAACGCAGAATTTTTACTTAGTCTGGCCGTTGCACTCAATGGCTGTCCGAATATTTACGCACTGGCCTGCGACACTGATGGCATCGATGGCTCGGAAGATAATGCCGGAGCCTACTATGAGCCCGCGTCTGCGCAGCGGGCAATGGCACTCAATTTATCGCCGAAACAAATGCTGGAAAACAATGATGGCTATGGCTATTTTTCCGCGCTGGGAGATTTGATCGTCAGCGGGCCGACACGCACGAATGTCAATGATTTCAGAGTAATTTTGGTTTTGTGAATGCGGCAGTCGCATTTATAATGTCGGCCGAATACTCAATATGCGGTTTTCATGATAATTCCTGCACAACAAGCCTCTTAATCTGAGGGCATTGTTCTTGCTTAAAGCTAGTGTTAATTAAGCATTCCTGATGTAGTTAATGATGCAGTAACAATGAAATAACGAGCAACAGATGGCGGGCAAGATATTGGTTAAATACGTGGATAAATACGGGCGTCCACTCCATGCCAACCTGACATCTGCTTGTCCCGTCATTCATCATTGATCAGGATTTATAAATAGCTACGCCCATGTTCACCAGCACTCCAGCCGTTTTTTCCATAGAAAGGTCATTGTGACTTCTATCGCAGCACCGCTATCGTCGAGGTTAGCACTGTCTGATATCTGTAAAAGCTATCCCTCCGTCGTCGCCAACGATCATATCAATCTCAGCGTTGCCCCCGGCGAAATCCATGCGGTACTGGGCGAGAACGGTGCGGGTAAATCAACGCTGATGAAAATTATTTTCGGCGCGGTCAAGCCAGACTCTGGCAAAGTGCTGTGGAATGGTCAGGAAGTGAAAGTAGCAACGCCACAAGATGCGCGCAAACTTGGCATCTCCATGGTGTTTCAGCATTTCTCTCTGTTTGATACTTTAACCGTGACAGAGAATATCGCCCTCGGCCTGGATGCCGGGACAGATATGACGCAACTGGCAGAACAAATCCGCCAGACTGGTGAAAACTATGGTCTGGAGCTGGAACCACATCGGCATGTTCACACCTTATCTGTCGGTGAGCGTCAGCGTGTGGAAATTGTGCGTGCCCTGCTGACGCATCCGCAATTATTAATTCTGGATGAACCAACCTCAGTCCTGACGCCGCAGGCAGTACAAAAATTATTTATCACCCTGCGCAAAATTGCAGCAGAAGGCTGCAGCATTTTATATATCAGCCATAAGCTCGATGAAATCCGTGAACTGTGCCATTCGGCGACCGTGATGCGCATGGGAAAAGTCACCGGTCATTGCGATCCGCGCGAGGAAACAGCAGCCAGCCTGTCGCGCATGATGATCGGCGATGCCGTTCAGCATCACCCGCATGATGCAAGCATACAAAAAGGACCATTGCGACTGCAGATCGAGCGACTCAGCCTGCCGAAAGCGCATGCATTTGCGACGGCATTAGAGCAGATTGACCTGAGCTTATTTGGCGGTGAAATCGTTGGTATCGCCGGGGTTTCCGGTAATGGTCAGCAGGAGTTACTGGCGGCCTTGTCCGGTGAAGACCGCCGTCCGGCGGCGCAGATGGTACAACTCAAAGGCAAAGCTGTCGGCCGTTACGGCCCGGAAGCACGGCGCGAACTGGGACAAAGTCTGGTGCCAGAAGAACGCCTGGGACGTGGCGCAGTACCCGAACTCAGCCTGACGGATAACATGCTGTTGTCACAGCAGAAAGCGCCATTTGTACGCCACGGCATGATCAATTTTAAACACACAATACAAGCTGCCAGCGACATCATCGGCCGTTTTCGCGTGAAAGCCTCGGGACCTGCAGCAGCCGCACGCAGCTTATCCGGTGGGAATTTGCAGAAATTTATTGTCGGTCGCGAAATTATGCGGCATCCCGACGTGTTCATCGTGGCACAGCCAACGTGGGGCGTGGATGTCGGCGCGGCAGCCCAGATTCACGGTGAAATACGTCAGTTGAAACAGGCAGGCTGCGCAGTGCTGGTGATTTCCGAAGAATTAGATGAATTATTTGAGTTGTGCGATCGCATGTATGTCATTGCCAAAGGGCGCTTGTCACCCTCGGTGGCAACGGCAGACGCCAGCAGAGAACAGATAGGATTATGGATGAGCGGTTTATGGGAAGATCAGGCGACAGCTAAGCAAGAGGCCGAGCATGTTTAAACTGGAATTACGTCCTGCGTCTTCACGGGTGATGGCTTATTTTTCGCCAGTATTCGCCCTGTTGCTGACGGTCTTTTTTGGTGGCCTGCTATTTCTCGCGCTCGGTAAAAATCCGCTGACCGCCTTGCAGGTATTTTTGCTGGAACCTTTACGTAACGCTTCGACCATCGCTGATTTATTGCTGAAAACCACGCCACTGGTGCTGTGCGCGCTGGGCCTGTCGGTTTGTTACCGCGCGAATATCTGGAATATCGGTGCCGAAGGTCAGTTGATTGCTGGCGGCCTTGCCGCTGGTGCCACGATTTTGTTTTTCGATCAGGGCACACCGGGCATTTCGAATATTTCGGGCGGTCTGGTCTTGTTACTGGCAACGCTGGCGGGTATTGCCGGTGGCGCCGCATGGGCATCTGTCACGGCCTTATTGCGCGACCGTTTTAATGCGAATGAAATTCTGGTGTCGCTGATGCTGACCTATATCGCGCAGTTATTGCTGATGTATGCCGTCAACGGCCCGTTGAAAGATCCTAACGGAATGAACTTTCCGCAATCAAAAGTTTTTTCCAGCGAATTTCTGTTGCCGCATATCTTCCATGGCAGTCGTTTACATATAGGCTTTCTGGTGATGCTGGTTGCCAGCGGCGGCATGGCGATTTTTATCTATCGCAGCTTTGCTGGTTTTCGCCTAACCGTCGGTGGGCTGGCACCGCTGGCCGCCCGTTATGCGGGCTTTTCCAGTCGCAAGGCTTTATGGACTTCGCTGTTGATTTCTGGCGGCTTCGCGGGCATGGCTGGCGCATTTGAAGTCGCTGGCCCTATCGGTCAGGTGCTGCCGTCGATTTCGCCGGGATATGGCTTTGCGGCCATTATCGTTGCCTTCATCGGTCGCTTAAATCCTATCGGCACCATTTTTGGCGGACTGGTGCTGTCTCTGTTTTACCTCGGTGGTGAAATGGCGCAGTCGCGTCTCGGTCTGCCCTCAGCGATTACCGGCCTGTTTCAGGGCATGCTGTTATTCATGTTGCTGGCCTGTGACACCTTAATCAATTACCGCCTGCGCTGGAAGAAATAAGCATGGAAAATTTTGCTGCTCTGATTGCTGCGTCAATCAATTCTGGTACACCGCTGCTGATCGCTGCCTTGGGTTTGCTGATCAATGAACGTGCAGGTGTGCTCAATCTTGGTGCCGAAGGCATGATGCTGGTCGCTGCGATTGTCGGCTTTGCGGTGGCTCATCAGACCAATGTCCCGGCTCTTGGTTTTGTCGCAGGTGCGCTTGCAGGAATGCTGATGTCGAGCCTGTTTGCATGGCTGACACTGGTACTGACCACCAACCAGGTAGCGACGGGTCTGGCATTATCGATTTTTGGTGCCGGGCTATCGGCGTTTATCGGGCAATCTTTCGTCGGTCAATCCTTACCGGCAGGCGCGCATGGTATTCCATTTTTATCAGAATTGCCGTTTCTGGGTAAGGCGTTATTTGATCAGCACTGGGCCGTGTATTTCAGCCTGTTGTTATGTGCCGGCATCATCTGGTTCTTATATCGCACCCGCGCCGGACTGGTGTTACGCGCAGTCGGAGAATCACCGGAATCTGCGCATGCTCTCGGTTATCCAGTCAGAAAAATCCGCTACGGTGCACTGTTATTCAGCGGTGCGTGCTGCGGTATTGCAGGCGCCTATCTGTCAGTAGTCTACACACCAATGTGGGTGGAAGGTCTGGTCGCAGGACGCGGCTGGATTGCCCTCGCGCTGACCACATTTGCTACCTGGCGTCCGGCACGCGTCTTGCTGGGTTCCTTACTGTTTGGCAGCGTGACTATCCTGCAATTTCATTTTCAGGCGATCGGTATTGCGGTTCCTTCACAAATTTTATCGATGCTACCTTACGCAGCAACGATACTTGTGTTGGTACTGATTTCACGTAATCCGGATTGGATACGCCTGAATATGCCAGCATCACTGGGGAAACCTTTCCGCCCCTGAACCGGACAGATGGTTCACGCTGTACTGTTTTCTGAAAACCTTATTTTTTGTTCACCGAAGGAAGCTCATTATGAAAATTTCCCGTAGAAAAACACTGGTGGCAGCAATGTCACTGGCGGTCTTTGGCCTTGCTGCTTGCGGTAAAAAAGAAGAAGCAAAACCTGAAGCCGCGCCAGCCAGTACGGTTGCCGCAACGGCAGCAGCTGAACCTTTAAAAGTCGGCTTCATCTATGTTGGCCCAGTCGGCGACGCAGGCTGGACTTATGCCCACGATGCGGCACGCAAACAGGTCGAAGCCAAATTCGGCGACAAAGTAAAAACCACATTTGTCGAAAATGTACCGGAAAGTGCTGCCGATGCTGAACGCGTAATTCGCGATCTGGCAACACAAGGTAACAAGATAATTTTCGGTACCACCTTCGGTTACATGGAAGCAATGCTGAAAGTAGCGAAAGATTTTCCTGATGTGAAATTTGAACATGCAACGGGCTACAAAACGGCAGACAATCTTGCGCAATACGATGTCCGTACTTATGAAGGCGCTTATCTGGCGGGTATCGCTGCTGGTAAATTGAGCAAATCCGGCAAATTGGGCGTGGTCGCTTCCGTACCAATTCCAGAAGTGCTGCGTAACATCAACGCATTTACGCTTGGTGCACGTGCCGTGAATCCTAAAGCAACGACCAAGGTTGTGTGGGTTAACAAATGGTTTGATCCGGGCAAAGAACGGGAAGCAGCAACGACACTGGTTGGTCAGGGTGTTGATGTACTGATGCAAAACACGGATTCTGCAGCAGTTGTACAGACAGCCGAAGAAAAAGGCGTGGTGGCTTTCGGTTGGGATAGCGACATGACGAAATTCGGTCCGAAAGCGCATGCTGCAGCGTCGGTGATCGACTGGAGCGGCTACTACATCAAGCGTGTTGGCGAAGCGATGGAAGGCAAATGGAAATCAGAAACCACCTGGTGGGGTCTGAAAGAAAACATGATAGACCTGAAAGCATTCAATGCGAATTTATCCGATGATGTGAAAAAACTCATCGCTGAAAAACGTCAGGGTGTGATTGATGGCACAGCGCCAATCTGGAAAGGTCCGATCAAAGACAACACAGGCAAAGAAGTGCTGGGTAAAGATGTCGTTGCTGACGACAAGTTCCTGCACGAAATCAAGTTCTATGTTGAAGGCGTGGATGGCAAAGTACCAGGCTGATCTGCCTCTGATCACATAGTCAAATAAAAACGTCGCCCGGTGCCACACCCGGCGACGTTTTTTATCTGCGCCCTGTCTCAGGCGTAGACTTCACCGGCGGCCTCGGCCACTATACGGCGCAGCCATTGCACTTCAGCTGCCGCATGTACCCGCTCGTGCCACAACATGAAGAACTGCATCTTTGGCATCGCAATCGGCATCGCCAATATTTCTATCGGCCAGTCTTTCGCACACTGAACGGCAAAGCTGCGACTGGTGGTGAAAACCAAATCCGTTTTCGACAAGATGTACGGCACCATACCAAAATACGGTATGGTCATCTGTATCTTACGTTTCAGTCCCTGCTCCGCCAGCGCCGTATCAATAATGCTGCGGTGTCCCATCATGTAAGGCGTCGGTGCCAGATGTGCCATTTCCAGATAATATTTCAGCGACAATCCTTTGCCGACAACGGGATGCTTGCGATTCACCATGCAAACAACGTCGTCTTCAAACAACTGCGCGATATGCAAATGCGGCGGTAAATCCGGCCAGTTACCGATCACGCAATCCAGCTCTCCACTTTCCAGCGCAGCGGCATAATCAAAACCGGCATTCAGTGCATGCACAACCAGAACTGCGTTGGGCGCGAGTTCCCGCACTTTTTCCATCACCAGAGGAATCAGTAACACGCTGAGATAATCAGGCGCACCGAGATGAAATACCCGCTCGCTGGTCGCCGCGACAAATGCCGGTGGCGGGCTGGCAATGCTTTCCAGCAGACTCAGCCCCTGACGCGCCAATAGCAGTAACTCCTGCCCGCGTTCGGTCGGCGTCATGCCATTTTTACCGCGCACCAGAATTGCATCGCCGGTGATATCCCGCAGACGTTTCAGCATATTGCTGATGGCGGGCTGAGATTGCCCCAGTTTCATTGCGGTACGCGTGACACTGCGTTCGCTCAGCAAGGTATGCAATACCCGCAGCAAATTGGCGTCCAGCTGATCAACCGGGCGCGCGCTCATGCCAGTAACTCCGTCAGCACCTTGCCGTCGACAAACACTTTCATTTCTCCAGGGGCAAACTGCGTCCAGATTTCGTCGCTGGTCAGCGGTTCAGTGACGATCACCGCCACCCTGTCGTCCGGTGTGGTGACCTCAGCAAAATCAACCGTTACCTGCTCATCCGATAAATTCGCCGTCGTGAACGGATACTGCCGGATGATGTAATGTAATTTGGTCGAACAGTGAGTGAATAAGGCTTCACCGTTTGAGAGCATCATATTGAATGTACCAAATGCGGCGATTTCGCTGGCAATCCCGCGCAGAAACGATGTCAGTTCGGGCAATGCCGGTAAAGTTCGCCCGAACCGATGGCGCATTTGCTGCAGGATGTAGCAAAAGGCACGTTCACTATCCGTCGTTCCTACCGGTAAAAAACTACCGTCGAGTTCGGGCGCAAATTCTTTCAGGTCCCCATTATGGGCAAATACCCAGTAACGGCCCCAGCATTCGCGTACAAACGGATGGCAATTTTCCAGCATGACTTCACCTTGTGTCGCCTTACGGATATGCGCAATGACATTTTTTGATTGGATTGGTAAACGCTTGATCAGATCAGCCACCGGTGAGCTGACTGCGGGCTGATGATCGACAAAATGACGTACGCCATTGCCTTCAAAAAAAGCGATGCCCCAGCCATCTTTATGCTCATCGGTACGTCCGCCGCGCGTCGCAAAACCCGTGAAACTGAACACGATGTCGGTCGGGGTATTGCAGTTCATTCCTAATAATTGACACATGATGCAAACAGAAAAATTCGGTATCCGCACACCTTAACATAGGCGAACTTATTTATGCTCCCGGGCGATGTATATTCAGACTGCGATTGTCAGCCTTGTTGTGTGCTACCAAGCAATTCCAGCAAAGCGCTCTGCCAGAAAATCCAGTAAAGCCCTTACCGCTGGCGACAAATGTTTGCGTGACGGGTATAGCGCATAGATAGACATGTCGGGCAATTGCCATTCGGGCAGCACCACTTGCAGGCTTCCGTCTTCCAGATATGGCTTTGCCAGATAAACCGGTTGCAGAGCAATGCCGCCACCGGCCTGCGCAGCGCACAACAATGCGGTTGCTTCATTGGCGCTGAAATAGCTGCTGATTCTGACGGACACCAGTTCCTCCCCGCGCCTGAGAGTCCACACACTTTTACCAAAATTGGCATAGCTGAGGCCACGGTGTGCCGCCAGTTCGGCTGGTGTCTGTGGCATACCATGAACACGAAGATACGCGGGAGACGCAACCAGAACTGAAGAGCACGGTGCCAGTACCCGCCCTATCAGGCTGGGATCAGGTTCAGCGCTGATGCGAATAGCCAGATCAATACGGGCATCGACCAGATTCAAGGCACCTTCACTGATGTTCAGATCAATTTTTAGCTGCGGATTGCGTTTCAAAAAATCCACAATCGCTGCCGCGATCTGCGCATAGGCAAATGACATGCTGCAAGTAATGCGCAACTGCCCCCTCAATTCGCCTTCGTGGCTACCGGTTTCTTCTTCCATGTTTTCCATCAGCGCCATCATTTGCTCACTGCGCCGCAAACAGTTTTCACCCGCGTCGGTCAGCGTCACGCGTCGCGTCGTTCGTTGCAGCAGACGTGCGCCCAGCCATTGTTCGAGTTCACTGATGTAGCGCGTGACCATCGCACGCGACATATCGAGTTTGTCAGCAGTTGCCGTAAAACTGCCACTCTTTGCCACCTCGGTAAACACTTGCATTGCAATCAGTCTATCCATCATTCGCTCATTTTATGAAACAGTTATGCGCACTTTAGCGTATTTATCTGTACAAATACTGAAACTATAGTAGCTACCTGTACTGCAAAACAGTTTTTTTAATACTCAACAGGAGTTCACCATGATCCGCACATCCATCGTCGCCGCATCTCTCGCCATCGCTTTCACCTCCGCACACGCAGCGCAACCGCTGCAAGTGAAGGTGTACAACGCGGACGGCAATAGTTTTAACGTTAATTCAGCCCTGGTGTATGGCGAGAAAGATGCGATGGTCATTGACGCCGGCTTTACCCGCGCAGATGCACTGCGTATTGCCGCCAATGTACTCGACAGTGGAAAAAAATTGACGACCATCTATGTCAGTCAGGCTGATCCCGATTACTACTTTGGTGTGGAAACGCTGAAAGAAATATTTCCTCAGGCTGACGTCGTAACGACTTCGGCTGTGCTGGAGAAGCTGATGCCGAAACTGGCAGGTAAAGTCGCATTCTGGGGACCTAAAATGGGCGCCAATGCACCGCGCAAACCAGTGGTACCGCGAGCATTGTCAGAGAATACCCTGACGCTGGAAGGGCAAACCATTGAGATCCGCGGCACACAAGGTGTACTGGCGCACCGTCCTTATACCTGGATTCCGTCCATCAAAGCCATTGTCGGTAACATCGGTGTTTTCGGTCAGATGCATGTCTGGACAGCAGACACACAAACCGCAGCAGAGCGCGCCGCCTGGGTCGCACAATTGGATGAAATGGCGGCACTGAAACCTGAGCTCGTCGTGCCCAGCCACATGCAATCAGGAACAAAAATCGATATCAGCAACATCACGTTCACAAAAGATTACCTGCAAACATTTGAGAAAAAACTCGCGACCAGCAGCAATAGTGCAGAGCTGATCAATGCAATGAAACAGGCCTATCCGCAGATCAGCGCTGGTAGTATGTCGCTGGACATCGGCGCCAAGGTCAACAAAGGCGAAATGAAGTGGTAAGGAGAAAGCAACATGAAAACGACGATCACCTATCTGTTTGATCCCTTGTGTGGCTGGTGTTACGGTGCGGCGCCGATGATAGGAAAGCTGAGAGAGCAAAGCGATATCACGCTGGTGCTGGCACCATCCGGCCTGTTTTCGGACAGCGGCGGACGCGTCATGGATGCGGCGTTTGCTGATTACGCATGGTCAAATGATCAGCGTATCGAAAAACTCACAGGACAACGCTTTACTCCGGAATACCGCTCGCACATTCTGGGTAAGCCGGGTAGCCGTTTCGATTCGGCAGCAGCAACAATGGCGCTCAGCGCGGTTGCGATGAGCGCACCGGAAAGGGAATTCGACGCACTCAGGCTGTTACAGGAAGCCCGTTATCTGTACGCACAGGACACCTGCGATTGGTCTGTCGTGACCACTGTTTTACGCAATAACAATTTTAATCGTGCTGCAGATAGTCTGGCATCACCCGACGATGCCCTGCGCGACCGTCACCGGAAGCGTATCCGCAACGCACAGGAAATGATGCACAGTTTCGGCGTACAAGGAGTACCGGCGTTGATTATCAGCGATGGACAGGGGAGCCGTCTGCTCAGAAGTAATGCGCTGTACACCAGCTTTGATACCCTGCTCAGCGACATTGCGGCAGTGTGAGGAAATCATTCCGCTCATCACCATAAAAAAAGCTGACCGTTTGGTCAGCTTTTTTTAGCGTCGTATCCGAGCAAATTACCCCAACACGGCGATTACAGATCATTCTGCCGTCAAGAAGTGTCGGTCTACTTTCCTATACAGAAACGCGAGAAAATCACACCCAGCAAATCGTCCGACGTGAATTCACCGGTGATGCTGTTGAGGCGATCTTGTGTCAGGCGCAGTTCTTCGGCGAATAAATCCAGCGACTGATCATTTTGCGCGGCGTATTCAGCCGCGTTTTGCAGATGTTCATTTGCTTGCTTCAACGCAATCAGATGCCGTTCGCGAGCCAGATATAAGGATTCACCCGTCTGCTGCCAACCAGCGATGCGCAATAATTCCTTGCGCAACAGATCGATGCCGATATGCTCAGAGGCGGACAGATAAATATGCGTCGCATCATCCATAGAATCAACGCTGGCATGATGACCAGAGAGATCAATCTTGTTCCAGACGCGAATCACAGGAACACCATCAGGAAAACGGGCTACGATAGCTTCGTCGGCACGGGTCGGGCCACGGCTGGCATCCAGCAGATGCAAAATCACATCGGCCTTTTCAACCTCGGCCCAAGTGCGCTCAATACCAATACGCTCAACCGTATCAATGGCATTCACGATCCCACCGGGCTCGGTATCGTCGTGCTCGTGACGTATACCTGCGGTGTCGATGATATTCAGCGGTATGCCTTCGATATGGATGGTTTCCGTCACTTTATCGCGGGTCGTGCCGGCAATCGGTGTGACGATTGCCACATCATCACCAGCCAGCGAATTAAGTAAAGAAGATTTACCGACATTCGGCTGCCCGGCCAGTACCACATTCAAACCCTGACGCAGTAATGCGCCCTGCGCGGCCTGTTCGAACACTTTTTGCAAAGCGGTCTGTATCACCGATAGCTGACCTCGTGCATTTGATTTTTCGAGAAAATCGATTTCTTCCTCAGGAAAATCCAGTGTCGCTTCCACCAGCATACGCAGATGCACGACCTTCTCCACCAAGGCATGAATCACTTTAGAAAATGCGCCGGACAAGGATTGCGAAGCCGATTTCGCAGCAGCTTCGGTCGATGCTTCAATCAGATCGGAAACTGCCTCTGCCTGCGCCAGATCGAGTTTGTCATTCAAAAAAGCGCGTTGTGTGAATTCACCCGGCTCTGCCAAGCGCAGACCAGATTCTTTACCGGCTTCCAGACAGCGACTCAGTAACATTTGCATGACGACCGGGCCGCCATGCCCTTGCAACTCAATCACATCTTCGCCGGTATACGAATGTGGCGCTTTGAAATACAGCGCGATGCCCTGATCAATGACCGAGCCATCCGCTAGCGTAAAAGGCAGATAAGTTGCGTGACGGGGTTTTAACTGGGTGCTGCCAAACAACGCTGTCATCACGGCAGCCAGATTTTTACCGGAAATCCGCACAACTCCGATGCCTCCGCGTCCGGGGGCAGTGGCAATGGCGGCGATGGGAATAGGATCGTAAGTCATGTTGAAATTCTATCTGTGCTTGCACTCTTCAAGTGCAGAATTGTCTGTATAGCTGTGACTGAAATGCGACAAGCTGAAGGTACGTCTTGCAGCCTGAACATCGTTGCAGCGATAAAAAAAGCCCGCACGACGCGGGCTTTTTTCTGGTGTGACGTTAAGCCTTGTGCTCAGGTGGAATCAATTTATTGTTGATCACCCATTGCTGACCTATCGATAGAATATTATTCACGACCCAGTACAGTACCAGACCGGATGGGAAGAAGAAGAACATGACGGAAAATGCTAACGGCATGAACATCATCATCTTCGCTTGCATAGGATCTGCTGGTGCCGGATTGAGCTTGGTTGTGATGTACATCGAGATCGCGTAAATCACAGGCAAAATGAACAACGGATCAGGTGCGGTCAGATCAGTGATCCAGCCCATCCACGGCGCGCCGCGCATTTCCACACTGGCTTGCAATACCCAGTACAGAGCCAGGAAAATCGGCATCTGGATCAGGATAGGGAAGCAGCCACCGAGCGGATTGATCTTCTCAGTTTTGTACAACTCCATCATCGCCTGATTCATTTTTTGCGGATCGTTTTTATAACGTTCGCGCACTGCCTGCATCTTCGGCGTAACCACTTTCATTTTCGCCATGCTGCGATAGCCAGCCGCTGACAATGGGAACAAGGCCAGTTTGATTGCAATAGTGAAGGCAACGATAGTCCAGCCCCAGTTGCCGATCAGACCGTGTATCAACTCCATCAGACCAAACAATGGTTTAGCGATAATTGCCAGGATGCCGTAGTCTTTCACCAGCTCTAAACCTGGGGCAATTTTTTCCAATGTGGCAGTCGATTGTGGGCCGGAATACAAAACAGCATCACTAGATTTGCTTGCACCCGGAGCGATACTACCCAGCGGCAATACTGTGCTGACTGAGAAGACATTCTCTTTCACTTGTTCCGTGCGGAACTCGCGCGCCCCCTTGTCTTGCGGTACAAATGCAGAAACAAAGAAATGCTGTATCACTGCAACCCAGCCGTTATCGGCTGATTTCGCATGGCTGCTGTTGCTGCTGCCAGCCAGTTCTTTTTCCGCTTTATGAATTTTTTCAAAATCCAGTTTCTGGAATTTTTCAGCATCGGTATAGATTGCCGGTGCATAAAATTCACTTGGGCCGGTGAACATCGAGCCACCCTCTGGTTTTGTGCCATCGTGAATTAACTGCAAGTACAGCGATGGTGTAATCGCCGCTGTGCTGTTGTTGCTGACAGTATGTTGAACGCCGACTGCGTAATCACCTTTTTTGAAGGTAAAGGTTTTCGTCAGTTTCACACCATTCTGTTCTGACTCCAGCACCAATTGAACGCTGCTATCTGCATCCAGCGTACGTTTGCCTGGTTTCGCAACAAACACAGATTTATGGTTAGGAAACGCACCGTTGATCAGGCCAGTCTGTGCCAGATAAATTCGTTTTTCGCCAGCATCAAACAGAACAACATTTTTGTGATTTTCTGTCTTTTCTTTCAAGCCAACGGCTTCCAGAAACGGCGTGTAGAAATGCTCGTGTTTGGCGTCTTCTTTGTATTTCAACAATTCAAGACGTCGAACCTCACCACCCAGCGTGTCGATATCGGCTTTCATCACGTCAGTCGTGATCGTGATGATCTCGCTCTTGACAGGAGCAACGGCAGGGTTATTCGCAGAGACCGGAGCGCCATTTGCACTGACTGCCGGTGTTGGTGCGGCCACAGCGGAGGCAGAAGCCGGAGCATTGGTATTTTTACTTTGCTGCGTGGTCGCGGAAGGAAAAAACATGGACGATTTGCCATTGTGGCGCATCCAGTTGTCCCACAGGAGCAACAGCGACATAGAGAAAATAACCCACAGGACGGTACGTTTGATATCCATTTGTGTATGTCAGGAAAGGTGTGAGGAATGACCAGTGTCGCCAGTATGATCGTGGCAACACTTGTCGGATGTGGGGACGGTCTTATTTTTTTCACCGGCAGGTGGAACATTATCCACGCCACCAGGATGCCAGGGATGACATTTGCACAGGCGTTTGCCGGCTAAATAACTTCCCTTAACGGCACCGTGCAGCTGAATCGCCTCTGCTGCATATTCAGAACAACTGGGGTAAAAACGACAATTCTGCCCCAGCATAGGACTGATTGCATACTTATAAAAGCGTAGCAACAGGAGCAGCAGTGTTTTCATGTCAGCCAGCCTTACAAGCAGGCGCAGCGAACAGACGCACGATTTCCGCCCGCAGCTCACGTTTGAGCTGGGCAGTTGTCGCAGGACCGTCTTTGCTGTTCACTGGTCTGGATAAGCGCACAATACAATCCACGTTTTGCAACGCTGAGCACCGGAAGATCTCACGCGTGACGCGCTTGATCGTGTTGCGTGTTACCGCCCGTGGCGCAAAGCGCTTGGCAGCAACAACACCCAGACGAGCGTGCGGCAAATCATTGGTTCTGGCATACAGCACAAAATGCGGCGTTTTTTGTACGGGGCGCAAACGAAAAACGGATGAAAACTCATCCGTTTTAACGATGCGACGAACGCGGGCAAAATCTGCACCGCCTGCATCTGCCTGAACTGGGTCAGTTAAATGATTGATCATGCGATTTCAGCCAGAGCTGCCGCAGACCAACAATTTAAAATCAAGCTGCCAGGCGTTTACGGCCTTTGGCACGGCGTGCGTTCAGAACAGCGCGGCCACCGCGGGTTGCCATACGTGCGCGGAAACCGTGGGTGCGCTTGCGGCGAACGACGGAAGGTTGGTAAGTACGTTTCATGTTGGTCTCGCTATTTGAGCAATAAAAAAAATCGGAATTACGGGTAAAGGCTTGCGTTTAATTGACGTCAGGCTTTTCACCTTTACTGCCCCAAAACCGCTGCTCATGGCTTGTTGCATGTCGTAAAAACGATGCACCATCCAATAAAAGAGGGTAGGGAACCCTGAATTAGACACCATTTTTAGCTTACGTGTCAATCACTTAGCACAAAATTTAATCAAAGCCCGTTTACGTACGGTCGTGCATAGGGAAGAATAAATTTAATCTCAAGGCTGTGGATAACTCTTGCAGTCGCGGTTAAAATAGAGGATTAGCGCGGCACCGGTTTATGCCTTTAAGGCAACTTTTTTGATCTGACTCAGATACAATGAGTTCAAAAAGGGTAAAGGAAACTGTTGCGAAATTCGTCTGTGTTCACTCAACTACAAGCGCCGTTCCGGCTTCCGGATGGCAGACTGATTTCGCAATCGCTTCATAGATTCGGCACCGCGCATTTGCATTTAATACATTAAAGTCATACATGGAAAATTTCTGGCAAGCCTGTTCGTCCCAACTTGAGCAAGAGCTTCCACCGCAACAATACAGCGCCTGGATCAAACCTCTCGTACCGCTCGACTTCGAAGAAGGCAAGCTGCGCATTGCTGCGCCCAACCGTTTTAAACTCGACTGGGTCAAAGCCCAGTTCGCTAACCGCATTTCAGAATTAGCCAATCAATATTGGGATGATGAAGTAGAAGTACAGTTTGTACTTGATCCGCGTGGCGGCAAAAAGCTAGCTGCACCCGCCCCTCGCGGCAACGGCAGCGATGGTGATCATTCCACGGCTAATGTCGAAATTGTCCAGGAAGCTGTGGCTGCGCCAGAAGCATCACCACGGCGCGACCTGAGCCGCATCAATGTCGAACTGACTTTCGACAGCTTCGTAACAGGTAAGGCGAATCAATTGGCACGCGCCGCAGCGATACAGGTGGCGAATAATCCGGGCGTATCTTACAACCCGCTGTTTCTGTATGGCGGCGTCGGGCTCGGTAAGACGCATTTGATTCATGCGATAGGTAACCAGATTCTGGTGGACAACCCGAACGCGAAAATCCGTTACATCCACGCTGAGCAATATGTACGCGACGTTGTCACGGCATATCAGCGCAAGGGTTTTGATGAATTCAAACGTTATTACCATTCGCTTGATCTGCTGCTGATCGATGATATTCAATTCTTTGGCGGTAAAAGCCGTACGCAGGAAGAGTTTTTCTATGCGTTTGAAGCACTGATCGCCGCGAAAAAACAGATCATCATCACCAGTGATACTTATCCAAAAGAAATCACCGGGATGGATGACCGCCTGATTTCGCGTTTTGACTCTGGTTTGACAGTTGCGATTGAACCACCGGAGCTGGAAATGCGGGTGGCGATTCTGCTCAAAAAAGCGCATTCCGAAGGCGTACATTTTTCAGACGACGTCGCGTTTTTCGTCGCCAAACATCTGCGTTCAAATGTGCGCGAGCTGGAAGGCGCACTGCGCAAAATTCTTGCTTACTCCCGCTTCCATGGCAAAGAAATCACGATCGATGTTGTGAAAGAAGCGCTGAAAGATTTGTTGTCGGTGCAGAACCGCCAGATATCGGTAGAAAACATCCAGAAAACCGTGGCTGACTTTTTCAATATCAAAGTCGCCGATATGTATTCTAAAAAACGTCCGGCCAATATCGCCAGACCGCGCCAGATTGCGATGTATCTGGCAAAAGAACTGACGCAAAAGAGTTTGCCTGAGATTGGTGAATTATTTGGCGGACGCGATCACACCACAGTCTTGCATGCGGTACGCAAGATTACGGCTGATCGCGCGAAAAACCCTGAGTGTAACCACGAGCTGCATGTGTTGGAACAAACGCTCAAGGGTTGATCGCTGAAGCTTGAAAGTCTGGTCGGGCTAAAATAACCGAACCATCATGATGCAGAAGTGACAGCAGCAATCAAAGTATAAAGGCCTCGCCCACTTTTCGGGTCAGGCGTGAGTTTTTAAGTAGTCAGGCAGTACATAAAAAAGTAATAAGAGACGAAGCAGATAAAGTCACGGACAGAAAGCAGATCGCAAAACAAGAGGCAGCAACGTGCGAGATGCGACTGCCAGTGAACTTAACTGAGGCGCCCACAAATCAGGTCCCTTATCAACAACATAAGTGAGGATATTCAAATGCAATTGGTTAAAACCCACCGGGATACCCTGCTCCGGCCTTTGCAAATTGTGAGTGGTATTGTCGAGCGTCGGCACACATTGCCGATTTTGGCCAATATCCTCATTCGCAAAGATGGCGAACAAGTGTCGTTCCTCTCGACGGACATCGAGGTGCAGATCACTACCAAAGCAGAAATCGGCTCTGGCGGCGAGAACGTTGCCACCACAGTCGCTGCGCGTAAATTGCTGGACATCTTGCGCGCCCTGCCGGATGACAATGATGTTGTATTAAAACTGGATAACAAGCGCATGAGCGTGCAATCGGGTAAATCCCGTTTCTCGTTGCAGACGCTGGCAGCAGAAGAGTTTCCTACAGTAGCGCAGGCTGAGCACTTCAATGCCAGCGTAAACCTGCCACAAAAAACCCTGAAACACTTGTTCAACATGGTGCATTTCTCCATGGCGCAACAAGATATCCGTTATTACCTGAATGGCCTGTTGCTGGTGGTCGATGGCAAGAACGTCATCGCTGTTGCCACTGATGGTCACCGTCTGGCGTATTGCCAGGTCGAAGTCGAACAAGAATTTCCACGCCACGAAGTCATCATTCCGCGCAAAACCATCATTGAATTGCAGCGCTTGCTGGAAGACAAAGATGATCCTGTGCAAATCGACATCGCGAATAACCAGGTCAAACTGACATTTGCTGATATCGAATTGATTTCCAAACTGGTCGAAGGCAAATTCCCAGACTTCAACCGCGTGATTCCTAAAGGTTACAAAAACAATTTCACACTGGGTCGCGAACAATTGCTGCGCTCTTTACAACGCGCCGCGATCATGACCAGCGACAAGTTTAAAGGCGTGCGCTGCGTTATCACACCTGGCAGCATGCAAATCTTGTCGACCAATGCCGATCAGGAAGAAGCGATGGAAGAAATTGAAATCGACTACGGTGGTGATAACGTCGATATCGGTTTCAATGTCAGTTATCTGCTGGATGTATTGAATAACCTGAAGTGCGAGCAAGTCAACATTGCTTTGGGCGATTCAAATTCATCTGCACTGATCACCATTCCTGACAACACCGACTTTAAATACGTCGTGATGCCAATGCGAATCTGATTTGCTCTGCCCCTTCTTCTGTCCGCAGAAGAAGGGTTGGGGATGAAAGCACCGTCATCACGCCGCATCCTGCGTAGTCTCGCTGATCCGCGTTTCGCTCCGCCTTCACCCCGCCCTCTTACACCTACGCAAGAGGGAGTTAACACCCTTGAACACGCAGTAAACACAACAGAAGGTAGCCATGTCCGATAACAACCAAGACAATACTCCAGCCCAAGCCGCCAGTTCAGCGCAATACGGCGCATCCTCCATCCAGATTCTGGAAGGCCTGGAAGCCGTGCGTAAGCGCCCCGGCATGTACATTGGCGATACATCGGATGGCACCGGCTTGCATCATCTGGTATTCGAAGTTTTAGATAACTCGATTGACGAATCTCTGGCAGGACACTGTACCGAGATCAACGTTGCAATTCATACCGATAACTCCATCTCCATTACCGATAACGGTCGCGGCATTCCAACCGGCATCAAATGGGACGATAAGCACGAGCCGAAACGCAGCGCCGCCGAAATCGTCATGACCGAATTGCATGCGGGTGGTAAATTCGATCAGAACTCCTACAAAGTATCCGGCGGTTTGCACGGTGTTGGTGTTTCCTGCGTGAATGGCTTGTCCAAATTACTGAAACTGACGATACGCCGCGATGGCAAAGTTCACACCATGGAATTTGTGCGTGGTGTTCCGCAAAACCGTGAACTTGAAACGGTTGATGGCGTTCTCACTTCCCCGATCAAAGTCATTGGTGACACTGACAAACGCGGCACCGAAGTCCATTTCTGGGCTGATGAAGAAATCTTCACGCATGTTGAATTTCATTACGAGATCCTCGCAAAACGTATCCGCGAACTTTCATTCCTGAACAATGGCGTGCGCATCAAACTGAATGATCACCGCACCGGCAAAGAAGAATTATTTGCTTTTGAAGGTGGCACCCGTGGTTTCGTTGAATACATCAACAAAAATAAATCAGTTTTGCATCCGACCATTTTCCAGGCAACTGGTGAAAAAATGTCGGATCAGGGCACCAACATTACCGTGGACGTTTCCATGCAATGGAACGATGCCTACAACGAACAAGTGCTGTGTTTCACCAATAATATTCCGCAACGCGACGGCGGAACGCATCTGACCGGTTTGCGTGCAGCGATGACGCGCGTGATCAATAAATATATCGACGAACACGAATACGCAAAGAAAGCCAAAGTTGAAGTCACCGGTGACGATATGCGCGAAGGCTTAACCTGCGTCTTGTCCGTCAAGGTACCTGAACCAAAATTCAGCTCGCAGACAAAAGATAAGCTGGTATCTTCAGAAGTGCGCGGCCCTGTCGAAGAAATCGTCACAAAAACATTGACGGATTATCTGGCTGAAAAACCAAACGATGCCAAAATTATTTGCGGCAAAATCGTTGAAGCATCGCGCGCCCGCGAAGCCGCCCGCAAAGCCCGCGAACTGACCCGCCGTAAAGGTGTGATGGATGGTTTAGGCTTATCTTCCAAACTCGCCGACTGCCAGGAAAAAGACCCTGCCCTGTGCGAACTGTACATCGTCGAAGGTGACTCTGCGGGTGGCTCTGCGAAGCAAGGCCGTGATCGTAAATTCCAGGCGATTTTGCCATTGCGCGGTAAAGTGCTGAACGTAGAAAAAGCCCGCTTTGAAAAAATGCTGTCGAGCGAACAGATCACCACCCTGATCGCCACCCTCGGCACATCCATCGGCCCTGACGAATTCAACGCCGATAAATTACGCTATCACCGCATCATCATCATGACCGATGCCGACGTTGACGGTGCCCACATCCGCACCCTGCTGCTGACCCTGTTCTATCGCCAGATGCCGCAACTGGTCGAACGTGGCCACATCTACATCGCGCAACCACCACTCTACAAAGTCAAAGCGGGTCGCGATGAACGCTACCTCAAAGATGATGCCGAAGAAGCGCAATACATGATGACCGTGGCACTGACCAACGCATCGCTGATACCAAGCACAGGCGCAGCGCCTATCACTGGCGACGCACTGGCCGAATTGGTACGTCAATACAATCTGGCCAATGCCATCATGACGCGCCTGACGCGCCTGATAGACCGCGCCGCACTGACAGCGATCATGACTGGTGTCACCCTGAATTTTGAGAGCGCAGAAAGTACCGAACAAACTGCTCAGCAAATGACCAACACCATCAATGACCCGGCAATCAAAGTCATCGCCATCAACGATGATGTCAATGGCACCCGCACCCTGCGTGTAGAACGCATGCATCACGGCAATATCAAAGTCAGCAATATCGAATCTGATTTCGTTGTCAGCGCCGATTACAAAGTATTGGAAAACGCGGCAGCCACATTTAAAGGCTTGTTAGGCGAAGGCGCGTTCATCCGCCGTGGTGAAGGCGAACGCGTCAAGGAAATCGCTGTGCAGGATTTCCACCACGCCATGCTGTGGCTGCGCGAAGAAGCCGAACGCGGCGTCTCCAAACAGCGCTACAAAGGTCTGGGCGAAATGAACCCAAGCCAACTCTGGGAAACCACCATGGACCCAACCGTGCGCCGCTTACTCAAAGTGCAAATCGAAGACGCGATCGCCGCCGACCAGATCTTTACGACATTGATGGGCGACGACGTAGAACCCCGCCGTGCTTTCATTGAAAGCAATGCGTTAAGGGCGGGGAATATTGACGTTTGAAGTCAATTAAATCTGTAGAAAATTGAAGCCTGCTGTTATCTAGTGGGCTTTTTTTTGTCCCAGCATACTTTGAGAAAAAATTAGACTGTCTTAGGTATCGGTTGGTAAGTTGAGCGCATTTGTAGCGAAGCAAGCATCATTCATAAAGCATAAACGAAAATTTGAAGAGGCAATGAAAATGGACCGTATTACAAAAAGATTGATAGATGATTTTTTAGAGTCCCAAGAAATATCTGGACAAGATGAATCGACCGATTTTGAATTATTCTGTAACTACACGATTTTTGCCAATGAATATAACAAAACGTTTGATGTGAAATCAATTTCCATCGGCTCAGGCAGTGACACTGGGATCGATGGTTTGGCAATAATCGTAAACGGCCATTTAGTAGAAGACACAGATGAAATAGATAGTCTATTTGAATCAAATGGATTTCTAGATGTGACATATATTTTTATCCAGGCAAAGACTTCTTCAAGCTTTGATACAAAAGAAATGCATGCATTTTATTTTGGAGTGAACGATTTTTTCTCCGAAGATCCTAAATTAGCGAGGAATAGTGATGTTGTTCGAGCTGCTGAAATATCAGAATATTTAATTGAAAGGGCGTCTGAATTTAAGAGTAATCCTATTTGCAAAACCTTTTTCGTGACCACTGGCGTTGTCAATGAAGATCAAAATATTTCCGCGGTGGTTGAATCGTCGAAGAATGAACTGAAAAGTTACAATTTGTTCGAAAAAATCGAGGTAACGATTTTGGGAGCGAATGAGATTGGAAAACTATATAGGAAAACAAAAAACCCGATTACTTCAAAATTTGTCTTCTCAAATAAAGTCACTCTTCCAGAGATCGAAGGAATCGACCAATCGTTTTATGGTGTTCTTCCATTTACTGAATTCAAAAAATTGTTAGTTGACGATAACGACAATATCCAAAGTATTTTTGATGATAATGTTCGGGACTTTCAGAGCCTGACAAATCCAGTGAATGCAAACATAGCGGATACATTACAAAGTCAAAATCCAGAATTGTTTAGTGTTCTAAATAACGGAATCACTGTCGTTGCAAATGCAATTAAAATTTCTGGCAACGTTTTAACTTTGTCTGACTATCAAATTGTGAATGGCTGCCAAACAAGTAATGTTCTTTATCAAAACAGAAACAATCGAGCAATTGAAAATATCAGTATCCCAATACGATTGATTGTCACAAGTGACGAAGAAGTAAAATCAAAAATAACAGTCTCTACAAATAATCAGACAACAATCAAAAAAGAGCAATTGGCAGCAATGTCTGATTTTCATCGCAATCTACAGCATTATTATTCCTCGATAGTTGGTCCGGGCAAACTTTACTACGAACGGCGAGCTAAAGAGTTCAGCTCAGATAAGAATGTATTGAAACGCAAAATTATTACTATACCGATCCAAATTAAAGCATTCTCTTCAATGTTCAAGAAAAATCCGCACATGGTAACTACTTACTTAGGGACGCTTGTCAAAACTATGGGTAACGCCGGATCGAATATCTTTGAAGCAGATCACCAATATTCACCATACTACTTAGCTGGACTTGTTTATTACAGGCTCGATTCTCTTTTTAGTTCTGGAGTAATCGATAAAAAATATCGAAAAGTGAGATTCTACATAACGATGCTTATTCCAATGATTGCGTCGAGCGATCAGATTCCACCATTCAATAGCCAAAAGAAAACCGAAAAATATTGTGATCCAATAATTGAAAAAATGAACAATGAGTATAAATGCAACGCCATATTTCTAAAGGCAATCGAAATTATCGATCGATCTGGTGCACCAATTGAGGATAAACAGGCGTTGAAATCACGGGCTATGACAGATCAAATACTGAGTGCATTTTCTGAGTCAGATAGATGGGGGCAAACAAGCCTCCTCTGAAGTTACTGTCTAGGTTGATGCCAGAAAACCTTCATGAAATTTTTCGCAATATTCAATATTTCAAATTACTATTGGCCGATTAGTATGGATTTCTTTTTCTATACAGCTGTTGTGATGTCATTTGCTTTGCATTGTGTACTCATTCTGCGTAGGTCTCGCCAGACGTGAACTAATTATTTTTTCTTAATTGAAATTGGTGTCGCTGTGTCAGGTGTTTTGATCTGGTTTGGAGTTGAATTTTGTGCAAAAACGTTCATGATGGTTTGCTAATGACAGCTTTACACAGATTGCAATTGGCAAGAAATTGATTGATCTCGAATTCGCTGCTGTTGGCGCTGAACTTATACCCACCCCGAAAATGGTCTGGATCAGGCTCTATCCATATAACCATGTCGTCAATCACTTCCTCAATATATCCGGTCATTCTATTCTCCAACAAATGGATAGTTAATCTGGTTGTTTGTTTGAGTTTAGATCTTCAATATGCGATGGTCTACGGACGATGAGTCACATTATTTCATTCTGACTGAATTAGTATGTCTGGCAGCATCAATATCGACATGCTGTTTCAAGCGAGTCAGATGCACACACATAAAATCCGGCATTCTGCCACCCCTTGCTGACCCTGCTATGATGGCGCGGGTTTTGGGTTCGTCACGCGCCCAAAGCAGCCAATTTTTTAGTTCCGCTTTTATTCGCTTTCAGGAGACAACATGCCTCAACTTAAACTGACCTATTTCGATTTTCATGGTGGACGTGGTGAGCCCGTGCGGCTGGCGTTCGCGCTGGGTGGGGTGGCGTTTGAGGATCATCGTTTCAGCTATCCTGAATTTGCCGACGTGCGCAAAGCGACGCCGTTCGGGCAGGTGCCTGTGTTAGAGGTGGACGGTGTGCAGCTGACGCAGTGTGATGCGATCCTGCGGTATGCGGGCAAGCTGGCGGGTCTGTATCCGCAAGATGCGTTGCAGGCTTTGTACTGCGACGAGGTGAGCTTTGTGGTGGAAGAAGCGGGTATCAGGATGGGCCCGACTTATCGTATGACGGATGAAGAGCAAAAGGCAGCGCGTCTGGCCTTGGTGAATGGTTCGATGCCGGTTTATCTGCGCTGGCTGGAGCAGCGTTTGCTGGCGCAAGGCGGCGAATATTTTGCTGATGGCCGCCTGACGATCGCCGATCTGAAGGTGTTTGTGGATATCCGTAATTTGAATGCCGGTCGTCTGGATCATGTGCCGACCGATCTGGTAGCGCAAGTCGCACCGGCGCTGAATGCGCATAATCAACGTATCGCTACTTTGCCTGCGGTGCAGGCGTATTACGCGAAATTTGCTCAATAAATCAGCAGTGACAGACAAAGAGTGCGACAACCAGTCGAATGACATCAGCAAGACTGTGTATTGATCAGGTCTGCAGGATGAAATGCTGCCAGTAGGCGCATGGAATCTCAGACATTGAACGCAGACTCAGATTTTCGTGCGATTTTTTGCCGCCTCTTTTTCCGCTTCAAAAAAAACAGCCGGTATCAACACCGGCTGTTTTTTTATGCGTCAGCGTAGTGCTTAACGGCTGTTCTGTTTGCAGGTAAAACTGGTCGTAGTCACTTTATCGACATTACCCTGACCACAAGTAGCAACGGCTTGTTGCGACATCACGCTGATTTGTTTGCCAGCTTCGACTGTGTTTTCGCTGACGGAAATACAGGCGCTTAAACTGGCAACGATGGCGACCAGGCTCAGGATATGCAGGAATTTTTTCATAGTCTCACTCTCAGATTGATTTAATTTGGCAAAGCAGACATGTCGTTGGTCGCTTTGTCATTTGGTAGACCAGCATGCTGTTGCTTGGTTCCCCGCATGCCGGAGCGAGTGGCAGGCCATTGCCACTGTTTGAGCTTAACGTTTCAACAATCCATCCGGCTGACTTTCACGGCGTATCCGTTTCAAGTGATAACAAAGACGCAGCGATTGCGCCTGAAAGAAGCGCGAGATGCTACTTTTATCAGCAACCGGGTTTGTAAGTGAGCCGCCATTGTGGCGTTATTTGTAGGCATGTTTTGCTTCATTTTGTATCATGAAGCTAAGAAAACGTGCAGAAACTGGGGAATCCGATAAAACCGCCTGCCTTTACAGGCGTTTGCCTGCCCCAAATCGCACAGAAAACGTGAAACATCTGGACGCAGCGTGTACCATTGAATATTCTTATCTATTTCCATGGTACAAGTGTTCTGCGTGCGGCGATTGACGCTGCGCTGAGTTCCCGGTAACACTGCCACGCAGAGGAGAAAATCATGTCTGGCTTCGCCCTGTCACCGCAAACATACTTGCGAGAACCGATGGCAAACCTGCTTAGCCGTATCGCCCTGTTTCGTGTGGTATTTACCAGCGAAGCGCGACGGCACGACATTACTCCCGGCGCTGGGCGAAACGATGTGTCTGCGAATGTGTCAGGCAACGTGTTGGTCATAGCGCATCGGCCACTGCGCGGACAAAATAACAATAGATAACAATCATTTCAAGAAACCTAATTCAGGAGTTGGTCATGAGTAACGAAGAAAAAAGAGTTGTCTACGGAACAGAAGATCTGTTGACCAGTTTATGCAATTCGGTCACACGAGTACTGAACGTAGCGACGCAAAGCAAGATTCATTACTCTGCGATGGTGCAAAGAATTACCAAAATCGGTCTGAAGCCGGATATTGGTTGCTTCGTCTTATTTGACGGTGGATTTTCCGGTTTGGTGGTGCTGAATTTTGCAGGCAACGCCGCGTTGGAAATTTACGAAAAATACATGCTCAGCATGGGCATGCCGAAATCGGAACTGGCCTCGTCGTTCAGCTCGGATGAGGTGGCAAATATACTGGGCGAACTGATGAATCAGATCGTCGGTGATTTTACTGGCAAGATACGCCGGGAACTGCAAACCAACATCACCCAGAATCAGCCCAAAATGCTGGTGCTGAATAAGCAGGTGATGCTGAGTGTGGATACGCCGCTGGATCGCCCAGAAATCCGTCGCGTGTCATTTTTCACTGAAAACAATAATATTTTCTATCTCGAACTCGCGATTGATCGCACGGAATTCATTAAATTGCATGATTTTGATTCCAGCGAAATCATTGATCCGGATGCCTTGCTGGATATGGAACAAGCCGATCTGAGCAAAGCAGCGCCAGCCGCCGCCGCACCGGTGGTGGATGACGAAAGCGATGAACTGTTACGTTCGTTGGGCATGTAAGCACCGGCGTCTGTCGCTGATCTGAGCCTGACCAACGCAACAGCTGGTTTGAAAAATAAAGAACGTCACGTAACGATATGGCTTACGTGGCGTTTTTTTTATTGGCAAAAGGCTTTTTCAGCCAATTTGCTGAAAACACCCCCTAGTGTTCATGCGGGTTTCCAAGGCATACCCCTGTATCCCCACATAGATATTGGCTGTTGGCAGCATCACCCGGCAGAAGTCCATTTAATGCGGGGTTTGCAATGTCACGTCGGTCATGCCAAGATACGCGCCCTGTCTGAATGATGAATGAGCGGCAATCGTCTGTCGCACCTGAGTTTCCCTGATGAATACCACTCACCCACCGCATGCTGTTTCCCGCTTACGTACTGCCCGTCTGGCACGCAGCACGCGACCGTTTCTGGCGCGCGGCGGGCCGCATGGCGAACGTTGCGGCGGCTGCCGCCTGATACTCAGCCATTGTATCTGCGCGCTGCGTCCTGTGGTGCCGACGCGGGCCGGTGTGTGTCTGATCATGGCGGAACATGAAGCGCTCAAGCCCAGCAACACGGGTTGGCTGATCGCCGACGTGGTGCCCGATACGATGGCATTTGGCTGGGCTCGCACGGAGGTTGATCCGGCTTTGCTGGCAGTGCTGGCAGATCCGCAATGGCAACCGTATGTGGTGTTTCCCGGTGAATTTGTCGCACCGGAGCGTGTGATCACGCAATTACTGCCGGAACAGAACCTTGCGGATTCCAGCGAACCCGCAGCCGCAATCACAAAGAAACGACCGCTGTTCATTTTGCTCGATGCGACCTGGCCGGAAGCCCGCAAGATATTCAAAAAAAGCCCGTATCTGGAACAGTTTCCTGTGCTGAGTCTGTTGCCGGAACAATTATCGCGCTACCGTTTGCGCCGCTCGCGCCGCGATGAACATTTGTGCACATCGGAAGTCGCCGGTTTATGTCTGCAACTGGCGGGCGATGTATTCGCAGCGCAAACGCTGGAAGCGTATCTGGATGTGTTCAGCGAACATTATCTGCGCGCCAAACAGCAATTAAAAGTGGACTGGGACGACGAGTTCCATCAGCGTTTGCGCGCATTGGCGGTAGCGGCAACATCAACGCCCCAGGTCTGATGACACGATAAAGCTGGCGCGAAATATCCGCTGCTGTCAGCAAAATCGACAGCGGCATTGAACAGACTGCGCATCTGGTGGATAATTCGGCCTATGAACGATACTACACAACTCCCCCCATTACCGGATCGCCTGTCGGTTGATCCGCGCAGCCCTTACTACGTCGCCGCCGTGTTTGAACACGAAGTGGGCATTAAGCTCAACGGTAAAGAGCGTCTGGACGTCGAAGAATATTGCATCAGCGAAGGCTGGATCAGCGTGCCAGCGGGCAAGGCGCGTGACCGTAAAGGCAATCCGCTGATGATCAAAGTCAAAGGTCAGGTCGAGCCGTTTTATCGCTGATACCGGCTGCTCAGACGCGACTCTGACGGTGGCGTCTGTCTCTATCATTACTGCAACTCAAATGAAAAAGTCCCTGTATTCATGCGCTGGTCAGGCCATTTTCGCGCCACAAAGCGCATGAACACAGCAGGCTGGCATCGACTGATGCCATTATTTTTCCTGGCATTGGTCACAACGCTGACCGCCACTGCCTATGCAAATGCAGATGAACAAACGTTTCCTGTCAGGCTCAGTCGCAACGAACATCTGTTGTTAGAGAAACTGGTCTGTGGCGATCCATTCGGTGTCGGCGTTGCAGAGATTGATGCGCGCGCTTTCAGCGCTCAGGCGGACAAGGCAAATTACGCCGATGTGAAATGCCGTCCGCATGCGCAACTCAAGACCCAGCCTTTATATTACGTTGCCCAATGCGGGCGCGACGGCAAACAATGGAGTTGTGGCGCGGCAGAGGTGGAAACAATCGTGCCGTTGAAGCAGCGCAAGCTGATTGTGCGACCAGGAACAGTGCCACCGCAACGCGCAACGGAAGCAATACAAACCATCAGCACCTACGGATATTTTCAGGCGAAATCGCTCGATGCAGCACTGCAATCGACCTGCAATATGGGCATGGGCGACACAGCGGATCTGGTTGAAATTTCTTGTCGTCGCTGGTCGATCACAGTGTCATTCTGGTGCCCGCAGAAATCACCACAATCGCCCTGCCCACGTGTGATTTATATGGGAGAGCGTTGAAAAAATCGGCGCAGGATAAAGCGTTCAGCAAGTTTGCGAATGAAATTTAATCGAGAGCATTTGCTTTGATGATGCGGTTTAATTCACCGTTACGCACAAGCTTGCTGACGGCATTATCGATCTGTGCCATCACTTCTTTGGGAACCATTTTTCCACCCGCAATATACGCCGGGCTGGGGTCAAGTATGACTGGTAGCAATCGGATATTCGGATGATTTTTCGGTGAGTAGGCACCGCTCTTAAAAAAAGAATCGCGGTGATAAAAAAATCGGCCACGACCCGCTTCCAGTTTGATCAGATTCTGTTCTGCTGTCGGTGTACCGCTATCGAGGATCACGCCTAACTGCTGCAAGCGTTCGACCTCGGCATGCCCTTGCATGATCAGCACTTTGCCGGCCTTGCCCAGTTTTTTCACATCATCCCAGTTATTCACGACAACAACATCACCGGCCCTGACTGCCAGCCGATAGCCCGTCGTATGCAAACCCTGTTTCAGAAACTGCATACCAGCAGCTTCACGCGATGCATTCTTTCTGGCGCCACAGATAATGTCACGCCGCCCTGCACTGAGCTCATATTCGATACGGCGAATCGGCATAGGATCGTCATCCAGCACAAAATGCAACTGCGGATCAATCGCCTCTATCGCACGATAAACGTCAACACATGGCCCTTTCCAGCCGCTTTCAGTTTTCACGTTATATGGCGCAGCACTTTCCCATATCGCTACGCGTAAATCCGTTGCAGATGCTTGCCATGCGCAAAACAATCCAAGTAAGCAAAACACTTGTTTCTTCATACATTGAAGTCGGTCAGTGGCGATAAATATTGAACTCACATTTAACCACATCTTGACCGCATCCCCGTGCGCAAGAAACCACGATATACGCGTTTATTTCGTTTTCGATCTGTAAGAAGAATTTTGTGATACAGGCTCGACCAAAAAAGAGAATTAAAGTTAACAAATTCATTCGTGTCAGATATTCTTTAGTCAACCAGGATAAATCTGTTGATCACTACGCTGCGCAAACTCAGACTCAGACTCAAATCTGAGTATCGTTGCCGGATCATTTTCTGGCATTCCCTTTTCACCATTGAGTAATTTTCTTCCAATATTTTATGACGCCATATTTGTTTTCATTCCTATACAAGCTGATGCTCATATTTTTAGTGGCGATACTCAGTGCGAGTGGTGCGTTTTCGCAAACGCTGGAACAGCAATCCGCCGAGCTGGATAACATTGCAAACGCCGCGACTGAAACAACATCGACTAAAGCAATCGCAATGGCAAATGCTTTCGATCGCCTTATGCTTCCGTTTCTGGATGCAAAAAAAATCAAATTAACCACGCCATCTGATTTAAAAATTCTCTTTCGCGCGGCAGACATGACCGCTTTTTATACTGCTGAAACGAAATATGCAGAATATCTGCAGCGTATTTCCGAGGTGTTAGAAGAACGCAAACTGATCACTGAAGAACACTATACAAAGTTATATTTCGCGCTCTTGCAGGTCAGAATGTTGAAAGAGGCAGACGCACTTTTGGCACAGCACAAACTATCAGTGAATGACGCCTTGCCTGCACATCGGGAAGCGCCTGATTTATCCGCTCAGATGCCAACGGAATGGCTGATTGAAGCAAACAGTTTATCTTTATTACGAAGAAATGTTGACATCAATCAGGGCGCAAAAATTATTGTGGTGTCCAGCCCCGGATGTCCTTTTTCCAGAAATGCGGTACGCGATATTTCGCAAGATCCCGCCTTGATGACGGTGTTTCGTAAGTATGGAAAATGGCTGGTTCCGCAAATGCGCCACAGTTACTTTCACGACATCCAGAAGTGGAATCGTTCTTTTCCCAACTTTCAAATGACCATGGTTTATCAAGGACAGGAATGGAAAGACATTGACCATTGGGGAACGCCGACTTTTTATTTTTTTAAAAATGGAAAACTCAGCAGCAAGGTTACCGGCTGGCCGGAACAGGGAAATATAAAAGAACTGAAAAATTCACTGCAAAAAATCGGATTGCTTTGAGAATGAATTCGAATCAAAAAAGAAAAAATTTTTATGAATACAGATCAGAAAATTTCTGCTTTGAATTATGTATTTTTTCATCACGATGATGATTACGTATCACGGATGCTTTGATCAAAAAAAAACGGCGCATATCATCTGATATGCGCCGTTTTTTTGAGCTGAATTATTTAGCTGGAGCTGTCTTCGCTGCGTCTGCTTTGACTTCAGTTTTCACTTCTGATTTTGCATCGGCTTTGGCTTCTGCCTTCGCTTCTTTTTTCGCATGTTTTACATGCTTTACTTTTTTCTCTGCGGTTGCACTGGCTGATTTTGCTTCTACTACCGGCGCTGGTGGTGCCACTTTTGTTTCCGCTTTCGCTTCGGCTTTTACTGCAGCAGCTGGTGCACTTGCTTTGGCAGAAGCAGCTGGGGCTGCAGGTGTCTGGGCGAACGCTGTACCCATTGCGAAAGTAGTTGCGATGATAGCGGCGATAACTTGTTTCATGATAGGTCCTGTTCTTTCGTTGAGTTTATTTTGCGTAGTCAATCTACGTAAGCTAATAACGCGGCCTTGCTACATTGTGTTGACATGTTTTTGAAAAAAATTGATGTATTTATTTTTTTATTTTCCCGTATTTTTTATATCTGTTTTTCAGCTACGAAGAATGCAGTAATTTTTTATCGTGTATAAAAAAACCGGCGCACATCAATGATGTTACGCCGGTCTTTTACCTCAATTCAGAGGCAACAAAATCAAACCATTATTTTGCTGGTGTCGTCTTTGTTGTATCTGTTTTTACTTCTGCTTTTGCATCTGCTTTGACTTCTGTGTTCGCTTCTTTTTTCATGTGTTTTACATGCTTAGATTTTTTTTCTGCCGATGGTACTGACGCTTTTGTTTCTGCTGCTGCGCTGGCAGGTTTTGCTTCTGCAACCGCGGCGGCTGGCGGCGCTACTTTTGTTTCGGCTTTCGCTTCGGCTTTTACAGCGGCGGCTGGCGCACTTGCTTTGGCAGGAGCAGCTGGGGCTGCAGGTGTCTGGGCGAACGCTGTACCCATTGCGAAAGTAGTTGCGATGATAGCGGCGATAACTTGTTTCATGATAGGTCCTGTTCTTTCGTTGAGTTTATTTTGCGTAGTCAATCTACGTAAGCCAAGAACGCAGCCCGCTTGATTTTTGTTGACACGATATTTGCCGCAGAATTGTAGCGAATTGTTACCTCGTCAAATTAACGGGAATTTATTTCCTTTTTTCAATGCATGCTCTTACTGGGTTCATCTTATGCTGCACGCTGTGACGTTTTACCGAAACAGGACTACTATCTGTCGCACATCACGTGTGACTCATCTCAAAATTCAGAAAGAGGAAATTTAATGACTTTAGCAAATTGGTGTGTACTGGCGGCATGTCTGTTACCCATCGTCACGGTTGGGTTGGCAAAGGCGGGGTCGGCGAAACTGAAGCGAGAAGAAGGTCGCTATAACAACCAGCAACCACGTGTATGGGCACAGCAGTTACAGGGCTGGCGACAACGCGCGAATGCAGCACAGCAAAACGGCTGGGAAGCCTTGCCTTTGTTTATTGCAGCAGTCGTTCTCGCGCAGCAAGCGCATGCAGATCAGGGACGTATTGATACGCTTGCGATGATGTTTATCGGTCTGCGGCTGATCTACGTCGCGACATACCTGGCAAATATGAGCAATCTGCGCAGCCTGGTCTGGACAGCCGGCGTTGCGGTAAATATCGCAATCTTACTGATGTCTTGAAACGTCTTTCAATCACAGGAACAGATGATGGATGAACAGGAATTACAGGCAACTTTATTCAGTATGTTGCCGACACCCGCGTATATTTTTGGCGCGCTTCTTTTTGGCATCGTCGGCTTTGCAGCCTATCGCTACGGCAAAAAGATGGAACAACCGAAGTGTAAATGGCTGGGAATTGCGCTGATGCTCTACCCTTACCTCACTGGCAGCGATACGCGCTGGCTGTATGCCACCGGCACGGTACTATGCGCGGCCTTATACATTTACCGTAACGAATAAGCAGGCGAGAGCAAACATGCTGCGATAAGTCATAGTGATTTGCGGTATTTTTTTTCTTCTGTGCATTCTGGCAATGCTCAGGAATTTATTTCGCGGGACATCATTCCACCTCAGCACAGGAACAGATAAATTTATAAATCGTTGACATTTGCCCGTCCGGTGAACCGCTTTTTCCCTTTCCCAGCGTGTTAACATCATTCCCCCGCTCGTTACAAATAGCAGCTATTGGCCGTTGCGCTAAGATGAACCCTCCTAAAGTTACTTCTATTCTCTTCATTTGCATGGGGAATATCTGCCGCTCTCCCACGGCGGAGGGAGTGTTTCGCGCCAAAGCGAAAGCGGCGGGAATATCAGAACAATTAGTTATCGATTCCGCCGGGACACATGCGTATCACATCGGTGAACCGCCTGATGCGCGCTCACATGGTTTTGCAGTCAAACGTGGCTTTGATTTGTCACAGCAGCGGGCGCGCCAGATAAAAGCGGAAGATTTCGTCAACTTCGATCTGCTGCTGGCGATGGATAAAAGTAATCTCGCCCTACTTCAGGCGGCGTGTCCTGAACCCTATCAGCATAAGCTGGATCTGTTGATGCATTACGCCCAACATACTCAGGCGGAAGAAGTGCCCGACCCATATTATGGCGGCGTGAGCGGCTTTGATCTGGTGCTGGATTACATTGAAGACGCATCCGAAGGGCTGGTTGCCCGTTTACAAAAGTAAGCCACAAAGACTTTTTACTGACTGATCGCCACAAATGGCCTGTTGTATGGACATTCCATGCATTCCGGGCACAGCATCACCGTATTGGAAATCCTCCCGTCTGTCCCAAATGCATCGCTGGTATTTCACGTTGCTTCATCCCTGAATGCATTTCATCCCCTGAAATTAGCATTTCATCCATCAAAAAAGGCAACTTAAATCCTTGCCTCTTGTCCAAGCACGGCGACTTCGGAATACTTCCGGTTCAGTATCATCCCGTCCCTCTCACTTGCGCAAGAGACCTCTCATGTTACGAAAAACACTTATTGTCCTCGCTATTGCCTCAACGCTCGCCGCTTGCAGCAATAAAGAAGCAGAAAAACCAAAAAATGCGGCTTCTGCCAGCAGCGCCACAAGCAAAGCGGATAAACAGGATACCGCGGCAGCGCCAAAACTGATCATCGCTCCGGAAGACATCATGAAGGTGCAAAGCAATGCGCTGGCATCCGGCCCGGTCGTTACCGGTTCAATTCAGCCTGAACGTAAAGCAGATCTGCGGGCAGAAGTGTCCACGATCGTGCTTCAGGTACTGAAAGAGAACGGGGATGTCGTCAAGCGCGGAGATATACTGGTCAGACTCGATGAAACTTCTATCCGGGAAAATCTGAATTCAGCCGAAGACAATGCGCGCAGCGCAGCGCTCGCACTGGATCAGGCAGATCGCGCGCTGCAAAGGCTGAAGACACTGCGGGCCTCAGGAATGACCTCGTTACAGGCGCTCGATGAGGCGGAAGTCAAAGTCAACGCGGCACGCAGCGAGTTATCCGCGTCCCGTGCCCGTGCAAGTACCGCGCGCCAGCAATTACAACGCACAATCGTGCGGGCACCGTTTGACGGTGTCGTCAGCGAACGCAAAGTCTCTGCAGGCGATACCGCAGCAATTGGAAAAGAACTGGTCAAAGTCATCGACCCGACCAGTATGCGTTTTACCGGACGTGTTTCTGCCGACAAAATTGCCCAGGTCAGAATCGGTCAGCCGGTCAGCTTCCGCATCAATGGTTATGGCGGTCAGGAATTCCGCGGCAAGGTAACTCGTGTTGACCCGGCGGCGAACGATGTCACGCGTCAGGTGGAAGTGCTGGTGGCATTTGCTGACAGTAATCAGCCGCGCGTATCGGGCCTGTACGCCGAAGGCAATATCGAATCCACGACAGTGAATGCCCTCACGTTACCGGAAGGCGCATTAGTGAAAGCAGGAGATAAATCCTATGCCTGGCGGATCAATGGAAAAGCCCTGAAACGGGTCGATCTGAATATAGGAAAACGCGATCAGCGCACTGGTCACTATGAGGTGCGCAGCGGGCTGACTGAGGGTGATGTCGTGATGCGTAGCCCGAATTCCAGCTTCAGAGACGGACAGGCAATCGAAATGGCAGCAACACCAAAAGTCGATGTGGCTATCGGTGCGAATCTGCCGGCATCGACCACTATCGCCAGCGGAGGCAACTGATTATGTTTTTATCTGATTTCAGTATCAAGCGACCGATCGCCACCATCGTGATGATCATCGCCCTGATGGCACTGGGTTTGCTGGCACTCAGCAAATTGCGGGTCAATCAGAATCCGGATGTCGAAGTTCCCGGCTTATCGGTGATCATCACTTATCCCGGCGCTTCACCAGATACGGCAGAACGTGAAATTATCAACCGTCTTGAAAAGTCGCTGCAAAGTGTACAGGGTGTGAAAGCACTGTATTCGTCGGCAAACGAGGGCTTTGCTGAATTCGACATTGAATTCGTGTTTAAAAAGAACATGATCGAAGCCAGTGATGATGTGCGCAATGTGATTTCTGCGGTGCGCTACAAAATGCCGACAGAAATGCGTGAACCTGTCATCAAACGCTGGGATCCATCGGCCCAACCTATTATCAACATGGCGCTGTCATCAAGCAAACTGAGCCATGCCGAAATTTCGCGGATGGCGGAAGACCTGCTGGCCGATAAATTCCGTGCAGTTCCCGGTGTTGCCACAGTGGTTGTGAATGGCTCGCTGAAACGCGAATTATCAGTTTTACTCCGTGCTGAAAAACTGCGCGAATTTAACGTGTCTGTCGGTGAAGTCGTGAATGCTCTGCGCAATCAGAATACCAACGCACCGGTCGGAAAAATTCGCGGCAAGCTGGATGAAGAAAGCATACGTCTGGTCGGACGCATCGAGTCACCAGAAGAATTTCAGGGCATCGTCGTCAAACGGAATGGCGATCAGATCGTGCGTCTTGCGCAGGTCGCTACTATTGAAGACAGCTTTGCCGACATCAATGGTTTAAGCATACGCAGCGGCAAACCGAATGTCGGTATGCAAATCACGAAATCGCGCGAAGCAAGCACGGTCAGCGTTGCGACCGCCGTGCGCGAAATGGTGAAAGAAATTAATGGCGGTTTTGAAAAAGATCAGCCGGGCACCAAGCTTGAAATCACGCGCGATGGCGGTAAAGATGCTCAGAACAGCCTGAATAACGTGATTGAATCGCTGGTACTCGGTGCCGGTCTGACGATTTTTGTGGTGTATGCATTCCTCAATTCATGGCGCTCCACACTGATTACCGCGCTCAGCTTACCAACCTCGGTGGTCGCGGCCTTTATCGCGGTATGGTTGTGTGGCTTCACCCTGAATTTCATGACCCTGCTTGGTCTGTCACTGGCGATTGGTGTGCTGATCGATGATGCGATTGTCGTGCGTGAAAACATCGTGCGGCACATGCAGATGGGGTCAGACCGCCGCACGGCAGCGCTGGAAGGCACCGCAGAAATCGGTCTGGCGGTGGCAGCAACCACATTTTCGATTATTGCGGTATTTATTCCTGTCGCCTTTATGCCGGGGATGCCGGGTGAATGGTTCCGGCCGTTCGCGCTGACCGTGACCTGCTCGGTATTAGTCAGTCTGGGTATTTCATTCACACTGGATCCGATGTTATCTGCTTACTGGGGCGATCCACCAGATCATCACACCGCGCCGAAAAAAGGTTTGGGAAAAATACTGGCACGTTTCAATGACTGGTTTGATCATCAGGCTGACCGTTATGGCCGTGTGATTGCCTGGGCTTTACATCATCGCCGCTGGATGGGCACGATTGCGCTGGTCAGCCTGATTACGGCTCTCGGTCTGCAAGTGAAATGGGGCGGTACCAGCTTTTTGCCGACCGCAGATTCCGGCAACCTGATGATAGAAGTGCGCACACCGGCTTCTTCTTCTCTGGAATATGCACGCCTGAAAATGGAAAGAGCAGCCGCTATTGCACGCACGATCGCGGAGACCAAAGACACTAACAGTAATATCACACCGTCGGGTGGTCGTATCTATGTCGACATCGGTAAGCGGACTGAACGCAAACGCAGCGCCAAAGAAATTGCGGTTGAATTGCGGAATAAAATTAAACCCCTGGTCGGTGCTGAATACACTGTTCTGGATGATCTGAACAACGGTGCACGGAAACCGGTGCAGATAGAATTTACCGGCCCGGATTCACGCAAGCTGCTGGAAATTACCAGTGCTTACATGGAAAAGCTGCAGAACGTGCCGGGCGCGGTCGATATCGGCTTGTCTCAGCAAGATCCGAAAAAAGAACTGAAGATAGAACTGAACCGCGGCCTGGCAAATTCTATGGGCATTTCTTCGAATGATGCAGCACAAGCGTTGCGCGTTGCATTTGCCGGGATAGAAGTCGGTGACTGGGTCGATCCTACCGGTGAAACCCGCGACGTTGCGGTGCGCCTGCATCCAGATGACCGTGTCAGCAAAGAAAACATCGAACGCCTGCCGATCGCCATAACCGGAACTAACCAGATGGTGCCGCTGGATCAGATCGCCAGTATCAGCATGGGCAAAGGGCCGTCGGGCATTGAGCACAGCAACGGCAAGCGGACGATCACCGTTTCTGCCAATGCACAGGGTCGCTCGAACGGTGAAGTGATTGCCGATGCCAAGAAACTGGCGGAGTCGTTCAACTATCCGCCAGGCTACGGACTGAACATTACCGGCTCGGGTCAGGATCAGGAAGAAGTGTTCGGCGCGATGATGATTGCATTGTTGTCCGGTATCGGTCTGATGTATCTGATTCTGGTGATGCAGTTCGGCTCATTCACTGCTCCGCTGGGCGTGATGCTGTCGCTGCCTTTATCGCTGATCGGCGTCGTACTGGCCTTGTTGATCACCGGCAGCACGATCAATCTGATGAGTCTGATCGGCGTGATTATGCTGATGGGTCTGGTGGCGAAAAATGCGATTCTGTTGCTCGATGCGGCACGTAAAAATGAAGCCGAAGGCATGAACCGCGAAGAAGCGCTGATGCAGGCTGGCCGCGTGCGTCTGCGTCCGATTCTGATGACAACGTTCGCACTGATCGCCGGTATGATGCCGGTCGCTCTAGGGCTGGGTGAAGGCGGTGAATTTTACCGTCCGCTGGCAATTGCCATTATCGGCGGCACCATCACCTCAACCCTGCTGACCTTGCTGGTGGTACCGACTTTCTACGACAGCATAGAAATTGCGAAAGATCGCATGATGGACAAGATGCATGCGCGTGGCACCCGTTATCATCCATCGCTGGCATTTATCGTCACCATGCTGGAAGCATTTTTCACGCTGACCTTTGTCCGCCTGATCTATCGCAGCCTGCTTAAATTGTGGCGGCTCATCAGTGGCCGCAAAGCCAGCACTGGCGTTGCCACAGTGAGCCTGTCAGGTGCAGATCAGGTGAAATAAGCAACGGCCTGCAACGATTATCCCCGTGCTGGGGTTTTCTCCTAAGTATCCTCCAGCATTTTTTACAGCCTGCCAACCGAAAGTTGGCAGGCTTTTTTTACGATAATGCAGAACTTATTGTTGCGACGATTTCATACGAATGCAGACGTGCCTGATGATCAAAAATATTCGAGGCGATCATCAGTTCATCGGCACCGGTGTGACGAATGAAATCACGCATCTGCTGGGTTACCGTCGCGGGTGAACCGATCGCTGAGCAGGCCAGAATCTGGTTCAGCAATGCGCGCTCGCCTTCACCCAGTTGTTGCATGAAATTTTCTACTGGCGGTGGAATCTTCGCCGGTCTGCCACTACGTAAATTGACGAAAGCCTGCTGCGCCGAGCTTGCCAGCAAGTGCGCCTGGTCATCGGTATCGGCGGCAAACACATTGAATCCCAGCATCACGTACGGCTTTGCCAGATACGCCGACGGCCGGAACGTGGCACGATAAATTTCCACTGCCTGCATCATCTGTTGCGGCGCAAAATGCGAGGCAAACGCATACGGCAAGCCCATCGCTGCCGCGAGTTGCGCACCATACAGGCTGGAGCCGAGTATCCACACCGGCACATGCAAGCCCGCTCCCGGTACCGCTTTGACAACAGAGTGCGGCTCATCAGAGAAATAATCGAGCAATTCCGCCACATCTTGCGGAAATTCATCGGCATCTGAGCTCAGGTGTCGCCGCAACGCCCGAGCAGTACGCTGATCGGAACCCGGCGCACGACCCAGGCCAAGATCAATCCGACCCGGAAACAGCGATTCCAGCGTGCCGAATTGTTCGGCAATGACTAAAGGTGAGTGGTTCGGCAGCATGATGCCGCCAGCGCCCACGCGGATAGTCCGCGTACCGCCAGCCACGTGCGCAATGAGAACGGCAGTGGCGGCGCTGGCAATGCCAGGCATGCCGTGATGTTCTGCCAGCCAGAAACGGTGATAAGCCCAACGTTCGGCATGTTGTGCCAGATCGAGTGAATTTTTAAAGGATTGCGCAGGTTCCGTCCCTTGTGCAATCGGGGAAAGATCAAGAATAGAAAGAAGAGCCATATCGTTTGCCTGTGACGCAAAGCTTGTGGCGGGCGATTCCCGGACTCAGACAAGCAATGCTTGAGATGCCTATTATCAGCGAAGTCTGTTTTGCCTGCTGCGAACGGCCGGAACAGAGATGACAAAGAACAAATATGATGCAAAAGCCACAAGACAAAATGATAAATAAATATCATAATCAATTCGGTTTTTGAGGCTTTTTCGAATAAGGGCAAATGGGCACAGATAGGCACGAATAAGTCCCTATGTTTCTTTCTCCAATAAGAGCCCTTGCCTTACATTGATTTTGTTAAAGGATGAATTGTGATCCGTTTAGCCAACGCTGACGACGCCGCTGCAATCTGCGCCATTTATAACCGCTACGTTCTGAACACGACGATCAGCTTTGAAGACACCACCGTGCGCGCACCGGCTATGGCGGAACGTATCGCTGCCGTATTTGCAGCGGGTTTGCCGTGGTACGTCTGCGAGGAAGATGGCGTCATTCTGGGTTACGCTTATGCCAGCCCTTGGCGAACCCGCCATGCTTACCGGTTTTCGGTTGAAATATCCGCCTACATCAGCCCTGAACGCAAACAAAGCGGTATCGGCTCGCAACTGTATGTGCATCTGATCGACGATCTGCAACAACGTGGCATGCATTCAGTCATCGCGGGTATCTCCCTGCCGAACCCGGCCAGCGTGGCGCTGCATGAAAAATTTGGCATGACAAAGGTCGCCCACTTCAAGGAAGTCGGCTTTAAGTTTGGCCGCTGGATTGATGTTGGTTACTGGGAAAAGCAGCTATGAATAAGGGTCCATCAGCCTGATGGCGATGCTGCACTCTGGTCAGTACTCTGTGTCCGTTCTCAGTCTTCTCATTTTTCACTGATTTCACTGATGATTCATTCGACAGAAAGCTCATTATGCGTTGCAATCCTCTGCCTTCACGTTTGCCTCTGCCACGGTTACGCGCGCTCGTTCTGAGCCTGTGCCTCGCTGGTGTCGTTACGCCACTGGCATTGCTGCCAGATAGCGCCATCGCGGCCACCGACATCGACACACCGGCGATACTGCTGGCGCGCAATTACCATGCGAAAGTGAATCCGGCGGCGTATCTGGTCAGTGAAAAACTCGATGGTGTGCGGGCGATCTGGGATGGTAAGCAATTGCGCTTTCGCAGTGGCCGTCTGATACAAGCACCGGCATGGTTCATTGCCGCCCTGCCGACACATCCGCTGGATGGCGAACTATGGATGGGGCGACGCCGCTTTGAAGCCTTGTCTGCAGCAGTCCGGCGGCAGATGCCTGACGAGGCAGAATGGCGGCAAATCAGCTATCAGATTTATGAATTACCCGAAGGCAGCGGCAATTTCAGCGAGCGTCTGGTCACGCTCGGGCAGAGCATTGCGGGTAGCCAAGCGCCGTGGTTGCAGGTATTGCCGCAGCAGCGCGTCAGCGACCACGCCGAACTGCAGGCGCTGTTGAAAAAAATCGTCAGCGAGGGAGCGGAAGGCCTGATGCTGCATCAGGCGGATGCGCGGTGGCAGACCGGGCGTTCCGATGTCTTGCTGAAGCTAAAACTGCATCTGGACGCGGAAGCCGTGGTCATCGGCCATGAACCCGGGCGCGGAAAATATCAGGGTTTACTGGGTGCCTTGCTGGTGCAAACGGCGGAAGGTCAGCGCTTCCGGCTAGGCAGCGGCCTGAGCGATGCGCAACGGCAATCACCACCCGCCATCGGCAGCACGGTCACCTATCGTTATCGCGATCTGAACGCGAATGGCATACCGAAATTTGCGACCTTCCTGCGTGTCAGGGAAAGTGAATAAGCAGTCCGCGCAATAAAAAAATCAAACTCCTTGATAAATAAGGCTCGCAGCCGACTATTGGGCTGTGAGCCTTATTCTATGCGGACATTCATTGTAAAAAGCACGAATATCCGTAAAAATAGCTGCAAAAATCAGTTGTAAGGCTGCGTTTCATGTAAAGAACAGGCTTGCACTTTCGCGCCGAAAAAATTCGCCTGTAACTGAAATGCCTGCAAAATTCTTTGCCTGCCAGCAGCATCGGCGGGCAAGGCAAACACCACTTTCAAAAACTGTTGCTCAGTGCCGCTGACGGTTTTACCGATATCCGCGACCAGTAAATCCTGTTCCAGTAAAGCCTGCGGCACGGGCGGCACGACTTCCTGCGCCGCGCGCATCGCGGCCAGCACTTCCGCTTCTGTCACCGTCAACGCGTCGTCCGTGGTCTGAAATTTTTTGACACCGCCGATATTCACTGCAACGCCACCTGTCACTTCAAATTCTGTCGGAGAAATCCGCTCGTAATGAAATGCCTCCCAGCCCGGCACACCGCGCTTACGCTGCGCGACTTGCGCCATCGCCGCTGCCGCGGTGCCGCCGCCATTAATCATGCCGACTGGCAGCATCCCGGCGAGATTGTCGGGAACCGTATCTTTGCTGGTATCGCTCATGGTGCATGCTCACTGTATAGAATCAGCTTGCATTGTATGCTGCCTGCCGCGCAGTTGGAAAACAATACACCGTGAAATGGACGTATTTATCTGCATTTCTATGCCGTTGGCAGAACATTGCTCAAAGAAGAAAATCCTGAGAAAGTCATGAAAAATGAATAACCAGAACTCATTTCATCAATAGGGGTGAGATGCGTTTGTCTCATAACGTGGGCTGGCAAGGCGGACGAGGCAGTCAATAGCGGTGCTATTGATAACGAGTCCAACGCAGTCCGGCACGCGTTATGAGGCAAACCCTCCGGGAGCTGGCCGCATCGACACTTCGCGGGCGCATTGCAGCGCGAGGTTGTCACGTGACGCTTGCTAAGGCACCAGCCTTAGCTGCGCGACGACGCCTTGCACTGCATCCCGAATCGCCTTGCTCGCACTCATCCCTATTGATGAAATGAGTTCTACAACTCACCACGCATTGCGGGTAAAATTCAGCGGCAATTTTATTTTGGAAGCATCAGACATTGTCGTCTGCTGCAAAATCGTGGCAACGCTGCATCGCAGCTGAAACGAATTTCAACCGCAGTTCACATTTAAGGAAATTTTCATGTCGATCAAATCCCGTGTAGTTTTGGGTAGCGCTATCGCGCTGTTCGCGCTCAGCGCTTGTAATGATAAGGATAAAGCCGCTTCAGCGTCAGCTCCGGCTTCTGCCGCTGCGGAAAGCAAAGAAGCAGTCGCCGCGACTGTGAATGGCACGCCTATCAGCAAAAAACAATTGGATCAGATCATGCAGCAGCAGGCAGCGCAAGGCATGCCGGATAATCAAGAAACACGCAAAATGGTGATCGACCAACTGGCAATGCAAATTCTGGTCGCGCAGGAAGCAACGAACAAAGGTCTGGATAAAGTACCTGAAGTCAAAGAACAACTTGACATGGCGCGTTTGTCTATCCTCGCCAATTCCTACGTTAAAGACTACATGAAAACCGCGACCGTCAGCGATGAAGCACTGAAAGCGGAATACGATAAATTCAAAACTACGGCCGGCGGCACAGAATTTAAAGCGCGCCATATTCTGGTCGCCAGCGAAGAAGAAGCCAAAGACATCATCGCCAAAATCAAGAAAGATGTGAAAGCATTCGACGGTCTGGCAAAAGCAAAATCACAAGACCCTGGTTCCAAAGGCAAAGGCGGCGATCTGGGCTGGTTTAATCCACGCAGCATGGTGCCGGAATTCGGTGAAGCGGTCGCAAAACTGGAAAAAGGCAAATTCACTGAAACGCCAGTCAAATCGCAATTTGGTTACCACGTCATCATTCTCGATGACAGTCGCCCATTGGCTGTGCCTGCGCTGGACGATGTCAAAGCACCTCTGACTCAGCAATTGCAACAGCAAAATCTGAAAAAGACTTTTGATGATCTGAAAGCCAAAGCAAAAATTGAAATCACTGCTGTAGTGCCAGCCGCGCCAGCTTCCGCTGCGGCAGCCAGCCCAGCTGCAACACCAACACCGGTTGCAGCGCCAGCAGAAGCAGCAAAGAAATAATTGCGACACTTTGGTCAGCGATAAAAAAAACCGCCATCTGGCGGTTTTTTTATTCCTTCATATCGCAACAATGACAGTCTTATTTAGCTGACTTACGACGCGTGGTGCCACTGTCTTTATCGAACTTGGATGGACGGCGTTCGCCTGGTTTAGCGGATTTAAAACCCGGTTTGCCATGCGCTTTTTCAGCAACGCGACGGTCACCGCCGCCACGTTTCGGGCCGGATGGAAAATCCGCCGCAATGCCGCCGCTTGATGAGCCGACTGCGCTGATCCGTATTTGTTTACCGGCAACCCAGACATCCTTGAGTTGCTGCAATAATTCCTTCGGCATCCCATCCGGCAGATCGAGTGTGCTGTGATCGTCGAAAATAGCAATGCGACCGATATATTTCGCTTCCAGCCCCGCTTCGTTGGCAATCGCGCCGACAATATTCGCTGGCGTGACGGCATCCGCCTTGCCGACTTCAATACGATAAGTCTGCATAGGAATGCTGACTTTTTCCTTGTCTTTTTTCGATTTAGCCGGACGTGGTTCGTCGTCTTCTTTGCTAGTAAAAGCACGATCGACCACCTGATTCAAACGGCTGCCGGGTGCGCTGTCAACGATACGCGGTGCGCGCTCAGCACGCGGTTCGGCACGAGTTTCAGCACGTGCAGGGCGTGCGGCAGGTGCAGCAGCGGCACCCGTTTTTTCGGCACTGATACGCAAAGACTGACCGGCCACCCGTACCGATTTCAGATGATCAAGCATGTCTGCTGGCAAATTATCAGGCAGATCGAGGATGGTGTAATCGTCGTAAATATCAATGCGGCCGATGAATTTCGATTCAATATTGGCTTCGTTCGCAATCGCACCAACGATATTACCGGGCTTTACACCATGCTCATGGCCAACCGCGATGCGGTAGGTTTGCATGCCAGGTTCGGCAACGCGCGGGCTATGTTCGCGACGTGCACCACGGTCTTCGCGCTCAAATCTGTCGCCACGATCACCACGATCGCCACGTTCACGATTAGGACGTTCTCCGCGATCGCTACGGGCAGGGCGTTCATCGCGCCAGCTATCATCGTTTTTAACTTCACGACGATTTTTATCGAGCAGCAATGGTTCATCGCCGCGCGCCATTTTCGCCAATGCGGCTGCGATTTCGATGGCAGGAATATTGTGTTCCTGTTCGTAAGCTTCGATCAACGATGTGAATTCTTGCAAGCCATCCTGCGCCAATGTCGCAGTGATCTGATCTTTGAAGCGGGCGATACGGACATCGTTCACAGTCTGTATGGTTGGCAATTCCAATGGTGACACTGGCTGGCGGGTCGCACGTTCTATCGCTTTCAGCAGATTTTTCTCACGCGGTGTGATGAACAATATCGCTTCGCCACTACGACCGGCACGACCAGTACGGCCGATACGGTGCGTATAGCTTTCCGGATCATAAGGCACGTCATAGTTGATCACGTGGCTGATACGTTCAACATCCAGACCACGTGCGGCAACGTCAGTCGCTACCAGAATATCGATCTTGCCGTCTTTCAGTTGCTGGATCGTGCGTTCACGTTGCTGCTGATTGATGTCGCCATTGATCGCAGCAACCGAGAACCCACGTGCATCAAGCTTGGCGGCGAGTTCTTCGGTACCGAGCTTGGTACGCGCAAAAATGATCATGCCGTCAAAGGTTTCAGCTTCGAGAATACGGGTTAAGGCATCCAGTTTATGCATGCCGGATACCAGCCAGTAACGCTGGCGGATATTGTCGGCCGTGCCGGTTTTAGCTGCAATCGTGACTTCGGCAGGCTTGTTCAGATAAGTCTGGGCAATGCGTTTGATGGCCGATGGCATCGTTGCCGAAAACAAGGCAGTCTGACGATTTTCCGGTGTTTCCTGCAGGATGCGTTCCACGTCATCGATAAAGCCCATACGCAGCATTTCATCGGCTTCATCAAGCACCAGCGTTTTGAGCGCAGATAAATCGAGTGAGCCTTTGTCGAGGTGATCAATCACGCGACCCGGCGTACCGACAACCACGTGCACACCACGGCGCAGTGCCGACAATTGCGGGCCATAGCTTTGTCCGCCATAAATTGGCAACACGTGAAAGCCGGGAATATGGCGCGCATAGGTCTGGAATGCTTCGGCAACCTGAATCGCCAGCTCGCGGGTCGGTGCCAGCACCAGTGCTTGTGGCGTGGTCTGACGAATATCGATACGCGACAGAATAGGCAAGGCAAATGAGGCCGTTTTACCGGTGCCCGTTTGCGCCTGACCGAGGACGTCGCGGTTATCCATCAGGTAAGGGATGGTCGCCGCCTGAATAGGTGACGGGGTTTCGTAGCCGACATCTTGCAAGGCGCGCAGCAAAGGCGCACTCAGTTGCAGATCGGAAAAAGAGATGGGGGAAGTAGATTCAGACATGCGATGCTCGCTTATTTCACTCATATCGCAGGATGCGACTAGATTTGGGGCGTAGTTTACCCTGTTGTCATCGTCTCAGGGAGAAACCACGGGGAATTTTGCACAATTTTTAAGCAAAGCGAAGATAAAAAGCTAAGCACTGATGACAGGCATGCAATGCCTCTGTTCTTTTCGGCAATGTCAGACCAGTTAGTGAGCGGTCTGGCAGTCCGCTTGCTGATCTGACAGATCGCTTATTTCTCAGACAAACCGTATTTGCGCATCAACCTGTCTTGTGTGCCGTTCTCTTGCAAGCGATGCACTATCCGATTGATCTGCTCTATCTTCCACGGCGATTTCAACGACAAAGCACATTGGGTATACACGACTGAAAATGGGGTTTTCGACACGCTGTACAAAGCATGCTTGTCGGGAAATTTTTTGAAATAACCGGCAATTTCAGACTCCGAGGTAATCAGTGCATCGGCACCACCCAGCGCGAGTAAACGAAACATACTCGGCACATCGGTCATGTCAACGCGGGTTGTCCGGCCAGCAGCCAGATCCGGTGCAATAGCAGGATAGTGATAACCAATCTGCGTCGCGATTTTTTTTCCCTGTAAATCGTCAGGAAACTCATTTGGCACGACCGTTTCCTTGCGGACCACCACACGTTCTGTCTGCGGCAGATTTGGAATAGTCCATGCAAAATCAGTCGGCTGATCCACCCATTGCGGGCTGTGATAACAGACCAGATCAGCTTCACCGCTGACGACAGCAGGCTCAATCCGGCGACGGGAATATGGCAGATAAACCGGCTTCGCATCCAACCCTCTGGCGATCGCATCGGTGTAATCTTTCAACAGGCCACCGACCAGTTGATGCCGTTGATCAAAAATGATCAGCGGATCACTCAGGGTCTCGAAACCCGCAATTTTGAGTTGATCCTGTGCCTGCACTTGCGACGCGACACTCAGAGTCACTGCCAAACATGTCATCTGAAAAACACAACGGCCATGGTTTGCTGCCGCTGGTAGTACTTTTTTTGTTACGACTCGTGTCACTGCATCTGCTTTCTGTATGTTCTGATCTCACGGTGTTTTCCAGTAGCCACGCAAGCCTTGCAAGCCACCGGTATGCACCGCCACCACCTTACTTTCCTGAGCGATTTGCCCGCTCAGCCACAACTGGCGCAGGGCAAACAACATTTTTCCGGTGTACACCGGCTCCAGCAATATCCCGGTATCTTCGAAAAAATTCTCGCAAAACGCGCTGAGCTCCGCGCTTACTTTAGCGTATCCACCGTGATGGAAGGTAGTTAACAATTGATAATTCTGGTGTGTGGGGTAGCCCGCCGCCGTCAATAAGCGGGCAACTTCGGCATGCAGATAATCCGCATTTTTGAATGCCGCCACCCCGATCACCCTGCCCTGTCCACGCAATCCGGCCAGCACGCCCGCCATCGTTGCGCCTGTGCCGCAAGCCATTACCATCAGATCCGGCGTAAATTCCAACTCGCTGACGAGCTCGGCAACACCATGTAATGCGGTCGCCGCACTGCCGCCTTCGGGCAGCCAGACATGCTGCGCGCTGCTGTCAGGCAGATACTGGCGCCACGCCTCAGTATCGTCCCGCAAAGCGCGATACGCCTCGCGCGAAACAAAGCGAATTTGCATTCCCAGCGCGCGGCAATCGTCCAGCATCGCGCTGTTCATGCCTTCCGCAGCGCGCACCAGCGCCGTCGCCGGAAACCCGGCGATCGCCGCAGCATGTGCCAGCGCATGCAAATGATTCGACCATAAACCGCCCATGCTGACCAGATGCACCTGTTGACCCGCCAGTGCCTGCAAAGGATATTTCAGCTTACGGAATTTATTGCCCGATACCTGCGGATGCAGCAGATCGTCGCGCTTGATCCACAAATTCATGTGCGGAAACAAGCTGCTGCGTATTGGTTGGCAAGGAGAAAAAGAAGCAGAAAACACAATATTGTTTTTATTGCCTGATGGTAAAGTATTATATTGTCAGGACTGACGTAAAATGATTTCAGCCAGATGTGGTGGTGCAGGCATACGCATAGTAAAACGCCAGCCCCAAGCCCTATTGTATCGCCCGTTGCCAGCATCCGGGATGACTTATGTCACGGCGATCATCCGGCGCACTGGCCGCACTGAATTATTCAATGAAGTTGGAGAGTACATGCCTGCAGACGGAGATCAGCCACTGGTGAATGCCAGACAACAGCTGACACAGTTAATCAAACAAATTAAAGAAAACGGCAAGCAAGACAATCTGCTGCCCACGCTGCAAACCGTATTGACTCAGTTAGAAAGTCTGACCAAGCACGACCAGCTGACCGGCGCACTCAACCGCCGTACTTTGCTGAGCATGCTGGAAAGTGAATTAGCGCGCTCATATCGTACCGGCCACACTTTTTCATTTGCCGTCATCAGTGTCGATCATCTCGAAAAAATTCTGGAGCAACACGGGCAAGCCGTTGCCCGTCAGGTCTTGCAAATGGTCGCCAAAGAAGCGCTGGACATGCTGCGCACACTTGATTCTTTCGGTCGCGTTGCCGCCAATGAATTTGCGATTGTGATGCCAACCACCTGGCTGGATCAAAGCCTGAAAGCCATCGCCCGCCTCAAAAAACGCGTCGCGGGCTGCGACTGGAATACCGTCGCCCCCGGCTTACAAGTGACGTTTTCAACCGGCCTGACAACCAACGCCATCAAAGACACCGCAGACATCATGCTGGCGCGCGCCACCTCGGCCTTGCAGACCGCCAAAGCCAAAGGCAGCGACAGCATAGCGGAAGCCGAATTACCGTTGCCGGAATATCTGCCGGAAGAGGATGAGTAAAGTAAGGTCAACGCCAACCACGATGATCACGCTGATTTTACCTACCCGCAAAACACAATGAATTTCACGCCAGATGCAGGATAATCGACAGCAGGCGTCAGTTTACGCTAGGAGAATTAATAGGCTGCTTGTATTTTTCTATGGTTAGATACGAATGACTAGCTGTCCCTTTCCCCGCCCTCAACGCGCAGAAACTCCACAAGCTTTTCAAACTGGATAAAGTTACCACGGAAGTGGACGGTTCTACCGGCGAGGGGAGTATGCTGGTAATTTTTTGTGTGCATAAACCACAACGTGCACCAGACCACCTCAAACGCCTTCGCAACATCTGTTCGGTCAACCGACGTCGGCGAGGCATGTAGTCCCAGTATTCGTGTTCGCTTCGTCTCAATATTTACATAAGAGTCGTAATTCTTATTCGTTTGAAAACCAATTTGCCCAGGAGTTAAGAGTGTACTGGTCTCGGGAAATGTTGAGGTGTCGATATGCCAAACGTGGTTATGAATTACAATATTTCGCAAAAGAAAAACCTCTATCAATTCCTCTGGGTTTGGAAGATCATTGAAATAGATATTCAGGACTTCGGCGATAGGTTTATTTGAAATTTTAGTCTCGTCTTTTCGTACAAATCGCAAGCGTGACGTGAACGACTCCAGAACTGCGACAAGCAAAACCGTTATAGCCACCGAGTATCCATTCTCCCAATCACCTGCGCCAGCAAGCCCTAGCTGGGGATAGGGGCGCTTGAGCAAGCGTTCGACAAGGTCGGTTATCGGTTGAAAATAAGAACTGCCAACAATCGTGATTACATCGGGAATCGTAGGTGTCGTCATCAGCTGCATCACTAAATGTAACCATCAAATTGACGGAAAAAAAGGCGAAGTGAAAGATCACACTCTCCACAAGCCGTCTCAAAAATCACTTAAAGATTGGCTTTCCAGCGACTAGCTGTGTTTTTACGCAGCATGAAAATTTTCATGGAAAGTACCACGGTGATGGTCTTGCATTCTACCCCGCTCCCTAATCGTGTCAATAATACAATTTAGCATAAACATGTATGCGATCATCCGTGGGTAATATCAAGTCCTTGCAAATCAACTGATTGAGCATTTCCCCTGCAGTTCGCGGAACTTCTTTATGCGTATCGCGGACTAAGCCTGCTCTAGCTGCTTGCCTTGCGCAGGCTTTGCACTTACCTTGTTCATGCCTCAGCTCATTCAAAATCATCCATGAAACTCTCTCCCCTGCTGGCCAGTTTGCTGGCCGCTTTTGTATTGACCGGTGCGGCATTGCCGGTATCCGCTGCGCAGCAAGTTGCTGTCAATCAGGAAGCGCGCGCCGATGCGATGAGGCAGCATGCCGACTATATTCGCGAGCATTACAGTAAATTTGAATACCGGATTCCGGCGCGCGATGGTAAGGCTTTGTTCACGTCGGTGTATGTGCCTAACGATGCGAGTGCGAAAAAGACGTATCCGATACTGCTGGTGCGCACACCATATTCGGTCGCTCCTTATGGCGCGGACAATTACAAAACCAATCTGGGGCCAACAGCAGAGTATGAAAAAGAGGGTTTCATTTTTGTGTTTCAGGATGTGCGCGGCACGAATATGTCGGAAGGTGAATTCGTCAATATGCGGCCACATCTGGATGTGAAAAAAACGTCGGCGGATATTGATGAAAGCAGCGACACCTACGACAGCATAGACTGGCTGATCAAACACCTGCCGCACAATAATGGCAAGGTCGGTCAGTGGGGAATTTCGTATCCGGGCTTTTACACTTCGGCTGGTGCGATTGATTCCCATCCGGCGCTGAAGGCGGTTTCGCCGCAGGCACCGATTGCGGATTGGTTCCGTGGCGATGATATGCACAGAAACGGCGCGTTTAATCTGCAAATGGCATTCGGCTTTTTTAACAGCTTTGGTCAGCCGCGCCCGCAACCAACCGATAAGCGCAACTGGAAAGAATTCAATTACGGCACACCTGACGGTTATCAGTTTTTTCTGGAACTCGGTTCGGTTGCGAATGCAAACGACAAGTATTTTAAAAACGGGATTCCGTTCTGGAATGAGATCGTCGCGCACCCTGATTACGATCAGTTCTGGCAAAGCCGCAATCTGCTGCCGCATCTGAAAAATATCAAAGCCGCGGTGCTGACGGTTGGTGGCTGGTATGACACCGAAGATTTATACGGCCCGCTGCAAACCTATCGCGCGATAGAAAAGCAGAATCCTGGCATACAAAATACGCTGGTGATCGGCCCGTGGACACACGGCGGCTGGACGCGCAGTGATGGCGATAAAGTTGGCGATACCAGTTTCGGTTTCAAGACGGTGCACAATTATCAGCCGGTCGAGCTTGCGTTCTTCAAACACCATCTGAAAAGCGGCGAGAATCCTGCGTTGCCGGAAGCCTGGATGTTTGAAACCGGCGCGAATCGCTGGCGTGGCTTCGATGCCTGGCCGCCAAAAGAAAGCAAAGAACAGGCTTTGTATTTCCATGCGAACGGCAAACTAAGTTTCACAGCGCCAGCGGCAAACGAGAGCGGCTTTGATGAATACATCAGCGATCCGGCCAAACCAGTGCCGTATACAACCGAGATTCTGAACGGCTGGAGCAAACAATATGTCGCTGCCGATCAGCGTTTTGCCAGCCGCCGCCCGGATGTGCTGACCTGGCAAACCGAGGTGCTGGATAAAGATGTGACGCTGGCGGGGCCGCTGAATGCCGATTTATTTGTCAGCGTCACTGGCACCGATGCTGATTTTGTGGTCAAGCTGATCGACGTGTCTCCAGCCGACGCGAAAGACGGGCCAATCCTTCGCGGCAATCAGCAAACGCTGGTGCGCGGTGAACCTTTCCGCGCGCGCTTCCGCGATGGCTTTGAAACGCCGAAAGCATTCACACCCAATGCCGTGACGAAGGTGGCATTCAATATCAACGATGTGCTGCATACGTTTCAGCGCGGTCACCGCATCATGGTGCAGGTGCAGTCGAGCTGGTTCCCGTTTATTGACCGCAATCCGCAAACCTTTGTGCCGAATATTTACGCGGCCAAAGACAGCGATTTTGTTAAGGCCACGCATCGCGTTTACCACAGCAGCAATCAGGCGAGTGCGCTGCGGGTAAAGGTCTTGCCAGCACTTGGCGAGTGATACAGGCAGCGACACTGAGCGAAATCTTCAGCAATAGGCGTAGCAATAGTAGCGATAAAAAAAGCCCGGAAATTCCGGGCTTTTTTGCATTTTTTGGGGAGTATATGGCAAAAAACGCTTATTGTCCTTATAAACAAAGGGCTTTAAAACATACTCCCCCCAGTATATTTTCGTGTTTTTGAGGCATTTTCAAGAGCTTTTAGGAGCAAACACCACCAACCAGGTCGCCAGCACCACGCCCGCGCAGCCGATCAGTGTGCTCATGGTGATCGCTTCGTGCAGAAATAAATGTCCCCACAACAAAGCGAACAGCGGAATCAGAAAAGTCACCGTCAGCGCTTTGGTTGGCCCCACATCCGTCATCAGGCGGAAGTAAATCAGATAGGCGACCGCGCTGCATAACAGCGCCAGCGCCGCGCCGAGCAGCAAAATCTGACTGGTGATTTCGCCCTGCACTGGTGCCAGCGGCAGAAACGGCAGCAACACGAAAGCGGCACCGACTTGCGAGCCGGTCGCCATTTGCATGGAATTCATCGCGCCGGATACTTTTTTGGAATAGATGCCTGCCAGCGCATAACAGATCGTCGCGCCGACGCAAGCCAGCACACCGAGCAGCAAATCACTGGTGAATGCGACCGGCCCCAGACGCACAAGAAAACCGACGCCGACCACGCCACACAACATGCCCAGCATTTTGCGGCCGGTGAAACGTTCACTCAGAAAAATCGCGCCCATCACAGCGCCCCATAAGGGGCTGGTGGCATTCACAATCGCAGAATAACCGGCAGGCATACGCATCGCGGCAAACGAATACAAGGCAAAAGGCAGCGCCGAATTCACCAGACCCAGCAACAGATATTGTCGCCAGTGACGCCGGATATCGACCGGTTTTTGCGTCGCCAGCATCAATAAAGTTAATGCAAGCCCCGCCAATCCGACGCGGATTTCTGCGGTCCATAATGCACCCAGGACAGGTGCCAGCACCCGCATGAACAGAAACGAAGCACCCCAGATCGCAGCCAGCGATAAAAGGCGAAGAAGATCAACACTGCGCATGCGGTTTTCCGTATCGATGAAAAACGCCCAGCTTAACAAATTAGCGTCAGCGCCGCTGGCTATTTCCGGTCATCACATGCCGACGCGGTGTCAACGTTCATCGTCGAATCGGCATTTACATAGGCTTAAAGCGCCACGCATAGGCCTGACTGACTTTGAGTTTTTCGGGGCTGCCGTGCAGCTCCACCAGATAGCGCCCCATGTCGTCACGCTGCGCGCGTGCAATCGCATCGGCGCGCACCACCGTGCCGCGATGGATCTGCCAGAAGATATCGGGGTCGAGTCCTTCCATCAATTCTTTCAGCGGCTTGCGCACATGCGCTTCGTCATGCTCGCACACGACACGGGTATATTTTTCATCGGAACTGAAAAACAGGATTTTTTCTATCGGGAACATCTTGATCGTATCGCCGACGCTGGCACTGATCCAGCGTATGCGCTCAGCCGCATTGCCACGGATGCGTTTATCGAGTTCCGACATCAGCTGGCTCAGATCGGGTGCCGCCTGTTTGCTGGCAAGACGTGCTTTCAGACGCGCAATTGCTTCCGCCAAACGCGCCTGCGCCACTGGCTTCAACAGATAATCGATCGCACCGGCGGCAAACGCATCCAGCGCATGGTTATCGTAAGCGGTGGTGAACACCGCATGACAACGCCCTTTGACGGCATTTGCGACATCCAGCCCCGACATGCCGGGCATGCGAATATCCAGAAATGCGATGTCGGGTTGATGAGTATAAATTGCATCGAGCGCATCAGCGCCATGCTCGCACTCGGCGATAATCTGCAATTCCGGCCATAGATCATTGAGCATGCGGCGTAATTCTTTACGTGGTAAATCTTCATCTTCAGCGATGATGGCAGTGATCATGCAGCCTCCGTCTGTTTTTCTAAAGGAATCGTGATGATGGCAGCAACCCCACCCTCGGGGCGGGCTTTCAACAGCAGGCTGGCGCGGTCGCCGTACATCGCCGCCAGCCGCTGATGGATATTCGCCAGGCCAATGCCAGAGCCACTGTTGTGACCGCCGAACCCAACGCCATCATCTTCGACGCGCATTTCCAGCATGCGCGGCTCTGGAGTTTCTTGCGTTTCTTGCGTTTTTTGTGCTTCGATGACACGCACTGTCACGGCGATGTGCGCCGCGCCAACCTTCGGTTCTATGCCGTGTTTGATTGCGTTCTCGACTAAAGAAATCAGCATCAACGGCGGCACTGCGGCGTCGGCAATCTGTGACTCGACACTGAAACTCAGGCGCGGAATGCGGGCTTGCATCAGACTCAGATACGCATGTACGGCTTCAAGTTGCTTGCTTAAACGCGACTGCAGCGAGCCGCCGTCGTCGCGCATCTGCGGTATGGTCGCCCGCAGATAATCGACCAGATGATCGACAATCGCCACAGCCCGCACTGGCTCAGTACTGATCGCCGAACGCACACCGGCCAATGTATTAAACAGAAAATGCGGTTCCACCTGCGCGGCCAATACCGACAAGCGTAATTCGGTTTCTCTTTGCCTCGCCTGCGCCTGTTCTGATGCGCGCTTACTCTGTGCGACTTTCAACATATTGCGCTGACGAGAAAACAGCCAGAGATCGTAACCACCGCTGAGGTAAATACAGACGGAAGACAATACCAAACCGATATAAAAACCTTTCCAGAAATCCGCGCCTGACATATCAGGCGGATGTGGTGCGCGGTTTTGTTTGCCATCCTGAAAGCCCTGCTCAAATCCGGCTTTGAATTCAGATAACCAGTTTCCGGCAGGCGTGGCCGCGGTTGTTTTTGCAGAATCCGGCGAACCAGAATAATGCAATTTCAGCGCGGTCAGCATCGGTGCCTCGTAATGCAATAATTGCTGTGTCGCCTGCCTCGCTGCAAAAAATAGCAACAGACTGGACAATAATCCTGCACATAAGACCGTGATCAGACTACGCCATTCTTTTTTTTCCGCATAGCCGCGTTGTCGCACCCAGACCGCCAGCGCAGCACCACCAAGATGCATCGCGGTACCGGCAAGAGACAGCGGTATCCAGACGACAAAGAAGGTACGCCAGTCGGCACCGCGCGCAGCATCGATCAGAAAAATCAACAGCAGCGCGGGAATCAGCGTACCCATCCAGGCGCGTGCGCGATAGCGATACCAGGTGCGGGAAAACACCGGATAATTGCGCGCACGGGTCAGCCAGGATTCGCTTCTGGCTGAAACTTCCGGTGGCAATATTTCTTCATTTACCGATGGCGGCATATCGATTGCAGATGTGGCTGACATGATCTTCCCTTTCACAGACGAAGGCAGTCTACGCGGACGTCATCGCATTGGGTGAGCATGCGACGAATGCAGATCAGGGCGGATAAAACAGGTGTCGTACCGGATGAAACGATTCAGGCGGATTCAGCGCCACCGTTGCTGGCGGCTTCTGCATTCGCACGCTGTTGTTTGGCGATGCGCAGGATGGTGTTGCGGATGGAAGTCAGAACCGCGACGGAGTTGAAAGGTTTAACGATAAAACCATGCACACCGCGCTGCTGCGCATCCTGAATCAACCCGGCGTTAATTCCGGAAGACACCAGAAACAGCAGCGACTTCGGCAGTTCAGTGCGTAGCTGGGTGATGATGGCCCATCCAGCTTCATTTGTTTCGCCAAGATCGATGCAAACAATTTGCGGTCTGAGCCGGATCACGCGTGCAAGGCTGGCTGGCGCGAGGTTCGCGTCAGCAATCACTTCATGGCCGCCGTTATTGAGTACGGAAGTCAGTAAATTGCGGGCAATCGCATTCGCGTCCAGAATAACGGCTTTGAGCATAGAAAACCTGACAAGATAAAAGCAATTTGCATCTTAATGCAAAACTTTAATGTAAAACATTAAGTAAGAGGAAAAAGGCGGAAAAAGCCACATCCGGCGATGCGGGTGCCGTGTAATCCAGGCATCGTCAGGCACCCTCATTGGCAGATATTCAGTCCTTCTCTCCGGCTTCGCCTTTCGCATTTTTTACATAGGTTTCCAGCCAGCGATCCTGTTCCCACAACATGTGCAGCACAGATTCCCGCGCGCGGTAGCTGTGACTCTCATTCGGCAACATCACCAGACGCGTGACCGCGCCCAGACCTTGCAACGCCTGATACATGCGTTCACTTTGGATAGGGAAAGTGCCGGGGTTGTTGTCTTGTTCACCGTGAATAAAGAGTATCGGGTCTTTGATCTGATTGGCGAAATTAAACGGTGACATTTCCTGATACGTCTTGCGCGCCTGCCAGAAATTGCGCTCTTCTGACTGAAAACCAAACGGCGTCAGGGTGCGATTGTAGGCACCGGAACGGGCAATACCGGCGCGGAACAAACGCGTGTGCGTCAGCAGATTCGCCGTCATGAACGCGCCATAGCTATGACCACCTATCGCGATGCGGTTGCGGTCTGCAACACCGAGTCGCACGACTTCATCGATCGCGGCTTCGGCACTCATTTTCAGTTGTTCAAGGTAAGTGTCATTCGGCTCTTTCTTGCCTTCACCGATAATCGGCATGGTGGGGCCATCCAGCACGGTGTAACCACGCGCCAGCATGACTTGCGGGCCGTTATAGGAAATCCGGTTGAATTTATACGGCGAACCATTCACCTGACCTGCCGCCTCGGCCGTTTTAAATTCACGCGGATACGCCCACATAATCATGGGGCGCGGACCATCGCGTTTCGGGTCATAGCCTGGCGGTAAATACAGGGTTGCGGTCAGATCAACGCCATCTTCGCGTTCATAGCGCAGTTGCTGCTTTTTAACTCCTTTGAATTGTGGCAAAGGATGCGGAAACTGGGTCAGCGCCCGTGCGGCCTCGTTGTGTGCCAGATCGCGGACAAAATAATTAGGACGTTCCTCGTTCGATTCGCGGCTGGTGACGATACTGGTACCTTTATCGTTCAACAAACCAAGCACTTCTTCGTAATACGGCGCCTGCGAACGGAACATGCGCACCGCTTGCTTGCTGGTCAGATCAAACCGATCCAGAAACGGGCGATCACCGTCCGGGCTGGCACCATTGCCGGTCATGAAAATCGACTTGCCATCCGGAGCCACGCGCAGCACCGCGCGGCCGTACTGATTTTGCGTCATCACTGGCTGCCCCGGATGGGCATACTGGTCTTCTGATTTACGGGCAAACAAGAGTTCTGGTTTGCTGTCGGCGACGCCGGGACGAATACGCCAAATGCGGGTGTCACGGGTTTTCCACCAGCTTTCTGTCACCAGCGCCAACCCGTCATTGCCCCATTGAACATTATTGAAGCGCCACGCCAGATCCATCAGTTTTTGTGGCGGCGCATCAAACGGTGCTGCCTGTTGCATCAAAACATCATGTACTTTGACGGGCGCTTCAGGATCGCCACCGGCCTGTGCCTCTAACCAATACAAGGTGGCGGGTTTATCGTTGCGCCAGGCAAAGTCACGCGGCCCGGCCTGTACCGCGTCATTCCCGGTGGGCAAGCGCTCACGCATAGGACGTTCTGCGATGGTTTTCACTTTCTTGCCATTCTCATCCCACAATTCGATCAGTTGCGGAAAACGATCCACGGGCAGCATCGTTGAATAAGGGCGGCGTAATTGTGTGGTCAGAATCAGATTGCCATCAGGTGATGCCTGCGCTTTGGTCAGTGTCATGACCGGGCCGATGCGACGCACGTCGCCGCTGAGGTTAACAAATGCCAGTTGCGTCTGTAACTGCCAATCCAGCATATCAGCGTCCGCTGCTGTTTTCAGCATGTCCGGATAAGTGCGGTTTTGCGTCAGCTTGCCGCCTTTGCTTTCCAGCATATTTGGCCCCAGCGGCTTTTGCGTGAGGTTCGGTGCGGGTTTCGGACGTGCGGGCAACAAACGCACCAGCAATTGCTCAGAACCATTGCTCCAGGCGAATCCGGCACTGGCGACGGCATTTAACTTTTCGTCCATCAGCCTTTGCGCATGGGCTTTCTTCACGTCCAGCAACCACAGTTCCACGCCATCATCGGTCCAGCGACTGAAGGCCAGCCATTTTTCATCCGGCGACCACAGTGTTTCAGCAATCCGCGGCTTCGCTGGCAAACCACTGACTTCGCGGATTTTTCCGCTTGTCACGTCCAGCAAGCTCAGGCTGTTACCAAAATCAAAATGACTGGCAGCATGAGTACGTGGATTAATACGCAAACCGGCCAGTTTGAGTTCTGGCTGCGCGACTTCGGCAATACTCGGCAAACCCGGCAAGCTGACCAGCAATGCAGTTTTACGCTGCGGCCCAAGTTTAAACACCGGCCCACGCGGTGCATCGACGATTGCCTGCAATTCTGCCGGCGGCAAACGATAACTGCCTTCTGCGGTAGCGGCAGGAGGCACTGCGCTTGAGGTGGCAAGTGCCGGGATGTGGATGCCAGACAACAGTGTCACAGCACCTGCAATGATCACCGTGGAAGGAAGTCGGGAAGAAAAAAACATCATTCGTATATTCACTATGTTAAAAAGCCGCACCAAAACGAGCGGCATCGCCTGCATTTTTATGAGAAATGTGCATCAGGATCGCACAAAATGGCGTGCTGGCAAACCCGCCATTCTCAGAACGACGTCCCGGATGTCTCCCGGATGGTGTCGCAAAGGCTTATCCACACTCATTCGCCTACGGTGGCACAACATTTGCTGCGACGCACAATATGTCTTTCTATATGAGTTTTTCATCGTGGTAAGCTACGCGCCGAATTGATTCAATTCAAATCATTCTTGCCTCAGGCTTGAAAATTTATTTGCTGGCGAATCATCATCCAATTAAACCAACAACGGAGAGCAATTTGAACAAAATTCAAAATCCAGGGGTGAACACTATCCTGGGACACCCCGATAGCTTATTTGTTTTGTTTTTCACAGAAATGTGGGAACGATTTTCTTATTATGGCATGCGCGCATTGCTGGTCTTGTTTCTGGTCACAGAAACAGCCAAAGGCGGCTGGGGCTGGACCCGCGCAGACGCCACCAATCTGTACGGCTGGTACACCGGTCTGGTGTATCTGACACCGATACTCGGCGGCTATATCGCGGATAAATTCCTCGGCAGCCGTCGCTCGGTTGTTCTGGGTGGTTTCATCATCGCTGCCGGTCATGCATCACTGCTGTTTGATACACCAACGATGTTCTACGTCGGTCTGTCACTGGTCGTTGCCGGTACAGGTTTGTTTAAACCGAATATTTCCGCAATCGTCGGTCAGCTTTACACCAAAGATAATGAAAGCGGTCGTGACGGTGGCTACACCCTGTTTTACATGGGTGTGAACGCCGGTGCATTTTTCGGAATTTCACTGTGCGGCTATATTGGTGAAAAAATCTCCTGGCCACTCGGCTTTGGTCTGGCTGGCGCCTTCATGATTCTCGGTGCGATTCAGTTTTACTTCGGTCAGGGTATTTTCGGTGAGATCGGTTTGCCAAAAGCGCAGCGATCTGCGACCGTCGCACCGGTAGAAGAGGCTGCACCACATATCGTCGCTGATCGCCTGAAAGCAATTTGCGTATTTTCTTTCTTCACGATTTTCTTCTGGTTCGCCTTTGAGCAAGCTGGCGGTTCAATGACAATTTTTGCAGCAGACTACACTGACCGCACACTGGTCGGTACCAGCGGCTTTGCGTTCAAAATCATTAATTCCCTGATGACAGTCATACCAACGGCGATCTTGTCGTGGTTGCTGATCAAACTGTTTATCGGTACCGCAAAGCGCTATTTGTTGTCGAATCTGTTGCTGGTCTTGTGTATTGGTCTGATCTGGGCACTCGTGATCTGGATGCTCAGTCGTGAATTCTCTATGGAAAACTCCAGCGTACCTGCCACTTGGTTCAATGTTCTGAACTCTTTTTTCCTGGTGATTCTGGCACCGATGTTTACCAAAATGTGGGATAAATACTGGAACCCCAGCGGCCCGATCAAATTTGGCACTGGTCTGATTTTGCTGGGTCTGGGTTTTGCTGCCTTGTCTTATGGCGCATCCAGCATTCCTGCCGGCGCGAAAACCGCTTCCGTCAGCATGATTTTCCTGATCGCCGCTTACTTTTTCCACACGATGGGCGAGTTGTGTATTTCACCGGTCGGCTTGTCGTACATCAGTAAGCTCGCGCCGCCACGACTGCTGGGTCTGATGTTTGGCGTCTGGTTCCTGAACACGGCGATTGCGAACAAAATTGCCGGCTCTACTGGCAGCTATATCGACCGTATCTCAGAAACCTATTCCTTATCCACGTTCTTCCTGATCTTCACTATCATTCCTATCGGTGCAGGTCTGGTGTTGATGACGCTGAATAAATGGATGGAAAAGAAAATGCACGGTATTCACTAAGAGTATCCGACCCAACGCCATTTTGCCCCTGTTGCACCTGAATCCACCTATCTATCCTACCTACTTTGATAAGTCACATCAGTGAGAATGCAACTTTCTTCTAAACTGTGAGATTCGAGGAGCGCATCTGATTTTCAGCTACTTATGCGTTCCATTCGGTAGAAAACCTGACAGCTCAGCCGACGTGGTTGGCGGAAGTTTCTTGAGGAAATTTTGAACAGGCTGTGGAAGAGGATTGGGAGTAACAATTTTCGGCCCAGATTCAAGTCGGGCTGCGCAGCTCTGGTGGGGTTCCGGATCCGATGGCATTGACGCAAGGCTTGCAATCGCTTTTGGAAAAAAAAGGATCACTTTTTTCCCGGATGTAATTCCTGAACTGGTCGCCATCCTTCGCAAGACGGAGACGCATTCTATTTTCTGGAACTACCTGAACAAGGGAACTCATTAGGAATGACCGAACCGAGGAATTTGGTACGCCCATGGCGAAGGATATACTTAATTTGATCGTGGGAATCGAGACTGATGGAAAGGCTCCGTTTGCGACAACGGGCCTTGCTCTGAACTAGTTGACTAGGTTTCCTCATGATTTCTGACGTACTCTCGGGCCCCTTTTAAAAAATCTTGGATAACGTCTGAGGTCATAAAAATCGTCTGAGTCTCAACGGCGCATGTTGATCCCGTTCCCAAATTTGCCATCTGCAATGTAGCCATCTTACATGCATCTGCTTTTGAGTCTGCCACACTCACAGAGTCAAACTGCATTCGACTCACAATACCGGCAAAGCAGTTAGATTTTGTATCGTATACGGGGCTTCCTGATACTCCGTGACTCAGAAGTGCGGTCGTTGATTGAGACAACGTTTTTCCTTTATGCCAAACAGCACCAACCGGTGAGGCATAAGTGGAGTAAATGCGATGATTAGGCGCAGTCACATATAATTCCGCCCCTATCGCCTCCAAATCGCTACAAATTTGTGGAGATGCTACAGAAGCCAGCGATGCAGGAACCAATGTTGGATCAATTTTTAGCAGTATAAGATCATTGTTTGGTGGATTTCCATGAAATACCACTGTGGCCTTCATTCTGTTCCCATCCGAGATAACAAAGATCGGATCAGACGGTGACTTCGCATTTAAAAAGATGTGCGTAGCACTGAGCACCTCACCATTCCCTAGCCATATACCGCCACCTGAGGATGTTGATCCTTCGGACACAATCTCAACTCCGACTGAGCGAGATATAGCCATGAAAACTCCTTGAGGTCCCGATTCTGTTTTATTTACTTCATTTGCAAAATTCGACGGCTGGTGATTTGCGGTACAACCAGCAAGTATAAGTATTGCAGTCAATGCTGGTTTTTTAGCAAAATTTTTCATCTCATTTTCAATACATTGAGTTTGGTTTATAGGTTCAAAAAAACCATAATTTACAAAATGCCTTACAACTGACGATTGATCAACGGGGGCTGTGCTTACCCACACCTCCCCAGCCTGTCGCAGTCCGCCCCACTAAAAACACAGCTGCAGTGTTTTAAAAAATCTCTCTCTGGATATCTGTTGTTTTATACAGTAGAATTATCAAATAAACTAAATGTAATGTCTTTACCAGCTCATATGCACTACATATAGTACCAATTAGCACTCTCTGTGGCCAAGTGCTAATTCACAAGATCGGCCACTGGTTTTGGGAGGATTCAATCGTGCCAGACAAACACCAAGTCATCTTCTATCCAGTCGGAAACGGCGACACGACGCAAATCGTCCTGTCCGGCGGCCGGCGTGTTCTGTTCGATTTCTGCCACCGCAACAAGGCCGAAGATTCGAGCACTCCGGAGATTGATCTCAAGGCAACCCTGAAGGCCGACCTGAAGAAAGCCAATCGCGACGACTTTGATGTCGTCGCCTTTACCCATGCGGACTTGGACCACATACAGGGCAGTACCGAATTTTTCGAACTACAGCATGCCAAGAAGTACCAAGGCGAAGGACGTATCAAGATTCGCGAGCTATGGGTTCCTGCTGCCATGCTGCTTGAAACTGCTGACAACGATCATCAGATGGAAGAATTCGTTCTGCTCCGGCAAGAAGCGCGGTACCGTTTGCTGGAAGGCAAAGACATTCTGGTGTTCTCAAAGCCACAAGCACTGACTGACTGGCTCGAACCGCGCCTGAAAGAACGCGGCGAGTCTGCCTCTGCTCGCGATCACCTGTTCATCGATGCAGGCCAGATCGTACCCGGTTTTTCTTTGGGGGCGGACAAGGTTGAGTTCTTCTGCCATTCTCCTTTCATCAAGCACTGCGACGAAGGCGACATCATCCGCAACGAGGCGTCGCTGGTTTTCAATGTGCGCTTTCGTGCTGATGGTGCATACTACGATTACCTCGAAGTTGGCGATGCCACTTGGGAGAGCATAGAGGACATCGTCAAGACGACGCGGTACCACAAAAACGAGGACAGGCTGGCATGGGATCTGTACAACATCCCGCACCACTGCAGCTATCTCGCGCTGAGCGACGAAAAAGGTGAAAAGGAAACCGAACCCAAGCCACTGATCAAAGACCTTCTGCTCATGGGCAAGCAGGATGCGTACATCGTCAGTTGCAGCAAGCCAATCCCCGACACCAAGGACTCCTACGACCAAACGCAGCCTCCCCACATCCAGGCCCGCAAAACCTATGAGCGTTATCTGAAGCAAGTTGGTGGCCGCAAGTTCCTCGTCACGATGGAAGAGCCGAACGCCAACAAGCCGGAACCCATTATGTTCGAAATCACGAGCGGCGGTGTCAGCTGGATTCGTTCCGCCTCCATCGGAGCGCCGGCCGTCATCCTGTCTTCACCTCCGCGGGCTGGTTGATGGACGGCGAGTATCACGAATTGGTCAATGTCGTCGAGATCGCGGACGCGACGGCTCTGACAATTCCGCGCGCTCGGCAGATTCATGATGTCATCGCGCGACAGCGCGATTTCACGATCGTGCAGCTCTTGAAGTGCAGCAAAGACGAAACGCCGAGGCTCGAATGCTTGGTCGTCGATGTCGAGTGCGACGGCGTGCCTCCGAAGAACACCGTAGGCATTCAGTACCGGGAACGCCTGGCACTGTGCATTTTGGATGATCCCAAGCTACTCGTCGAGGTACTGGCGCTGCGCAAGGATTTTCCAGTTCTGATGCACCAGAACCAGGGCGTCCCAGGCACTGCCGCTAGCCTTTGTCTGTACTTCGAGCACGTATCGGCCGTGATGCGTACCTGGACGCCTCAGAATTTTCTGCGGCGAATCCAGTGGTGGCTCGAAAAAAGCGCACGGTGTGAACTACACCCCGCAGATCAGCCAGTCGAGCATCTGTTCTTCGCGACCCAATACGAATTGGTGCTGCCATGGAATCTGCCGGCGTTGCGCAACAGTGCCGAGTACCGCTTTGTCATCGCGCGAGGCCCCGAGCGCCCCAATCGAAGCTTCACATGTTTCCTGGAAGCCGTCCCCAAGGATGCCGCTGTAAAAATCGGCACGACGGCACCCATTGAGTTGGTGCTGCCGCCGATTGTGCATGGTTTTGTGGAGCGCGACCCCGCTACCTTGGGGCAATTGGCCGACATTCTCTCCAGACGCGGCATCGAACTATTGCCCACCTTGCGAGCCACTCTACAGGCACGCGTGAGCGACAGCGGAGTCGCTGCATCAGCCGATGACAAATCCACGGTCGTCTTGCTCCACATCCCCCTCTGCCGCGTCGAAGGTGAAGAGCCAGTCAGCATGACACATCGCGCGTTTGTGCTGCTGACGAGTGGGCTGGAGCTCGGCGTTGCCACCGGTGCGTTGTTCATCCATGACAAAAAGTACTTCAGCGCAGCCGGACTGATGGGTGTGCAGCCGGTCACCGACTGGCGTGCGCAACCTCTGCTGCCAATGGCTGTGTTACACAGGAACGATGCTATTGCGGCGAGGAAGCAGTCTGGCATCGCAGACGAAGGCCCCATCGGCGTGCTGATCGGTGCAGGCTCGCTCGGCAGCGCAATGCTCAACCTTTGGGGGCGCGCCGGCTGGGGGTGCTGGACCGTCGTCGACAAGGACCATATCAAGCCGCACAACCTGTCGCGACATACGGCCTTTTCGCAGCATATTGGCTACCCCAAGGCCTCCGTCGTGGCGGACTTGCATGCGGCGACGATGGATGGGGCCACCGAGGTCACCCCGCTGGACGCGGATGCCAGCGACTTCAGTCCAGGTGCAGTCGCCGATGCACTATCAGGTGCGAAGCTGGTGGTCGATGCCTCAACGACCTTGGAATATCCTCGGGCCGTCAGCGCGGTCGATCACTTCGCCAGGCACTTTTCGACCTTCGTCACGCCGACCGGCAACGCGGCGGTGTTGCTCGCGGAGGACTCTCAACGGCTCATTCGCCTACGCACCCTTGAGGCACAGTACTACCGCGCCTTAATTCAGGAGGGCTGGGGAAGCAATCACCTCGCGGGCAATGCCGGGGCGTTCTGGAGCGGCGCAAGTTGCCGGGATATTTCGATGGTTCTGCCCTATTCGCGGATCATGGGGCAGGCCAGCACTCTTGCCGAGCAGATCCCCGTGGCAGCAGCCCAGGACGGCGCGATGATCCGGATATGGCAGCGTGATCCGGTTCGCGGCGCGGTGGAGGTCCACGATGTGCCAGTGACCACGGAACGCCACATGCAGCTTGGTGAGTTCACCCTGTTCATTGACACAGGTGTGGAACAGCAGCTTAGGGACATGCGCACGAAGGGCTTTCCGAACGAGACCGGCGGCGTGCTGCTCGGATACTACGACTTCAACATCGGCGCCGTCGTCGTGGTCGCAGGCCTGCCGCCGCCCCCTGACAGCAAATCCAGCCAAGGTTCGTTCGAGCGCGGCATTGCAGGTCTAGCGGAGGCGGTCGCTGAAGCTTCCCGTCGCACTGCGGGTATCGTCGGCTACATAGGTGAATGGCATAGCCATCCGCCAGGATGTTCTGCTTCACCCAGCCGCGACGACCTTGTGCAACTGGCTCATCTGGCTCTGGGCATGGCCGACGATGGACTCCCCGCCGTTCAACTCATCGTCGGGGAAAACGACCTGCAAATCTTGCAGGGTGCAGTGAAGTAACTCCTGGCGCGAGGAAAAACGGCATGCCATTGGAAATAATTTTGCAGATATCGAGGAGCAGAGATGAACTTTGAGGTCGATTTTTTGCCAGTGGGCGAAGGGTCCGGAGACGCAATCGTCATCCGGTATGGTGACGAGAACCCTGGTTACTACCTTCATGTTGTTGATGGTGGTCGCACCGACACCGCCGAAACCATCATCAATCACATCAACAAGTTCTATTCCGGCTACCACATCAATCACATGGTACTGTCGCACGCTGACGACGATCACGCGACCGGACTTGTCGGCGTAATGGAAAAGATGGAGGTCAAGCATCTGTGGATGAACAGGCCATGGCTTTACGCATCAGAAATTCTTGAACACTTCCACGGCAACTTCACGCTACAAGGCCTGATCGACGACATCAAAGAACGGCATCAATATCTGGTGGAACTTGAGCGACTTGCCAACGAGAAGGGCACCGTCATCCACGAGGCCTTTCAAGGCTCCAAGATCGGGGAGTTCACCGTCCTTGCGCCGACCAGGGAACGGTACATCAATTCGATCCCCGATTTTGGGAAGACGCCGACGAGGTACACGACAGAAGCTGCGCAAGATAAACGGACAGGGATCATTCGTTCGGTGGTCGAAGCTGCGAAAAAGTGGCTCGAAGAAAAGTGGGATGTGGAAACTCTTGCTGAGAACGCTGTGACGTCAGCCTCGAATGAAAGCTGCGTGGTGCAGTATGGTTTACTTAACGGTAAAGGCGTTCTGCTAACGGCTGACGTTGGACCTATCGGGCTAGCGGAAGCGGCAGACTACGGCGCTCAGCTCGGATTGGTCAGACCGGAATTTGTGCAAGTGCCCCACCATGGAAGCAGGCACAACGTTACGCCCAGCGTCTTGGACGCTTGGCTTGGACCCAAGCAGCCACAAGAAACCAAGATTGGTACAGCGTTCTGCTCGGTCGGTTCAAATAAGGACGACTACCCGAGGGGGCAAGTGAAGAACGCATTTATGCGCAGAGGCTTCCTCGTTTACTGCACCCGTACCAAGTGGATTTCGCACTACAGCGGTCCAGGCCACCCAAACGCGGTCGCGATTACGGCGGAAGCGTTTGCCAACGAGGTGGAGGGGCTGTGATGGACGTGTTCAAGCTGCTCGATGCCTACTCTTTGCGTGCCAGGCTATTCCCGGCGATCATCGCGGCGGCCCCCGCCCTTGCTGCGCTGGCGCTTCTGATTTCATGGAAGTCGTTCGGGCTTTCAAATCTGGTAGCAACGCTCGGGCTACTTGTGCTCCTGTTCGCCATCGCAGACCTTTCACGCTCTCGTGGCAAGGCAATCGAAGGCAAGCTCTACGCCGAGCACGGAGGCATGCCTTCGATCTCCATGTTCCGCAGGAACGACACGACCCTCGATGCTGGTTCCAAAGATCGATATCGAGAATTTCTCGCAGGGAAGCTGGGCGTCGCCGTACCCACCGTCCACGAAGAGAACACGGATCACGGCGCAGCAGACGCCTTCTATGGGCAGTGCGGCAACTGGCTTCGACAGAATACTCGTGACACCAAGAAATTTTCCATCTTGTTCAGTGAAAACGTCACGTACGGTTTTCGCCGGAATCTGCTCGGGGTCAAGATGTTGGCGCTATGCCTGAACGTCATCATTGTTGTGCTATGCGCGTTCATCTTATGGCGCACGTCGTGGGCTATCGTCACACCGATGGGAAACAAGATAACGGTAGTCTTGGTCGTTGCGGCGGCCCATGCCGCTTACATGCTTCTGGCGGTAAGTCACACCGCTGTGTGGGATGCTGCAAAGGCGTATGGGCGGGAGCTAATTCTCAGCACCGAGGCATTCCTGACGCCAGCGAAGCCAGCGCGAAAGACAGCTTCACGCAAAGCCGCTTCTGCGGCAACAACAATCACGCCGCCAGGGCCTTAACACGAATACGCATTTCCCATACCAGTTGGCTTTTCAGCTCAAAAAATCTGGCGACGGTTGGTCATTACCTTAGCGTGGTTCACGCCAATCAATACCGATCATCGCAATCTGCGAGAAGCCAAGCTAACCTTGGTACTGGAAGTGGTAACTGGTCTGCCCAACTTTTGAGGCTTGATCGCCAAGATGGCCCCAACTTCCGCAACGACATCGCGCACGGTTTGGCGACGTCAGCTGACTGCAACACGCTGGTCGGGCTGTACACATGGTGGTTCATTTTCCGGCTTGTGTTTTTTCAATGGCATCTGGCCAGCCAGCCAACGGACCGCCCCGAGTTAGACGCCGGTACCTCTTTTGCCCCCAAAGCGCCGACGGCGGAATAGGAGTGGCGGCCGGCGCACCACGGTGGTTATCCTGCTGACGAAGTTTTGGCTTTGACTTCCGATACTGCTGAGCGCAAAATGCGCCATAGCACTCAACCATATCGAGTGCTAGTAACGGACGCCCAAAGGCAATGCCCTTGGGTGAAAAATGGCGTGTGAAATATCACTTTGCGATTGGGGAATTGCAGTGTGTGGGTTTTTCACTGGGACGTCAATGCTGTTCGTTCGTACAGTGGCAGTCATCCGTGCTTCCAACAATTTGATTTTTTGGAGGAAATGCAATGAGCCTGAACGATTTGACGATCAGTAGTCTAACTAAATCGGTAAAAGCCCTGCTGCCGTCTCTGCAGGTGATTCCAACACGGTTTCGCGCCTACCAGCTCGGAAATGCCGGCGCATCGTTTTCGTACTTTGACGGTAAAACGTTCACGCTGCTCGAAGCGCGCATAACCGATACCAGCCAACCAAATGTGGTAGCCGAACTGAAGGCGTGCAAGAAGACGCGCATCGATACCCTGCATATCACCAGCTGGGACCGTGATCACTGCAACCTGTCGGAACTGGAATACATTTTGAACACTTGGCAGCCTAAATGCGTTGAGTATCCGGGCTACCAGCCAAGCACCGAGTGCGGTAAGGCTTGCCGAGCCCGTATTGTCGCGTATTGCCAAGCTGTTCGTGAACGTAAAGGTGTTGCCGTCACCCCCGAATATATCAAGTCGCTGGAGAATGCATCCGGTTATGGTTACAAGGATATTGTGTACCATCCGAAGACGATCGTCGATAAATCCAACGACAATTCGACGGTCAAGCTGTATCGCACTGGATGTTTCAACGTGCTCAGCCTTGGTGACGTCGAGTCGACCGATATCGCGGCTTTGATCAAGGCATGCCGTAGCGCCTGCAGTGAGGTTGATGTGTTGCTTTTGCCTCACCATGGTGCGGACAATGGCTTCATGACTAGCGACTTCCTTGACGAGATCGGCCCGAAGCTGGCAGTCTGCGCCGCCAACAATAGCAACCAGCATGGTCACCCTGCTCCCACCATTCGTGCCCTTTTGGATCGAAAAGGTGTGGAAGTTGCCACGACCGTACGCGGCGATGTCTTAATTTGGTCGGACAACGGCACCTCGCACGTGAGCTGGGTCGATACCATGACTGGCACCACTGCGGTTCAGAAGGGCGGGACTTTCGCTCCGAAAAAGTACAATAAGCTTAGCCAGCATTCTGACAACATCCGCGCACGGCGCCAAGGCGCGCCTTATCGCCGGTTGTAAGTGTCGCTGTGGCCGGTTACAGATATGGGAAAGCCAGCTGGTTAGCTTGGGCGGTTTCGTAGCCATGCTGCTCAAGTAGATCGAACGCATCCAGCGATACGCTGTGGAGCCGGGTCGGATAGCTACGGGCGCGCTCGGCCGCCGTGGCATCGATACGAAAGTCAGGTGCCAAGGTAATCGTCCTGCTGCTTTGCTTGAGTACTCGTTCGCCTATCGATCCGATCTGCAGGTAGGCGCCTGGCCCACCCTGAATCAGATACTGCACAAAGGTTCTAATGCGAAGGGACCTGGTTTGGTCGGTCACGATATCCATCAGCCTCCCGAGCCGGAATGGCGACAGCGGCCCCAAGTCAAACCGGCGGGCAAGCGGCAGACCGGCGTCGGACGCAATGACGCTATAGTCCCCCTTCCTGACCAACTTGCCAGCATCAAAGAACGGCTCCAGGCCTAGGTTATCGTAGACTCCGCCGTCATAGATGTGAATGCGCTCATACGGCAAGATGGTCCGCTCCAACGCGTCGGCGGGACTATTCCAGGCGGGGCGCTTAAACCAATCGTGGTCTTTCACCTTGATCGATAAGGGGCCTATCCCTAACGGAAAAGCCGCCGAAATGGCCATGGCCGACGCCAAGGGGTAATCGTGCGCTCGCGCGTAGCCCAACTCATAGTCACCCAGATCCTCGCGCTTAAATCGAAAACGCTTTCCCGTTTCAGCAGTAGTGCCGTTGATGGACCATTCCGGTTCATTGGGCAGGCCAGACAGGGCACCAGATATTCCCCAAGCAGACTCCAGTGCTTGTGCCAGAACGTTTGCCCGCGACAGCGTATAACGCCAGTTCGATGGACAAAAAAGGAGTAGGGACAGAGCGGCTCTTTCCAGGTTTGTAGTGGTTAACGTGTCGCGGATACTAGGCCAAACGTCGTTCAGATAAGCCTGCGACCCCGGCCAAACCATCGACGAGCGGCTAAAGATCAGGCCAACCAGTAAGCTCCCGCCTGAGACAGTGGAAATTTTAGAAACGTATTCGAGCTTTTCCTGCTCCGCAAGGAAGCGCAGCACACCGCTGTGAAATGCCATCGCCCGCACCCCGCCACCCGATAGAGCTAGGGCAATTTGATCATTGTGTTTGGTATTAGTCATGGACAACCAACGGCTAGGATAAGGGCGCAGCAGATTTTGCTGCTACCCCCTTGCCCAGCGTCGAGCGTGTTTTGGGGATTACTTGCCGCACGTTGGGCAAGCGCCCGGACCAGGTGCAAAATTGATGGTCTGGGCTTTTCGCAGTTCTTCATTGAGAATAATTCGCTCGCTTGAAGTCGCCTTTTCACGATTATTGATAAAGGTGAAAAGTTCAGAACGTTCCTGAGCAGTTAGGGTATCAAGTGCTTTTACGAACTGGGCAATTTTCGGGGTCATTCATCACTCCTTTAGTTAGTTCACCAGTTACCGCAGCTGGTGCATTTGGTTTTCTTCCCAGTCGGTACAATCTGGCAAGTACGGCATGGCAGTCCGAGGTACTTCATTGAGGCGCTATATGCATATCTTTTTTCTCCGTCAGTAATCGACTGTGCCAGATCGAGAACCTCTTGGCGGGCATTCTCTTCGCGCGGTTCTTTTAACGCTGCCTGAAAGTCGTTGGTAGTGAAGTCACGGACGGACTTGAAGCGATTATAAAGTGTGGTGTTGGCCCTGACGGAGTCTTGAGCAGATGCATAAGCTTCATCCCATCGCGCCACCAATGCCCAGACTGAAAGGCTAATCTGTGCAATACCCACTGCGCTAGCCACGAAAACAAGTATCGGAAGCACTTCAATTTCCGCAATCTTCCAGTCCTTGCCAAACGCCCCGACCACACTACCAATTACTAGTGGACCGATGATGCCTAGGTACGTAATCCATTCCCTGCGTTTTTTTAGTTTCCGTTCGCGCCGCTGAAAAATCGCACTGGTCCCGTAGCACCAGAACAAATGGTCATCACAGGCTTTCCTAAATTCATCAGGAGTCATTTGTTGATAAATGGGTAATGTAGCAAAGAGAGAGTGGTGGGCTAGTTGCCAGTTTAACATTTAAATTGACACCGATCATCAATTTCTGTAACCACCTTTGATGGTAGTGGCTAGCGCACCTTAGATGAGTTTCGCCGCGCACCTTTGCGTCGCCAGCGCTGTGCACAACTACTTCGCCTACGTTGCCCTGTCCTCCTGCATCGCAATCACCTCTACCGTATTACAGATCGTTACGCCACCGTTCAGGAACGCACTTTCCGCAATAAACAGCCGACTTCCATTCGCAACGATCGCATCCCTGAACATGCGCCAATTGTCATCCGACTGCACCGTTCCAGTCAGAGTCGACAAATGCGGGACACCCGGTTCATCCGGATCAAACAACGTGACGTAGGTCTTCGCCTGGCCACGCCGGACGCCGGCGTAGCAACGCTTGCTAAGTGGAATAGCATCGGAACGCAGATCCAATGCAAACTCTTTCAGTGTGGCCGGCAACTCGGTCATCACGATGCCTGCATGGTGATGACCATCCTGGGTGTCGACCGTCATCAAGTAGTGCTTGCTATCGCGCACTCGCTGTCGCTGGATAGCGTAATGCTGTGGAAGCCCCGTCAGCATCAGTCGCTTGCCGCCAACATTGATCTCCCGGGAGTCGGGAAAGGTGGCAGGGTTTTGTCGTGCTTGCTGCACGTTGTGGCTGACATGGTCCATTTTTGAGATGCTCGCATTAAACTCAAAAGTCTCTGCACCTGGGGGAACCTCCCTAGCGCCAAGTTGATGGGCCAAGTAGGTTGACAGTTTGTCCCGGTTCGCATCGTCGGCATTCACCAGATCGGCCACGATAAAACAGAAAGAATTAATCACCAGCATGTGGCAAAAATTCACTTCCAATCCCAGCTCAATTTCCGGAATCCGAAGATCCGAGCTGCGGTAGTCGCGCGGATTCATCCAGCGCCCGTCCACCCAGGAACGCTTCATGACGACGCCCCATAGTATCAAGCTGCTGGGGCGAGCGCTGCGACCTAGCATATATTGTCGAAGATGCGTCAGGTTTCGTGGGCACCCGCCGAATGCCCGCTGTGCGTTGTATGTCACCTTCAGTACCCAGCGTAGCAAGCGTTCAAAGTCAAAACGTACAGTGCGAGAGGTTACGAGAGTTCGAACCAGGTATTTCTTATACAGACCGCTCACATAGGCATCAAGCGCGCTAAGAATAATGTTGTTGCAAGTGTCGCACGTGTCTTTGACCACGGCGTCAGCATCAAAATATCCTTTCGCCGCGTTGGAATAAAAGACTCCTTGCCGTTCTGCTGCCTTGAGCAAGAATCCAGGAAACACATGCTCACGGGTGCGTTTTCCCGCGCCATCACAATACACACATCTCATCCCATCTCCTTCTCGTTTAGCCATGCTGAAGCTACGCTATCTCCTCACCGGTCCGCGCTCCACAACAGTCCGGCTATGCACAATGCAGGAGCCGTTTTTATGCTGCTTTGGTGAGCGCCGTCAAATCATATCCGTTATTCATGTGAAATATCTTCACTAAATAAATCACTAAAAATCTACATAAGTATTTGATTATAAATATTTTTTTACAATTTCAATCGAATAAGTATAAAATTTAGGACATCAATTTGTTCTTAAAAATCGAGAAAATGACCCCGTTTTCAGTTTTCATTCAAGATTTATGTCGCTCCCGTCAGATGCGTCAAAAAGAACTCGCCTACTTGATCGGGGTTGATCCATCGTATTTGAGTGCGCTTGCTGGTGGACGTAAAGGAATACCAGGAGCTGCAATCGTCAAAAAATTAGAAGAGGCAGCGAAATTAACGAGTGAAGAGAAGGTTGCATTGCAAGAATCAATCAAATTTTCAAAAATGCGCTACAGCATGCCGACACAAGCAGATCCTCGTGCGTATGAAATGGTTTGGAAGATATTTGATTCAGTGAGTCACTTAAAACCAGCGCAGATCAACGTCATTAGTGAGGTCTTAAAACTTTAAGGCTAGGGAGAAGATTTTAAATATGAATAGGAGAAAAACAAACAGGACAAACTTTTAAAGGCTTGTCCCGCTCGAGTGGAATAACTGACGTTACCCCGATTGACAAATCAAGTATCGTCCTCTTCCATTCTGCGGTCAAGTCCCCTAACTAATCTCAATCGACAATTTGCGTTTTGTAATGACCATGTGCTGGTTAATTTACTGACGCAAAAGGGGAATTCATGTCTACAAGAATTGCATCGCGATGGAAAACGTCCACTATGAATGGGCTATCTATCACCCAAAATAAATCTAAATCGTTAACGCCAATTCGTGCACGAGAACCAGTTAACAATTATTTGGTTCCGTGCACAGGAAATTTCCTTCACGAAAAATGAATCGGATGATCCATTGGGAAGGTCAATTAGAGCTGAATGCGATCCTCAAACGAGGTCGTTAAATGGTTCGAAACGCAGGCTGATCGTACCAGTCAGAAAGACTTCGGCTCAGCCACAGAAACGCATGACGCCAATTGAAGATATCAAACCACGCTCGATTTTTAGTTAACTAAAGGGGAAAGTATGGAAAACACTTAACGACGTTATCGGGGCGTAGAAAAAGCACCGGGCTCCAAAATTCTGTTAGCGCAGAATGAGGAACCCGTCAATGTGCCTAAAGCGTGGAGCTTTGGTAGCATCTTGTGCCAGCAGATTCAGTTTGTCAAGAACTGAATCGGGGGTCTTGCACCCCTCAATCTGCACTACGCCATTCTTCAAATTACCAGCAATCAACGTTGCCAACCCTCATTCACGCAGCACCGAGGTGCGGCAATTTATTGGAGATGGCTCATGTCACAAATTTTTTCGCAGTCGAAAATTTATCGAAACATCAATTTATTCAACGTCACCGAAATTTCCGAAGAGCAAGCCCATGAACTGTTTTGTCGGTCTCGGTGGGGCGGTTTTGAGTCGGTTGTTTGCCCGTTTTGTGGCACGGTAGGCCGACACTACTACAAAAAACACCGGCGACAATGGCGATGCAAGGGATGTCACTCAATATTCAGCGTGACCACCGAAACACCTTTGGCGGATAGGAAACTTCCGTTTAAAAAAATACTGGTCGCCATGTTCCTTTTTGTCGCTGCGCCAAAATCCGAATCTGCAAACAAAGTGCATTCGATGTTAGGGGTGACATTGCGCACGATATACATCCTCTTCGGAAAGCTGCGAGAAGCCTTATGGGAGCAGCGAGACACAAGACCGCTGGCCGGCATCGTGCATATTGATGGCGGTCATTTCTGCGGTAAGCCACGTCGACCAAGAAAGCGCAAAGGAATCACTTCGTTGGCAGTCAATTCCAGACTGCGAAATCGAAAAGCTAGCATTGTGCCGCCACAGCGCGGTGTCGCGATAGAACCATGGAACGCCATAAAGCTTAAAAACCGACGCGTGGTCCTAGTCCTTCGTCAAATGTCGTCTTTGCCACACGCTGGTGCATCCAAGACACGAATCGTGATCGTCAAAGCCGAAACAGCCGCAAATGTCTTAAGCGCCATCCGGGCTAACGTTGCTCCACATACGACGATCATGACCGATGATAGCCAAGCCTACACTCGACTGGGAATATGGTTTGACCATCATACTGTTAGGCACAGTGCGGAGTACGCGACCTACGACGGCGTGAACCAAAACCAGGCCGAATCATACATGGCTAGATTGAGGCGAGCGGAATACGGAGTTTTTCATGGGATGCGACGTCAATATTTCGCACTCTACGCCTATGAAATGGCTTGGCGCGAAGACATCCGCCAAAAGTCACTCCAGGAAAAATTCACGGAGCTGTTAAAAACGGTGATGCGCTGCGGACTATCTAAGACTTTTCGGGGGTACAACCAGGGCCATCGACTTCAGAGGGAACATGATGGCCTTCCGCTGACTCTTGATTGAAATCGGCGAGGCTCCAGAATCCGATTGCGGAACCTATTTTTGGATGGTGCCGACGGACGATCTGTTGCCTCGCCAGAGCCTTCAAGCGGTGCCGCAGCGAACTTCGAAACAATGTCGCATCTTGCGGCACCGCTTGCAGGTCTGCAAAACGCGCAGAAACAAATTCTGCGAGCGTATCGGTCGAGACAGGTCGGCCTTCGTTTAGGCGTAGGCATAGCAAAAGGGAGCGTGTGATTTCTCCATGAGGAATAGTGGTGCGAACATATTGGCTTCTAATCGGCTGAATTAGATCAATGTCTACCTGCAAATCGTGGAGCCCCAAAGCTCGATCAATTGCTGCAAGGTCCGCTTTTATCACTGACAACTCTTCAAGAAGACGTTGGCTACGCTTTAAGGCCGCCTCGGTCTTCTTAATTTCACCATCAAGCCTTGCGCGCTTGACGATTAGCCATTTGAGGGAGGGAGGTATTCTGTTTGCCATGCGTAGATTAAACCCCAAACGCCATATTCATTAAAGGGCGTCAGGGGCAAAATGGCGCGACCCAACAAAAATCCCCGCCAAAAGCGGGGATTTTTTTTACTATTTCCGACAAATTCCGGCGGAATTCTGCCTCAGACTTGTTACGAGCGTTCGATTGCCAGCGCCACGCCCATACCACCACCGATACACAAACTCGCCAGACCTTTTTTAGCATCACGACGTATCATTTCGTGAATCAGGCTGACCAGAATACGGCAACCAGAAGCACCAATAGGGTGACCAATTGCAATCGCACCGCCATTCACGTTGATCTTGCTGGTGTCCCAGCCCATTTCTTTATTCACGCCTATGGCTTGCGCCGCAAAGGCTTCATTAATTTCCATTAAATCCAGATCAGCATGAGTCCAGCCCGCTTTTTTCAAGCAGAGCTGTGCTGCAGGCACCGGCCCCATGCCCATGATGGATGGGTCTACGCCTGCCGACGAATACGCTTTGATCCGCGCCAGCACTGGTAATCCCAGCTCTTCCGCTTTCTTTGCCGACATCATGATCACTGCGGCAGCGCCATCGTTGAGACCGGAAGCGTTACCTGCGGTGACGGTACCGTTTTTGTCGAAGGCCGGGCGTAATGCTGACAAGGATTCCAGGGTTGCGCCATGTTTGATGAATTCGTCGGTATCAAAGACGACCGTGCCTTTTTTCGACACGATTTCTACCGGAATAATTTCATCTTTGAACTTGCCAGCTTTTTGTGCCGCTTCCGCTTTGTTTTGTGAGGCAAGCGCAAATACATCCTGCTCTTCACGGCTGATATTGTATTTCTTAGCGACGTTTTCAGCGGTAATGCCCATATGGTATTGGTTGTACACATCCCATAAACCATCCACGATCATGGTATCGACCAATTTGGTGTCACCCATACGGAAACCATCGCGCGAACCATTCAGCACATGTGGCGAAGCGCTCATATTTTCCTGACCGCCAGCGATGATAATGTCAGCGTCACCGACTTTAATGGCCTGCGCCGCCAGATGCGTTGCTTTCAAACCGCTGCCACAGACTTTATTGATCGTCATCGCTGGTACCATCACAGGCAAACCCGCTTTGATGACGGCCTGGCGCGCTGCATTCTGCCCGACACCGGCCGTCAACACCTGACCGAGCAAGACTTCGTTGATCTGGTCACCGCTCAGACCCGTTTTGGCGAGCAGGCCTTTAATCACAATCGCACCCAATTCGGCGGCTGGGATTTTAGCCAGGGAACCACCAAATTTACCTACCGCTGTACGACCAGCAGCAACAATGACGACGTCTTGCATGTTGAATCTCCTGTTATAAAAAAAGATGCGTCAGACAAAAATGCATATTCTGTCTGATACGGTAGCGGTCAGATTACACCAGCTTGCCGGTTGATGTTCATCCTGCTGAAATTTTGAGCAAAAAAAAGCTCCCGATTGAAGGGAGCTTTTTGGTTCAGGCGAAGTTCATTTCGAACTTGTCCTTGCTTTACTTCAGTAACTTAAGTTACTTATTTTTTCTTTGGCGTCGCTTTTTCAGCAGCTTGTGTGAACTGTTGTGTTGCTTTTGCCAGATTTTCTTCCAGCGTTTCTACCGCTTGCTTGGTCGTTTTGGACAATTGCTCGTAACCGGCGTTGATGTTACCAACGACAGATTTCAACGCTGTCACGGCTTGTTCGGAACCAGCTGGTGCATTTTTGGTGACTTCATCGATCAGGGAAATCACTTTAGTATTTGTTTCAGCGATATGCGCTTCCACTGCTTTTGTGAACTCTTGCTGAGTAGCAGAAGTGATGCTGGCCAGATGACGACCATATGCCAGTGCTTTTTCTGCAGTTGGCTGTGCTTGTGCTGTCGTCAGCGTGAAAAATTCCTGAGGATCTTTAGCGCTCAGCAATTGTTTCGCAGCAGCAGTACCTTCTTCGATACTGGCTTTGGCAGCGTTCACGTTCAGGGCGAACAATTGCTCCAGACCTTCAAACGCTTTTTTGTTCAATGCAGTCAGGGAAGCAAACTGCGCTTCGAGGTTAGCTTTAGTTGCAGCAATAAATTGTTCTGGTGATGTAGACATGGCATTCTCCGTTAAAGGGGATTAATAATCGGCAGCGCCTTCCACAACTTCTTTAAATGGTGCACCGCAACAAGTTCAATTCTACACGGCATATTTCGTACGTCAAGCTTTTTTTGTGCATCGCAACAAAATGATGTAAATGATATCATTTTAAAAATGCAAACCCCAATATCCATCAGGCTTTCCAGAGCATTTCAGGCTAAGGCTCAGGTAAATAGCGGGGATTGATGCCGAGATTTATCTGCCTCAAATTGCAGCAAGGCCTGCTTATTTTTTAAGCCACCGGCATAGCCAGTCAGCGCACCGTTCGCTGCGATCACCCGGTGACAAGGAACAATAATCGACAAGGGATTGCGCCCATTGGCAGCGCCAACCGCCCTAACTGCCGATAGTTTGTTGATGCTGGCGGCAAGAGCGCCATAACTGCACGTCTGCCCGAAAGGTATCTGCTGCAATGCGCGCCATACGCTTTGCTGAAATGGCGTCCCCGCCGACATGTCGAGAGGAAGATCAAAATGCTGGCGCTGACCGGCAAAGTATTCTTGCAATTGTTGTGTCGCCAGTTGTAATACCGGATGTTCCGGTATGAGTTGCCATCCCTGTATGCCTTTGAAATGCCGGTGCTGTTCAAAGTAAACGCCACTCAATCCCATGTCACTCGCGGCCAGACAAAGCACACCGAGCGGGCTGTTGAATTCTGTATATTTCATCGCTACACCTTATTTTTCTGTACTGCTTTGCTTGCCGCATTGTGCCCACTAAAGCTGTCCGTCGTGTTAAGCGACTGCCACAGCAACATGGCGGCATAGGCGCGCCACGGTGACCACGCTTGTGCCTGCAACAGTAATTGTTTTTCCGTCCAGCGCGTTGGTGCGGGCGACGCTGCCTGTCCTGATAATTGTGCCGCTGCCTTTTGCAAACCGAGATCACCGGCAGGAAAAGCATCTGGAAAACGCAGCGCACGCATCGCGATATATTGCGCCGTCCATTCACCGATACCGCGTACGCTTTTCATGTTATCCAGCATCGCTGCCTGAGTGCTATCCGGCAAACGTTCAAAGCCTCCCCCCAGCGCGAAGCGGGCGACATTCTGCAAGGTCTGGGCGCGTGTCGCCGGAATCCCTATTCCCGCCAAGTCATTGATGGGCAGCGCGATAATCGTTTCCGGTGTCGGAAAATGACGCGTAATCGTAGCCAGCGGCGTATCTACCAGATCACCAAAGCGCTGCACCAAACGACCGGCAACGGTGGTTGCACCAGCGACGCTGACCTGTTGCCCCAGCACCGCACGGATCGCCAGTTCAAAGCTGTCAAAAGCGCCCGGTACACGCAAACCCGGCGTTGCCTGAATCTGCGCTGCTAACAAGGCATCTTGTTGCAAGTGGCTTTGAATAAACGCGGGATTCGCTTCCAGATCAAATTGCTGCCGCACTCTCGCCAGCACTGGCATCAATACCGGCGTCAGTTGTGGCGCGAGTTGTAGCAATAACTGATTTTTCTGCGGTAAATGGCTGACTTTCAACCAGCCAGAGATCCCTTGTATACGCACGCTGCGCACATAGGCGGCCAAATCACCGTCCTGACCTTCCTGAATCACGGCTTCCAGCCCTGGCATGGCACGTCCGCGTAAATAGCCGATTACCGCATCCCACGCATACGGCGGACGATACGCCAGGCGCAACAAAATACCTTCGCCACGCCCATCTGCCGCGCGCCGCACCGAGCCGGGTGCCATCTGATACCGCTGCAAAAACAGCGCATTGAAACGACGGACGCTGCCAAAGCCAGCAGCAAATGCGATATCGGTCATCGGCAGGCCGGTTTCCTGCAGCAGTTTTTTGGCGAATAGCAGACGCTGGGTTTGTGCGAGTTCGACCGGGCTGGCACCGAATTCCTGCAATAACACGCGCCTGAGCTGGCGTGAAGACAAACCGATTTGTTGCGAGAACTCTTCCACATCCATTGCATTCAAAGCGCCGTCAGCAATCTTCTTCCAGATCGCATGGGCAAGATTCTGTTGTATCGCATACGGCGCCAGCTCGGGACGACAGCGCAGACAAGGACGATAGCCGGCTGCTTCCGCTGCTGCCGCTGTCGAAAAGAACTCGCAGGAACTTTCACGCGGCGTTCTGACCGCGCAAACCGGGCGGCAATAAATACCTGTTGTTTTTACACCAGTAAAAAAGACGCCGTCAAAGCGGCTGTCTTTTGCGGCGAGAGCACGATAGTAATGGTGTGCCTCGTGCGCAAGCCTGCCCGGGATAGCCTCTGGTGTGTTCATCGTGATGTCGTTATCGGTCTGCATGTGCCCTTTATACGCGTTGATCCGGGCCAGATCTAGCCATTTCCGGACATGCGTATTATTGCCGGAAGACCGGCTAAGACAATAGCCAAGCGCCAGGTGACCCGGCACAACCATCGCCATCGGCATCACCACTAGCGTCATGGTAAAACCGGCAGGCCACATGATTTCAACGTTTCTACTACACTAGCGCGTTGATCTTATAAACATATGTGCAGAAAGCATAAGCCATGACCGTCAAGCAATCTCCTGATTTGAAAACCGTCCTCATCGCCAGCGGCTTTGTATTAACGCTAGCTATGGGCGTGCGTCATGGCTTTGGCTTCTGGTTGCAGCCGATTTCGCAAGCGCATGGCTGGACCCGCGAAACCTATTCGATGGCGATGGCAATCCAGAATTTGTTATGGGGCGTGTTCGGCCCATTCGCCGGTATGGCGGTGGATAAATTCGGCACCGCCCGCGTCGTCATCTTTGGCGCACTGATGTATGCGGCTGGTTTGCTGTGGATGGCGACGATCAGTCATCCGCTGCTGTTTGTCATCGGTTCCGGCGTTTTATTAGGTGCGGCGCTCGCCTGCACCGCTTTTGGTGCCGTCAGCAGCATTATCGGACGCACCGCACCAGCGAATAAGCGTTCTTGGGCCTTTGGCATTTCTTCAGCCGCCAGTTCTTTTGGTCAGTTTGTGATGATGCCGGTCGAACAGCAATTAATTACCCACAGCGGTTGGCAAACGGCGTTTTATCTGCTGGCGGGCTTACTGATCGCCGTTATGCTGCCGATGGCGTGGAAGCTGCGCGAGCCACCGATAGATCATAGTCATGGCCCGCAGCAAAGTATCAAAGAAGCTATCCACGAAGCGTTCTCACATAAGCCTTTCTTGTTTTTAGTCGCAGGTTATTTTGTCTGCGGTTTTCAGGTAGTTTTCATCGGCGTGCATATGCCAGCCTATCTGAAGGACAAAGGCATACTCGACCCTAACGTGGCGGTGTCGGCGCTTGCACTCATAGGCTTGTTCAATATTTTCGGTTCGTATTACGCCGGTAAGCTTGGCGGTATGTTCCAGAAACGTTACCTGCTGTCTTCTATCTACCTGTCCCGCACGATTGTGATCAGCCTGTTTCTGCTGGCACCACTGTCGTCCTACTCGGTGTATATCTTTGCCGCCGGTATGGGCTTGCTGTGGTTATCGACAGTACCGCTGACCAATGGCGTCATCGCCAGCATCTTTGGACTGAAATATCTTTCCATGTTGTCTGGCTTTGTATTTTTCTCGCATCAGGTCGGCAGTTTTATGGGAGTCTGGCTCGGCGGCTATATCTATACACTGATGGGCAATTACAACCTTGTCTGGGGCATTACGCTGGCACTCGGTATTTTCGCAGCACTGATTAATCTGCCGGTCAATGAAAGCCCGGTTGCACGTCAGACGGCGACGGCATAACGATGATGAAACTGCGCCAGACATTGTTGAAGCTATCCCTGTTCCTGTTGCTGCTGCTCGTGCTGGCAGCAGCGTTTCTGGCTTATCTGCAGCCTGGTTTTGTGCTTGATCTGGCGAATCGCTTTGTGCTTTGTTGAATAAATGAGTATTCGATTGATCTGATCGATTTAGATAATTTTATGGAATTATTTTCTCAGCACGAAGTCTGATGTTATTCTTTTCAACTCCTATTTTTCAGATCTGATTCCCATGAACAAATCCATGCTCATGCTGCTGTGTTCTGCGCTGGCAATACAATCCAGCGTTGCCGCAGATACCTCCGTCACTTCAGCACCGACCAGCAAACCCCTTATGAATAAAGCGCTTGCAGCCAATCCTCTGTTGGCAGCCAGTACTCTGGCGTATGAATATCCAGCCTTCGATCAGATCAGAAACGAACACTATGCGCCAGCGTTTGCAGAAGGCATGCGTTTGCATCTGGCCGAAATCAATGCCATTGCCAACAACACCGCCAAACCAACTTTTGATAATACGGTAGTAGCGCTGGAACGCGCAGGGCAGTCGCTGAACCGCGTCAGCACAATCTTTTTCAATCAGATCGCTACTAACACCAACCCGACACTGGAATCACTGTCCACCGATCTGGCGCCGAAATTATCCGCTCATCAGGACGTGATTCTGATGAATGCGAAACTGTTTAAACGCATCAATGCGATCATCAGCCAACGCGACAAACTGAAACTCGACGCCGAATCCAATCGCTTGCTGGATCGTTACTACACCGATTTCGTGCGTGCCGGTGCAAAATTATCCGACAGCGATAAAGCCAAACTCAAAGCGATCAATGCCCAACTGGCATCGTTAGGCACAAAATTCAGCCAGAATGTATTGAAAGAAACCAATGCATCGGCCGTCATCGTTGAACATAAAGAGCAGTTAAAAGGCTTGTCTGAAGGTGAAATCAACACCGCAGCCGCAGCGGCAAAAGCCAAAGGTTTAGATGGAAAATACCTGATTCCATTGATGAACACCTCTGGACAACCGTATCTGTCCAGCCTCGAAGACCGCGCTGTCCGTCAGCGTTTGCAGGAAGCCTCAGTCAATCGTGGCAGCCACGGCGGTGACTTCGATAACCGCGATACAGCTCTGCAATTAGCACGCCTGCGCGCAGAACGCGCCCAATTGCTGGGCTATCCGAATTACGCCGCCTACGGCCTCGAAGATGAAACGGCGAAAACCACCACTGCCGTCAATAAAATGCTGAGCGAACTGGCACCGGCAGCAGTCGCCAATGCCAAAAATGAAGCCGCTGAATTACAAAAAATTATTGATGCCAACCATGGCGACTTTAAGCTGGCGGCATGGGACTGGGCCTACTACACCGAGCAATTACGTACCGCAAAATATGCGTTTGACGATACCCAGTTACGCCCGTATTTTGAACTCGACAGCGTATTACAAAATGGCGTGTTTTTTGCCGCGCATCAGTTGTACGGTATCAGCTTTAAAGAACGTAAAGATTTACCTGTCTATCACCCCAGCGTCAGAGTGTTTGAAGTATTCGATGCCGATGGTAAATCGATGGCATTGTTTATTGCCGATATGTACGCCCGTGACAGCAAACGTGGCGGCGCATGGATGAACTCGTATGTCGAACAATCGACGCTGTTCAACAAAAAACCCGTGATTGCGAATCACCTCAATATTCCGCAGCCACCAAAAGGCGAACCGACCTTGCTAACCGCGGATGAGGTGAAAACGGCGTTCCATGAATTCGGCCATGCGCTGCACGGCCTGTTCTCACAAGTACACTACCCACGCTTCTCCGGTACCAATGTACCCCGTGATTTTGTCGAGTATCCTTCACAAGTCAACGAGATGTGGGCAACCTGGCCTGAAGTCTTGAAGAACTACGCCAAGCATTACAAAACAGGGGAAGTCATTCCTCAGGCGCTGGTCGACAAAATCACTGCCAGCAACAAGTTCAATCAAGGCTTTGCGACCACCGAGTATCTGGCGGCATCCTTGCTTGATCAGCGCTGGCATCAGCTGACACCGGCGCAGATACCAAGCGATGCAATTGCGTTTGAAAAAGCGGTATTGAAAGAGGCCGGCGTTGATTTTGCACCAGTGCCACCACGTTATCGCTCCACGTATTTCTCACACATATTTGGCGGCGGCTACTCAGCTGGTTACTACGCTTATCTGTGGAGCGAAGTACTGGATGCCGATACCGTCGAATGGTTTAAGGAAAATGGTGGGCTGACGCGGAAAAATGGCGATTGGTTCCGTCAGCAATTGCTGTCACGCGGCGGCAGTATCGATCCTATGGAGTCGTTCCGCAACTTCCGTGGGCGTGATCCAAAAATCGACCCATTACTGTTGCGTCGCGGCTTAAAATAAAACAAGCAACTGGCAAGACCTGCAGGTCTTGCCAGCGTATAAAAAAAGGGGGAAGACATCGCGTCTTCCCCCTTTTTTCTATATTGCTGACTTATTCCAGTTTCCAGACAAAATCGGTTTTCACCCAAGCCTGCTCGGCTTTGCCGTCTTTTGTGCCGGGCTTGAATTTGCATTGACTCAAAGCACCGATGGCCGCTTTATCCAAACTACGGGAACCGCTGGACTTCTCTACTTTCGATTCTACGACTTTGCCGTCAGCAGAAATCAGAAATCCCATCGTTACCGTGCCACTCTCTTCGTTCATCAAAGCCGCTTTCGGATACTTCGGTGGGTCGCAGGATTTATTATCCATCACAGGCGCTGTTTCAGCAGCCATCACCGAAGAAGCAGCCATCACCGAAGAAGCAGCCACACACAACATGGCTGAGATAAGGAAAGAACGCGAAGATTTCATCATGGTATTTCTTTTCATTTCTGATCAATATAAAAATGTGGTGCTTATGACTTATTACTGCTGATTCTGCCGCTTAGTCTGCAGATTAATCAAAACTCTTCCCAGCCATCATCGCTGGCAGCAGATGCGGCTTTTTTCACAGCAGGTTTTGCGGCAGGTAAAGATTTCACCGGACTGGCTTTTGCCTTGGATTTTGCCGCTCTCATTGCTGGCTCTATGCGTTTCACAACCGGTGCTGCCGGTTTCGCTGGTGCCGACTGAAACGATAAGAGACCTTCATTTTTGTCGAGTTTGAAAACACCCACCACATTTGCCAATTCAGCGGCCTGATCCTGCAAACTTTGAGCAGCTGCTGCAGCCTGCTCTACCAGCGCCGCATTTTGCTGTGTCACGCCATCCATTTCGATAATCGCGTGGTTCACACGCTCAATACCGGCACTCTGTTCCTGACTTGCTGCCGTAATTTCCGTCATGATCTCGGTCACATGCTTAACACTGGTCACGACCTGATCGATCGTCACGCCAGCCTGACCCACCAGCCGCGCACCGATTTCAACTTTTTCGACAGAATTATCAATCAGTGTTTTGATTTCTTTCGCAGCAGCGGCGCTACGTTGCGCAAGATTACGGACTTCTGCTGCTACAACGGCAAAACCACGTCCTTGCTCACCCGCGCGCGCAGCTTCCACCGCAGCATTCAGCGCCAGAATATTCGTCTGGAATGCGATGCCATCAATCACACTGATGATGTCGACAATCTTGTTTGAGGACGTGTTGATGTCGCCCATGGTCTCAACCACTTGGGCAACCACCGCCCCACCCTGACGAGCAACTTCCGACGCGGAGGCAGCCAGTTGATTCGCTTCACGCGCATTATCGGCATTTTGCTTGACAGTGATAGTCAGCTCACGCATGGATGAAGTCGTTTTTTCCAGTGAACTCGCCTGTTGCTCGGTACGGGAAGAGAGATCCAGGTTACCAGTCGCGATCTCACTGGAGGCTGTAGCGATCGTGTCGGTACCGGAACGCACTTGCGCCACGATATTGACCAGACTGTCACGCATGTTTTTCATTTCAAATATCAGACTGGACTGATCACCATTTCTGACGTCTATCGGTGCGCTCAGTTCGCCCGCAGCAATCTGACCGGCAATCTGTGCCGCATAATCAGGCTCACCACCAAGTTGCCGGATCAGACTGCGGCTGATATAAAACGCCGCCGCGATGCCGCCTGCTAATGCCATCAGACCAAGAATCAGCATCAGGCTGGTCGCCGATTTAAATGCTGAGTTTGCTTCGCTGGCGACTTCAGAATTCAGTTTATCTTCCAATGCAACCAATTCATCCAGAGTATCGAGCCAGCCTTGCTGAACCGGACGCAGTTTTTTGATCAGGGTGATGGTCGCCATTTCCTGATCGTTCGCCAACCCAAGCGCCTTGGCTTTTTCCGGCAAAGAAGCAGCGGCTGTTTCGCGCTCTTTCAATTTATCGAATATGGCTTTCTTTTCACCCGAAACGACATCGGCCGATTGCGCAAGCTTGATCAGTTTTTCACTCGCTTCCGCGTATTTTTTTGACTGTTCGGCGATGTTCTTCAGATCTTTTTCCATGTCCCCCTCGTCATTGAGCAAGGTCAGGTTGCGTAAAGCCACCATACGGTCATAGACGATCGCCCGCATATCGAGTGCCAGTCGGGTTTCGACGTTACTGACATTCACGATCTTTTCGAGACGCCCCTGAATTTGAGACATCCGGAAAACACCGACGATCGTCAGTGCGATCAAAAATATTAAAACCAGAGCAAAACCCAGCCCCAGGCGTTTACCAACAGTCATTTTTGATAGATTCATTTACGCCACTACTTTGAAAAAGAATTAAAACATTCAAAAGCGCTAAAATTTCAGCAACTTATGTGCCTGTCCCCTGTTTGCAAGTCCTGGTTTTGTTCAGAATCAACTCGCACTTTGTAACATTCAGGTAGGAAATATACTGTAATTTTTCCAGATGGAAACATTTTTTTACACTTTTTTTTCACACATGTTCAATAACTATTGCGAAATAAATAGTTTCCATTTATTCGTTGGCAACTAATGCGGCCTGCACTATTTTTGTGCAAACTAATTATGCTTTTGTAAGAGCCACTGTGCTCAGAACTTTCTTTGTTATTCCCCTTCTTTTTATCGATTCGCTGGCATAAATTCTGCTGTTGATAGTCAGCATCATCATTTCGATATAAATTTAATTTATCTGAATGCTAACCTTCACGGTTCACGTTACTCTCGACTGCTGCGTGCAATTTCACAACACTTCTACACGGGATTCTCATGTCTGGGCTGATACGTTATTTTTTCCAGGGACAAATTCACGAGGCAGATCATTTGCCGCCCACCCGTACCCTGCTCCAGCACTTGCGCGAAGACCTGCATTGCACCGGTACCAAAGAAGGCTGCGCCGAAGGTGATTGCGGTGCCTGCACCGTTGTCACCGGTGAACTGCGGGATGGCAAAGTCGAAATGAAATCCGTGAATGCCTGTCTGCAGCTCATGCCGACGCTGGATGGCAAGGCTATTTTCACGGTGGAAGACCTGAGCCAGGGAGCACCTTTGCATCCGGTGCAGCAAGCGATGGTGGAGTGCCACGCGTCACAATGCGGTTTCTGTACGCCGGGATTTGTGATGTCTTTGTGGGATCTTTATTTGCAAAGAAGCCCGGAGTCAGCGCCCCTGCAACGCAAACAGATCGATATCGCTTTATCCGGTAATCTGTGTCGTTGCACCGGTTACCGCCCCATCATTGATGCCGCGCATCGTATGGAAGAATTACCGCGTCAGGATTTCGATCAGGCTGGGTTGGTAGCCATACTGGCGGGCTTGGTTCGCAGTGAAACACTGGAATATATTTATCAGGGTCAACACTTTTTTGCGCCGCGTACAATATCGGAATTAGTCCGCTTGCGGGCCGCCCATCCGCAGGCATGTTTGCTCGCAGGCGGCACAGATATTGGCTTATGGGTGACCAAACAATTCCGTGAACTGGGCGATATTATTTATCTGGGACACGTTGAAGAGTTGCGCTCGGTAACTGAGAAAAATGATGTTCTGGAGATCGGCGCCGCAGTCACGCTCGACGATGCGTATCGTGCGTTGTGTCAATACTATCCACAGGAATTAAGCGAGTTGTGGCAACGTTTTGCCTCATTACCGATACGCCATGCGGGCACACTCGGCGGCAATGTCGCCAATGGTTCACCGATCGGTGATTCTATGCCGTGGCTGATTGCGCTGAGTAGTCGTATCGTCCTGAAAAGCACTGATGGCGAACGCGAGCTGGCGCTGGAAAATTTTTATCTCGGCTATCAGCAGAAGGACTTGCGCTCGACTGAGATCGTCGCTGCGATACGTATTCCTTTGCCACGCACCGGAAAAATTTTCCGTACCTATAAACTGGCGAAACGTTTTGATCAGGATATCTCTGCTGTGTGTGCCGCCTTTTCAGCACAGTTGCAAAATGGAATATTGTCAGAAGTCAGAATCGCCTTCGGCGGAATGGCTGCAACGCCGAAACGGGCAACGCTTGCCGAAGCCGCGCTGGAACAACAAGTCTGGAATGAAGCAACATTGCAAACGGCGATGCTAGCCTTAGCCGAAGATTACGCACCACTCAGCGACATGCGTGCATCAGCAGAGTATCGCCTGCAAACCGCGCAAAATCTGTTGCGCCGCTTCTGGCTGGAAACGCGCGCAGACGACGCTCTACCGACCGCCTTACTCAATCCATTTGCGGCTGCGGCTGACACAAGCTCAGCAGAGGAGTCCGTATGATCAGGCAAAACGAAACACCATGGGCGGAAGTGGGTAAATCGCATCCGCATGAATCCGCCGTGTTGCACGTCAGCGGCAGCGCCAATTACACCGATGATATTCCTGAAACGCAGGGAACGCTGCACGCAGCACTCGGCCTGTCGGCGCAGGCACATGCGCTGGTGCGGAGAATGGATCTGGATGCCGTGCGACAGGCGCAGGGAGTGATTGCCGTATTCACTGCCCGAGATTTCCCCGGCAGCAACCAGTGTGGTCCCATCATCAAAGATGACCCGATACTGGCGGATGGCGTCGTCGAGTATGTCGGTCAGCCACTGTTCGCCGTAGTTGCCCGCAGCCATGAACTGGCTCGCCGCGCCGCTCGCCTGGCAAAAGTCGATTACGAGACACTGCCTGCCATCCTGCATCCACGCACCGCGCATGAGCAGCAATCGTATGTGCTGCCGCCAATGTCGCTGGCACGTGGAAATGTACAGCAAGCGCTGATGGACGCTCCGCATCGTATCAGCGGCGAATGGCAAGTCGGCGGCCAGGAACAGTTTTATCTTGAAGGTCAGATCGCGTATGCGATTCCAAAAGAAGCGCAGGGCATGTACGTCGCCTGCTCCACTCAGCATCCTAGCGAAATGCAGCACGTTGTAGCGCATGCATTGGCTATTCCTTCGCACAGTGTGCAAGTCGAATGCAGGCGTATGGGCGGTGGCTTCGGCGGTAAAGAATCGCAATCAGCGTTATGGGCTGGTGTTGCTGCTCTGTGTGCGTTCAAACTGCAACGACCAGTCAAGCTCCGTGCAGATCGCGACGATGACATGCTGGTCACGGGCAAGCGCCACGAATTTCATTATGATTATGAAGTCGGTTACGACAACGAAGGGCTGATTCTCGGCGTCAAAGTACAAATGCTGTCGCGCGCCGGCTTTTCCGCCGATCTGTCCGGTCCGGTTGCTACCCGCGCAGTTTGCCATCTGGATAACGCTTACTTTTTGTCCGACGTCGATATCCGCGCCATGTGCTGCAAAACAAATACGCAATCGAACACCGCATTTCGTGGCTTCGGCGGTCCGCAAGGCGCGATACTGATAGAACATATCATCGACGATATCGCTCGCCATCTTGGTAAAGATGCGCTGGATGTGCGACAACTGAATTTCTACGGACGCAATGACAACGAAGGCAGAAACATCACGCACTATGGCCAGAAAGTGGTCGATAACGTGATACACGAGCTGGTCGCAGAATTAGAACAGAGCAGCGACTATAGATCGCGCCGAGCGGCGATTGCAAAATACAACGCGACCAGCCCCGTGCTGAAAAAAGGGCTGGCACTGACACCACACAAATTTGGTATTGCCTTCAACGTGACGCATCTGAATCAGGCGGGTGCCTTAGTGCACGTGTATCTGGATGGTTCTGTGCTGGTCAATCATGGCGGCACCGAAATGGGCCAGGGACTCAACACCAAAGTGGCTCAGGTGGTGGCGCACGAACTTGGTGTACCACTGTCCGCCGTGAAAGTGACGGCAACCGATACCACGAAGGTGGCCAACACATCTGCCACCGCAGCATCGACTGGCACCGATCTGAATGGCAAAGCCGCGCAAGCCGCGGCACGCCAAATACGCGATCGGCTCGCCACATTTGCGGCTGCGACCCTTGGCGGCATCGCCAGCGAAGTAAGCTTCTTTGATGGCCACATCAGCTCAGGCGGCAATACTGTTTTGTTTGCAGAACTGGTGCAGAAAGCCTATCTGGCGCGGGTGCAATTATGGTCCGATGGCTTTTATGCGACGCCGGATTTACATTGGGATGGCAAATCCATGACGGGTAACCCGTTTTCGTACTATGCCTACGGCGCGGCAGTATCAGAAGTGATCGTCGATACGCTGACGGGCGAATGGAAATTGTTACGCGCCGATGTGTTGTACGACGCAGGTCATTCACTCAACCCTGCGGTTGACAAAGGCCAGGTAGAAGGCGCATTCATACAAGGTATGGGTTGGTTAACAACGGAAGAATTGGTGTGGAATGCCAACGGTAAATTGACCACGCATGCACCATCGACGTATAAGATACCGGCAATCTCAGATTGCCCGGAAGATTTCCGCGTCAGCCTGTTTAAAAATACAAACGTCGCTGACAGCATACACAGATCAAAAGCCGTAGGTGAACCACCACTGTTATTGCCGTTTTCTGTATTCTTTGCGATACGCGATGCAATTGCCAGCGTCGCGGATCACCAACGACATCCGCCTTTACCTGCGCCAGCAACCAGTGAAGCCATACTGCGCGCAGTGAATGCGATTCGCGATTAAGATACGCGGATCAAGAATACATTTTTTCAAACAATCACCCAATATTGATGCGGCTTTTCGGGCAAATTAGCCCGGTAAGCCGCATCAATGCAATGCCTGACAGAACCAGATGACTATCCACAATATGCAAGCCTACCGTGCAAGCCTGCTGCACTTTACCGATGATCCACTGCGTAATCCGGATGGAACACATTGGCACGAAGACGGCCTGCTGATCGTCAATGATGGCCACGTTCAGGCAGCGGGTGATTATCAACAGTTAAAATCGACGCTGCCTGATCACGTCGTGGTTGAGCACTTCCTCGGCAAAATCATTACTCCCGGGTTCATCGATACCCATATCCATTATCCGCAGACCGACATCATCGCGTCACCGGCACCGGGGCTGCTGCCTTGGCTGGAACAATATACGTTTCCTGCGGAAAGACAATTTGAAAATCCCCTGCACGCGCAGGAAGTCGCCAATTTTTTTCTGGATGAATTACTGCGTTGCGGCACCACCACCGCGATGGTGTATTGCACCGTGCATCCAGCATCGGTCGACGCCTTTTTCGAAGCGAGCGCGGCACGCAACTTACGCATGGTCGCGGGTAAAGTGCTGATGGATAGAAACTGCCCTGAATTTTTACGCGACACCGCAGAAGGCGGTATCCGCGACAGCGAAACCCTGATCAAAAAATGGCATAAGCATGGCCGCCAGCTGTATGCCATCACACCACGTTTTGCGCCGACTTCCAGCCCGGCGCAAATGCAACTCGCCGGTGAGTTAGCGCATGCCTACCCCGATACCTTTATTCAGACACATGTGGCAGAAAATCAGGATGAATGCGCCTGGGCACGCTCGCTGTTTCCTGAAGCGCGCAGTTATCTTGATATTTATGATCGCTATGGCCTGATGCGGGAACGTGCGATGTTTGCCCACTGTATCTGGCTCAACGATGAAGACCGTGCGCGCATGGCGGCCACCCGATCCGCCGTCGCCTTATGCCCGACATCGAATCTGTTTCTGGGCAGCGGCTTATTTAATTTTCAGCGAGCCGAAGCCCAAAACGTCCCGCTGTCGCTGGCGACCGACGTCGGCGGCGGCACCTCGTTTTCTATGCTGCAAACGATGAACGCCGCGTACAAAGTGGCCCGTATGGGCGGTACCTATCTGCCCGCAACCAAGATGTTTTATCTCGCCACCTTAGGCGGCGCACGCAGTATGCAACTGGAAGGCTATATCGGTAATTTCGTGACCGGTGCCGAAGCAGACTTTATCCTACTCGACCCGCAAGCAACACCACTGCTGAAGCGCCGCACTGCCAGTTGCAACTCATTGGAAGAATTGCTGTTTGCATTAGCACTGCTGGGAGATGACCGCAGCATTGCGGCGACTTATGCTGCGGGTAAACGGGTATCCGGAATGAAAGCATCAAGCAAAGTGAGTATTTTTTAATATTTAATGTCGAGAAAAACAAGATCAACTCGACACTGAAGCAACTACGAGTGAACCTTCGGTATTGCCAAACATCTATACAAAATAAAATAAACCTGCCATCTCGGCCAGATCAAAAAACATGCATGTTTAACCTGATATGCATCGCCCGTAGTCTCAGGTGCAGCCCTCAGTAAGTCAAATCTGCGATTGCGTTTGAATTGAGCCAAGTCTGGGGTAATCCCTGATTTTTTCTATTAGTCTCATTTTTGATTAAATTTTAAGAAAATTTAATCAAATTATTTCAACTCTGTATGTTGCAGCTGTCTACCAAAGCCGGGGGGATTCAAGCAATGAATTCACTGCGACATATAAAGAGCGCATTTTAGTATTTTTTAGCTTTGTTAATTTCATAAAAAATTTAAAAAATATTCAGTAAAAAAAATCACAAATCCGGCCTTTGTAATCAAATTGCAACAAAGAAGATAAAAAAAACCTTTGTACAAAATGCATTAAAAATAATTTTATGTTTTGATTTTTTTCATAAAAATGAATAAATTTTTTACAAATTAAGAATTAACAAAATAATATATTTTCAGGTTAATACGTTCGTATTTGCCATTGTATCGAAATGTATAAAATTTCTAGTCATAACAAATTGACTCATAACATAATTACCAAACCACTATTGAGTTGCCATATGCCATATCGGTTTATGGAAGAAGATAACCAAAACTGCACGCAGTTGTATGTGACTTAGTGAGTGGGTAGCTGCCATTTAAATAAAAATAGAGGGGTAATTTATGAAGTTGAATCGACTGGCGATTGCATTATCCGGCGTTGGCTTGCTGACACTTGCGCAGCAAGGCTTTGCACAAGAAGCCGTGAAAAAGGAAGAAGATAAAAAACAAGAGGTACAAAAAGTTATCGTGACTGGTTCTTCAATCAAGCGCGTGAATTATGAGACTGCATCGCCAGTACAGGTGATTACTCGCGAAGAAATGACACGTGGAGGAGCAACCTCGCTGACCGAAGTCTTGCGCAATGTGTCGTCCAATCTGGGTGGTGTTGATGAAAACCGCACTGGCGGCTTTACCGCAGGTGCATCGGGTCTGAATTTGCGTGGCATCGGCAGTCAGGCGACATTGGTGCTGATCAACGGTCGCCGTCTTGCCCCTTACGCACAACCTGAATATCAAACTACTTTTGTCGATTTGAATTCAGTTCCAGTTGGCGCAGTTGAACGTATCGAAATTTTGAAAGATGGTGCCTCTGCAATTTACGGTTCAGAAGCGATCGCCGGTGTGGTCAATATCATTTTGCGCAACAGCTTTGAAGGTGCTGAGATTTCGTCTTCTTACGCACAATCACAAAGAAATGATGGTGAGCAAACGCGTGTCACTGGTAGCTACGGTTTCGGTAATCTGGCTGAAGATAAATATAACGTCTATGCAACTTTGGACGTTCGCCAACGCAAACCAACGCTAATCAAAAACCGTGATGGTTACATGTCAACTCAGGATTTGCGTGCCTGGGGCTATGCAGACGGTCGCACACTGTACACCTATCCTGGCAATATTTATTGGACTGATAAAGCGACAAATTTATTCGTTGTGCGTCCATTGGGAGGTAACTGCCGTCCAGATCGTTTAGTTCCGGCATCGAACTTATTCGGCGCCGGCACTCAGGGACAGGCTTGTGTGCACGATGATTTCCAGGACTCAACATATAACTCCAGTGCAAAATCTGATCGTATTGGCATAACCAGCAAAGGTACATGGCAAATCAATGCTGATACGACTGCATTTGCTGAAGTGATGATCAATCAAACTAAAGCCAATCTGCAAGGTGTGCCGCATTGGTTCGCGGGTCAGAATGGTCAGATTACTGGCGCTTTACCTATCACACATCCACAGTATCCTAAGGATTTGATTGATCCGGTTACTGGCAAAACCTTAGCTGGTGGTAATGGCACCGTGCGTGTACGGGCATCGTTAACTGACTTACCTGGCCAGGGTTTAGACAATACTGTAACTTTTGGTCGTTATCTCGCTGGTTTGAAAGGTACATTCAAGGACTGGGACTGGGAATCTGCGATGATGTACAACTCCAGTAAAGTTGAATCACGCGCAACTTCTGGCCTGTTAGCGACCCCCTTGGTTGATGCTTATAAAAAAGGTCAGCTCATTTTTGGTCAGATTGGCAGCAATTCAGCATTGGTCAACTCACTGATGGCTCCATCTTACGATCAGTTCAAGTCTGAAATGATGTTGTGGGATGCCAAAGTATCTGGTGAATTATTCCAATTGCCTGCAGGCGCGGTAACTGCAGCGTTTGGCGCTGAATTGCGTCGTGAAACTCTGGATATCAATCCTGATCCTTTATCGGTCGCAGGTGAACTCTATCATCGTGCGCAATCGCAACCCGGATACAAACGTTCGCGTGATATCAAATCGGCATACGCAGAATTGGCTATTCCGGTTTTCAAAACGGTTGAAGCTTCGATGGCTGTGCGTCATGACCGCTATTCCGACTACGGTAGTTCAACAACACCAAAAGTTGGTTTGAAATGGAATGTGACACCGCAGTTCCTGGTTCGTGGTACTTATGCATCGGGTTTCCGTGCCCCGACCTTGGTTGAAAACTCCAGCTCCAATCAAAATGCATTCCTCAGCTACCAAGATCCAGCGCGTTGTAACGAGAAATTCAAAGGTGGCTGCCAATGGAACAGCGCTTATATCAGCGGTTCTAACCCTGACCTGAAACCAGAAACGGCGAAAAGCTATACCCTGGGTGTCGTCTGGGAGCCAAGCAACTGGTTCAATATGTCTCTGGACTATTGGAGAATCAAACGTGACGACGAAATCAGTACCTTTGACGTAAAAACCGTATTGTCGAATCCAGCACGCTATGCGGGGAACCCTGCTGTTGCTATCACTCGCGCTGCATTGACCGATGCGGACAGAACTGCCGGAGCAACAGCTGGAGAAATTACTCTACTCAAAATGTTACTGACTAACGTCGCAACAACACAAGTGAGTGGTATTGACCTTGATATCAAGACCAATTTCAACCTCGGTGAGTACGGAAAAATCAAACCACAAATGACGATGACTTACAACCAGTCGTACAAATCAGCTCCTTCACCAGAAGCTGATTTGATTGAGTACGCTGGCAGTCGTGGTCAACCTCGTGTAATTGCAAACATTGGTCTGGGATGGGAAAAAGCTGCATGGAAAGCATCGATTGATACTGATTACATCGGCCACTTCTCGGCAATTGGCGACTTCACTCAGCCTTGCGAATTTAAAACTCAAGGCTATGAAGCTTTATGCCGCGATATTCCTTCATTCACGACGATGAATCTGGGTGGTAGCTATTCTGGTTTGTACAAAAACCTGAAGCTCAGCTTCGCGATCCGCAATGTATTTGATCGCATGCCTCCTTTTGCACCTAGTCCAAGTAGCGCGCAGAACTTGGCGGTACACCCTTTGCATGATCGCATGGGTCGTTACTTCCAATTAACTGTTGACTACAAATTTAAGTAATAGCACGCAGACTGAATGCCGGAATCTCAGGGTTCCGGCATTTTTTATTTCATTACTAATAATGAAATAAAAAGATTACTAGAAAGAGGACAAAGATCATGAGAAAACAGATAAGTTTGGCATTAATTTCTGCCGCTATTGCTGCACTTGGGGGAGTTTGTTTTCCTGCGTATGCAGATAAGTCGATTCCGGTCGCAGATTTTTTTAAGAAACCACAATATGGCGGTGCGCCAATACTGTCCCCTGACGGTAAAAACATCGCTGTGTTAACCCCGCGCAATGGGCATTTTGTACTTGCCGTGATTAATTTGGAGAGTCGTCAATCAAAAGTGATTGCCTCTGATCCGGATTGGGATATTGGCAGACCCTTCTGGGTTAATAATTCACGTTTGGCATTTAGTGTCACGCGTGGCAGCGATGTTGTCATGGAAGATCAGGATGGTGGCGGCTTGTTTGCAGTAAATATTGACGGCACAAACTTCCGTAAATTGTTGATGACAATTAAGGAAGCAAAAACTGGTCAAAAAGCCTACAAGCCATTTAGTGTAGTCAAACGAGTCAGTAATGAAAGCAATGATTTAATCGTTGTAAATAACGAGCGTGGTAACGATGCTGCTTTGGGTGCCAGCGATTTGTTCCGCTTAGACACAACAACGGGGCGCACTAAATTATTGACCTTTGACAACCCTGGCAAAGTGGGTTCTTGGGTAGTGGATCATGATTTAGTGATACGTGTTGCGTCTTCAAATAGCGTAGACCCAGATAATAAGAGGATTAAACAAACCGTTTACTATCGCGATGGAGAAGGTCAGCCTTGGAAGCAAATTTACCAGGCTTATCATGACGAGGGAAATACCATCAACCCTCTGACATTTGATTTCGACAATAAAACTCTATTAGTCGCCGGACGTTTTAATGGACAGGACAAAGAAGCGATTTACACTTGGGATTTTGCAAAACAGACTGCGGGTGAAATGATCGCAGATCATCCGGTGGCTGACTTGAATGGCGTCATCGTTGATGAGAAACGCAAAAAGATCGTCGGTACTCTGGCGGAAGGTATGACGGCCGAAATGATTTACTTCGACGAAGACTATGCCAAAATCGACGCTACTTTAAAGGCCAGTTTTCCCGGGCAACAAGTGAATTTTTCGTGGTCAGGCAACAATATTGTTGTCTTTGTTTCAGGCGATCAAAATGTCGGTAAAGTGTATCTCTACGATATCGCGAAGAAAAGTCTTGAGCCAATTTATAGTCTGAAACCTGAGCTAGAAGGTAAAAAACTCTCTGCGCAGCAAGTCTTCAATTACACCGCACGTGATGGTTTAAATATTCCCGCCTATCTGACTTTGCCAGAGGGAGTTCCAGCGAAAAATCTACCTTTAGTGGCATATGTACACGGCGGACCACATGCCAGAGACTCTCAAGGTTTTGATCCGCTGTTGCAATTGATGGCGTCACGCGGTTACGCGGTACTACAACCGCAATTCCGTATGTCTACCGGTTTTGGCTGGAAACATCACACTGCAGGTTGGAAGCAATGGGGCCTGGCGATGCAGGATGATGTTTCGGATGGCGTACAACATTTGATCAAGCAAGGCATCGTCGATAAAAATCGGGTTTGCATTATTGGTGCCAGTTATGGTGGCTACGCTACGATGTATGGTTTGATTAAAGACCCTGATCAATATAAATGTGGAATTAACTGGGTTGGGGTGACAGATGTAAAAATGCTGTTTACCGTAACCTGGTCAGATATGAAGGGTCCAGTGATGGACAATATCGGCGCAAAAATGCACGGTGATCCTAAAACGGATGGTGAGTACTTCAAAAAAGTTTCGGCAATCGACAATGCACATAAAATCAAAGCTTCCGTGTTGATGGCTTACGGTAGCGAAGATATACGTGTGCCTCTGATACACGGTGAAAAAATGCGGGATAAGCTGAAAGCTCAGGGTAATGAAGTCGAATGGATGGTATTCACTGGCGAGGGGCACGGCTGGGTCAAAGAAAGCAACCGTATCCTATGGGGTGAAACAGTCGTTCGCTTCCTCGATAAATATATAGGTAAGAATCCTTAAGCTGCAAATAGCAAACTGAAACCTCAATTGGTCGGGTTGATGTTTGATTACCCTGTGTTCAAAGGTATTGTTTACTAAAGATGACGAGTCCACTAACAAGGTGTCCATTGACTTGTGGACTCATCTATATTTACAGATCATTGCATCATTATGAATCAACTCGTTCCCGCGACGAGCGGTTAGCCTTTCAGAACGCTGTTCGCACAATTAAGTACAACGTGTTTTGCGTCAATTTTACTTCAGTTAATCGCTCCGTACATATTCGAAATGCAACTCGAATGGTGGTATACGCATTCCCTGATATCGACGTCCAGACGCGTGTAGCGGCTAATTAGAATTAGCGTCGCCGCTACCCGGTCCGCAGTCGCCTTATGCCCGACATCGAATCTGTTTCTGGGCAGCGGCTTATTTAATTTTCAGCGAGCCGAAGCCCAAAACGTCCCGCTGTCGCTGGCGACCGACGTCGGCGGCGGCACCTCGTTTTCTATGCTGCAAACGATGAACGCCGCGTACAAAGTGGCCCGTATGGGCGGTACCTATCTGCCCGCAACCAAGATGTTTTATCTCGCCACCTTAGGCGGCGCACGCAGTATGCAACTGGAAGGCTATATCGGTAATTTCGTGACCGGTGCCGAAGCAGACTTTATCCTACTCGACCCGCAAGCAACACCACTGCTGAAGCGCCGCACTGCCAGTTGCAACTCATTGGAAGAATTGCTGTTTGCATTAGCACTGCTGGGAGATGACCGCAGTATTGCGGCGACTTATGCGGCGGGTAAGCGAGTACATTAGAGCGAGATTTGCCTTGGTTTTACCTACATCACTTCCGCAATGCGTTAACGTTGACGAGACGATTTTTGCGTTACGCTACGGCTAATCACTATAGCAAAAAAGGCTGATGCAACGCATCAGCCTTTTTTATTACTTTTGAATAAACCATGCGACAGAGAGCTAACTCTGCCGCAAAAGTTGTTTATTTAAAGCGATAGTTTGCTGTTACATAAACAAAACGGCCACGTGGATCGTATTGAGTAACGTCATAACCAGCTTGGAACTGATTCGTTACAGCAGTACCTATGATACCTGGTTGTTTGTCAAACAGATTTTTCACGCCGACAGCCAGTACCAGATTTTTGAAACCTTTGTAGCTGACATTAGCATCAAAGATAGATTCACTGGCAAGGAATACACGGTTGTCGTTCAAATCGTGACCAACTTCATATCCAGTTCTGTAGTTCTGAATCAAAGTTGTCGCCCAAGGTCCCATTGTCCAGGTACCAGCCAGTTGGTGCTTCCAACGTAATACAACGCCACCATTTTGAGCACCGATAACTGGAGCACCAGTACCATCAACCAGCGTGCCAACCTTGTGGGAAATATCTCCACCAGGGCTAGTTTGGTCAAACTTATCCATGTAAGTACCGTTCAAACCCACTTCTAAACGGCCAAAGCTAAATGTATCGCGCCAGTTAGCGAACACATCGACACCTTGCACACTAGCATCGCCAGTATTCGACAATACAGATTTGATCAAAGAAACATCGTTACCTTGCAAAGTTACTAAACTTGCGTAGGCTTTATCACCGTTACGGAAACGAGATACGATTTCCTGAGCAGATGGAGTGGCCAGAATATCTTTAATTTTTACATTAAACACATCAACGCCAACACTGATGTTATTCGTTGGTTGTAACACGATACCAAAAGAATACTGATCAGATTTTTCTGGTTTCAGATTCGGATTACCACCACTGACTTGATTGACTTGCAAACCAGTTTGATTTGTTGCCGGATCGTTAAACGCTTCAGATGTACCCAATGTTTGTGGCGTCCACAGATCAACTAAAGTAGGAGCACGGAAACCTGTGCCAACAGATGCGCGCAGCACCACTGTTTTCACAGGCTGCCAGCGAATATTTGCTTTATAAGTAGTTGACGCACCAATATCGTTATAACGGTCATTACGAACAGAAGCGTTGGCTTCCAGTGTTTTCAATACAGGAACAACTACTTCGCCAAAAACAGAATTCACTGTGCGACTACGGTCAATAGGTACTTGCTGTCCACCTAAACCAGCAATATCTCCACTTTGATAAGCAGCACTTGGTGACGTTACATAACTTTCACGACGAGATTGAAGCCCAGCCGCATACTGCGTTTGTATATCTCCAAGTTTAATAAGATCGCCGGAAATCTTTGCGTCTAACGAATTACTTTTCGAGGTCGCATCAAGAAAGTCACCAGTAAATTTAGATGTTTGAATCTTATCCGCTAACGCGCCAGTTTGTACGCCACCAGGTGCCCATGGATTCCAGTTATTTGCTGGATCATTAATAATCTTGGCATAAGCAACTTGAGAGAAATAACCTGTTGTTACTGCACTGGTTAATTTTGACTCATTGGTTGCAAAACCAATCTCATAGTCTTGATCGGCAATAGTACCTTTTGCGCCAACAACCAAGCGTGATTGTTTCGCAGTATCTACGTTCTGACGTGGACCAAAATCAAATACACGAGAGGTGATAGACAGCGGATTACCATTCAGCAAAGAGTCAAAGCCTTTACTTCTCAAATAAGGTGCCGCAATCGTTTGGTATGCAGGGTTACTTGGATATAAAAGCAGTGCGGGCACAACATTATTCGTCGCAAACAGACCATCTGTTGCGAAGAAACTTGCACGTGCTGGAGACGGCTGATAGGTCTGTGTTACTTTGCTTTGCGAATACAAGGCATCTGCAAATAACTCCATATTGGAGTTAACTTTATATGTGAAGTTACCAGTGAAATTGGCTAATTCACGATCAGGAATTAGGCCAACATCAGGAGCACTATCGTAGTAACAATAAGGTGCACCTTTCGCGGAAGTAGGGAGCAAACCCATCTTAATAGAGCCGCAGTTATTTGCTGCTGCAAGTGGATTACCATAACCACTACCACCTGAGCTGAAGCCCTTATCTGCACCAACACCTGGTGTCCAGCTACCTTGAATGTTACCTAAGCCAGTTGCCGTACCATTGAAATATGGCAGCACTGTTGATGTGGAAGCATAAGAGCGGTCACGTCCAAATAACGTTTTTTCTTTTTCATAAGAACCTGACAAAACAACGCTGTATCCATCAGTATTCAAATCACCAAAGCCAGCAGTAATAGATGCCTTCTGATTCTGACCGCCACCACTCGCTGAAGGCGAACCATATCCGGCAGCTACTTCAATACCTGTTGCCTTTTTAGACAAAATAAAATTGACAACACCTGCGACAGCATCACTGCCGGCAAACGATGCTAAACGACGCCCGTTTACCAGAACCAAGGTACGCGCAGAACCAAGACCACGCAAAGAAATTGAAGACAAACCACCGGTCGATGTTCCTGCGCCTGTCGCATTTGCAGTGGCACCAGACGTGGACAATGCAGAAATTGAATTCAAAAGCTCTTGTGTACTAGTTGCGCCAGTACGGTCAATCTCTGCCTTTGTGATTACTTGCACAGGCAACGCTGTTTCTGCGTCAACCCGTTTAATGGAGGAGCCGGTGATTTCTACGCGCTGTGCTTCTTGCGCCATTGCCAGACCAGGCAATGCTGCAACACCAAACGCCATCGTCAACGCATGGGCAACCAGCGTTTTTTTAAAAACTATATTTTTTGACATGTGAGTTCCTAAGTATCCAATTAAACAATAAGCAACAAGAAACGATGGAAAACCCCGTTCTCTGCTGCTTGTTATTTTTGTGTATGTTTTACGATCAAAAATGAATCAATCCTGCTGCAATACACAATGTCCAACACCCCGTTAAATATTTTTTGCAGATTTTTACACGTTGTTATAGCTTTTGTTCTATGTAAATAAGCCCATTCATACGAACTTATTTATGTAAATAATTCTGTCAAAAAAATATTATTCGTCATAGAAACATCTGGGTACTCTTAGTGTCAATCTGGTTTTTTTTTGCCTTCGCAAAAAAACAACATCGATTTTTCAATAAAAAAACGTCCCTCAGAGACTCGCGCTTTTTTTGTGCAAAGCAATATAAATTATTTGATCGATTGTCGTTTTTTGTTCAATCTGCATTTTATTTATCAAATCATCGCAAATGGCCGAAGAATGCCCTCTGGGAGCTAAAAAATAGCAAATAGATTTACTTATATTTACTTCTGGGAAAGACAGCTTTTATGACGATAAAAGATCTCGGGAAGAGAAAATTTGACTTATTTGCACCAACTTGTGGCAAAAAAATATTTTTGCACCATTTTATGGAAATTTTGCAATTCAAACTAAGTCGACATATTTTTCGGAATGTTGCAGCACCAACCTCGTATAAATCAGCATGCAAGCAATGAGCTAAAAGCAGTTGCTTATTCAAGACCAGCGCTCTTACGCGGCATGAATGTCTTACGTATCTGTTGGCATCAGAAACTTATTTCGCGCTAAGCAACAAACAAAAAAGCCCTCGTAAAAACGAGGGCTTTTTTATTACTACACTCAGTCACAGCACTTATCGTGCAAGTGACGCAGCATGTGTTTATTTCGCTGAAGCATCCGCCTCTGCTGCCGCTTTGACTTCCGGCTCTTTAAATTTGGCGCCACCTGCATTTGCCAGATGCACCACAGCGCGGGCAACTTCGACATCGTCCAGATCAGGGTTGCCGCCTTTGGCTGGCATTGCGCGCAAACCGCCAAGCGCGTGCGTTAACACTGTATCGTATCCCTGAGCAATACGTGGCGCCCAGGCTGCAGCATCGGCAAATTTTGGCGCACCAGCCGCACCGGAGTCATGACATGCGGAGCAAACCATTTTATAGACGGCTTCGCCTGACTGTAATTGTTTAGGGCCAGTGTTGTCTTGGAATGTAAAGCCCTGATCAGCAACCGGGTGAATACGTGCGGCAATCGCTTCCGGCGTTTGCGCAGATGAACCAGCGCCAACTTTTTTATCATTGGCTACATATTGAACCAATAAAACAATAGCGATAATGGGGACCAGAAATCCGGCGAGAATCGCAACGATAAGTTGCTTTGGTGTCTTAATCGCTGATTCGTGTTCGTCGTGCGCGTCGCTCATGGTTTCCTCGTTGCAAATGAAATGGTCGTTCCGGTTGCCCGCCAGCGACTGGAAGTGGCTGGTATCAAAGTTTTTGATTATAGAGCGAAAGATAAGGGTTTGGAACGAAAAGCGGTGTTTCTCTGATCAGTATCAGCGAATCTGCTGATCATCTGCGACAAAAAGCGCGAAGTGATTTACAAGAAACGATGGAAATTAGGTTAAAATGCTGGCCTTGCAACACCCTCACCGCGCCAGTAGCTCAGTTGGATAGAGTACAGCCCTCCGAAGGCTGGGGTCGCACGTTCGATTCGTGTCTGGCGCACCACACTTCCTTTCATTCATTCTCCGGCATTAGCTAGTTGAAGGCGTCTCGTCAAAAAAACATTGAAACGTGTTGATCGCCGTTGATATTCCCGGCTGAGCGCATCCGCTGTCTGCGATACTGATAGCTTGTCTGAACATGTGTTCCAAACGCAAATCACCTACCTCGTTGTTGCCAACCGTCAACATTTCACCTCTGATTTGTCTATCCGTGATATCCGTAAAGAGATAGATAATAGATGTCACGCCAGAGAAACATTTCGTTCTTAGTATCTGACTGCTTCACATCATTCGCATGATTTAAATGGTTTTAATGTGAGTAAAATTAACTTCGTGATAATTACTGCAATTTGTTAACATTTTTGCCAAATGCGGAGTTGCCTGACAGACTCAAACTCAGAGAACGTATCCAATGACTTTATCCCGTACCCGCATCGCACAAGCCGTGGCATTCGTGTGTAGCCTGAATGCATTGTTGATCCCGCAAGCACAAGCGCAAAATAATCTGACTACGCCGTCCGCGACCGGCAATGAAGAAACAGGGGCTCAGGCGGTGATCGTCACGGGCACACGCGGCAGCAATCGTACCCAGTTTGACACCATGGCGCCGGTTGATGTGTTTAACCGGGAAGATATCCGTTCCGTCGATTCATCTGATCTGAATAATGTGCTGGCACAACTGGTGCCATCGTATGTGGTGCAGCGTCTACCGATGGCAGATGGTCAGGTCTTCGTGCGACCCGCCACTTTGCGCGGCTTATCACCCGACCAGACGCTGGTACTGATCAATGGCAAACGCTTCCATCGCAGCGCGCTGCTCGGTTCACGCGGTGCGCAGGCGGCAGATCTGGCGCAGATTCCTGTCAGCGCAATCAAACGCATAGAAGTTCTGCGCGATGGCGCGTCTGCACAATATGGCTCGGATGCGATTGCCGGTGTGATCAACATCATTCTTGACGATACGCCGGGTACGGAATTCTCGGTTCGCCATTCACAATATTCTGAAGGCGATGGCAAGAGCAATGAAGTGAATCTGAAGACGGGCTTCACCTTTGGCGACGCTGGAAAAGCGACGATCTTCGGCGCGTTAGCCAAGTCTGATCCTACTTCACGCACGCGCCAGCGAGCCGATGCGATTGCGTTTCAGGCGGCGCATCCAGAACTGAACGTGCCGAATCCAGTACAACGCTGGGGTCAGCCTGAATTAGAAAGCAAGCGCATCGGTTTCAACGCCAGCATGAACCTCAGCGACACAATCGCGCTGTACAGCTATGGCTTATATAGCAGCGGCGACGGCACCTCTGATTTCAACTGGCGGAACCCAGACACAAGCACTGGTGCGTACAAAACCAGCAGCGTATTCCCCGGCTGGGATTTGCGTCGTTTGTACCCTGTCGGTTTCAGCCCCAGCTATTCCAATGAGCAGGATGATGTGCAGTTCGTCGCCGGCCTACGCGGGCAGGCGAGCGAGCGCATGAATTGGGATGTCAGCGCCTCCTATGGCCGCAACCGCATCGACTATAAACTGGCGAATTCCATCAATGCATCGATGGGGCCTGCCAGCCCGACGGCGTTTTACCTCGGACGTCTGTCACAGGAAGAAAAAATTCTGAATGCAAACGTCAACTACGAGTTACCAGTTGCATCAATGGCGCAACCACTCAATATCGCTTTTGGTACCGAAGTAAGAAATGAAACCTACGGCGTCAAAGCAGGTGAGGTCGCCTCATATACGGTCGGCCCTGGTGCTGCGATCGGGCTGGATGCCAATTCTAACGGCGCACCGGGTTTCAGTGACAGGCAGGCCGGTAGCTGGGGACAGGATAGTTATGCCGCCTACCTTGACATCGAAGCGCCGGTCAGCAAAGCGCTGAATCTCGGTGCCGCCGTGCGTTATGAACATTTTTCAGAATTCGGCAATACCGTCAACGGCAAGCTGTCGGCGCGCTATGCATTGAATCTGGATACGGCCTTGCGCGGTTCGTACTCCACCGGCTTCCGCGCTCCAACGCCGGGGCAATCGAATACCAACAGCACCGGCCAGGGTCTGGATACAAAGACGCTCTTGCTGTTTACCAGCGGACGTCTGGCGAATAATGATCCGCTCGCGATTCTGCTCGGCGCGCAGCCATTGAAACCCGAAAAATCACAAAACCTGTCGCTCGGACTGACATGGAAAAATGCGCTGGGCTTTTCCGGTTCTGTCGATGTGTACAACATTAAAGTGACAGACCGCTTCAGTACCTCAGCTTCGTTTGCCGTACCAGCAGGCATCGCGAATCCGCTGCGTTACACTTCGGTCAGTTATTTCACGAATGACTTCGACACCACGACGCGCGGTATTGATATCGTCGGTAGTCACCTGAGCAAGCTGGGTAATGGCAAGCTGAATCTGACACTGGCATATAACTACAATACAACCACGGTTGACAGCGGCCAATCCAGCGTCGCCACCAATGCGGCACAGCGCAAGGTGTTCGAAGAACGTCTGCCACGCCAGAAAGCGACGATCAGCGGTAACTATGAGACCGGCAACTGGGATGCACTGGCACGCGTTCGCTATTACGGTGCCTGGACCGATAATTCCGGCAATGCGACCGGCGATATTTTCCAGCGCTTTGGCGGCATTCAGTTTCTCGATATCGCCCTCAGTTACAAGCTTAGTCAGAAGCAATCGATACGCGCCGGTATCGATAATCTGCTGAATAAATACCCCGACGAAGCCAGCTTTCAGGCCAGCCGTGGTCTGATTTACTCACGTAACGCACCGTATGACACGGACGGCCGCAGCCTCTACGTTGAATACAAGGTGAAATTTTGAGTGGTAACAGTATGAAAAACAACGACAAAGTCGATGCCAGGCGCCGTCATTTATTATGCTCAGGAGCACTGTTGGGAACGCTGCCGCTGGCATCCGGTAGCGCGGATGCGGCAAGCCAGACATCACCAGCTTCACTAGCTGCACCAGCTATGCCGGTCGCCCCTGTTGGCGCAACACCGGCGACGCTGGCGCGTGATAACGCTTACTGGAATGCAGTCGCAGCACAATATGACATCACGGATGATGTCATTCTGCTCGACAATGCTTACTGGGGTTCGATGTCGAAGTCTGTGCTGGCCGATTATCAACAGCAATTGGCGATGGTCAACCGTGGTAACGCCTGGTACGGGCGGGTGCGCTTTCCTGCCGAGTTCGAGACTGCCCGCAAACGCACCGCCGACGCACTCGGCGTTCACCACGATGAAATCGTATTTACGCGCGGCGCAACCGAAGCCTTGCAAGTGCTGATCGCGGGTTACCAACGCCTGACAGCGGGTGACAGCGTGCTGTATGCCGATATCGATTACGACAATATGATCACCACCATGCGCTGGTTAAAGCAACGCCGTGGCGTCAACGTTGTGGCGATCAGTATGCCGGAGCCATTCAGTTACGATGCCGTGGTCGCCGCCTATGTGGCAGCGATGGATCAGCATCCGCGCCTGAAATTAATTCTGCTCACGCATGTCAATCACCGCAACGGCATGGTCTTACCCGTTGCCCACATTGCCCGGCTCGCGCGCGAACGCGGTATTGATGTGATCGTCGATACCGCCCACGGCTTTGGACAACTCGACATGCGCATTCCTGATCTGCAGGCGGATTTCGTCGGCATTAATCTGCACAAATGGATAGGCGCGCCGGTCGGTGTCGGCGCGGTGTATATCAAGCGTGGGCGCGTGCGCGATATTGCCCCTTATCTGGGTGAACCTGATGGTGACGACATCAGCACACGCGTGCACACCGGCACACTGAATTTTGCGGCTTACCTGAGCCTGCCGAAAGCGCTTGATCTGCACGCAGCGATCGGCGTGGCAAACAAGCAGGCGCGTCTGCAGTATTTGCGCAATCGCTGGGTCGAAGGCGCGCGCCAGATCAAGGGCGTAACTGTGCTGGCCTCGTCCGATACGCGGCTGAGCAGCGCCATCAGCGCATTCCGTCTGAAAGGAAAAACCAGGACGGAAGACACCACGGGATTAACAACACAGCTCGCCTTGCAACACGGTATTTTTACGGTTCCCCGCAACGGCCTGGTATCTGGCAGTTGCATCAGAGTCACACCCGGAATTTTCACTCCCGAATCACATATTGATGCCTTACTCGCAGCGATGCAAAAAGTGGCCGCAGCTTAATGCACATCATCGTATTTCACCGGACGAAATACGATGTGACGCGATGTGATATGACTATGTGAATAAAAGCCGCCAACGATGGCCTGATACTCACCTTCGCACATATCCAACTGTTAAAATTCCGGCATGCCTCGCTTTGCTTATTCTTTTTTATCTGGTTGTTTGTTGTTCTGCGCATGCAGTCTGGCACCCGCAACCGTCTGCGCCAGTCAGTTATCGGTGGTCACCGAGAGTTTGCCACCGCTGAATTTCGAAGAACATGGCAGCGTCACCGGCTATTCCACCGAAATTGTGCAGGCGGTTTTGCAAGAAGCAAAGCTGGCAGCCCCGATAGAACTGATACCCTGGGCACGCGCGTATCAACGGGCGCTGCAACAACCGAATACCCTGATCTATTCCATGACCCGCACGCCCGAGCGTGATGCGCAGTTTGAGTGGATAGGCGTGCTCAGCAACCGCCAGATTTATCTGTATAAATTGAAGTCCCGCACCGACATACAGATAAAAACACTGAGCGATGCCGGTGCTTATAAAACCGGGCTGGTAAGGGAAATGGCGTCAGCGAAAGAGTTCATGCGCAAAGGACAGTTTCCTGACTACGTGGTCGACTACGCACCGACTGACGAATCCAACATGAAAAAATTTCTGATGGGCCGCGTTGATCTGGCCATTTTTCAGAACTGGAGCGCCGCGTTTTTAATGAAGTCGCAGAACCGTACGATGGATGAAATCGAACCCTTGCTTTTAATCGATGGCAGCAGCAATTATTATCTCGCAATGAGCAAAAACAGCGACCCGGCGCTGGTGAAAAAGCTACGCAAAGCTTTTGAAAAGGTGCAGCAATCCGGCTTATTCGACAAGCTGCGGCTCAAATATCTGCGCTGATGTCTAAGCTGATACGTCTAAGCTGATACTTCAGCCGAAATCTACGCTGAAAAAGCGGGTATTTTCATATACTCCCCCTGCTTTTTCATAAAACATGCTTAATGTCCTTATGTTTAAAGGGCTTTAAAATATACTCCCCCCAGTATATTTATCGTCAAAACAGGCCTAATTGCTGCCCGCTGGCGGCCTCTGTTTCAGCAAGTCGCACGCCCAGACCAAGCAGGCGCACGGGTAACTGGCGGCGCTGTAATCCGGTTTCCAACAATTGCTGAAACAAACCGAGATCCAGCGTTTTTGAAACGCATTCGACGGTGGTGATACGAAAATCAGAAAAGCGGATTTTGACGTAGAGTTTATGAATATGGCTGATCGCATCTGCCCGCTGCACCCGCTGTTGCAGCGACGCGTATAAAGCAGGCAGTTCGGCCACACACGCGGTCAGATCGGGCAAATCATGGACATAGGTTTCTTCGGTACTGACCGATTTGCGCTCGCTGCTGGCGCGCACCTCGCGCAGATCAATACCGCGACACAACTGATACAAGCTATTGCCGAGCTTGCCGAAATGCTGCATCAGATCCGCCAGCGACCAGGCACGCAAATCGCGGCATTCCTGAATGCCCATGCTGTGTAATTTGGCGGCAGTGACTTTGCCGACGCCAAACAATCTTGCCACCGGCAAGGCGGCAACGAACTCTTCCACCTGATCCGGCAAAATGACGAACAAACCATCCGGCTTGTTCCAGTCGCTGGCAATTTTGGCGAGAAACTTATTTGGCGCCACGCCAGCCGAAGCGGTGATACCGACGGTGTCGGCAATCCGGGCGCGGATTTCACGCGCAATCAGGGTCGCGCTGCCATGATGGCTGGTCGCCTGACTGACATCGAGATACGCTTCATCCAGCGATAAAGGCTCGACCGCCTCGGTGTAGTCGCGGTAAATCGCCAGAATCTGGCGCGATGCAATCCGGTATTTTTCCATCGTCGGCGGCAAAATCAGCAGCTCCGGACAACGGCGTACTGCCTGCGACATCGGCATGGCTGAACGGATGCCGAAACGCCGCGCCTCGTAATTACAGGTCGCCACGACGCCGCGTTGATCCGGTTGACCGCCAATCGCCAGCGGCCTGCCCCGCAATGACGGATCATCCCGCATTTCTATCGAGGCGTAAAAACAGTCGCAATCACAATGAATAATTTTTTTCAAAACGCAGATCGTTGGGGTGGGATTGAAACTCATTTCATCAATAGGGATGAATTCTGGTTTATTTTATCTGTTTTTCTCTACAAAACTGTATGCATATACAGTTATTTCAATCTTGCTTGCGCCATATCAGCGATGACAAAGCGCAAAAATTACGTCACTATCTGAAAGTTTTCCTTTCCTGCGGCTTCAACATGAAAAAAACTTTCTCCTTTGTCTCCAGACTCATTTCCGCATGCACGATTGGTCTTGCGTTAAACCTTGCACATGCCGACGTTGCCAGACCATACGACGAAACTGCTGATGCGCCCGCCGCAGTCGCCAAAGCGCTGACGCAGGCACAAGCCAGCAACAAAAAAGTGCTGGTGATTTTCGGCGCGAACTGGTGCAAGGATTGTCTGGAGCTCGACCGTTCTATGCAAGGACAAAGCGCCGCTCTGATCGCCAGCAAATTCGTGCTGGTCAAAGTCGATGTTGGTCAGTTTGATAAAAATCTGGCGCTGGCAAACAGCTACGGCAACCCGATTAAAAAGGGTATTCCGGCCGCTGTCGTTTTAAAAGCAGATAACAGTGTCTTGTTTGCATCGAAAGGCGGTGAATTGTCGAATGCACGCAAAATGAGTGAACAAGGCGTGTATGATTTCTTCAATCAGATCATCACACAGCACCCGTAACATCAGGTTTTCTGCTGTCATCTGAGATACGCAGCAACGGCGGCAGCAACGGCTCGCTGCCGGTCATGGGCATGATATCGGTTGTGCGTTGATCACCCAATTTTTCTGCACATTTTTTCTGTCTTTTTTAAGCAAGCTGATGTCTGTCACACCAACGCCACCCAACCCGGTTGCTGCAGAGATCACGGCAGCAGAGCTGAACGCACTGAAAGCCAGCCAGGCCTTGCTGAATAATTTCTCGCGCTTTCTGCCGGCAGTTTTTTTTCAGTATCAACGTTTTTCCGCCGAACGCTTTTGTTTCAATTATGCAAGCGAGGCGGTTGAACGTTTGTTTGAATTCAGTGCCGCAGAACTGTGCGCGGACGTCAATATTCTGTTCAGAAAAGTGCATCCGGCAGATTTATCTGCATTCATGCTCAGCGTCCGCACGGCGGCCGAACATCTGCACGTCTGGACGCATGAATTCCGCATCGTTCTCAAGAATGGCGAAGAGCGCTGGATGGCGGGCGAGGCCAGCCCGGAACTGCAGGCCGACGGCAGTCTGCTGTGGCATGGCTGCTTTATGGATCAGACCCGCAGCAAACAGACCGAGCGCAGCTTAATCACGGCGGAACAACAGCGGCGACTGGTCATGCAGGCCTCGAATCAGGGTTTGTACGACATCAACCTGAACACCGGCGCGGCCACCTTCAGTCCCGAATACAGCAACATGATCGAACACTCAATCGAAGAGTTTGCCGATCCATTTGCATTCTGGGATTACTTCTGGAAGCACAGCATCCATCCGGATGATGTGGCCGGAATAAAAGAAGCCTATCGCATCCATTTTGCCTCGAAAGGCAAAACCGATTATCACGCCGAGTTCCGACAGAAAAATCGTGCAGGCGAATGGCGCTGGATTATGTCACTCGGGGCCGCTGTCGAATGGGATGAAAATCAGCGTGCCGTGCGTATCGTCGGCACCCACATCGACATTACGGAACGCAAACGCACAGAAGAACAATTGCAGCTGAATCAGGAATTGCTGCGCTCAAATAATGTCCGTTATAAAGAATTGGCACGCGAGCTGGAAATTCTGATCGCCAACGCGCCGGTGGGCATTATGTTCGTCAGCAACGGCGTCATCATCCGCGCCAATGAGGCTCTCGCCGATTTGTGCCGCTTCCCTGATACGAAATCAATGATAGGGGTAAAAACCACTTTTCTGTACCACAACGATGAAGACTACCGCGCCTTCGGCCAGGCAGTGATACCGAATCTGGAAGCCGATGAACTGGTAGAGCTTGAATGGTATCTGCGGCGCGCCAATGGCGAGTCGTTCATGGCGCGCGTCGCTGGTCGCGCCCTGCCCGCAGAAACCTACGAAAAAGGGGCGGTCTGGATGATAGAAGATATCACCGGACAAAGAAAAACTCTGGATGCGCTGCGCGAAAGCGAAAGCCGCTTGCAGCGCATCATGAATTCCAGCCTGATCGGCATTTTGTATGGCAGTGACGGCTCCCGTCTGACGGACGTGAACCGCATGTTTTGTCAGTTGTCCGGATACTCGCGTGAAAGTCTGCTGGCAGAGCAGTTTCTGTGGCGAGTCGTGTTGTCAGAGCAGGATCAGTATCTGGTACATCAGGCATATACAGAAATGCTCAGCACCGGTACCACGGCGCCGTTCGAAGTCATGCTGCGACGTGCCGATGGTTCGGCAATACCGGTGCTGGTGGGTCTGGGTTATCTGGAAAATTCGCCGCGCGAGTGGGTCGTCTTTGTCATGGACATCAGCGAGCGCCTGCGTATCAATCAGCTCAAGACGGAATTCGTCTCGATGGTCAGCCACGAACTGCGCACGCCGCTGACCTCAATACGCGGCTCACTTGGTTTGCTGGAATCCGGCGTCGGCGGCACCTTACCTGACGCGGCCCGGCAATTGATACGGATCGCGCACAATAACAGCAAGCGCCTGGTGAATCTGGTCAACGATATTCTCGACATCGATAAACTGAACAACGGCAAAATGAATATCCGTTCAGAGCCTGTCGATCTGATCGAGATGCTGCACAATGCGATGGAAGCGAACGAAGCCTACACCAGCTCGTTACGCGTCGGGCTGATCATGGAACAACAAGTGATGCAGGCCTGGAGTCTGGGTGACCACGACAGGCTGATGCAGGTGATGGCGAATCTGATCTCCAACGCGGCCAAATTCTCACCCGAAGGTGAAAGCGTGACCGTCAGGATTTATCAGGAACAGAGCCATTATCATATCGCCGTCAGTGATCGCGGCCCCGGCATTCCACTCGATTTTCAGACGCAATTATTTGAACCGTTTACGCAGGCCGACGGCACCAATACCCGTCGCCAGGGAGGAACCGGTTTGGGGCTCGCCATCACCAAAGCCCTGGTCGAAAAAATGCATGGCGAAATCTTTTTCCTGAGTTGCCCCGGTGAAGGTTCGACATTCTGGTTCAGCTTACCGGCGTGCGTACCGCCAGCGTCTGCCATCACCTGAAATCTGGCATTCAACGCAGCTGCATCTGCGCCTGACTCTGACGAAATTCAGCCGGAGTCTGCATCGTCCAACGTCTGAACGCACGCCGGAAACTGCGACTGTCGGAATAGCCGAGTTCTTCTGCAATGCGTTCCAGACTCAGGCCGGTTTGCAGTAATTGCCGCGCCCGTCCGATGCGGATAGTTTCGGCAATCTGGAAATACGAGGTTCCTTCGCGCGCCAGCAAACGATGCAAAGAACGTTCGCTGGTACCCAGGACAGATGCCGTCTGTGCCACGCTGTGCAATTCACACTGAAGCGCGGTCAGGGTGCGCAGCAGGCTTTGCCGTCCAAGCACACCAACCGCCGCCAGTTCCGCCTGACAGGCATCGTGCGAAGTATGTGCCAGCAGCGCATCCGGTTGCGGCAACGCCATCTGCAACACCTGGTTGTCGATCACAATACGACTGACATCAGCACCTGCGATCACAGTACAAGCAAAGAATTTTTCGTACGCTGTCAGACTTGCGCCGGGCTGCAAACGCAGTTCCACCCTTACCAGCTGAAAGCGGCGGCCACACAGTTGGCGCGCCGCATTGATGGCGGTGACCAGATGATCGACTTCCAGAAAATCCTGTAATTCCACATCGTCGAATAAAGGCAAGGCAAGCAGTGCCGATTGTTGCGGCCCCGCTTCCAATTGCAGATGCACCATAGAGCCGGCGATCAGTTGATAGTCGAGACCGAATTGCATAGCCTGCGCCAGCGTTTCCTGCGCACGCATACCGGTGGCCATCTGACCTAGTTGCGGCAAGGCTTTGCGCGTACCGGATCGCAGCCCCAGATCAGCGCCACCACGGTGTCTCGCCTGTAACAGGCCTTCGCGTGCCTGGGCATAACTGATGCGGTTATCGTGATGATCGGCAAATGCGGGAAACATATCCTGCCAACGCCAATTCTGCTCACGCGCGATCGCCAGCACACCGCTGAACGGATGAGCAGGAAATACCGCATCTTGTACCGACAAGAGTGCTGATATGGTGGGCGCAGGCTGGTTCATCTGTGATGGTCTGACAACGTGGCAGTAAATGTCCTTACTTTAACCGAAACGGCATACTAATATCGTCGTACCGTACACCGGAAAATAAAACAACAGGCCTGACGCTGGCGATGCCATCGCGTACAGCCTCATCCAAAGAGAGAGACACATGAATAATATCAGCGACTATATTGTTGTCGGCGGTGGTTCCGGCGGTTGTGCCGTGGCCGGACGCCTGACTGAAGACCCGGATCTCAGCGTAACCGTGCTGGAAGCGGGCGGCGGAGGCGACAGTATGGTGGTGAATACGCCCGCTGGTGTGGTTGCCATGCTGCCAGGCAAACTGAATAACTGGGCGTTTGAAACCGTGCCACAACCCGGCCTGAATGGACGCCGTGGCTATCAGCCGCGCGGCAAAATGCTGGGTGGGTCTTCCGGTCTGAATGCAATGATTTACGTGCGTGGACACCGGCAGGATTACGATCACTGGGCAGCGCTGGGCAACACCGGCTGGTCGTATGACGAGGTTTTACCGTATTTCAAACGTTCAGAAAATAATGAAACCCATCATGACGCATACCACGGCAATGCCGGGCCGCTGCATGTCAGCGAGTTGCGCACAGATAACCCGTATCAGCAATTGCTGATCGAAGCGGGCAAACAAGCGGGCTTTCGCATCAATACCGATTTCAACGGTGCCGAGCAGGAAGGCATAGGCTTGTATCAGCTGACCCAGCACAATGGCGAACGCTGGAGTGCATCGCGCGCGTATCTGCGGCCGCACATGGGCAAGCGGCCAAACCTGCGCGTCGAAACCGGCTGCTATGTGACCAGAATTCTGTTTGAAGGCAAGCGTGCCGTCGGCATAGAAATGCTGCAAAACGGTCAGAAAAAAACTCTGCATGCACGACATGAAGTATTACTTGCAGGCGGTGCTTTGCAGACCCCGCAATTGCTGATGCTGTCCGGCGTCGGCAATGCGAATGCGCTGCAAAGCATGGGAATTCCTGTGGTACACGACCTGCCCGGCGTTGGTCAGAATTTGCAGGATCATCCGGATTTCGTGTTCAAATATCGCGCGAAAAGCCTTGATCTGCTTGGCGTTTCTGCTGCTGGCAGCCTGCGTCTGCTGCGCGAACTGATGCGCTATCGCTCGCAACGGCGCGGCATGCTGACCTCGAACGGCGCCGAAGGTGGTGGCTTTCTGAAAACGGATCCGTCTTTGTCTGCGCCAGATATTCAATTGCATTTCGTCATGGCGATGCTAGACGACCACGCGCGCAAATTGCATCTCGGTCATGGCTACTCGTGCCACGTCTGCCTGTTACGCCCGAAAAGCATAGGCGAAGTCACGTTAGCCAGCCCCGATCCTATGGCGACGCCGCTGATCAACCCGCGCTTTCTGGAACACCCCGACGACATGGAAGTCATGCTGAAAGGCTTTAAGCTGACCCGCAAACTGATGGATGCACCCGCAATGGCGAATGCCCGCAGCAGCGATTACCAGACCGCTAATGTGCATACCGATGATGACATCCGCGCCGTCATCCGTCAGACCGCCGACACCGTCTATCACCCTATCGGCACCTGCAAAATGGGCACCGACAACATGGCGGTGGTTGATCCGGAGTTAAAAGTCATCGGCCTGCACGGTCTGCGCATCGTCGACGCGTCGGTTATGCCCACTCTGCTGGGCGGCAATACCAATGCGCCAACCATGATGATCGGTGAGAAAGCAGCGGACATAATTAAGGACGGACTGCGCGCCTGACCATCACCAGAAACCACTTAACAACGCATAGCGGTAACCCAGCATGTTTGCGCTGCCCCGCTCACTTCCCTGTCGTGCTGGATGGAACCCGCTGGCACGACAGCGGCCAAATTGCGCAGCCCCGCTACGACAGGCATGCGGCACGATTGACCAGCCAGCGCAGTGCGATATTCAAATAAAGCTGAATCGCATGTTTATGAAAATCAATGCCAATGGTCACGATGGTATTCGTGGTGGGTTCTGGTGATGCATTAATGATATGCTTGTGCATGACTTCTCCCTATTGATTGGATCATGATGTTGACTGGAATTTCCATCTTTGCACTACTTTGCCAAACAGTAAAGGTGACGCCATTTTCTTGGGACGGGGAAGTCCCTTTCTTTCGTCAGGCTTATTTTCGGGAGATGCTGTGAATTATTGTCGATCAATTGCAATCCTTCTTGCCAGCGCATCGCTATGGGCACTCGCCAGTGACGCTGCTAGCGTCAACATGAATAGATGCAAGCTGTCTGACGGGCGGATTGAATTTACTGATCAGCCATGTCCATCAGATGCGTCCTCTGCATCTATCGAAAGCAATGCATCCCCTCACCCAACACAGCAGAAGCACTTGAAGGCAAAGAATGGAATAGCACTCAGCGGATTACCTCCCGAAGATCGAATGACGTCCTGTGAACCAAGCATCGCGATTGCCGCAGCAGAAGAAATTGTCAGCAATCCTTCTAACCTGAAAGAACCTTTGCAATTATTTCCCCCTGCTTTCGCCTTTTTCCAGAATGGAAAGAAAGACGATGGGGTGTTTTGGTTTTATGCGGCACAGCTGCGTGTTCGTCAGCAGATGATTTTAGAAAATGGCGATCGGGGTCAACTCTTAGCAATCACGCAAATGACCATGGGAGGCCCCATCAATAACTATGCCCTCCAGAACACTTCAAACCTCAATCAGATTTTGGACAGGGTATTGAAATGGGACAAAGACACCCCGAATCCATTTCGTGAAAAAGCTAGGACACAAAAGCTAGATAAACAAATGGACCAGGTTTATGCTGGACTGGACGAACTTAAATCCAAACTTATTAATGAAAAAAACTCTTTGGAAGCTGCGGCACGACAGGCTGCATCTGGAGTTGAGCAAATGAATGCCCAAATGATTAGCCAGCGTTGTCGCAAAGGACAACCTGATCCCGCCTACGATAATCAAACAAAGAAAACAGAAGAACAACTTGCTTTGGATTACATAACACATAATGAACAGGTGATTAAATTAGCAGGGGGAGCAGTGAAGACATATCCTGCTGCATCTACAACCTATAGCAATGACAGGAACAAGGGTAGATATGATTTTTCTATCTCAGGCTCAAAAAGCTTTTATGCCATTGTTGACGTTAATCGAAGTTCTGGGAAACCAGAGTTCAGACTTGCCTGTGTGACGACACTATCCATGGGGTATCGTGAGGCGGGTAAAGATGCTTGCTCACAATCCACAATAGCGTTGCCAAAATGACGCAGCCTAACACTGCAATCGAGAGGGACAGCCAACAAGCTGCGCTCCCACGTTAGGCGTCATAAGCATCACTCTTTTCGGACGCTTGGGCTAGGAAGTACCCGATCACCACCGCAGTGCAAGTGCGTGGTGCGCTCAGTGTCAGGTTCTCGTATTGGTAAGGTTTAGGTGTTCGTATTGTGGCTGGAGAAGTAGTGCTGAGCGTCAGCGGAGGTAGCGAGCTCGCCTCCTAAAAATCCGAAGCGCAATGGCCCCAAGAATGCCGGGATGATTATGTTGTCGAGAGCATCGCTGATGCCATGCACCAGCTCACAGGCGCGCCAGTAGCATTTGTGATGACGCTCAAGCGCGTCGGCTGGCACGAAGTTAATTCATGTGGCGGTGGTTTCTGCTTTGCCGCACGTGAAGCCATGTTCTCAACACGGCGAATTCTTCAGGTTCCGGGGGCTAAGCCTTGACCGCGCAACAATTCCGTCGAGAGGGACCGCCCACAAGTGATGCTTGTGGACGGCATAGCTGCATGCCAGGAGATGTCATCTAAATTTCCCAAAAATTCAGAGTTAAGTGAATTTCGACACACAGTCAGCCACAAAATAATTTTGCTTGCGGACATCATTCCGCCGATTATTATTGCTATTTATTGTTATTATTATCATTTAATCAGGATACTCCCCCTCTGATTAAATAAAATCGCCTTATTGTCAGCATATTTAAAGGACGTGTGAAACATACTCCACCCAGTATATTTCACACCTATTTTGTTGTTTCCGCTATCAGGATCACTATGTCATCTCGTTCTGCTGCATTTCCGTTTTCACTCACGCCGGTGTTGCGCGCGCTGGTTCTGGGCGGCGCCATTCTGTTCACCACGCCCGCCGTACTCGCCGATGCGCTGCCAAAAGGCGTGAGCCAGATCACCAGCGTTGAAGGTCTGACCGAATATCGTTTACCGAATGGCTTGCGGGTATTGCTGATGCCGGATGCGACCAAGCCCACCGTCACCGTTAACATGACTTATCTGGTTGGCTCGCGTCATGAAAATTATGGCGAAACCGGGATGGCGCATTTGCTCGAACATCTGTTATTCAAAGGCACACCGACGAATCCGAAAATCGATGACGAGTTCAACAAGCGCGGCATGCGCCCGAACGGCACGACCTCGCTCGACCGCACCAATTATTTTGAATTGTTCAAAGCCGACGATGACAATCTGAAATGGGCGCTGACGATGGAAGCCGACCGCATGGTCAATTCCTTTATCGCGAAAAAAGATCTCGATACCGAAATGAGCGTCGTGCGCAACGAATTTGAACGCGGCGAAAATTCACCCGGCAATGTCTTGCAAAAGCGGATGCAAAGCGTTGCCTATGACTGGCACAACTACGGCAATTCCACGATAGGCAATCGCAGCGATATCGAAAACGTCAAGATTGAAAACCTGCAGGCGTTTTATCGCATGTACTACCAGCCGGATAATGCCGTGCTGCTGGTGGCAGGTAAATTTGATACCGATAAAGTGTTGCAATGGATCAGCGCTGCGTTCGGCAAAATCGCTAAGCCAACGCGTACACTGCCGCAATTCTGGACTACCGAACCGACGCAGGATGGCGAACGCAGCTTCGTCGTGCGCCGCAGCGGTGATATTCAGATCGTCTTGCTCGGCTATAAAGTCCCAGCCAGTCTGCACAGCGACCGCAACGACATTAGTTTTGCGGGTAGTATTCTGACCAGCGCCCCGCATGGCCGTCTGCATAAACAACTGGTGGAAACCGGCAAAGTGGTGCAGGTATTTTCCGGCGGTTCCGGGGCGGTAGCGCCAGGCCTGATGACGATAGGTGCGATTGTCAAAAAAGGCGAATCCGTCGATGCCGCCAAAGAGGCTCTGCTGGCAGGAATCGAGGATTTTAAAAATAATCCGCCGACCAAAGAAGAAATCGACAGGATCAAACGCGATACGGCCAATGCGTTTGAAAAAATGCTGAACAACCACGAAGCCATCGGTATCAGTATGTCGGAATTCGTCGCCATAGGCGACTGGCGCTATCTGTTCAAAGTGCGTGATTCGGTTGATGCGATCACAGCCGAGCGCGTCGCTGCTGCCGCAAAACGTTATCTGGTGCGCGATAACCGCACCATAGGCATGTTCATTCCGGAAGACAAACCACAACGCGCCGAGATTCCGGTAGCGCCGGACATGGCCGAGGTCATGAAAGACTTCAAACCCAAACCGTCCACGCTGAGTGGAGAAGCGTTTGATTCTTCTCCGGCGAATATTGATCAGCGCACGCAAGTTGGCAAAGCCGGTAATCTGCAAATCGCTCTGCTGCCCAAGAAAACCCGTGGCGAAACCGTGAATGTCGCGCTGAACCTGCATTGGGGCGATGAAACCAGCCTGCGTGGCAAAGCCATCGTCAGCGGCATCACCGCTGGCTTGTTAGGCACTGGCACCAGCAAATACAGCCGCGCCCAGCTCTCTGATGAAATGTCCAAACTCAAAATGAGCGGCGGCATCTTTTCATTCCAGACCACCAAAGCCAATCTGCCTGGGGCACTGGCGCTGGTAGCGCATGTGCTGCGTGAAGCCAGTTTCCCGGAAAACGAATTTACTCAGGCCAAAGAACGTGGGCTGGTGGGTCTGGAAGCTTCGCGCAAAGAGCCTGGCAGCATACTCTCGCGTGAGATGTCGCAGTATTTCAATCCGTATCCGAAAGGCGATTATCGCGAAGCAAAAACACTCGATGAGGCCATCGCTGATTTCAAGGCAGTGAAACTCGATGATGTGAAAGCCTATTACAAAGAATTCTACGGCGCGTCCAAAGGCGAGTTGTCCGTGGTCGGTGATTTCGATGCCGACAGTACCAAAGCTGTGATCGCACAGATGTTTGATGGCTGGGTCAGCAAAGCACCGTACACCCGCATGGTCAGCAAACGTCTGGATCCACCGGCGATACGTAAAGTGTTCAACACACCGGACAAAGAAAATGCGGTTTACAGCAGCAAAATGACGCTGGCTTTGCGCGAGGATGATGCTGATTATCCAGCGCTGAGTATCGCCAACTATATCTTCGGCGGTGCCGGTCTGAATTCACGTCTGATGGAGCGCATACGCCAGAAAGATGGTCTGTCGTATGGCGGCGGTTCCAGCCTGAGTGCAGGTGATATTGATCCGGTCGGCAGTTTCGGCATCAGCGCGACAGCAGCGCCGCAAAATATGGAAAAACTGGAAAAGGCGATACAGGAAGAACTTAGCAAAGCACTGAAAGACGGTTTCACTGCGGAAGAACTCGCTAAAGCAAAATCCGGCATACTGCAAAAGCGTCAGCAAAGTCGCACCAGCGACGCTGGTATTGCCGGTGGCTGGAATCACTATCTGTATCGCCAGCGTAACTGGTCTTACTCGCAGGCGATGGATGACAAAATCCAGGCGCTGACGCTGGAACAAGTGAACGCGGCATTCCGTCGCTATATCGATCCGTCAAAAATCAGCACGTTTATTGCGCTGGACGAGGTCAAGGCAAAAGCACCTGCGAAGTAAGTTGCAACAATAAAAAATCCCGGTACAGACCACCATTGTCTGTACCGGGATTTTTTTTAAACTGTGACGATGGCATTCAGGCAGCCAGACGCTATCGTTGTCGCTATCTTTGTCGCTATCAGCCTTGTTTCAGCCTTTCCAGCTGCGCTGCAAACCGGTGTCGGTATGGATCCAGCCACCGTTTGCCGTTGCACGATAATAAAAGCCGACGCCGCCCTGACGGAAGCTGCTGATCAGACCGCCCAGTACTTCTTCATGCAACTGCGAAATGCGAATGTCGGCCGCCTTGCCATCCATGTGCAAGGATTTACGTGCAGCCGGCACACCCTGTTCTATCAGGCGCTTATTCGATTCCGGTGTGCGGTAGCCGGACAAAATTTCCAGCGGCCTGGTCATACCGAAACGCGCGATATAGGCTTGTGTCGCCCACAAGGTTTCAAGTAATTTCGGGTCCATCGGTGCTGATTTTTTGCCGTTCACATCGCGCAATAAGTGACACAATTCCTGATACGCGGAATCAATCATCTCGCCGTCTTTCCAGTACAGTAATTTGCTGCGTTCGCCGGATTGTGGCCGCACCAGATCGAGCGTACGCGGCTTGACCCAGAAGTCCAGATCGAGTGCCTGTGAATCGAATAAATCCGGCGGCGGTGCTAATTGCGTCGATTTTCCGGCGTTGCTGTCATTGCCATGAGCGAAGGCCGTTTCGCGAAATAAACCAAGTGTGGTCAGAACTAAACTACTTTTGAGTATGTGGCGGCGGGTTGTCATGAGCCTGATAAATCCGTTGGTGAAGTTCTTATACAGATAGTGTACTTCTCTGGCTGGCAGATGTGAATCTATCTGTAAAATTTACCGTTGATAATCCTGATTCTGCATTCTGTCGCAAACAGCTGATGCGCTCCGGAGTTTTCAGATTACACTTCATCCTGTTGCAAAATTGATCCGACTAAATAGGCGACGAAAGCAGCACCGGAAACGCCGGTGCGCAGCGTCAAGCCGTCACGCCAGCGGATAGTTTTGCGTATGTCCTGTGTACGACCTATTATTGATCACATTCATATCATGCTCAAATCTATCACCTGGACCAGCCTGTTCATCCTGATGCTCGCCGGATGCGACATCCAGATTGACGGCAAACATATCAGCAACGGCAAAACCATCAACGGCGGTAAAGCCGTCACCGAAAAACGAACGCTGACCGCCTTTACCAGTATAGAAAACCGCAGTTTTCTCGATCTCGTGATTACATCCGGACAACCGGAACTGGAAATCACCGCCGATGAAAAATTGCTGCCGGACATAGAAACCGTGGTCGAAAACCAGCGCCTGATCATCCGTAAAAAAAATGTGACTGTCACGATAGGCGGCAGCCCGCAAGGGAATATCCGCATCAGCGCCAATCAGCTGCAACAATTGCTGCAATCTGGCAGCGGCGATATCGAGCTGAACAATATCCAGGCAGAGAAATTTGAACTGACGCAAACTTCATCCGGCGACATCAAAGTCAGCGGGCAAATCAAACAACTCGATCTCAGCGTCAGCGGCAGCGGCGACATCGATCTGCGGCAATTACAGTTAGGCAGCGCCAACGTCAATATGCGCAGTTCCGGCGATGTCAGAATGCATCAGTTGACCGGCGCCCTCGTTGCCGAAGTGCATGGTAACGGCAGCCTGAAAGTCGATGCGATGCAAAATGCCTCCGCCAACATTCACCGCAACAGTTCCGGCGACATCAGTCTGCACGGTGATATGCAACAGTTGCAGGTCGATGCGTCCGGCTCCGGTGATCTCGATATCGACAGCTCGCAATTACCACTGGCAAATATCCAGCTCAATGGCTCCGGCGATCTGGCCTTGCATGGCCATATTGCAGTGCTCAATCTTAATCTGCGTGGTTCCGGCGAGGTCAAAGCCAACCAGCTCAATGCCGATGATGTACGCATCGAAAGCCATGGCAGCGGCGACCTGCGCATACACAGCATACGCCAAAGTCTGAAGGCAGACCTGTCAGGCTCCGGCAATCTGCATACCTCGCTAGAGAATGCGACGCTGGCTGAGCTGATTATGTCGCGCAGCGGTGATGTCACTATTGATGGCACGGCAAAAAAACTGACCGCCAGACTCAGCGGTACAGGTGATCTGCGCGCGCAGGACTTATTACTCGATACCGCCAGCGTCAAAGTCACCGGCAATTGTGAAGCTCAGGTGAATGTCAAAAAAGCGGGCGGCTCACGCGTAGTGAAGGTAGATCGCAACGGCGTTGTCAGCTGATTTTTATAACGAAGATACTGACGCAGAAATAAAAAAGCCTGATCGTGTCAGATCAGGCTTTTTTTACGCCATATTACAAGCTCAACGTACAAGCTCAACGCTTCACAATCCGGTATTCATGTTGCACCACCAGACGGCTGGTGGCAATCAGACTATTCAAGCCCAGTATCAATTGCATCAGCACCTGCCCCGGCACCAGCCAGATCTGCCCACGCGGGGGCGACACTTGTGTCACGGCAGTCAGTACCGGCGTCACCCACGCTGCATCCGGCGTGACATCGAGCAAAATATCGCCATCGCTATTGGTGTGCAGATACACTTCGCCACCATGCAATAAGGTAAAACACACGCCATAACCAGCCTGTGGATTTTTACCCGCGAGTTGCTGCAATTCGCGATCATACAAATCCAGCCATGCCTCAACATCATTGACCGATTCCAGTGAGACCCACGGCAGATCAGGATAATTTTTTTCTGTGGATAATGCCTTCAATGTCATGTCTTACTTTTTTTGTGCGGTTGCTGAAACTGCGGTGGACGCGGTGGCGGTTGTGGCTGTCGTTGCGGATGAAACGTTCAGCGCACCGGTTTCCGGCTTCATCTGACGTACCTGCAAACCACGCTGTCTGAGCAAATCCGTAATACTGTTTTTACCGGTAATGTGCCCGGCGCCGACCACGATCATCACTTTTTTTCCCGCGCTCATCAAGGCCACGATCTGATCTGCCATCGCTGGATTGCGGTCATCGAGCAACAGCTTCATGATCTTGCGCGACCCGGCATCTTTATTCGCCGTTTCTTCCAGTATCGTCGCCAACGCCTCGGCATCACCGGCTTTCCATGCCTGCACCATCAGCGCGGTATCACGCACGGCATCGCCATTGCTGAGGCTGAGTAAAGTCTGCGACAGCATCGCATCGCCATCTTCATCACTCAGACCACCCAGCATACGCGCCTGAAATTCCAGACTTTCTAATTCCACCAGTTGCTTGCCGTCTTTCTTTGCTCTTTTGATGAAGTGCAGGTCGATGCCCTGTGCCGGATCATAGCCTTGCTGCGCCACCACGCCTATCATCAGGCCAGTCGCCACCATCGCCGGTTTGAGGCTCTGAAACTGCGTGGCAGAAGCCCCCAACAACTTCTGCATACTTTCCCAGGTCGCTTTCTGCAGATGATTTTCCAGCTTGTCCGGCGCGGCATAAGACAGCAAAGGAATCAACTTACGACTGAATTGCGGGTCGCTGGCGTCCACTTCTACTGCCAGCGTATCGGCTTGTTGATACGCATTTTGTACTGCGGCAGGCAAAGGATAAAAGCTGGCTTTGGCGAGGTGAAATGAACCAAATAAATACGCGGTATTCGTCGCCGATTTCACTTCCCACATAATGCCATTAGCGGGCGTGTCATCTGCAGCCAGGGCGAGACCATGGGTGGCAATCAGCGCGGTAACGACCACCGATGCAACCCGCTTCAATCCCTGATTCAACAATAAAAAATTCATCATCATTTTTCCATTAAAAAATGTCGGTAAAGTGCACCTCAACTGACGCACCTGCTATCTCTTTTCCTGTCGCGGGCAGAATGTGCCACTAAGGAAACAACAACTCAGCACATAAACACGATGCATTGAACAATACATGGTACGCGATTGCGCTGCGCAAACCTTGTCGCAATCGCAGATAGCCAAGCAATGCACCACCAAATAGTTGTGAGCTCAAGGCAAAGACCAGCCAATAATCACGACCATTTGTAGAATATAAATTGGAAATGTGCGCCAGGCCAAAACTGATGGCGTACATCCAGAAAACACAGGGATAACGTCGGATAAATGCTCGGCTACGCGCAAAACGAATGCTGTCAGCAGATGCGGCGTACCGCAAACGTATCGCATCCGCTGCGGCAATGCTTAGCCATATGCCAGCCATGATCAGGACAAACATTTTGTCTGCGTGCAGCATTGCTATCAGCACAGGGGCAACAAATAAACTGTACTTTACCTGCCGTAAGCCAGCCCTGAAAACTAATTCTTCGAGCAAAGGTCCGATCAAGGCAACAGTTCCCCATTCAGAGATTTTTGTTGCGTCGCTCTTTACGGACTCATCAAGACCAGCCCAATGATAAAGCGCGGCATTGATTGGTAAAGTCACGATAACGATAAAGCAGAAATTCAGCGCCAGCATCAATGCGATGCGCCGCCATCCTTGTCTGAGTGTCAGTACCGTTGCATGTCCGCGCACGGGCTTACGCAAAAAAGCGACCAGTTCACGCAGTTCGCGACGCCAGTCAAAATCGGCAGAACTTATTGCCTGCTCATTGGTATGCGCTATTGTTTGCTTCACCGCCTGACCAGGTAGGCCAACGCTGCCATTACTGGCGACAATCATTTCTTGAGCCTGATGATCGCCAGAACCGGCGGGGCTTGTATTTTCAGTTAACACTTGCGACATAGCGCCCTTTAAAAAATGCTGCGCACATCATTGCGCTGAAGCATTCTCTTTTTTTGTTTTATTTTAGTCAACAAAATTCAAGGCATTTGTCCGGCATTTTTCTGCATCAGCAACGCACGATATCGCACCGAAATACCAACTACTCTGATTTAGGCTGACTCAATAAAGCTTTCAGGTTTGCCAGCCGTTCTTTCGGTGTCAGGGCTTCTGCTTCTGTGGGGACGGCGTCGCCTTCGTCGAGTTTCATTTCTTTAATAAAGCGTGATGGATCGCAATGTACGGGCACACCTGCGCGTTTGCGCTTCTTGCACCAGGTGATGTGCAGGCTGCGCTGCGCGCGCGTGATGCCGACATACATCAGGCGACGCTCTTCTTCTATGCGTGCCGCCAGAATTTCTATCGGCGTATCGGGGTCGCCTTTATGCGGCAAAATGCCTTCTTCGACGCCGACCAGAAACACGTGCGGATATTCCAGCCCTTTCGACGCGTGCAAGGTGGACATGCGCACCGCATCAGGCTCTTCGTCCTTGCCTTCCATCATCGACATCAACGCCACCATCTGCGTCAGATCGAGCAGGCTGCGGTGATCGTCAGTGCCGTCTTTACCGCCGCTGCCTTTGGTTTTCAGCCACTGCGTAAAATCGAGCACGTTCTGCCATTTGTTTTGCGCGGCGCGGTCATCGAAGCTGTCGTACAAATAGCCTTCGTAATTGATTTCCTTCATCAGATCATCCAGCAATTCGCTGGCATGACCTTCGCGGTGGGCATGCGCTTCAACCTGATTGATGAAGGTGCAGAATTCGCGCAGCGGGCGCAACTGGCGATCAGTCAGTTTCGCTTCGATGCCGCCTTTAAACACGGCGGCGAACAGCGAACATTGCCACTGCCCGGCGAATGCGCCCAGCACTTCCAGCGTCGCCTGACCGACGCCGCGTTTCGGCGTGGTGATCGCACGGATGAACGCCGGATCATCATCTTCATTCGCAATCAGGCGCAGATACGAAATGATGTCTTTGATTTCAGCACGATCAAAAAAACTCTGGCCGCCGGAAATGGTGTACGGAATCCGTTCGCGCCGCAGCGCCTGCTCAATCACACGCGATTGATGATTGCCGCGATACAGTATCGCGTAATCGGAATAGTTGGCACGCCGCTCAAAGCGATGTGCCGAGATCATGATCGCGACTTGCTCCGCTTCTTGCTCATCGTCCTGCATGCCCAGCACTTTAACCGGATCGCCGAGGCCATGTTCTGACCACAGCGATTTTTCAAACAGTTTGGGGTTATTGCCGATCACGGCATTCGCCGCTTGCAATATGCGGGTGCTGGAACGGTAATTTTGTTCGAGCTTGATAATTTCCAGATCCGGAAAATCGACTTGCAGCGTTTTCAGATTTTCTATGGTCGCACCGCGCCACGCGTAAATCGCCTGATCGTCGTCGCCCACGGCAGTAAACATCGGCTTTTTGCCGATGCCGGTGACCAGCAATTTCACCAGTTCATATTGACAGGTATTGGTGTCCTGATATTCATCGACCAGCAGATAACGCAGACGGCGCTGCCATTTGTCGCGCACCTGTTCATTGCTGCGGAACAGCTCAACCGGCAACCGGATCAGATCATCGAAATCCACCGCCTGATACGCCGACAGCGTGGCGACATAGCTTGCATAAATGCGCGCCGCCGTGGCTTCGTCATCATCTTTGGCCTGCTTCAAGGCCAGCTCAGGCGTGATCAGCGCGTTTTTCCACAGCGACATCGCGGTCTGAATCCGGCGGATTAATTGCTTGTCGGTGGTAATCGCCAGATCCTGCACCAGCGAAAAACAATCGTCGCTGTCCATAATCGAAAAGCGGTCTTTCAGCCCCAGCGCCTGCGCTTCCTGGCGCAAAATTTTCACGCCCAGCGAGTGAAACGTCGAGACCGTCAGTTGCTTGGCCTGACGCGGTTCGGCCAGCAGTTTGGCGATACGCTCCTGCATTTCATGCGCGGCTTTATTGGTAAAAGTCAGCGCCGCGATATGCTTGGGCTCGTAGCCATGCAACTCGATGAGATTGACGATTTTCTGCGTGATCACGCGCGTTTTGCCCGAGCCCGCCCCGGCCAGCACCAGACAAGGGCCGTCCATGTAGTTCACTGCATTGCGTTGGGGAGTATTCAGGCCGTGGGACATCGTAGTCATCGAAAAAACTGGGTTATATCCGGATTATCTCCATGAATTTTCATGGAGATATTATTGTGTACGCTCAGGCTCAGATACAAATCATGATATTTTCGAAAACCAGATGACATCAGTGCTGCGGAGCGATTGTCAGATAGTCCAGCTCGGCAACTTATTTGTTTGCTTCAGCCACGGATAATCAAAACAATAGCCACCGTTTTCTACTACTGCACCGCTTCCGTTTTTCGCAGATGGATGCTTGTGTTCCGGTGGATATGCGTCAAGCGAGGTAAAGTGCGTCACATAGGATCTGCGAGTTAATTCCTCATTCAGAATCTTGCTTCCTTCATGCGATAAATTACCGTGCCATATAAATACATCGCCCTTCTTAGGACAGAATACTTCTGGTTCGATACCGGCGTTCTTCATTCGCTCAGCCAGGTAAACTGATAATTCGTGGGGCTGACGCTTACTGTCTGATTCAAATAAAATACTACCGTCACCCCAATCAAAAAAGTCGCTTATCTCTGTTTTGTGTGAACCCGGGTAATAGACCAATGGGCCGGCTTCCGGTTGAATATCTTCCAGAGGAATCCAGCTCGCTGCCAATTTCGCTAATTGCGTCTGGCATCGTACGTACGGATAGTCTACATGTATCGACTGCTGGCTTCCCTTGTAGAAAGTAAGTGACTGCAAAGCGCAAGCGGGTGATTGAAATACATGTCCTAAAAAAGAAGACACTTCTTTTACCAGACTGAGCCGCGCAGCAGCCAAAGATACCGTCTGTATACTATTGAATTTCACCCCATCCAAACCCAGCTCTTCTTCGGAAAATTCCCCAATTGGTTTGATCACACCTCTGAGTTCTGCGTAAAGCTCGAAATCACGATAATGTTTACGCAAATACTCGATATCGCCAGCCAAGGCATCAATTAAATCGTGCGGAACGACTTGTTCAAACGCGACATATCCTTTTTCCCGCCAGAACGTTAATTTTTCATGTAAGTCAAAATCAACGCTATCGCCATGACGCTTAACGTATTCATCAATATTGGCGTTTTCCTGATCAATCCATGCAGCGGAATTGATCCAGTCTTTTGGTAAAAATTTTTTCATCATCAATCCTAAACATTCAACTCTTTATGGTGCGCGAAAATTTGAAGGCATTATACGGGAGACAATTTCGTCTTAATTAAATTTTTATGTCTCAGGTTTGAAAGCCCGGTAATTCAATAAGACTTACGAAACTGAGAAGAAGAGTAAACTAGCGCGCATTCCACATTGAGACATTGCCATGAAATTCGAACATTTAATCGAGATTAACGACATCCTGAATCCTTTAGCCGAAGTCATCACCCGCGAACAATTGTGGCGCGGGCTGGTGCTGCGTGCCGAGTCACCGAAGCTGTTTGTGTCTTACCTTGACGATGCGCTGATCGAAGACCGCACCGAAGCCAGCATGACGCGCACCCTGAAATATGGCGAACTGAGCGTCACCGACGCCGTGCGTTTTGTGCATCTGGAACATGTGCATTACGACATCGCCGCGCAAGGCGAGATACGCCAGTCATCGTTGCGTATGACGATAGAAGAGCCACAGCCAGACTCGCTGTTTGTGCGCTTTCAATACGACGATGGCGCGACCGAAGAGCAGGACAAAGAAAACGAGATGTACAACGACTATCGCCGTTCCGCCTATCAGGCTGCCGACATCGACACGATACGGCAGATACGCGAATTCGCCGAAGCCGGACGCCTGAACTCCTTGCCGAGTTAAGCGCCGCCCGCAATCTCGCCGACCTGCATTGGCCTGAACTAGCCTGCGCTGACCCGCACCAAACCCAAATACGCGGCTGGGAGGCCAAATAATACTGGGGGGAGTATATTTTAAAGCCCAATGTTTATAAGGACATGAATGGGTAAAATGGCAGATACTCCCCCTTTTTTTCATTTTTGCTGGGTATAAACAGGCAAAACAGGCCGCTATCAACAACGTCGCCAGCACCATCATCAGCAGCACCAGGCAGGGATAAAGCAACGCTAAAACCGCGTAACGCAGCGACTCCGCATTAACGTCGCAAGCGCGCAGCGGCGACCAAATTCGCATCCTCTTTGTTGCCCCACCTGCGCGCATCAGCGCGGGATTTCTTCGTCTGCCCGCCGGATTCTGGGATAATGGCGCCAATTTCTGTTTCCACCCTCACCTTCTAAGGTTCATCATGATTAAACGTGCCGCCAAATCTGCCGCCCAACCTGTTGCTGAGATTCCGGCAGCACCCGAACCATTTCAGGCCAAAACGCTCAAACGCAAGCAGTTTTCCAGCACCGGCGATGTGCATATTCTGGGTGACGTCACCATCACGACCCAGCTGATCGTCGGGGGTGATCTGCTGATTGACGGCGACCTGATTGCCGAAGAAGTGTTTTGCCTCGGCAAACTGACCGTCACCGGCGACATTCAGGTGCAATCGCTGTACATCGGCCAGACGCTCGATGCGGGCGGTAATATCGATGTCGAATTCCTCGTCAAAACCGGCTGCAATGCCGAATGGATGGCGCGCGTGCTCGAACTCGATCAGCGCAAACTCAAAGAAGGTGAGAACTTTATCGATCTGCTGGTGCATCCGGCGATACTCGACCGCCAGCAGCACAACGATGTGTTCGGCGGCTTTGGCGATATTCAGGGGCTGGGTTATTTGTCCTGCGCCGATCTCGATTGTCAGGGCAATCTGCAACTCGATGACGACCTCGAAGCCAGCGAAGTGCAATTCGTCGGCGGCCATCTGGCTGCCAGCGCGATCCACGTTGCCGGTGATTGCAATTGCCAGGGCGAAGTCTTCAGCGAAACCAATATCGAAGTCGAAGGCAGCTTGTTTGCCGGTGAAATCGTCTGTCAGGGCAATGTCGCTGCGGGTGCAATCGGCTGTCAGGGCGACATCAGCGCGTGGGGCAGCATCCGCGCCAAAGGCGAACTCAGCAGCCTGTTTGGTGAAATCCACGCCGGTCGCTGGATAGCAACCGCCGCCACTTTATACGCGGCGAAATACATCAAGGCCGGTGAATCGGTGATCGGTGAAAAAGGCATACACTGCGGCAAAGACTACGGCATCTTCGCTGGCTCCACCCTGCCACGCTCGGCATGGGCAACGCAAGGCCTGATCTCTGCCGACAGCAAACCACGCCTGATTTTGTCGGGTGAATTTGTCGAAGGCAAAAAACTGCGCCACATCGACGCGCTGGAAAAAAAGCGCGATAAAGAGCTCGACTGGGAAATCGCCCGCCGCGTGAAACGCGAAATGCTGGCGGAGTAAAACCAGAACTCACTTTGTCAACAGAGATGAATTCCGATAAAGCGTGGGCATTTGATGTCCACGCTTTTTATATTGTGGTCGCTCATTGGATGGTGCGCTCGGCGCACCCTACGCTTGCTGAAACAAACTTGTGTGCTCAACAACCAAGCGCCTGGTCAATATTGTGTACGCGCCAACATGGTGGATCACTAACGCAAAACAAAGAGTCAAATTTATATAATAAAATCGATTCACCAGGAACAAAAAAGCGCGTTGAGGACGGTGAGCTTCCGCCCCTGCCTCCAAAAAAGAAGGACGAAAAATGATTGAAATCATTAGAGGTGCAAAAGGTTATCAATTTATTGTTGTGTCTATAGATAATATTGACGAATGTCTCTCGTATATATCTGAAGATTCGTCTATGCGAAGTCTTTATTTAAGCCGTAAAAATTACAGTGAAGATTTGATTGAGGCTATAACCACACATCCTGATCGAATAAAGATTCGGTATTTGCATCTCATGTGCCATATTGAAAATATTCAACTATTTGAATCGTTTGAATGGTTGGAAAAAATTAATTTTGGCGTGGAGAACACGAAGTTTAATTTTTCCAAAATGAGAAATTTAAAGGAAATCGGCGGAGTGTGGTCGAAATTCTGGACTAATTTGGAAAATTGCTCGTTGCTAGATACATTTGGATGTTCAAAATTTTCCAAACCTATCCGATCATTACCTAACTTGGCAAAGCTAAAGAATATTATGCTTATTCAACCTGGTTTTAGTTCTTTGGATGGTCTTGAGATTGCGAGCTGTCTAGTCGACCTGAGATTAACGATGGCTCGGAAACTGGAGAAGATCGATGCCTTGATTCATTGCGCCCAAACTCTTGCTAAGCTAGAGATTGACGGTTGTAGAAAAATTGGATCATATGATGCGATAGAAAAGCTTGTGAACCTTTCATATTTAATCATTTCAAACAGTTCGGATTTGAAGTCGATTTCATTTATTACGAAAATGCCGAAGCTTGTCACACTCAGTATTTTTGAAACAAAGTTGTTAGACAATGATTTGAGTCATTGTGTTTCACATCCGAGTTTAATTGATTTTAGAAGTGGAAATAAGCGGACTTATATACCCCCCGTGCCGGAAGTGGAGGCGAAGTTGGCTTCTAAAGAAAGCAAGAGAAGCCAAGTAGGGCTGGTGAACCCCGCGCTATAGTTGGGCAGCGACGACAAGTGATCGAGTGGTTATGCCACTTAAATCTCCAGTCTTTCCAGATGTTCGCGGCTCTGACGATTATCACGACCTGAATGGAGAGTGGAAAAGTTGAACCAAAGGGGGCAGTGGAGTAGGGTGCGCCATGCGCACCAATGGTGAAAAACAAACAGCTAAACAAATCAACACAGGCATTCAAGCGCTGTGCGTCGCTCAACTACGCTTGCTGGCGGAGTAAAACCAGAACGCATCTCCTCCGTAGGAGGAGTTCTGAAAAAGCGGGCGCATCTGAGGCGCCCGCTTTTTTACATCCTGACCGCTATGCCATTACGCAGGCCGACCACCATCATCTTTGATCGCCACAGATGTGATCTTAGAAAAATCAATCGCCAAAAAAAGCTTGACGCCGTTTTGCCTCACTTCATACGACTTGAGCGCAGACGGTGGTTGCTTTCCAGTTGACAGGTAGGTCAGAAAATCATTCTGGAAATTCTTCAGCGCCGTCCTGATTTCAATCTCATAACTCGCAGCGGTGCCGTTATTGAATTGAAGGAAGAGATTTTCGTTGCTCATTTTTGTTACTCCTTTTTCTGATGTGGCACGAAGGCCACGGACATCAACGGGGGAAAACAAATGACAAAACAGCAGAGACAATAAACCGGCACAACTGACAAACACGACGCGTACCCGTACCAACAGCGCTACCAGACGGTATACAAAATGATAAAACCGGTGGCGACCATACCGGTTAATGCGACCAAAAATATGACGTCGCCGATTAACTCTAATTTTGTGGCCAGCGAGGGATTTCTGGTGCGCAAAGAAAAGAAAAATAAATAGGTCGCCAGCAAAAAACACAATGACACTGCAGCCAGGATATCGTCGGCAATCGTCACCGCGAATTTATCTGCGCCTTGTTTTTTGAAGATGGTTAACGCCGTGATGCTCAGACCCGCCAACGTGGCAGACAGCGTAAGTAATTGCAGAATTTCATGCCTGTCCCATTTCCTTTGCATTGCAATGCCTTTCATTCAGACTCAATACAGAAGAATGGACTATCAGGCAAAAATTTAGTTCGTGTATTTATATTGCGTTACAAAATACAGCGCAGATAGCAGATAACGCGCAGACGAGAAATACATGGCATTTACTGCGCATTTGAGATGGAAACGTCGTCACGGGTGGCTTATTTATCCTGACGAAAAGCGCGACTGGAAATACACACAGAATTGTTATCCGGGTCTTTCACATTCGAGAAAGAATAGCCGTTCGCAATATGCGTACTTCCAAACTGCAGACCCAATTCCAGCGATTTTTTCTTGAAGGCTTCGACGTGCTCAACGTCGAACATGAGCTTCACGCCCGCTTGTCCCAGCTTGATGCTTTTTGCCGCCTGATGGATCAAGATACTTGCGCCACCGTGCTGTGCGGTCAACTCTATCAGGCCATCGACGACCTTTCCTGTTGAAACGAAATCAAAATACTTCTGATAAAACTCAGCCGTTTTTTGCATCTCTTTCGCATAAATAATGATGACGCTAAGTGCTGGAGTCATGATAGGTCCGATGTGTATTCAGGCGACCCCATGTCGCCCAAGAACTGGTTTTGTCACATTGCATTATTCATAAAACTGTTCAAAAGGCGATAGTGTTGGCATAGCCTTTTCGCAACGTACCTTTACACTTGCACGTTGACGGAAATGAACGGATAGCCGCGTCGTAAGGCGTAGGCTGGAACGTATTGTTCAGCCTGTTCTATCGTTTCAAATAACTGCCCCTCTGAACCCGACCAATACAAAACCTGATGCTCCAGTGTCGAAAAGCGCTTGAACAAAGCGCCAAGCTGATTGATCTGAGCGGGTTCCGCCCGGATGCACATATCGACGATTTCGCGATCCGGCAAATCCTGATTATTGTTAAAGCGAATTTGCAATGCGCTATGACCCCAGGCATCGGTCGTGAACAATTGCATACGCAGGTAATAAGCAAACCTGTCTTCGGGGCGTTCAGAACCTGCCTCCCAAAGATAAACGCTTTGCGCGTGCCTTGGAAACTTCTCGTATGCAAAAGCCCAGGCGATCAGCGTATCCGCACCGATGTAAAACTCAAGCACGCCGGAAGCCGATCCATTCGACATCGACATCACCAGATTTAAGTGATACGGCTCTTCGTAAGGATATCTTATGATGCAAATGTAGGAAGTCATTGTTATGTCTATGTTGAAAAGGATCAGGTGAAATGGTGCGTGCAACGCACCCTGCGTTGGCATCAAATGATCTTGCAACGGATGATGGCATCCTCATCAAATCCATAGATCGCGCAAAGCCTGTGGTAGCCATCGGCGATAATCACTTTGCCGTTGCTTTCATCTCTGATCAGCAGCAGCGGCGACAGGGCAACGCCGTTCGCGATTTTCTTTCTGTCTTTCTCTACGTGGGAATTACTGATGCCGAGCAAGGATAATTGCGATGCTCTGAAAATATCTTTGGATTTAAACTCGACGATAGCCGCCTTTCTGAGGCTGGCGACCATGTCAGCAACTTTCTTATCGTTGTAGATAATTCTCAGATAAGAATCGGCTGCCGGATAGTCATGCTCCTCAACATCGGAGAGCCATAATATTTTTTCAGATGCCAGGTGCTTAGCCATTGTTCACCTCAGAAGAGAATGCAGAGTTTCGCAAGCGCACTATCTGGCGGTCTTGCGTTCGTGCCAGTACCGCTTGTGCGACAACTGCCCCGATAAGTGCGAACAGCATGTCGGATTGTGTATCCCAGGGATCACCCTGAGTACCAAGAAATTCGTCAGCGCCCTGCCCGAGCGAGATGGCAGCGGCCCACTCGATGAGTTCATACGATGCGCTGATGGCGAGCACAACACAGGTCACCAGAAAGCTCAGCATTTTTCCCGCACGGACATATCCACCGCGAAGCAGAATTTCCCGCGCCGCCAGCGCCGGAACAAATCCCTGGGCAAAGTGGCCGATCTTGTCGTATGGATTGCGATGCAGACCTAGCGCCTCGGCGATTTGGAAACCAAAAGGTACTCTGGCATAGGTATACGCGCCGCCGACCAGCAAAATAACGGCATGCACGAAAATACAAATGTAAAGCAAGTGCGTCAGCGGAAAACGCGTGTAGCTTGCGATCAACACAGGCACGACGATGAATATCGGCAGCACCTCCATCAGCCACGTCGCGCGGTCATAAGGATGCCAGCCAGACCAAGCCAACAGGCAGAGCAGAACGACGAGAGCGACGAGGAGGGTTTGGGTGCGGGACATGGTTGATTGTGTGGTTTAATGTTTGAGGTGGGAGGCTGCGGCTACTCAGAGCTGTCGCTCCTGCAGCGGATGCTTACAGTCAATCACCGCGCTGCCCACGAACATTGAACTGCGGTTGATAGTTCTTGTAGATCACCTCCTCAACCTCTTTTCGGCCAAGAACAATTGGAGTAACAACAACCGTCAACTCTGACTCCATGTATTTCGTAAGGTCATCTTCTAGCTCCGAGGGGAACTTCTTACTAGAGGATGCCTCCACGAAGTTAGACCTCTGCGCATACAAATACGTACCAAGGGATCTCCGGAATGAGTGGTTAACCGTCCGAAAAAGATCTTTCATACGCGCAGGAAGATCACCGCTCTCTCCGACATATATTGGAGTTCCATCACGAAATATGCAGTACACACCTGCCCCTTTCGGATATTCTTTGCTCTTCTTAAGCGGCATAGGCGCATTGCTCTCTGCAATGTCCTTCGCAATCGTTTCAACATACTGCCGCAGTGCGTCATTTTTGCTTGTATCTAGTAAGTCAGTCTGAATGTTCATAAGTAACTCTCACGCCAAAGTTCACCGACGCCGTAGCCGAAGTTGAGTAGGGTGCAATATTCGCTTGTTGGTTATAATTGATTAGCGAGGCGGAAGCCATTCAAGGTAGCGAAAAAATCGATCACTTATCGCAGACGAAGCAGGTCGTTTGATCTCTAGCCCCGTCAATTTTTCCTCCACAAGCGCAAATATTGACGCAATTGTAGATGGGTTTAACCGCCCCTCGCCCCAATGAATAGTCGCTCGACCAATTTCAGTACGCAATAACTCAACAGCGACATCCTTCATATCTTTCGAGAATTCCGAAGTCGAAAATGGAAGCCTCCCGAACATATTTTCAAACTCCTCCGCACCTCTGACTGTCCAATACATATCGTAGAACGGCAGACAGCTGGCACGAAGCCAGATCCACATTAAGCGAGAGTCTGAGACGTTAGGCGCCTCACGATGGCAGCGACCACAAAGCAAAACTAGATTTTCCACACTAGCAGGGCCGCCACGTGAGGCTGGAATTATGTGGCAACGCTGAAGCTTTGCTTTGTAGGCGCATCGCCAACAACGTACATGCGCCTCACTCCAGTCGATAGCGAGACCTGACTCATCTTCTTGGTGCGACCAGTAGGCGACGATCTCCTTAATCGCGATACTTTCAGTAATCACTATCTCTCCTGCCAATTTTTATTTAATTTACAAAAATTAAGCTTAACTCTGGGCATAAAAAAAGACAATTTTTTACATACATATCCATCACTGCAATCCATCTGCCTGACCAACACCACATCGCATAAATGTAAATAATTTTTCTTATTTTTCTTTACGGTCGTAAAGATATCTGTCAAATTTCATTCTTTACCGGAACTTTTCCTGCAGCGGCGGGTCTGGTTCTGGAGTCGCAATTCGATAATAATGAGCGGAGTACGGCGTAGTTCTGATGTGATGTGTGCTGCTGCATGTGTGCATCTGGGTGTTTTCCAGACACTGTTTTCGCATCGCAACTGACACTTTTTTGGCGCTAATCACCCGCCCCCACCTGCAACGCGCTGGCTGCACACTGTGCCGGCGCTTTTGACCATAGACGGAGAGTAAGTTGAAACAATCGTATGCATGGAGTCTGGCACTGGCCGGGCTGAGTCTGGCCAGCAGCCCGCTGAGCTATGCCGATGAAGGCCAATGGCAGCCGCATCAGTTGCCGCAATTAAAAGCAGAGCTGAAACGCATAGGCATCACGATTCCGGCAGAAAAGCTGGCGGATTTATCCAAGCACCCGATGAGTGCGATGGTGTCGCTGGGCGGTTGCTCGGCCTCGTTTGTGTCTGACAGCGGGCTGGTGGTGACGAATCATCACTGTGCTTACGGCGCGGTGCAACGGAATTCGACAGCAGAAAAAAATTACATCAGCAATGGCTTTCTGGCGAAAACCCGCGCTGAAGAATTACCTGCCGGGCCGGATTCGCGTATGTATATCACCGATAAAGTGGAAAACGTGACGGAGCAGGTGTTGAGCGGTATCACGCCAGCGATGTCGGGCAAGCAGCGCCATGAGCATGTGCAGAACCGCATCAAAGCGCTGATCGCGGATTGTGAGCAGGATAAAGCGTATCGTTGCTCGGTGCCGAGTTTTCATCGCGGGCTGGAATATTACCGGATACGCCAGATGATGATCCGCGATGTGCGACTGGTATATGCGCCATCGGACAAGATCGGTAATTATGGCGGCGATGTGGATAACTTTGAATGGCCGCGTCATACCGGCGATTTTTCTTTCCTGCGCGCGTATGTCGGTAAAGATGGCCGCCCGGCTGATCCTTCGGCGAATAACGTGCCGTATCACTCTAAAGATTTTCTGGTGGTGTCGGCACAGGGTTTGAAAAATGGCGACCCGATTTTGCTGGCGGGTTATCCAGGCACGACCAGCCGTTATAAATTACCGGAAGAAATCCGCTTTGCGCGGGATGCCAGCTATCCGGCGCGCGTGGCGGAATACAAATCCGATCTGTCGGTGATCGCAGCGGCAACGCAGGGTAATGCCAATGCCGAAGTGCGGTATGCGAGCGTGGCGAAAAGCATCAACAATCGTTTGAAAAAAACCGAAGGTTTGCTGGCCGGGTTTGCGCGTAAAGATATCGCCGCGATTAAAGACGCGCAGGATGCCGAATTCCGCAGCTGGTTCAGTCAGCACAGCGCTGACCAGAGTTTGCTGAAAGAGCTGGATGCGGTGATCGCCAGCGATATGGCATTGAATGAAGAAGAGTTTGCCTGGAGCGTCGCGACCAACAGCGATTTGCTGAAAAATGCGCGCACCTTGTATCGCCTCGCGCTGGAAAGCAGCAAGCCAGATGCCGAGCGCAAAGCGGGTTATCAGCAACGTGATGTGTCGTTTATCTCGGCGCGCCTCGCACGTCTGGAACAATCGTATGTGAGCAATGTGGATCAGGCACGTTATACGGCGGCGCTGCAACGGTATAACAAACTCGATAGCAAATTCCGTCCACAAGGTTTAGATATTTTGCTGCCGACACCGGAATCGGTCGCGGCGATGTACCGTCAGTCTGAACTCGGCAATACAGCGACGCGTCTGGCGTGGCTGAAAAAAGATGTGGCGGCATTCCAGCAATCAGACGACGCGTTTATCCGTCTGGCAGTGAAGCTGCACGATATCGGCCTGTCACTCGAAGAACGCCGCAAAGAAGTTGATGGCAATCTGGAACGCGTAATTCCGCAATATATGCAGGCAGTGATTGCATGGAAAAAATCGCAGGGCAAACCTGTGTATCCGGATGCTAACTCCACGCTGCGCGTGACTTACGGCACTGTTGCCCCTTACAGCCCTCGTGACGGCATCAGCAAAGGCCCATTCACAACGGTAGAAGGCATCGTTGAAAAACATACCGGTAAAGCGCCATTCGATGCGCCGGAAAGCTTGCTGGCCGCTGTCAAAGAAAAACGTTACGGTGTTTTCAAAGACACTGCGTTGGGCACAGTACCGGTGAATTTCTTATCCAGTGCGGATACCACTGGTGGTAATTCTGGCTCGGCTGTCATGAATAAAAACAGCGAGCTGGTCGGTCTGAATTTTGATTCGACTTACGAATCAATCACCAAAGACTGGTACTTCGACAGCGCCATCACGCGCGCGATTCATGTCGATATTCGTTACATGCTGTGGGTGATGAAAGAAGTCGATCATGCAGATAATCTGCTGAAAGAAATGACGATACGCTACCCGGCAAAATAAGCAGCGTAGGCAGCATAGATAGCTAACGCAATAAAAAACGGCGCACATCTGAAATGATGAGCGCCGTTTTTTTATGCCATCTGCATCAGCTTGTATGTAAATGGGTTCATTCGATTTGGTGGAATGCGTAGCGTCAGGCTTGTTGCAACCACTGCTCAGGCTGCACATAATTTTCTGCCCACTTCTCTACGCGCGACGCAGGCATGGGGCGGGAAACGCCGTAGCCCTGTGCAAAATTGCAGCCCAGCCGCATCAGCGCAACGCCATGTTCTATGGTTTCCACGCCTTCGGCAATCACTTCGCGCTTAAACGCATTTGCCAGACCGACGATCGCGCTGATCAGCGCCAGATCATCTGAGTCTTCCAGCATATCGCGCACGAAGCTCTGATCGATTTTGAGTATATTGGCTGGCAGACGTTTCAGATACGATAAAGAGGAATAGCCGGTGCCGAAATCATCGAGGGCAAAACGCACGCCAAGCTGCTGACAGGCGCTCATCACTTCGCGCACTTGCTGCACGTCTTGCAAGGCGGCTGATTCGAGAATTTCTATTTCCAGATATTCGGGCGGTACGTCGGGGAACTGGGCAAGATAACTGCGCAGATTTTCTAAAAAATCGGCATGTTGAAAATGGCGCGCAGCGATGTTCACACTGACCACCCAGGTATAGCCATTGGCGATCCAGTTACTCATCTGCTGCAGGGTCTGATGTATCACCCAGTTGCCGATGTCAATGATGATGTTGGTGTTTTCCACCAGCGGTAAGAATTCCATGGGACCGACGATGCCGCGCTGCGGATGATTCCAGCGTATCAGCGCTTCCATGCCGGTGATACGGCCATGCCGCATATCGACTTTGGGTTGGAAGTACAGCTCAAACTCGTCCTTCAGCAGCGCTTCGCGAATCCGTGCGCGCTGATTGTGGCGGGTGCGGACTTCTTCGTCTTTTTGCAGGTCAAACAAATGATACTGATTACGTCCGCTGAGTTTGGCCTGATACATCGCCTGATCGGCATAACGTAATAACACATCGGGGCTGAGCTCGTCATTCGGATACATCGCAACGCCGATGCTGGCGCGCATGGTCATTTTTTTATGCTCGAATTCATAAGGTTGTGCCAGTTGGCCCAACAGCAAAGCGATGTTTAACTCTACTTCGTTCAGATCGCTCTGATTCTGCAACAGCACCACAAATTCATCGCCGCCAAGACGGGCAACCGGATTATTTTTACCAACGCAACTTTCTAATCGGCGCGCCACTTGCTGTAATAACTTGTCGGCTACTTCATTACCGTGTTTGTCATTAACTTCCTGAAAATGATCGAGATCGAGCAGGCACACCGCCAGCAATTTGTGATGTTCACGCGCATAGGCTATGGCTTGTGAAAAATGGGCTGATAGAGACTGGCGATTCGCTAATCCTGTCAGTAAATCATGCCCGGCCTGCCATGCGATTTGCCGCATCAGATAATGCGTTTCACTGAGATCGCGGAACACCAATACGCTGCCGGTGACGGTGCCATCCGGCTGACGGATTGGCGCCGCACTGAGATCCACTTCCAGTTGCCTGCCGGCGCGGGACAACAGCGCCAGATTGTGTTCCTGAAACGTCGCACCGGTGCTGACAACATTCGTCAGATAGGTGTGCAATGCAGTTTGTTGTCTGCTGTCGCCTAAGGTAAAGACGGTGGCAAGCTCTTGCGACAAGGCTTCCTCTAGCCGCCAGCCGGTCAGCTTTTGTGCGGAGCGGTTCAGGGTCAGGATGCGGCCATCAATGTCAGCGCTGATGACGGCATCATCAATCGAATCCAGCGTCGTTTCCACACGTTCTTTTTGTTCTTCCAGCGCAGCCTGAATTTTTTTGCGCTCGCTGACATCGACCAGCGCGCCTATGATGCCGGAGGCTTTGCCATCAACACTGGTATACGTCGCCTGATAATACAGCGCAGAAATATGTTCGCCATTAACCTGGCGGGGTATATCAGGAATGGTTTTGTGAGAACAGATGGCTAAGCCGGCGGAAGAAATATGACGCGTATCGAGTGTCGCTAAGAAAGGCAGTAACTTATGCATGGGCTGACCGACAGCGTCTTTCTGATGTATGCCAAACATCTTGCACCAGGCTGGGTTCACCCCCCGACAGATGCCCTGACTATCCTGAAAGAATGTCGATACCGGCAGCGCATTGAGCAGTTGTAATGTGAAGTGCATCTGCTCGCTTTGTTCGCGCTGACTTTTCTGCAGCGTCAACAAAATGCTTTCGATTTCTTCGGCCATGCCATTGAAGGTAGTGGCCAACAAACGCTCTTCATGACTGCCGCGAACGTCCATTCTGACGCCATGGTCCCCGGTCTTGAATCGGTTCGTTGCCAGCGCCAGCCGCTTCCAGCTGCGCTCATTGACGCGCAATATCAGCCCCAGCAAAAAATAGATAAAAAAGATCGCCATGGCAGAAATCTGCAACTGCACCACCACTTTCTGCCAGATGCGGTTGACGGCACTGTTCGTACTGATTTCTACGGTGACTCTGGCGGCATTTTTATCTGCGGTCGTGATGGTCTTACTCAGCGTCGCCGGCATCTGCAAGATCGCCTGAAACCATTGCGGTGCAAGCATGGGCACGGTGAACGTACCTGTCATGTCAACGTTGCTTTGTGGGTAGCTCCAGGTCAGACGGGTCAGATCAGGATCATTTGCCAGTTGCCGTCGTAAGGTGTTGGTGATCTCTGTCTGATCCTGAGATTTGCTCAATTTCAGCAGAGTCGGCCCCAACAGGTGCTCCATATTTTCGGCATGCGTGAGAATCTGCTGTTTTGCCCCGGCGACTTCCGCATGAATCAACAGGTCGTAACGCAGCCCGCTGACCACGAATATCAACAATGTAATAGGGACAAATAATCGCGTGTAAGCTCCCAGAGCTAACCACGCTTGGATAAGAGATTCAAAAGGGCGCACAGATTCTCATAGCGAAGAGGAGAAGTTCAGGAGATGAATTCCTTGTGGCTGTGATCAATTCATCATGAAAAATGAAACAAATTTTAACCTATCGCAACATTTTTCAGTATTATTTTGTTGCTTTATGGAAATTTTGTGGAAACCACGTAGCACTGAAACCAGCCCCAATCCGGAGCCGCAACGCAACAGTGGCACAGACAAATGAGTGCGGCAACAACTGAGCATAACGCCATCGTCTATATTTGTGTCATCAGATCAAAAATTGTAAGCATGCGACAAACAGGCGGTCGCCCGGCTTATCGCCTACAATAGCGACATTCCTTCACGCGCCTGCGGTGTATGGGCCGGCAGATAGCTTGGCACACGGGTGATACTGCCAGTAGATGGCGATTACGCATCAACCCGATCAGGCCGTGAACCTGCACCCACGCTGGCATCGCGCCTGTTTTTTGTCATCGCTTCGCCCCTGTTTTTACCTGTTCCAAGAAAAAATTCCCATGTCCGACGCTACTGCTTTCAATTCGCTTCCTTTATCTGCCGCCATGCTCGCCAATCTGGAGAGCCTCGGTTACACCACCATGACGGCAATTCAGGCGGAGAGCCTGCCGGTGGTGTTGCAGCAACGTGACCTGATCGCGCAGGCAAAAACCGGCAGCGGCAAAACCGCCGCGTTCGGGCTGGGCATACTGGCAAAACTGAATCCCACGTATTTTGCAGTACAAGGCTTGGTGATATGCCCGACGCGTGAACTGGCGGATCAGGTTGCGAATGAATTACGCCGTCTGGCGCGCGCAATTGAGAACGTGAAAATCCTGACCTTATGCGGCGGCACCGCGATGCGCCCGCAGATTGCTTCACTCGAACACGGCGCGCATATCGTCGTCGGCACACCGGGGCGACTGATCGATCATATCAGCCGTGGCACCATCAATCTCAATACCGTGCAGACACTGGTGTTGGATGAAGCCGATCGCATGGTGGACATGGGCTTTTACGATGATATTTACACCATCGTTGCAGCCTGCTCACCGCGCCGTCAGACCTTGTTATTCTCCGCGACCTACCCTGACAATATCCGCAAAGCCAGCGAACAATTGCTGCGCGACCCGGTGGAAATCAAGGTCGAATCGCAACATGCGGCCAACCATATCGAACAATTGTTTTATCTGGTGACACCGGAAGAACGCAACGAAGCCGTGGCGCGTTTGCTACATCATTACCAGCCGGTATCAACGATCGCGTTTTGCAATACAAAAATTCACTGTCGTGAACTGACCGAAGAATTGCAGGCGCAGGGCATCAGCGCGCTGGCCTTGCACGGCGATCTGGAACAACGCGAGCGCGATGAAGTGCTGATCCGTTTTGCGAATCAAAGTTGCTCGGTGCTGGTCGCAACCGACGTTGCGGCGCGCGGGCTCGATATCCAGACGCTGGGCGCGGTGATTAATGTCGATGTCTCGAAAGATACGGAAGTGCATATCCACCGCATCGGTCGTACCGGTCGCGCTGGTGAAAAAGGTCTGGCGCTGAGTCTGGCGACGCCGAATGAGAAAAAATGGGTGAAGCTGATCGCGGAATATCAGGGTGAAGCTGTCACCTGGGCCGACATCAATGAACTCGAAGCAGCGCCGGAACAAACACTGGCCGCGCCGATGATGACGGTCTGCATCATGGGCGGCAAAAAAGACAAACTGCGTCCCGGTGATTTACTCGGTGCGCTGACAGCAGATATCGGCCTGAAAAAAGAACAGGTAGGCAAAATCAATGTGTCCGAGTTTGTGACCTACGTTGCGCTCGACCGCCACATCGCTGCCAAAACGGTAGAGAAACTCAGCTTCACGAATATCAAAGGCCGCCAGTTCAAAATGCGCCTGATCAACAGCGTGTGATGCGACGTGGTGTGGTGTGACGTGACGCGGTGTAATCCCTTAACCTGAGCTTGTCACTGAACGCCACCACCAGCTGCCATGAGATCACCATGCCGCCGCGATTGAACCCTGAAATTTGCTGTTATTTGCTGTTTTAGGGGGAGTATCTGGCGTTTTGGCCTTTATGTCCGCATAAACAAAGGGGCTGTAAATATACTCCGGGGAGTATATTTACAGCCAAAAATGCCTGAAAAACACCTGTAGTGATGATTTCCGTGCAGCGCAAGCAGCAAAACGCGTTGTGAATTCAGGCCGCAGGCACCGCACCGTTCAGCACTGCTTAGTCCGTTTCGGCGGGACGCCGCATCAGCAGATAAACGCCTTTATCTTCCACTTCCACAAAGCCCAGCCGCTGATACAGGCGTAACGCGGGATTAAATTTTTCCACATGAATCTGCACCGCTTTGTGCGCTGCCCGCGCCTGGGCGAATACCGCTTGCAACAGATCGGTGCCTATGCCCTGGCCGCGCGTGTCGGCTATCAGCGAAATATCGACGATTGATATCGCCTCAGGCTGGTGTTGCAGATACAGACGGCCAATGTCTTGCTGCCCGCGCTGAACAATAAAATACTCAGTATCGGAATAAGCCGCATACGCACGGTGTTGCGCCTGAAACTGCATCGCCAGAAAAGCGGCTTTCTGTTCTTCAGGCCAGCCCGTCGGGCGCAACTCTTCCTCGCGCACAGATGCATACAAGCGTTGCAAAAACGCCTGATCGGCGTCGCTGACAGCACGCAAGGCTAGTTGCGGATGCCGGAAAATCATCGCCGATGGCACTGCTTATTTCTCCACACTGAACGTCGCGGAATAAGAAACGCCACGTTCTGTTTTCGAAAACGGCACCAGAAAAATTTCCTGCGTCGCTAAGCTGGCATGCTGCAAGGCGTAGATTCCCTGTGGCAAAGCCGTGCTGGCATTGCTGGAAAAATTCAGAGAAAAAAAATGATACGGGGAAGATGCTGTCGTGCTGTCTTTGACATCATCCAGTGTCAGGGTCAGGCTCAGACCATCGCCAAACGGAATAGAAAACTGAGAACCAACATGCGGTAAAAATTGTGCAGCAGTAAAAGTCATATCGTGAAATGTTCAGACAAAAAAATGCCAGAGCAAGCTCTGGCCAAAATTTAAGGACGCTGCGGAAACACGCCGTACAAAGAAATACAGAAATTCAGCACGCTGAAAGGCTGACGATTTTCATGCGCAGTACCCTGACCGACAACACTGATGCCCTGTGGTGACAGCATTGTCAGCGTCGGTGCAGACGTATCGGTCGTGGCAGCATACAAATTGCCGCTTGCCAGCTTGGAAACTAAATGACCGCCCGGGCCTGCCGATGCGGATTGGCTTGCATTGACAACCATATCATGCGTATGCGCCGTCATTTCGCTCAAGGTCAAACTCACTGCATTCTCGCCTTGCTGCTCACCTACCAGATTATTTTGCGCGCCAATCACGGCCTGCCCCATTAAATTTGGCAAGCCAAAAGTTGTTGTGCCATTCCCGCCATAATTGACGCCAAGAATCGAGAACAAGGTTGAATTTTGCTGGATAGGTACCAGCGCGCCGTCACAGAATGCCCATTGATAAGGGGCAAAGTTGAAACCAAACGCGCGGATTTCTCCGATAAATGGATCTGCCATTCTGTTCTCCTTAAGCTTGCTGCGGGTAAACGCCGACCGTTGCGATGATGTAATTCAGTGCCGTTGTGGGCATCAGATTGCTATGCGGGAGACTACCGCCAACAACAGGGATCGATTGTGGACTGAGCTTGCGTTCCAGCGTGGGATTTGGCACGCCTGAGTCATACAAAGTACCGCTGGCCAGCGTTGCCAACACCGTCGTCGGTCCGGGAACACCAATAGTGGCATTATCCGCACTGCCTTGTATCGTGTGGCTATGCGCAGGGAGTTGCGCCTGTGTCAGTGACACACTTGCCACCCCAAATGTCTGCCCCATGGTGCGTGGCGACAGAGCCGGACCGGTACCCTGCCCGACGGGCAGGCGATTGCGCAGATCGGGCAAAGCAAATGTGCGGACGCCGTCGCCGCCGTAGGTGGTGCCCAATAATGTAAACAGGATCTCGTTCTCTGAAATCTGAATCTGACTACCATCACACGCTAGCCAGCCCTGTGGCGCGTAGGTGCCTGCAAACAAACGAATTTCGCCAACAAAAGGATCTGCCATTCTGTTCTCCTTAATTTCTGGATGGGAAAATGCCGGAAGTGGCAATGATGTAATTGATGACGAGTGATGGCTGCATGTTTTCATGCGCAGCGCCGGAACCTATTGTCGAGGTCATGCCAGCTTCCATTGCGACCAGATTAGTGGGGGTACCGTAGATGTTGGTCGCCGTTGCCGCCAATACATTCAGCGCTGCACTACCGACACGCGGGGTAGTCGCAGGCGAACTGGCCACCACCACATTATGATTGTGCGGCGGTAAATTCGCGGCCTGCAGAGCAACCGTTTCCTGACCACCGGTTTGACCTTGAATAAAGGTATTGCCATCTCTGTGGACGGCGACGCGCCCGCGTAAATCCGGTAGTCCAAAAGTATTTTTTCCATCGCCACCGTATTGCACGCCCAGCAATGCAAACAAGGCATTGTTCTGTTGCACGCTCATTAAGGCACCATTACAGAGTGCCCAGCCTTTCGGCGCAAATGGAAAAGCGCAAATCTTAATCTCACCTAAAAACGGCTCCACAGTTTTCTCCTTAAAGAGGTGCTGACGGTTAAAAAAGTGCTGACACTGACCACTATTGGCAATTTTTATTTTTTTGCAACAACCATAATTCGCTCAAAATAAATTTTCGTCAATCATCTATTCAGACTAAGGAGGCGAAAAGAACACACTTATAGGCAATTCATTTTTTAATTTGCCTTTTTTTTGTGCAATGTGGCTAAAATATTACCGTCGCTGATAATTGCCTAATGAATCACTTTTTGTCAAGGAAAAGTTTATTTTGGGCAACTATCAGCAATCCGATTCTCTGCTTCAGCATATTTCAATCCCAATCGGCATCACCTATTACCAGTCAATCAACACGGAACATCCCCGAGGAAAAAATGACGATATATCCCAGCCATGATCTCGCCAGCCAGGCAGAAAGAATGCGCTATCCCGCATGGTGCAGCCTGCTTTTATTCACCTTACAAAAACAGATGCTGCGCAGCTTAGTCCAACTGATGCTGCTGATTTTTTCCTTGCTGGCCTATGGGCAAGCGTCTGCCGCTTGTAATATCAGTTTTACCGCTGCGGCTGGGGGACAGGTCACTTTTGAGGCTGCAAACAGTCAATACGCCGGACAGCCTGCAAGGTACAAGTACTCATTTTCGGCAGCAGATAGCACCAATTGCGGCAATGCCGACGTATTTGGTCTGTCGAACGCCGACGGCTCCAGTAATAGTAATAACACCGGCGTCACAACCAGCGCGGGGATCATGCTTCAATCCAGCGCCAAAGGGTCGAACAATATGTTTGTTCACTCGACAAACAATGGTGGCCCCAACGATTTCAGCGCTTTTTATTATTCCATTCCCGCTGGCTTATCGAATACCACTGATACCTTCCAGTTTTATGATGGCAATGTGGTTTTGCAAACTGCAACTGTCACCATTCCGGCTGCAACTCCCGGCGCACCAACAGGTGTTACCGCTACAGCAGGAAATGCGCAGGCGTCGGTTGCCTTTACGGCCCCCGCCTCCGATGGTGGTAGTGCCATTCTTGACTATACCGTCACATCAAGTCCCGGCGGCTTTACTGCTACCGGCGCGGCCAGTCCGCTGAACGTCACTGGTCTGACCAATGGGCAGGCTTACACTTTCACGGTCACGGCAAGAAATGCCAATGGCTCTGGTACTGCGTCTTCCGCATCCACGGCGGTCACGCCTAAGGCAACGCAAACCATTACCTTTAACCCTCCCGGCGCACAGACTTTTGGCACGACACCGACCTTGACGGCTACGGCTTCTTCTGGTCTGACGCCGACATTCACATCAACGACAACCGGCGTCTGTACGATCACTTCCGGTGGTGCGTTGACGTTTGTCACGGCAGGCTCTTGCACGATTAACGCCGATCAGGCTGGTAATGCTGCCTTTTCAGCAGCAGCAACGGTTCCGCAAACCTTTACTGTCAACGCCATTGCTCCGGGAGCACCAACGGCAGCGGCCGGCACCGCCGGGGACACTCAGGTCTCCGTCGCCTTCACCGCACCAGCTTCCAATGGCGGCAGTGCTATTCTTGACTATACGGTCACGGCCAGCCCCGGCGGAGCCACGGCTACCGGTGCAGCCAGTCCGCTGAACGTCACTGGTCTGTTAAACGGAACTGCTTATACTTTTACTGTGACCGCCAGAAACTCGGCTGGCTCCGGTTCGGCATCCACGGCGTCCTCTGCAGTCACGCCTAAGGCACCGCAAACCATTACCTTTAACCCTCCCGGGGCACAGACTTTTGGCACGACACCGACCTTGACGGCTACGGCTTCTTCTGGTCTGACACCGACATTCACATCAACGACAACCGGCGTCTGTACGATCACTTCCGGTGGCGCGTTGACGTTTGTTACAGCAGGCTCTTGTACGATTAATGCCGATCAGGCTGGTAATGCTGCCTTTTCAGCAGCAGCAACGGTTCCACAAACTTTTACTGTCAACGCCATTGTTCCGGGAGCACCAACGGCTGCGGTGGGTACACCAGGAGACACTCAGGTCTCCGTCGCCTTCACCGCACCAGCTTCCAATGGCGGCAGCGCTATTCTTGACTATACAGTCACTGCCAGCCCCGGCGGAGCCACGGCTACCGGTGCAGCCAGTCCGCTGAACGTCACTGGTCTGTTAAACGGAACTGCTTATACTTTTACTGTGACCGCCAGAAACTCGGCTGGCTCCGGTTCGGCATCCACGGCGTCCACTGCAGTCACACCCAAGGCTGCACAAACCATTACCTTTAACCCTCCCGGTGCACAGACTTTTGGCACGACACCGACCTTGACGGCAACCGCCAGTTCCACCTTAGCTGTGACTTTCACCTCTACAACAACCGGGGTCTGTACGGTCACTTCCGGTGGTGCGTTGACGTTTGTTACGGCAGGCTCTTGTACGATTAACGCCGATCAGGCGGGTAACGGCACATACCTGGCAGCGACTACCGTCGGCAGAACATTTGCGGTTAATGCGACTGTTCCAGGTGCCCCAACCGGTGCCGTTGGTACAGCCGGAGGTGGACAAGTATCCGTGGCCTTTACGGCACCAGCTTACAACGGCGGCAGCGCCGTCACGGGCTACACGGTCACTGCGAGCCCCGGTGGTGCGAATGTCAGCGGCGCGACCAGCCCATTGGTCGTCACCGGCCTGACAAACGGAACGCCATACACTTTCACAGTGACGGCAACCAATCTGGCAGGTACTGGCGCGGCGTCTACCGCATCCACGGCAGTGACGCCGAAGGCAGCGCAAACCATTACCTTTAACCCTCCCGGTGGTCAGGCTTTTGGTACAACACCAACCTTGTCCGCTACGGCTTCTTCCGGTCTGATACCAACATTCACCTCCTCAACAACTGGTGTCTGTACTATTACTTCCGGTGGTGCGTTGACGTTCGTCACGACTGGCACTTGTACGATTAATGCGGATCAGGCCGGAGACGGCACTTATGGGGTAGCAACGACGATCAGCAGAACATTTGCGGTAAATCCTGTTGTACCTGGTGCGCCTACCGGTGCCGTAGGCACTGCCGGAGCCGCCCAAGTGTCTGTCGCCTTTACTGCACCGGTATTTAATGGTGGTAGCGCGATCACAGGTTACACGGTCACTGCGAGCCCCGGTGGTGCGTCTGTCAGCGGTGCGACCAGCCCATTGGTCGTCACTGGCCTGACAAACGGAACGCCATACACTTTCACAGTCACGGCAACCAATCTGGCAGGTACTGGCGCGGCATCGACGGCATCTACCGCAGTCACGCCAAAAGCACCTCAGACCATCACGTTTGGCAATCCCGGTACACAGACTCTCGGTACGGCATTGACGTTGACAGCAAGCGCTTCTTCCGGCTTAACAGTCACATTCACTTCATCAACACCTGGTGTTTGCTCAGTAACCCCGGGAGGTGTCGTGTCCTCTATCTCTGCGGGGGTCTGTACCATCAATGTTAATCAAGCTGGTAACACGAACTTCGCAGCAGCGGCAACGGCGACTCAATCGTTCACCATCAGTCCTTTGCCAGTTGGTGTGCTGACGTTTGCCAAACCGGGCTCAGCGCTGGTCACGATGGGTTCGAGCTTCACAAACGTTGCAACGTCAACTTTGAGCGGTGGCGGCTTTGGTACCATCAGTTACAGCAGTTCGAATAATGCAGTGGCAACGGTGAATGCGGCCGGTGTCGTGACACCGGTCAGCCCCGGCTCAAGCACCATTACGGCAACGCAAGCTGCTGTGCCTGGTGTGAATGACCAAGCGACACAAACCTATACACTGACAGTTGCACCTCTGCCGGTTGGTATCCTGAGTTTCACCACACCAAATGCAGCAACGGTCGTGATGGGAGGTACGCTGACTAATCCTGCAACATCAACCCTGACGGGTGGTAGTTATGGAGCGATCAGCTACAGCAGTTCAAACACTGCCGTGGCTACCGTGAGTGCAAATGGCGCAATCACTACTGTCAGCGCCGGTACGAGTACGATCACGGCGACGCAAGCAGCAGTCGCCGGGGTGAATGCTCAGGCAACGCAGACTTACGTGCTGACAGTTGGTAAAAATGCGCAAGCGACACTCAGAGTCGTCAGCGATAAATCAAGCATCTTTAAGGTTACAGGTACAGCAACACTGACCACAACTGGCGGCTCTGGTACCGGCGCCATCAGTACTGCAGTCACAACGGGTACTTGCTCAGTCGCTGGCAATGTGGTTACTGCAGGCAATGTTGCAGAAACCTGCGTCATCACAGTGACTAAGGCAGCGGATGCTAACTACAGTGCGGCAACGGCAACGATCAGTATCCAGATATTGAGTATGGCGACATCCAGTGTCACGCTGGCCAGTTCCTCGCTGAATCCTATGTTAGGACAAAGCGTTAATCTGACCGCGACGGTTAATCCAGGCGCGGCAACGGGAACCGCCAGTTTTATGGATGGCACGACTCTGATCGCGAAAGTGAATCTCAGTGCGGGCGCTGCAAGTCTGACGACCAGTACTCTCGCCGTCGGCAGCCACAATCTGACCGTGGTGTATTCTGGTGACGCCAATCTGGCCAGCTCCACCAGTGGTGCCATTGTTGTGAACGTCAATGCCCGACCTGATCCGGTAAGCAATCCGCTGGTAAAACAAAATATCGTTTCGCAAGCAACGACAACACAACGCTTTACTGTGGCTCAGATGAGCAACATCTATAACCACGTACAGATTCTGCATAGTGACTTTAATATCCGTAACCGTTTCGGGGCTGGTCTGAATGTGCCGTATCTGGATACTTTGCGCCTGGTCGGTGGAAAAATTCTGGATAATTTCAGTGGCACTCAAGAGAAAGATGTTCTTGCCGGAGAATTCGGAACAGTGAAAACTGCGGAAAATCAACGCCGCGCAAGAGCGCCATTTGCTCAGGACGGTACGGCCCATCAGAAAGAAAAACGCATTGCGAAAGACGATGAAGCTGATCAGGAACCGGTCATCAGCGATGATGTACCACGTATTGCCGGTATGCCGGCAGGTTTCTGGACGGCGGGTAATATCGACGTCGGCTCTCTGGATGCACAGGATGGTTCCCGTACTAAATTCTCCAGTGCAGGTCTGACGCTGGGTATGGACGTAATGGTTAATTCTAAGTTGATTGCCGGTGGCTCGTTAGGCTACGCTAAAGACAACGCTACTTTTGATAATCTTGGTAGTGAAAGTAAAGCAAAACAATGGTCAGGCTCGCTGTATGCAACTTACAAACCAGAAAAACATTGGTTTATTGATGGCGTACTTGGTGCCGGTCATGTGACCTACGACAATCGCCGTTGGGACAGTAACAATAACGTCCTGTTGTCTGGTGATCGTAAAGGTAAGATCATTTACGGTTCACTGAGCCTGACACGCGAATTGATTCTGCAACAGTTCCGTGTACATCCGTTTGGTCGCGTCGACGTAATCAACGTCAAACTGGATAGCTACTCAGAACAAGGCAGTCCGATGGCATTAACCTTTAAAGATAGCAGCTTTACCAATTCGACCGTCACTGGTGGTGTGGATATCTTTAAAGACTATTTCTTTGCCAGCGGTCAGGTAACGCCTTCACTGAAGCTGCAACTGTCACACCGTACCAGCGGCGATATCAATCAATCCGTGTATTACTCTGACATGGGTGTGAATGGTCCGACGTATAACGCGATCGTGACAGGTATTCCGGAAGATGTTCAGTCTTTAGGTTTAGGGCTGAATTTCAAAAACCGTCGTGGTTTCCAGGCAAACTTCGCGTGGCTGGGATCGATGGGCGCCAATGCTTATCGTGCCAATAGCTTCCGACTGGATTTACGCTTCGGCTTCTGATGTATTGAGTTAAGCGTATTTCAAATAAAAGCCCCCGTTAGCAATAACGGGGGCTTTTTCTTTATGGCGGCTGAACATGAACGCCTGCTCAGCAGCTATCTGATAAAAAACTGGCGATAGATTTTCAACGCATCATCATCGTGGAAAGCGCGCCTCAGATATCCACAGGATCAATTTCTACCGACCACTTCACACGGCTTTTCATCGCCCGCAAAGTCACTATCCATTCTTTGACGAACGCCTGTAATGCTGGACGAGAAACAGATTCGACCAATAATTGGGCGCGGTCGACATTCGCAACTCTGGTCATGGTCATGGGAATCGGATCGTTGATCGTGATACCGGTATGTAAGGTGCAGCTTGCTGCCTGCTGCAAAAATTCTATCGCCGTCGCTAACTCGCGCGCCTCGGCACGCAACAAAGCCTGATACATAAATGGCGGTAGTTGTGCCTCTTGGCGTTCCTGCAATAAATCGGTCGCGAAGCTCTGATAGTTGTGCGCCATCAACGCGTGATACAAAGGATGATCAGGGTAACGCGTCTGGACCAGCACTTCAGAGATGCTGCCACCCTCTTTCTGCGCGGTTCTGCCGGCACGCCCCGATACCTGCATCAGTTGTGCAAACAAGCGCTCGCTGGCGCGATAATCCTGGGAAAACAAAGCGGCATCCGGATTCAAAGCCGCAACCAGAGTCAGGCGCTTGAAGTCGTGTCCCTTGGCAACCATCTGCGTGCCAATCAGAATATCGACCTCGCCATCGTGCACGCGCTCAAAGGCGGCGGCTGCACTACCTTTCAGACGAGTTGAATCAGCATCGATGCGAAATACCCTCGCCTCCGGGAAAATGTTCGCCAGCGTTTCTTCCAGCCTTTGCGTGCCGCGACCCAGCGGTTGTAAATCAATATTGCCGCACGTCGGGCAAGAACGGGGGATACGTTGCTCCAGCCCGCAGTGATGGCAACGCAGACGATGGTCGCCTTTGTGCAACACCAGATTGGCAGTACAACGAGTGCAATTGCTGATCCAGCCGCAGGCATCACAGGCTAGTACAGGTGCGTAGCCACGCCGATTCAGAAACAGTAGTGACTGCTCACCTTTCTCTAAACGCTGACGTATCGCGGAAATTAATCGCGGGGTTAAACCTTCACTGGGTTTTTCGCGCTCCAGATTGATGATTTTAACAACGGGCAACACGGCGTCTTTGACCGCGCGTTCGTGCAATTCAAGCAGGCGATAGCGTCCGCTTTGCGCCCCATGCCAACTTTCAAGGGATGGTGTCGCCGATCCCAGCACAACAGGAATCCGCAATTGATGTGCGCGCCAGATCGCCAGATCGCGCGCGGAATAACGCAAACCTTCCTGTTGCTTATATGAAGGATCGTGCTCTTCATCAACGATGATCAGCCTTAAGTCCGGCATCGACGCCAGCATCGCCAAACGCGTCCCCAGGACAATGCGAGCCTGCCCCTGATGCGCAGCCAGCCAGTGCAACAAGCGTTCGCCCTCGGCCATACCACTATGTAAGGTTGACAAGTGTAAGCCGGGAAAACGATCGCGTATGCGCGCCTCAAATTGCGGTGTCAGATTAATTTCCGGTACCAGAATCAATATCTGCCCACTTGCCGACTCAGCGAGAATTCTGGCGGCAGACTGCAAGTACACTTCTGTTTTTCCGCTCCCTGTGACGCCGAACAAGAGATAAGGGCTGAATTCGCGGATATGTGTTATTGCGTTGACCGCCGCTTGCTGCTCAGCATTGAGCGCAGGTTCGGCTTGCGGAGTAGCGTCGTGCAGGAAAGACAATTTGCCTAATTTCTTCAGCGCCCTGTCCAGAGAAACGGTTTTGGCTACTTTTAAATTTTTAGGCAAGGCGGGTAATGCGACTTCCCCCAGAGGGCGCTGATAATAGTCAGCCGCAAACTTGATTAACGCCAGCCATTCAGCGTTCAAAGCAGGAAGCACATGGCGCACAGCGATCACATCGCGCAACTTATCTGTGGGTACCGTTGTTATTTCTACTATATCAACAATAAGGCCTGTGATTTCCTGGCGACCAAACGGTACCAGCACCAATTGCCCTATGCATGGCCGATTGGATGCAATCGCCTCTTCTGTCGCGGAAACCCAGCGGTAATCAAAGAAAGTGTCAAGCGGTGTATCTAACGCGACACGCAAGAAAATGGCGTTCACGTGTCTAGTTTTTGTCGTAAAAAATAACGTTAAGCATTGATTTTATGAGTAGTTTGCCAGTTATCCACAATTTCTGTGAATAACTTTGTGGGTAAAGGTCTATTGACATCGCTTTTTGCTAAGGTTTACGCGGGTTTCAACAAAATGCTTATTCTGAAGGCAAATTAATTTATCATTTAAAATCAATGAGTTAGGAAAATCATTTGCTTACTTAAAAATATTTTTTAAAGTTTTTTTCAATTGCCCTGAATTTGTGCATAAGTAAGATAAATCAAGCTTGTTTTTACACAATAACTCTCGTTATACAGCTTGGTTTTCCATCGTTTTTGGGCTTGAAAAGGGCGTGTATACAACGTTTTGCAAAGCAACATGCTGAGCTGATCAGCAAAAGCAGGCATCGTCAATTGATTGACGTTTTAAATGCCTGCTTTTCTATTCATTTTGTTATGCGTACTCAAAGTGCAAAGTCAAAATTTGAGCGTCAAGATACGGCACTTATGCTACTTTTTGGCGCTGGCTGCGACTGTATTCGTGCACAGTCTCGACCAGGACGCTCACGGAATCCGGTGAGGTAAATTGTGAAATTCCATGGCCAAGATTGAATACATGCCCATGACCCGCTGCAGGAGTGCCGTAACTATCCAGTGTTTGTATAACCTGCTGACGAATTTGCTCTGGTTCTGCAAATAAAATCGCGGGGTCAAGATTGCCCTGCAGCGCTACCTTATCACCGACCCGGGCACGCGCTTGTCCAAGATTGACGGTCCAATCCAGACCCACTGCATCGGCACCGATCGCTGCAATTTTTTCCAGCCACAAACCACCCCCCTTGGTAAAGACAATCGCCGGGATACGTTTTCCGTCTTTTTCTTTTTGTAATTTATTGACGATGTCCTGCATGTAGCTCAGTGAGAACTCCTGATAAGCTGCATCCGCCAACGCGCCACCCCAGCTGTCGAAAATCATCACCGCCTGCGCCCCGGCATCGATTTGCGCATTTAAATAGCTGGCAACAGCGTCCGCGTTGACCCTCAAAATATGGTGCATCAGGTCTGGGCGCTTATACAGCATGGTTTTTACTGTGTGGAACTCACGTGAACCCTGCCCTTCCACCATGTAGCAAGCCAGTGTCCACGGGCTGCCCGAGAAGCCGATCAGCGGTACTCTGCCATCGAGCGCAGTACGGATCTGCGTCACGGCATCAAATACGTATTGCAGGCTACCTTCTTCAGGGACTTTTAATGCCAGAACGTCTTTTTCTTCTTTTAACGGCCGTTCAAATTTCGGTCCCTCGCCCTCTTCAAAGTAAAGACCCAGCCCCATCGCGTCCGGTACGGTCAGAATATCGGAAAAAAGGATAGCCGCATCCAACGCAAAGCGGTCTATCGGCTGCAAAGTGACTTCTGTCGCGAACTGTGGATTCTTTGCCAGACTCATAAACGAACCTGCGCCTTTGCGCGTAGCGCGGTATTCCGGTAAATAACGGCCAGCCTGGCGCATCAGCCACAATGGCGTATATTCAGTCTCTTCGCGCAACAGAGCTTTGATGAAGGTATCGTTTTTGAGTGGAGCAAAATTGTGGGACATGTTGACTTTCAGAACACTGTTTTAATTTTGTGAAGATGCGGAAAACATTGCAAATCTCGGAATAGCTGACATTATCGCCTAAGCTGCATCGAACATCATCTGATCTTACGCAAGTGGCGCAATAGTTACGCAATACCAGTGAGATAAATTGTGGATAACTTTGTGGATAGCTTTATCTATTTTGGTATTTAGCTTTGATTGTTAAATATAGTTAACAAAATATACCTTCAACTCATTGATTTCATTGAATTTATTTTTCACCGCTTGCTATAAAGAAAAATTTCTTCGAAAACATGTTTGTAATAGCTTGTGCATAAGTCCGCTTGTCAATGAGATTTTAAAATAATTACTTCCCCGGACACCGCATGCATTCCACCTCGCCGGTACGCTGATTTTCTCTACGTTCAGAGCAAACGCAAGTTATTACCTGGGCTTGGGTTATTCGACCTTAATTTTTGCGTAATCCGGATTAGCCGGTGGAAATTTGAGTTTCATACTTTCCAGTTTTTCCAGAACAATACTGGCGATAGCCAGATTACGCTGCGTCTTGGAATCAGAAGGAATGACATACCAGGGTGCAGTTTCGCTATCGGTGGCACAGATTGCTGCCTCGTAAGCGCGTTGATAGCCATCCCAATACTTGCGTTCAGCCAGATCCTGCATATCAAACTTCCAGTGCTTGTCAGGATCGGCTAAACGCTCTTCCAATCTGCGCTTTTGTTCCGCTTTGGATATGTGCAAAAAAAACTTCAGAATGATCGTTCCCGTCTCTGCAAGCATGCGTTCAAAGTCACGGATATGCGCATAGCGTCTGACGCATTCTGCGTCATCAATCCAGTCGTGCACCTTGCTGATCAACACGTCTTCGTAATGACTGCGGTTAAAAATGACAATTTCACCTTTCGCCGGAACCTCCTGGTGAATGCGCCACAAATAGTCGTGGTCTTTTTCGGCCTGACTCGGTGCCTTAAATGCCACCGTTCTCGCACCCAGCGGATTAATCTGTCCGAATACGCCTTTGACTGTGCCATCTTTGCCCGAGGTATCCATTCCTTGCAAAATGATCAGTAATTTCGGCGCTTTTGAAGCGACAAAAACATTTTGCAAGTCTGCAATCTTTTCAGCAAGATTAAAGGTCTGGAGTTTATCGATAGATTTCGCATCAGGTTGCGCGGTCACCGCCGCACCCAGCACCTTACGATTAGCGTCGGTCTCTTTCAAAACAAAATCTGATTTCACCCGGAATTGATCTGCAACCGCCATAAATTACCTGTTTGATGTGTCAGAGAAAAGGTTGGGACGAATTTGGTGTTCAATTTTCAAACACCGGTCCATCACCACAAATACGCCAGCCGATTGCAATGCTGCCGCTGCGGCGACGTTGACTATACCTGATTGCATCCAAAGGCATGGTGCAGATATTGCAATCGCTTGTTCGGCGATCGGCGGAATATCATCGGCATTCCTGAAACAATCAACGATATCGATAGCATGTTCACGACTCGCCTCAATCAGACCCGGATAGCAACATTCACCAAGGATCAAGTCCCCCGCATAACCAGGATTAACCGGAATAATCCGGTAGCCATGCGCTTGCATATAAGCAGCGACCATATAGCTGGCACGATGTTGTTTTGGAGACAGACCAACAACAGCAATATTTTTGCTTGATTTAAGTAATGCCGAAATTGCGTCGGGGTCGTTGATCATGACTGAATTCATCCGTGTTTCTGTAAAACAAAAAGGCAGCCAGAGCTGCCTTTTTGTTGTATTGCCTTCGTCGCGATAGTTAATAACGCAAACGAATTAACGCTTTTGACGCAATTTCTGTATCGCTGCCAACTGAGCGATCGCTGATGCCAACTCTGCCTGTGCTTGCGCATAGTCAATTTTGGAATCACGATTAACCAATGCTTCTTCTGCCAGTTTTTTGGCTTCTACGGCTTTGGCTTCGTCCAGATCATGACCGCGAATCGCAGTATCTGCCAGAACAGTCACTGTATCTGGTTGCACTTCAAGCAGGCCGCCGGCAACGAATACAAATTCGTCTTCGGTCTTGCCCGGAACCTTGATGCGCACTGCGCCCGGTTTGATACGGGTAATCAGTGGCGTATGTTTTGGGTAAATACCCAATTCACCAGCCTCACCCGGCAACGCGACGAATTCAGCCTCACCGGAAAAGATCAACTCTTCCGCAGAAACAACGTCAACGTGAATAGTGTGTGCCATGTTCGACCCTTTTTATTCGCTAAAAGCTGGGGTGCGACTCAGTTGATTCAACTCTGCCGCACCACTATGCTGACAATTAAGCAGCAGCCAGTTTTTTCGCTTTTTCGATTGCTTCGTCGATAGTACCTACCATGTAGAACGCTTGTTCTGGCAAGTGATCGAGTTCACCGGAAGCGATCATTTTGAAGCCCTTGATCGTATCTTTCAGTGAAACATATTTACCTGGAGCACCGGTAAATACTTCAGCAACGTGGAAAGGCTGAGACAGGAAACGTTGCATTTTACGTGCACGGGCAACGATCAATTTGTCTTCAGGTGCCAATTCATCCATACCCAGAATCGCGATAATGTCGCGCAATTCTTTGTAGCGTTGCAAAGTACCCTGAACAGCACGCGCTGTTTCGTAGTGTTCTGCACCAACTACTTGTGGGTCCAGCTGACGGGATGTTGAATCCAGTGGATCAACCGCTGGGTAAATACCCAGAGAAGCGATGTCACGGGACAGAACAACGGTGGAATCCAAGTGAGCAAACGTTGTCGCTGGGGATGGATCGGTCAAGTCATCGGCTGGAACATAAACAGCTTGGATCGATGTGATCGAACCAGTTTTAGTCGATGTAATACGCTCTTGCAGACGGCCCATTTCTTCAGCCAGTGTAGGTTGATAACCCACAGCAGAAGGCATACGACCCAGCAACGCGGATACTTCTGTACCGGCCAGTGTATAACGGTAGATGTTATCCACGAAGAACAGAACATCTTTGCCTTCGTCACGGAAACCTTCAGCGATAGTCAGACCTGTCAGAGCAACGCGCAAACGGTTACCTGGTGGTTCATTCATCTGACCGTACACCATCGCTACTTTGGAATTTTCTGGATTTTCCAGATCAACCACTTTAGCGTCAGCCATTTCGTGATAGAAGTCATTACCTTCACGAGTACGTTCACCAACACCGGCAAACACGGACAAGCCGCTGTGTGCTTTAGCGATGTTGTTGATCAGTTCCATCATGTTCACGGTTTTACCCACACCCGCACCACCGAACAGACCGACCTTACCACCTTTAGCGAATGGGCAAACCAGATCAATAACTTTGATACCGGTTTCCAGCAATTCTTGCGATGGGGACAGTTCGTCGTAAGCAGGTGCTTTACGGTGAATGGAAGCTGTCTGCTCATGGCTGACAGGACCACATTCATCAATTGGGTTACCCAATACGTCCATGATACGACCCAGCGTTGCTTTGCCAGTTGGTACCATGATAGGGTTGCCAGTGTTGGAGATAATCATGCCACGACGCAGACCATCGGAAGTACCCAGCGCAATCGTACGGACTATGCCGTCACCCAATTGCTGCTGAACTTCCAGAGTCAGTTCGGAGCCTTCCATTTTCAAGGCATCGTAAATCTTAGGCATCGCGTCGCGTGGAAACTCAACGTCCACAACAGCGCCGATACACTGAACGATTTTGCCATTAGCCATGTTCGTTCCTTCAATAATTAGTATTCAGTTTAGACCGCTGCCGCGCCGGCGACGATCTCGGAGAGCTCTTTGGTAATGGCAGCTTGACGGGTTTTGTTGTAAACCAGTTTCAACTCACCAATCACGTTACCAGCATTATCACTTGCTGATTTCATCGCCACCATACGGGCCGACTGTTCAGATGCCATGTTTTCTGCGACTGCCTGGAAAATCAGCGCTTCGACATAACGTATCAGCAATTCATCAATGACCGTCGCCGCATCTGGTTCGTACAGATAATCCCAGGAATGGGCATTTTTATCTGTCGCCAGTTTGTCCGATGTCAGCGGCAATAATTGCTCAATGACCGGCTCTTGCTTCATGGTGTTGATGAACTTGGTATAACTCAGATAAACCGCGTCCAGTTTGCCTTCCTGATAAGCATCCAGTAATACTTTTACCGGGCCGATCAGTTTGTCGAGATGAGGCGTATCACCCAGTTGTACCGCATGCGATACGACTGGTGCCCCAATACGATTCAGGAAACCAAGACCTTTATTACCAATTGCGACCGCTTCTATCTTTGAACCCTTAGCTTCTAGTTCACGCAGTTTGTTGGTGACCAAACGCAATACGTTCGTATTCAGGCCACCGCACAAACCCTTATCTGTCGTCACAACGATCAGTCCAACCTTCTTGGACTGATCTTGCTGAACCATGAAAGGATGCGTGTACTCAGGATTCGCTTGTGACAAGTTCGCAGTGATATTACGAATTTTCTCACTGTACGGGCGTGCTGCGCGCATCCGATCCTGCGCTTTGCGCATTTTGGATGCAGCGACCATTTCCATCGCCTTGGTGATCTTTTTCGTGTTTTCTACACTTTTGATCTTGCCACGTATCTCTTTGCCTGAGGCCATGTTTAGCTCCAGTTAAGATCAGTACGCGCCAGATTTTTTGAAATCAGCAACAGCTGCTGACAAAGTGGCTTCGCCGTCTTTATCGAGTTGCTTGGTTTCTTCAATCTTAGCGAGCAATGCTGCCTGGCTAGTCTTCAGGTAATTATGCAGACCAGCTTCGAAAGACAATACTTTCTTCACTTCGACATCATCCAGGAAGCCTTTGTTCACTGCGAACAGGGAAGCGGCCATCAGAGAGATCGGCAATGGAGCGTACTGCGCTTGCTTGAGCAATTCTGTCACGCGGGCACCACGATCCAACTGCTTACGTGTGGATTCATCGAGGTCAGATGCGAACTGCGCAAACGCTGCCAATTCACGATACTGCGCCAAGTCAGTACGAATACCACCGGACAGGTTTTTGATAACCTTAGTCTGAGCAGCACCACCAACGCGTGATACAGAAATACCAGCGTTAATCGCAGGACGGATACCGGCGTTAAACAAAGATGTTTCCAAGAAGATCTGACCGTCAGTAATCGAAATCACGTTGGTAGGAACGAAAGCAGAAACGTCACCAGCCTGAGTTTCAATGATAGGCAATGCTGTCAGAGAACCTGTTTTTCCTTTAACCGCGCCTTCAGTGAATTTTTCAACGTAGTCTGGATTCACGCGGGCTGCACGTTCGAGCAAACGGGAGTGCAGGTAGAACACGTCACCTGGGTAAGCTTCACGGCCTGGTGGGCGGCGCAGCAACAGGGAAACCTGACGGTAAGCAACCGCTTGTTTAGACAAGTCATCATAGATGATCAATGCATCTTCACCGCGGTCACGGAAGTATTCGCCCATGGCGCAACCGGAGTAAGCGGAGACGTATTGCATCGCTGCAGATTCAGCCGCAGTAGCTGCAACAACAATGGTGTATTCCATCGCGCCGTGCGCTTCGAGAGCACGCACAACGTTTTTAACGGAAGACGCTTTTTGACCGATCGCTACATAGATACAGGTAACGTTCTGACCTTTTTGGTTGATCACAGCATCAATCGCAACAGCTGTCTTACCAGTCTGACGATCGCCAATGATCAATTCACGCTGACCACGACCAACAGGAACCATCGCATCAATTGACTTGATACCAGTTTGCATTGGCTCAGAAACGGATTGACGTGCGATAACGCCAGGTGCGATTTTTTCGATAGGCGCAGACAATTTCGCATTGATCGGACCTTTGCCATCGATAGGCTGACCCAGCGCATTAACAACACGACCACGCAGTTCAGGACCAATAGGTACTTCCAGAATACGACCAGTACATTTCACTGTGTCGCCTTCGGAGATATGTTCGTAGTCACCAAGAATAACGGCGCCAACGGAATCACGTTCCAGATTCAATGCCAGACCAAATGTGTTGCCTGGGAATTCCAGCATCTCACCTTGCATCGCGTCAGACAGACCGTGAATGCGGCAGATACCGTCGGTAACGGAAATAACCGTACCTTGATTACGAACCTCAGCAGTTTCACCAAGGCCTTGAATCCGGCTCTTGATCAGCTCGCTGATTTCAGATGGGTTGAGTTGCATACTAACTCCTAATATTTATACGTTCTTACGCGGTCAGGGCTGAGTGCATTTTTTGCAGCTTAGCGCGAACCGACGTGTCAAGCACCTGATCACCAACCACGATGCGTACACCACCGATCAAAGCAGAATCTACTTTGACGGTAGGATGCAATTTGCGGCCAAATTTCTTTTCCAATGTAATCGCCAGGTCGCTCAACTGAGCTGCCGACAATTCAAATGCGCTGGTCACTTCAGCATCTGCCGCACCTTCGTGGGCGTTTTTCAATGCATGAAATTGGAAAGCGATTTCGGGCAGCAAAGTCAGGCGATCATAGTCAGCGAGTGTATTGATGAAGTTTTTCGCTTCAGCAGTCACTGGAGATTTGAGCACAGACAGGAAAATCTCAGCTTTTTGCGAAGCCGAGACTTTTGGGTTATGTGCAAGAGCTTGTACATCGGGATGCGCACCAGCCTGTGCCATTTCGGCAACCAGATCCGACCAGGCGGACAGGTTACCGGATTGGGCAACACGAAACAGCGCTTCTGCGTAAGGACGAGCGATCGTTGCGAGTTCGGCCATGATTACAGCTCGGTTTTCAGTTGATTCAACAGATCTGCGTGAGCGGATGCATTGACTTCACGTTTCAGAATTTGCTCTGCGCCTTTGACTGCCAATGTAGCAACCTGATCACGCAGTTCTTCGCGTGCTTTAGTTACCTGATTTTCAGCATCAGCTTTTGCAGCAGCAATAATGCGGGCAGCTTCAGCAGCGGCAGTATTTTTGGCTTCATCCACGATCAGGGCAGCGCGTTTTTCAGCGTTGATGATCTGTTTCTGGCCTTCTTCACGGGCGCTATTCAATGCAGCTTGCGCTTCTTTTGCGCCATCTTGCAAAGTCTGACGCGCTTTGTCGGCTGCAGCCAGTCCGTCTGCGATTTTCTTCGCACGCTCGTCGAGCGCGTTCATCAGTGGCGGCCACACAAACTTCATTGTGAACATTGCCAAGATGAAGAAAACCCCAAACTGAACGAACAATGTTGCGTTTAAGTTCACGGTAATTCCTTATCTAAATGGATCAAGCCGAAAGCACAGTGCTTCCGGCAGTAGAAGGAAAAACTGATTATTTGAATGGGTTAGCAAATGCGAACAACATTGCGATACCAACACCGATCAGGAACGCAGCATCGATCAGACCAGCCAACAGGAACATCTTAGTTTGCAATGTGTTCATCAATTCTGGTTGACGAGCAGACGCTTCGAGGTACTTACCACCCATGATAGCGATACCGATACAAGCACCGATCGCGCCCAAGCCGATGATCAAACCGCAAGCCAAAGCAACAAAAGATAAATCAGTCATGACATTTCCTTAAAAGTTAAAAATAATAAAAGACTAAAACTAACAAAACCAAATCGAAACAATTACTGCAAAAATCAATTAATGATGTTCATGCGCTTGACCGATGTAGACCAGAGTCAGCATCATGAAGATAAACGCTTGTAAGAACACAATCAGAATATGGAAGATCGCCCAGATAGAACCTGCCACCAGATGACCAAACACACCAAATACTGTTGCCATCGAACCCAACAAAGCGATCAACAAGAACAACAATTCACCAGCAAACATGTTACCGAACAGTCGCATACCCAGAGAAACGGTTTTAGCAGCAAATTCGATCAGTTGCAAAATCAGATTAAATGGTGCCATTTTGATACCAAATGGAGCTGACACCAATTCATGCAGGAAACCACCAAGACCTTTGATCTTGACACTGTAATACAGCATTAAAGCCAACACGCCGAGCGAAATACCCAGAGTGCCGTTTAAGTCAGCAGTCGGAACAACACGGTGATGAGTAAAAATGTGTTCTACGCCCAGCAAGGAAAACAAGCCAGAGAACAAATCGACAGGCAAGAAATCCAGTGAGTTCATCAGAGCAACCCAGACAAACACAGTCAGCGCGAGAGGAGCGATGAAACTACGGTCACCGTGGACGATGCCTTTCGATTGTTCTTCTACCATCTCGACCAGAATCTCGACGGCAGCCTGAAAACGGCCAGGCACACCGGAAGTCGCCTTACGCGCAGCAAGCCACAAAATCAGGCTACCAACGATACCGGAAAATATGGACCAGAAAATGGTGTCCATATTGAAAATAGAAAAATCAACGATTTTATCTTGATGATGGGTCGAGAAATGTCCTAAGTGATGGACAATATATTCTGACGCTGTTGGTGCGTGCTCAGTTGCGCTCATGGTCGTTGTCTAAATAGTAAAATAAAATAACTTTTCAGTACTACGATGAAGGCGATCAAAAATGCCGGCCAATTTACATCGCGGTACCAGTAGACAACCGTCGCCATCAGCGCAATTGTCAGTGCAATCTTGATAAATTCACCGATGAAAAATGTCATCGGGTTCGCACCACCAGGTTTTTTTGTGCCCATGAACAGGCGTAACGCAAAAAACGCATTTGGTAGTGAGCAACACATCCCACCAATAAAGGCAGAAAAAGCCAGGGAAGTGTTACCAAAAATTCCGGCCAACAGAGCCACAACCAACGCTGTTGCCATCTGCAACAGTACGATACGGGCCATGCTTTCCTCACTTATTTACAAATGACTGTTGATATTCAAGCAGTTGCCACAAAATATTATCAGGCAGCGCGAATCCTCGCCAATCAAAACCACGGAATTATACGTGGTAGTGCGTAACATCGTCAAACGTTTGATGCAATGCATCAGAATGAGACATTTTTAATTTTTCCGCTCTGCCCTTATTTCACTCAACGTGCTGGAAAGATAGTCCTGGCCTTGCTTCCAGACTCCCAGCCCTGAGTCGCCATTGATGTGACCGTAAGCACCAATATTGTGAAATGTTGCCCCCCAGAGTCGAGCCCAGTTCTCAGCAACCTCTATTTCACACCAGGGATCATCTGCAGAAGCAACAACTTTGACTGGAAATGGAAAGCTCGTCGTCGGCATCGGCGCGAAACTTGGAGCAGGAAAGTTTTCCCGGTTCACGCCTGGCGGAGCAACCAATAAAGCAGCCTTGACTTTACTTTTGTCCCGAACACCGGGGAAATCCTGCGCAACCCACCATGCAGTCAATGCACAACCCAGGCTATGGGCTACCAGAACAATATCGTCGTCACAGGCATTGATTGCTGCGGATAAAGTCTGCACCCATAAATCACGGTCCGGCTGCTCCCAATTCGTTTGCTGAACACGTTCGACATCCGGCAAAGATGTTTCCCATAAACTTTGCCAATGTCCGGGCCCAGAATTGTACAAGCCCGGCAGAAGAAAAATTTTCATTTTGAATTTATTGACCTCGGATTTTCAAAATAATGCCGTCCAGAGAATCCAGATCGGCGAAATCAATCACCATCTGACCACGTCCTTTGCTTCCCATCTTCAGAGTTACCTGTGTCGCTAACGCATCCGACAGCTCTTCCTCCAGGCGCGTGATATCGCGTGATTTTTCAGCTTTATCGCGAGGCTTTGCACCAGAGCTCATTTCAAGTGTCGTTTTTGCAACTAATTTTTCTGCTTCCCGCACAGACATGCGCTTTGCGACAATCTGATTCGCCAGTTGTATCTGAGTCGCCGCGTCAGTCGCCAGCAGCGAACGTGCATGACCCATATCGATATCACCAGCCATCAACATGGTTTGTACCGGCTTTGCCAGGTTCAACAAGCGCAATAAATTCGATACTGCACTACGTGATCGACCGACTGCGGTTGCCGCCTGTTCATGCGTAAACGAAAAGTCAGTAATCAAACGGTGGATACCTTGCGCTTCTTCGAGAGGATTCAGATCTTCACGTTGAATGTTTTCAATCAATGCCATCGCAGCCGCGGCCTGATCGTCGACGTCTTTGACCAGTACCGGCACTTCGTCCAGCCCGGCCATTTGTGAGGCGCGGAAACGGCGTTCACCGGCAATAATTTCGTAGCGAATCACACCATTGCTTTGCCCCACCGGACGCACCAGTATCGGTTGCATCAGCCCTTGCGCCTTGATTGAGGCTGCCAGCTCTGTGAGTGCACCTTCGTCCATGCGTGTACGAGGCTGATATTTACCCGCTTGCATTTGCGTTACCGGCAAGCTCGTCGGCGCACCGCTGACCGTTGGTACTGCTTCTGCAAAATCCCCTGCACCACCTAATAATGCGTCCAAGCCACGGCCTAAGCCTTTTTGTTTTTTTGTGACCATGCTTATTTGTCCAATTGTTTAATTCTTTCAACCATTTCTGCACCGAACGCGATATACGCCTGTGCGCCTTTCGACGAGGGGTCAAATACCACACCAGGAATGCCATACGAAGGGGCTTCTGCCAGGCGCACGTTACGCGGAATCAGTGTTTTGAAAACCTTGTCGCCAAAATGTTGCTCCAATTGATCTGATACCTGCTGCGACAAGGTCATGCGTGGATCAAACATGACACGCAGTAAACCAACGATTTTCAGATCAGGATTCAGATTGGCGGAGACCTTCTTAATGGTATTTGCCAGATCGGATAAGCCTTCGAGCGCATAGTATTCGCATTGCATAGGAATGATCACGCCATGTGCGGCACACAAGCCATTCAACGTCAGCATAGATAATGCCGGAGGGCAATCGATCAGTATGAAATCGTACTCATCAGCAACCGCTGAAAGCGCGTCACGCAGACGTTTATCACGGTTGTCGAGCTCGACCATCTCAACTTCGGCACCAGCCAGCTCACGGTTCGCTGGCAGCACGTCAAACTTACCCGATTCAGAACGCTGGCGAGCCGTCACTACATCGGACATGCCAAGTAACACTTCATAAACAGACGCTGTCAGCTTTGCCTTATTGATCCCCGCACCCATGGTGGCATTGCCTTGCGGATCGAGATCGACCAGCAACACACGCTGCTCAAGCTTTGCCAGACCGGCGGCAAGATTAACGGTGGTCGTCGTTTTGCCGACACCACCTTTTTGATTTGCGATACAAAATATTTTTGCCATAGAGGTTCCGCGTAAATTTCAGACTGCAATTTTCTTGACAAAGACCAGGTGACGCTCTGCCTGCAGACCAGGTACTGCCAGCGCTTGCACACCCGTCACAACCCACCCCTCTGGCAGACGCTCAATCTCCTGTGCAGGAGCGATGCCTTTCATCGCAATAAACTGGCCGCCATCGGCCAATAAATGCCAAGACCAGTTAATGAAGTTACACAGCTCGGAAAATGCACGTGAAGTAATGACGTCGAACTTTTCCTTCACTTGCAAAGACTCGACCCGTCCCGTGTAGACGGTCACATTACTAAGGCCAAGCTCAGTTTTCGCTTGCGTCAGAAAAGCCGTTTTTTTACTGACGGTATCGATCATGGAAATGCGGGTATCAGGGTATGCAATCGCCAGCATCATTCCCGGTAAGCCACCGCCAGCGCCGACATCCAAAATGTTTTTTGCGTCTTTAAATGCTGGTGCCGCAGACAGGGAGTCCAACAAATGCTGTTTCACCATTTCTTTAGGATCACGGATGGCGGTCAGATTATAAACAGAATTCCATTTAGACAACAATGCTAAATAAGCAATCATTTTGTCGATTTGTTCATCACTCAGGTCGAGACCTAACTCCTGAATACCATTTGCAAGCATATTCCGTAATGCTGAAATATCTCCACTCATTATGCATCTTCCCCTGTTGCGATCTCAGCGACAATTTCCGGCGTTGCAGCGAACTCTTTGAAGCCACGCTTTTTTAAGTGGACGAGTAAAAGCGAAATAGCTGCCGGGGTCACACCAGATATACGCCCGCATTGACCCAAGGTTTCCGGCTGATGCTTATTGAGTTTCTGACGAACCTCGATCGATAAGCCATTCACTTCCATGTAATCAAAACCGACTGGCATTTTCAGATTTTCGAAATGGGCGTGGCGCTCCACTTCTTTTGCCTGCCGGTCAATATAGCCTGCGTACTTAATCTGAATCTCAACCTGCTCCCGCACGGTCTCATCACCAACGCCCGGCCCAGCTAGTGCCTGCCCTTCCACACCTTGCAGACTCATCAGACTTTCATACGTCACTTGTGGACGGCGCAGCAAATCTGCCAATGAATATTCGCGCTCTAAAGCCTTACCGACGACACGTTCAGCTTCAACATCAGCCAAAATGCGTGGATTCACCCAGGTCGAACGCAAGCGTTCTAATTCACGTGAAACACTTTCACGTTTTTGCTCGAACATCTGCCATTGCGTATCACTGACGCAACCAAGCTGGCGCCCTATTTCCGTCAGTCGCATATCGGCATTATCTTCACGCAGACTTAATCTGAATTCCGCCCGACTGGTGAACATCCGGTACGGCTCCTGAACACCTTTGGTAATCAGGTCATCGACCAACACACCGAGGTAGGCTTCATCACGACGTGGCACCCACGCCTCCTTGCCCTGCGTTTGCAATGCGGCATTCAAGCCCGCCAACATTCCTTGTGCAGCCGCCTCTTCGTATCCTGTTGTACCGTTAATTTGGCCAGCAAAGAACAGACCCTGAATTTGCCGGGTTTCCAGCGAAGACTTCAATCCGCGCGGATCGAAATAATCATATTCAATTGCATACCCTGGACGCAGGATGTAGGCATTTTCCATACCGCGCATTGATCGCACCAGATCAAGCTGCACATCAAACGGTAAACTGGTAGAAATGCCATTTGGATAAAATTCGTTCGTTGTCAAACCCTCAGGTTCAAGGAAAATTTGATGTGACTCTTTGCTGGCGAAGCGATGGATTTTATCTTCGATCGACGGGCAATAACGCGGACCAACACCCTCAATAACACCTGTGTACATCGGGCTACGGTCTAAGCCAGCGCGGATAATATCGTGCGTTTTTTCATTGGTATGTGTAATCCAGCAAGGCATCTGCTTGGGATGCATGCTCGCATTACCCATATACGAAAACACCGGCACCGGATCCAAATCGCCCGGTTGCTCCTGCATCACTGAAAAATCGATACTACGACCATCGATGCGCGGTGGCGTTCCTGTTTTCAGGCGACCTTGCGGCAAGGCTAGCTCTTTCAACCTCGCTGACAAAGAAATCGCTGGCGGGTCACCCGCTCTGCCTGCGGAGTAATTATTCAGGCCAACGTGAATTTTGCCGTCTAAGAAAGTACCTGCGGTCAACACCACTGCACGGGCACGAAATTGAATACCCACTTGGGTTACAGCGCCGACAACCCGATTGCCTTCCACCAGCAGATCATCTACTGCCTGCTGAAACAGCCAAAGATTAGGCTGATTTTCCAGCCGACTGCGTATCGCTTGCTTGTACAAAATTCTGTCGGCTTGCGCCCTTGTCGCACGTACCGCCGGCCCCTTAGATGAATTCAATATACGAAACTGTATGCCCGCCTCGTCTGTCGCAATCGCCATTGCGCCACCCATTGCATCAACCTCTTTAACCAGATGCCCCTTACCAATGCCACCAATAGATGGATTGCAGGACATCTGACCAAGTGTCTCAATATTGTGACTTAATAATAGCGTGGACTGCCCCATACGAGCCGCGGCAAGCGCAGCTTCAGTGCCGGCGTGACCACCGCCAACAACAATTACATCGAATTCTTTAGGATAAAACATAGCTAGCTTCTGACAAACAAGGATTGCACGAGGCTCGATTATAGTTTGTTTTACGCCCCACTCACTTTTAACAAAGCAAAACAGCCAAAAAATTAGCCCGATTGTTTCACGTGAAACACCGGGCTAAATAACTAAACATCCGTTTTACCTCTAAGATTGTGTTTCACGTGAAACAATCATCTCAAAAATCCATCGTAACTTGTTTTGCAAATCAGGCAGATAACAACGAACAAAAACATTTTTCTGACAAACCCAGTACCATGTTTAATAGCGAGATGCGTTCCAAGCAACGACCCGCCTATACCGCAAACCGCCATTAAACCACCAAGTATCCAAAGGACATGACCACTGAAGCCAAACCACGACAAAGCGGCGGCATTACATGCAACGTTTAACACTTTCGCTACCGCTGACGCTCTTAAAAAATCGTAACCAAAAAATCTGACAAACAGAAACATGAAAAAGCTACCCGTTCCCGGGCCAAAAAATCCATCATAAAAACCTATGCCGGCACCAACCAGCATCGCCAGCCAGATTTCTTTATTTCCGGAAAATAGCGGCCTATCTGCCGAACCAAAATCCTTTTTCTTAAACGTATAAATAGCAACTGCAACCAATACAAACGGCAACGCTTTACGCAAATGGGTAGGCGGAATATGTGTGACCAGATACGCACCACAAAAAGAAAAAAGAAAAGCCATGGCAGCTGCGGGTACCAACATCGCCCATCGCACCTTCACCTGACGTAAATAATTGCGTGCAGCTACTGTCGTTCCCCATACTCCGGCAAACTTGTTCGTGCCCAATAAGGTCGCAGGTGGCGTACCTGGGAAAAAAGAAAACAATGCCGGCACTTGCACTAATCCACCGCCGCCCACAATAGAATCAACAAAACCTGCGAAAAATGCAGCTAGCCCCAACAAAAGCATATCCATCATGAAATTTATTAACCTTAATCAAAATACAGACAACATCTGGCAAGCTAGGGAGAATAACAATTCTTCGTAGTCTTAGGTAACACCGACACAATTATCTTTTGCCCGTCAAGAAAGGCATGTGCCATGAATAATTTCGAATTCCAGACCGTCCCTCACCTCATCAGTGAATCCGGTGCGGCCAGTCGTTGCGGCGACATCATACGTAAATACTATCCAGAAGCCCGCCATGTATTGATCGTCACTGATGCCGGATTTCTAAAAACGGGATTAGTGCAACCGGCTATCGATAACATAAAAAACCAGCAAATCCGGGTCAGCGTGTTTTCTGATGTGATTGCCGATCCACCGGAAGCTGTCGTCATCCAAGCGGTTACAAACGCGCGCGAACTCGGCATCGATCTGGTTGTGGGCTTGGGTGGCGGCAGTTCTATGGACGTTGCCAAACTGATCGCCGTTCTCGCCGGAAGCGAGCAGCCATTATCGACAATGTATGGAATAGGTAATGTAAAAGGTGAACGATTACCCTTAATACAGATTCCGACAACGGCAGGTACGGGTTCAGAAGTGACACCGATCTCTATCGTCACCACCGGCACCACTACCAAAATGGGGGTCGTGGCACCACAGCTATACGCCGACATCGCCATCCTCGATGCAACGTTAACGACAGGATTGCCAGCAAAAGTAACCGCAGCAACCGGAATTGACGCCATGGTGCATGCGATTGAAGCCTATACAACGCGTCATAAAAAAAATCCGATTTCTGACATGCTGGCGCGTCAGGCACTGAAATTATTGTGGAATAACATTGATCAGGCCTGCAGCAATGGCAGTAATTTAGCGGCGCGCCAGGCCATGCTGGTAGGTGCGATGATGGCCGGTCAGTCATTCGCCAATGCGCCGTGTGCAGCTGTGCATGCGCTCGCCTATCCGATAGGCGGCATCTTCCATGTTCCACACGGTTTATCAAACTCACTGGTTTTACCGCACGTCTTGCGTTTCAACGCGCCTGCGGCAGCAGAACTGTATGCCGAGCTCGCTGAAATTATCGCGCCCGAGGCCATGGGTAGCGCGGAAGCGCGCAGCAATGCCCTTATTACCGCGATGGAAGACCTCGCTGAGCGTACCGGTATCGAAACCCGTCTTACTCAGGTTGGCGTTACTGAGAGTGATCTCGACCGCCTGGCGGCGGACGCAATGCTGCAAACACGTTTGCTGGGAAATAACCCTAGAGAAGTCAGCCTCGCCGACGCAAGGGCAATTTATGCTGCAGCACTATGAACTGCAGCTATTTGAAAAACCAGCAAAGACAAGACTGAATAGCTGCGTGGGTTTCACTACATAATCCTGCTGCGGGGATGATGGATATTGGACATCCGTTTTTTTTCAAAGAGCTGTGTTTATCCGGCAGTGGATAACATCCGTGTTTCACGTGAAATAAGCAAGAGAAGGCTCGTCTTAAGATGAAAATTAATTGCTATTTTTATATTATATTAAAATTGATATCATAAATGAAATACCCCGCTTTTGCGGGGTATTTTTTACGGCAGGACAAAATCTGAACTAGCTCAACTCAGTTTCGCTTTACGTACGCGCTGTAGCCGGTCACTCAACTCACCGACAATTCCTTTACGGAACGCCAGTACGCAGACAATAAAAATCAGCCCTGTCACGATCGTGACGGAATCACCAAGATTACGGAACCAGTCAAGCGTCGTCCAGTCCGCCAGCAGATTACCGAGGTCACCGAGTTTATTCTCCAGCGCGATGATAATGATGGCGCCGACAATCGGGCCCACCAAGGTACCTAAACCGCCCACCAGGGTCATTAACACCACGAGGCCTGACATTGTCCAGTGCACGTCCGTCAGCGTCTCAAAACCGAGTACCAGCGTTTTAGTCGCGCCGGCTAATCCGGCAAGTGCTGCAGACAAGACGAAGGCCACCAGTTTGTACTTATCCACATCGTAACCAAGCGAAACGGCACGTGGTTCGTTTTCTTTCACCGCTTTCAATACATGACCGAAAGGAGAATGAATCGCCCGCACCACCACGGCGAAACCGGCAATCGCAATTGCCAGCACCACGTAATACAAACTCAGATCCGATGTCAGATCCAGGCTCCCCAGTAATTTCCCGCGTGGAACGCCTTGCAAGCCATCCTCGCCACCAGTGAACTTCGCTTGCAGAAACACGAAGTACAACATTTGCGCCAGCGCCAGTGTGATCATGGTGAAGTAAATCCCCTGCCGCCGTATCGCCAGAGCGCCCATCACCAAACCTATCAGGGCTGCTGCAAGTACACCAAGCACAATACCCAGTTCCATCGGCAAGCCAGCATCACGGATCGCCCAGCCAGCGATGTAACCGGCGCCGCCGAAGAAAGCCGCATGACCAAACGACAGCAAGCCGGTAAAACCGATCAGTAAATTAAAAGCGCAGGCAAACAAAGCAAAGCACAACAACTTCATCAGAAACACGGGATAGACATAAAACGGTGCTGCCAGCAATACGGCAAGTGCAATGCCATAGCCAATTTTTTTATTCATAGAAGCTCCGATTATTTTTCTTTACCGAACAGACCAGCGGGACGAATCATCAGCACGATCGCCATCACGATGAAGACAACGGTGGCGGACAATTCCGGGTAAAACACGCGTGTCAGACCTTCGATAATTCCGAGCGCGAGACCCGTCAGTATGGAACCGAGAATCGAGCCCATGCCACCAATCACCACGACCGCAAAAACGGTAATGATCAGATTCGAACCCATCAGCGGCGACACCTGAATCACTGGTGCTGCCAGCACGCCGGCAAACGCGGCGAGCGCGACACCGAAGCCGTAAGTCAGCGTCACCATCAACGGCACATTCACACCGAAAGCTTCGACCAGTTTCGGGTTTTCCGTACCAGCACGCAGATAAGCACCAAGCTTGGTTTTCTCAATCACAAACCAGGTTGCAAAACACACGGTCAGCGAAGCGATCACCACCCATGCACGATAGTTAGGCAGGATCATGAAGCCAAGATTCGTCGCCCCCATCAATGCATCCGGTACTGAGTAGGGTTGCCCGGAAACGCCATAGACCGAACGGAAGACTCCTTCCAGCATCAGCGTGATACCAAAGGTCAGCAACAATCCGTACAGATGATCGAGCTTATACAGCCAGCGCAGCATCGTCTTTTCTATGATGATGCCAAATAAGCCGACCAACACCGGAGCCAGAATCAGCATCACCCAATAATTGATGCCAAAATAATTCATGCCCATCCAGGCCAGGAATGCGCCCATCATGTACAGCGCACCATGCGCAAAATTAATCACATTCAGCAAGCCAAAAATGACTGCCAGTCCGAGAGACAGCATCGCGTAAAACGAGCCATTGACCAAGCCCAGCAACAGCTGGCTCAGCATCGCCTGAAGCGGAATACCAAATATTTCCATGGCACTCTTTAGAAAATAACCCGCAAAACCGGCGGGCAGATGTCAGGAAAAGGATGTATTTCAACGTCGCTAAATCATTGCCAGGCAGCGCCAACGTACATCCAGCTTACGTATCAATTTATGTATCAATTTAGAGTCAATACAAACAGCGTGAACTTCCCTGCGCCAAGGACAGGAGCAGGGAAATCAGTGCATTATTTCCACAGAGCGCACTTGGATTCGGCTTTCGTCGTGAAGGCCTGTTCACCTGGAATAGTCTGCGCCACTTTGTAGTAATCCCAAGGCTCTTTTGATTCGGCTGGCGACTTCACCTGCATCAGATACATATCGTGAATCATGCTGCCGTCAGCGCGGATGTAGCCATTTTTCGCATAGATATCGTTGATCTTGGCGGCCTTCAGTTTCGCCATCACTTTATCGGTGTCGTCGGAACCAGCGGCCTTGACTGCGTTCAGATATTGCAAGGTTGCGGAATAATCAGCCGCTTGCAAACTCGATGGCATCTTTTTCATTTTTTCAAAATAACGACGCGACCATTTACGTGCTTCATCATTCTGATTCCAGTACCAGCTGTCCGTCAGATACATGCCACTCGTCAGGTTCAGTCCCAGAGAGTGAATATCGTTAATAAACATCAGCAGACCAGCGAGCTTCATGGTTTTGGTGACACCGAATTCATTCGCTGCTTTAATCGCATTGATCGTATCGCCACCGGCGTTAGCCAGTCCCAGAATCTGGGCTTTCGACGCCTGTGCCTGCAACAGGAATGAAGAAAAATCAGACGCGGATAATGGATGTTTGACCGATCCGGAAACACTGCCACCAGCGGCTTTCACAACGCTGGACGTATCACTTTCCAGCGATGCACCAAATGCATAATCGGCAGTCAGGAAATACCAGCTTTTGCCGCCCTGTTTAACTACCGCTGAACCGGTTCCCTTGGCCAGCGCGACGGTATCGTAAGCGTAGTGAATTGTGTTTGGTGTGCATTCTTCGTTGGTCAGACGTGCAGTACCGGCGCCGATAGAGATGAACACTTTTTTCTTTTCTGCAGCCACTTTCGACATCGATAAAGAAGTGCCGGAATTAGTACCACCGATCAGCATATCCACACCATCACGGTCAAACCACTCGCGTGCACGGCTTGCCGCAATATCCGCTTTATTCTGATGATCCGCCGTTACAAGCACGATCTTTTTACCGAGCACAGTGCCGCCGAAATCAGCGATGGCCATTCTGATCGCTTCCGCACCGCCGTTACCGTCGATATCAGAATACAAGCCGGAAATATCTGTGACGAAACCAATCTTGACGACGTCGCCCGATACCTGAGCGCTGGCCGTCCCTGCGAAAGCCACGAGTGCAGCACTGACAGCCAGACTGGCAATTTTAAATTTTGTATTCATTTGTCTTCTCCTATCGTTTTTATAAACGCCCACGCCATTGCTATGGCTGCAGGAACCACCACCATCAATTTACACGCCCAACAACTCATTCAACACAGGCATTTTTTCCTGCAATTGCGAGGCTGCAAAAGTCTCGACAATCTGTCCATGTTCCATCACATAAAACCGATCCGCCAATGGGGCTGCGAAACGGAAATTCTGCTCCACCATCACGATGGTGTAACCCTTCGCCTTCAGGGTGGTAATCATGCGTGCCAAAGCCTGCACAATCACCGGTGCCAGACCTTCGGAAATTTCGTCCAGCAATAACAAACGCGCCCCGGTACGCAGAATGCGGGCGACTGCCAGCATCTGTTGTTCACCACCGGACAGACGCGTACCCTGACTGTTTTTACGTTCAACCAGATTAGGAAACATGTCGTAAATTTCTTCCACCGACATGCCTTGCGCATCACGCGAAACCAGCGGTGGCAACATCAGATTTTCTTCTGTGGATAAGGAAGAAAATATCCCGCGTTCTTCAGGGCAATAGCCAACACCAAGATGCGCGACTTTATGCGTCGGTAAATGGATGGCTTCGACACCGTTGATTTTGATCGAGCCTTTGCGGGCGCCTGTCAGCCCCATGATCGCGCGCATCGTTGTCGTGCGGCCTGCGCCATTCCGACCAAGCAAGGTCACGACCTCGCCCTGATTCACTACCAGGTTCACATCATGCAAAATATGCGACTCACCATACCAGGCTTGCAGATGCGAAATCTCCAGCGCTGGGTTTGTTCCGGCTTGATTCGTTGAAACACTCATGCGTGCGCTCCTTCCAATTCGCCGCTGGTGCTTCCCATGTAGGCTTCCATGACTTTAGGATTTTTCGATACTTCAGCATAAGTGCCTTCGGCCAGCATCGCACCGCGTTGCAACACAGAAATTTTGTCGCAGATACCGGACACCACACTCATATTGTGTTCGACCATCAGAATGGTGCGCCCTGCCGATACTTTTTTGATCAGCTCGGTAACACGATGTACGTCTTCATGCCCCATTCCTTGCGTTGGTTCATCGAGCAACATCATCTCTGGCTCCATCGCCAGCGTCGTCGCAATTTCCAAAGCGCGTTTGCGGCCATACGGCAGATCCACGGTCATGGTATCGGCAAATTCAGTCAGATCGACTTCAGCCAGCAACTGCATCGCACGATCATTCAGGTTACTGAGGCTATTCGCGCTTTTCCAGAAATGAAACGACGTGCCGAGGCTGCGTTGCAAACCTATACGCACATTTTCCAACACGGTCATGTGCGGGAAAACAGCAGAAATCTGAAATGAGCGGATGATGCCCTGGCGTGAAATCTGTGCTGGCTTCGCAGACGTGATATCACGCCCGTTAAACAGAATTTCACCGGATGTCGGTACCAGGAATTTGGTCAATAAATTAAAACAGGTGGTTTTACCGGCACCATTCGGCCCGATCAGCGCGTGGATATGCCCACGCTGCACCTGCAAATTCACTTCGCTTACGGCAGTGAAGCCCTTGAACTCTTTGGTCAAGCGCTTAGTCTCGAGGATGACATTGGTCATCGCGTCTCCTTATTGTCTTGCTTCAGGCCCTCTTTGGGGATCCAGTTTTTTTAACATGACAAACTTACTGTTCGTGCAGTAAGTATTTATTATTTTTTATTCAAAAAGCACCTGTCACCATCTCTGATGTTGCCGCAGTTCAACGCATTGAAGCGTTATGCCATGCGACTTCCGACAAATACAGTACTGGCGTTTCTTTGAATTTTTGATAGTACCTATCAAACGGATTTTTCAACAATACGGTATAACTACTGTACGTAGTTTCACGCAAGCTGACATAAAAATAAAGTTCGTTTATCGTTCTCCGGACAAAATAGACCGCGCCGCTTTTTCAGCGATCATGACAGTCGGTGAATTGGTATTACCTGAAGTGATTGTCGGCATCACAGAAGCATCTGCCACCCGCAGCCCGGCGATCCCTATGACGCGTAAATCGCTGTCGACAACTGCACTGGTATCATCACGCCGTCCCATCTTGCAAGTACCGACCGGATGAAAAATTGTCGTGCCGATATCACCAGCCGCTTTCGCCAATTCTTCTTCCGTGCGGAATTGCGCACCGGGTTTCATTTCTTCCGGCTGATATTTTTTCAACGCAGGCGCCGCAACGATCTTGCGTGTCAGCGTCAGCGAGTCCGCCGCAATCTTACGGTCTTCATTCGTACTCAGATAATTCGGTACGATTTTTGGTGCTGCTAAAGGGTCAGCACCGGTAATTCTGACGTAGCCGCGCGACGTTGGGCGCAGGTTACAGACACTCGCGGTAAACGCCGGAAAATCATGCAAAGGATCACCGAATTTTTCCAGCGATAAAGGTTGTACGTGGTATTGCAGATTCGGTGTTGTCTGCGACGCATCAGAGCGGGTAAAAGCGCCCAGTTGTGACGGTGCCATCGACATCGGGCCACTCTGGAATAACGCATATTCGAGACCAATACGTGCCTTGCCCAGCAAACTGTTGGCCATCTTGTTCAGTGTTTTCGCACCCGTAATTTTGAAGGCAGAACGGATCTGCAAATGATCCTGCAAATTACCACCAACTCCTGCCAAATCGTGGACAACAGACACACCGGCTTGCTGCAATTGGCTGCCGTCGCCGATCCCGGAATACTGCAAAATCGCGGGTGATCCTATCGCGCCTGCGGCCAGCACGGTTTCCTGAACCGAATCAGCAAACCACTCACGACCGCCGCCAATAAATTCGACGCCGGTACAACGTTTACCGTGTTCATCGTCAACAATGCGCAGACGCCGGACCTGGCAGCCGGTCATGATCGTCAGGTTGCCGCGTGTTGCGGCAGGCTTCAGAAAAGCTTTCGATGCATTCCAGCGTATGCCGCGTTTCTGGTTCACATCAAAATAGCCACAGCCTTCGTTATTGCCGCGATTAAAGTCGTCGGTTTTTGGGATGCCGACTTCTGCTGCCGCATCGCGAAATGCATCCAGAATTTCCCACGACAAGCGCTGCTTTTCTACGCGCCATTCACCACCCTGACCATGAAATTCCGCATCGCCGCTGTAATGATCTTCGCTCTTTTTAAACAGTGGCAACACCTGATCCCAGCGCCAGCTATCGTCCCCGGTCAGCGCCGCCCATTCATCGTAATCACGCTGCTGACCGCGCATATAAATCATGCCGTTAATCGATGAACAACCACCCAGCACTTTGCCACGCGGATAGATCAGGCTGCGCCCATTCAGACCCGGTTCGGCTTCGGTGCGCAGCATCCAGTCCGTGCGTGGATTATTAATGCAATACAGATAGCCAACCGGAATATGTATCCAGACATAATCGTCTTTACCACCAGCTTCGAGCAACAACACGCGCTTTTCCGGGTTCTTCGACAAACGATTCGCCAATACACAGCCGGCAGTACCGGCACCGATCACGATGTAATCAAACTGTCCTGCGGATTGTGCTGATGAATTTGCTGATGATTGTAATGTTGATCCCATGTATTTTTTTCCTTAGCTTTTGCGGGAAGCTGTCTGCATTTCCTGCACCAGCGTGGCGACCAGATCTGCGGCATTGACATCACGGGCGCGGGCAACGCCCTGCCCACACCACAGCGACATGAATTCGGTTTTGCTTTCTTTCGCCGCTGCCGAGCGTATCGCTCCGGTCAGGGCGTTTTGCACAGGGTACGCTGGCACCTGATCTGCCACGGATTCCATCAGTTGCATGAAACGGTTATCCAGACCACGCGCAAAACGGCCGGAAAACGCGCGGGTCTGACGGGTGGTAGCACTGGTGTCGCTGGTCGCTGCCAGTAAACGCTGTTTGTAAGCGGGATGAATCCCAGACTCTTTCGTGGTCAGGAATGCCGTTCCCATCTGTACCCATTGCGCGCCGGCAGCAAGAGCAGCAGCGATATCCGCACCGTCCATGATGCCGCCCGCAACGATCAGCGGAATCTGTATCTGCGGGCGGCAAACGGCAAGCAATTCTGCGGTGCTCAGCGTTGCGTCCTGCTGCGCCCCGATGAAAGTGCCGCGATGTCCGCCAGCCTCCGTGCCCTGCAGGCAAATCGCATCGGCACCGATCGCTTGCCAAACGATGGCTTCCGCCAGATTGGTGGCGGTACCGATCACCAGTATCCCGGCCTCATGCAGACGTTGTACCTGGCTGCCATGCAAAACATCGAAAGTAAAACTGGCGACGGCTGGTCGTGCGGTGATCAAAGCATCTAATTGCGCTTCAAAATCCTCGCACCACCGGGTCGGTGTCGGCAAGGTGGTCCAGCCTAATTCGGCGCACACCGGTTGCAGCAATAATTTGGCCGCCTCTATCTGAGCAAAATCGACTTGCGGGCGCGTCTGTACAAACAGATTGATGGCAAATGGTTTATCCGTCAGGCGACGAATATGTTCGGCTTGCTCAATGATCGCCAGCGGCGTCAGCAAAGGCGCTGCGAGAGAGCCCAGCGCACCGGCTTCCGATACTGCTGCCACCAGTTCCGGCGTCGTCGCGCCGCCTGCCATCGGCGCCTGGATAATCGGGTACTGGCATAAGGTGTTGATCGTCAACATAATGTGGTTCTTTCACATACTGGGGAGGAGTATGAGTTACTGCACCCGTTATCCCCTTTATTTATAAGGACATCAGATGCAAACTGAAAGATACTCCCCCATCCCGCAGAGGCCATCTGGGTGCGGAGGGTTATTCGGGCTGCTCCCGGCAAGTCTTTACAACATCAACGCACCGGGAGCAGAGGAAATTACTTCGCTACCGGCATCGTGAATTCAGCACCTTTGCCTATGCTGTCTGGCCAGCGCTGCATCACAGATTTGTAGCGGGTGTAGAAGCGTATGCCTTCTTCGCCATACGCATGCTGATCACCAAATAAAGAACGTTTCCAGCCGCCGAATGAATGCCATGCCATAGGCACAGGAATAGGCACGTTAATGCCGACCATCCCGACCTGAATACGGCGTGAAAATTCGCGTGCCGTGTTGCCATCGGAAGTGAACAAGGACACGCCATTACCGAATTCATGGCGGTTGATCAGCTCAACGGCCGACGCAAAATCCGGCACGCGGATGATGCACAACACCGGCCCGAAAATTTCTTCGCGATGAATTTTCATGCCTTCTTTGACGTGGTCAAACAGTGTGCCGCCGAGGAAGAAACCGCCTTCATGACCAGGTACAGAAAAGCCGCGTCCATCGACCAGCAATTGCGCACCTTCAGCCACACCATCGGCAATATAGCCTTCGATTTTTGCCTTGTGCACCGCTGTTACGACCGGCCCCATTTCGGCGTCGGCTTCCATACCGTTTTTAATAATCAGCGTTTTAACGCGGGGCACCAGTGCGGCCACCAGTTTATCGGCCACATCACCGACCGCCACCGCCACTGAAATCGCCATGCAACGTTCACCGGCGGAACCATACGCCGCGCCCATCAGGGCATCGACGGCCTGATCCAGATTCGCATCCGGCATCACAACCAGATGATTTTTAGCACCGCCGAGCGCCTGTACGCGTTTGCCCAGACGCGTGCCTTCGCTGTAAATATATTCAGCAATCGGCGTCGAACCAACGAATGAAACAGCGGACACATCAGGATGCTGCAGCAAGCCATCCACCGCGACTTTATCGCCTTGCAATACGCCGAACACGCCGTCTGGTAAGCCCGCTTTTTTCAACAGATCAGCAATCAGCAATGCGCAGGAAGGATCGCGCTCAGAAGGTTTCAGAATAAACGTGTTGCCAGTCGCAATCGCCAGCGGCGCCATCCACATCGGTACCATGAAAGGGAAATTAAACGGCGTAATACCGGCAGTCACACCGAGCGGCTGACGCAGGTTGTAATTATCGATGCCACCGCCGATGTTGTCGGAAAACTGGGTTTTCAACAGTTGCGGCATACCGCAGGCGAATTCAACGATTTCAATACCACGGGTGACTTCGCCCATCGCATCCGACAAGACCTTGCCATGTTCACGCGTGATCAGCGCGGCGATTTCTTTATGATGCTGATCCAGCAGTTCTTTGAATTTGAACATAATGCGTGCACGCTTGAGTGGCGCAGTCTCCGCCCACGCTGGCGCTGCCGCTTTCGCCGCAGCCACCACCGCATTCACCTCGTCCAGATTCGCCAGCACCACTTGCGCCACAACCGCGCCGGTCGCCGGATTAAACACGTCCTGCTGACGGCCACTGGCCGAGCTTACTACCTGGCCATTCATAAAATGCTGTATCAACGATGTCATAAGAAACCCTTAGTCAGAAATGGAAGTTCGATAGCAGATTAATGGACTACTCATAGCAAATCCAATTAATTATTTTCAATAGCAATATAAGACATGCTTATAATATTCAAAAAAATTCTGCGTGCCAGTGTTATCAACACCAGTTTATATCCCACGCTGATGGAGACAACATGGATTTCACTCAATTACGCGCTTTTGTGACCGTCGCCAGAGAAGGTAATCTGACCCGTGCCGCCGAGCGTCTGCATGTCACACAACCCGCCGTCAGCCTGCAAATCAAAGCATTGCAGGAAAGCCTGAATTTGCAACTGTTCAGCCGCAGTGCCAGCGGCATGACGCTGACAAATGATGGTGCAAAATTGCTTCCGTATGCAGAACGGGTCTTAAGTTGCCTCGTTGAATTTCGTCAGGCATCAAATTCCTTGCACTCCACGCTGAGCGGTGAACTGGCGATAGGAACGATACTCGACCCTGAGTTCACCCGCCTCGGTGCGTTTCTGAAACGGCTGGTAGAAACTTATCCACAGTTATCCACACGACTGCAACAGGGAATGTCCGGCTCGGTGTTACAGCAAATCCGCGCTGGCAGTCTGGATGTCGGCTTTTATATCGGCGAAGCCCCCGATGACGGTAAAACGCCGGTTTACAGTGTGGGGCTGACTAATTTTACTTATCGCGTGGTCGCACCCAGCGGCTGGAATAAGCGTGTACTCGGTCAGAGCTGGCAAAGCCTCGCGCAATTACCATGGATATGGACACCGGCAGAATCGGCTCACAATCGTCTGTTGACGAAAATCTTTGCTGAACTCAATCTGACGCCCAATAAAGTCGCGCTTGTCGATCAGGAACCTTCGATGCTGGATCTGGTGAAATCGGGTGTCGGCCTGAGCCTGATCCGCGATGCGATTGCGATACGGGAAGCGCACGCACATGGTTTAGTCATCGCCGACGCCGTCAGCGTTGAAACGCAACTTTGTATTATTTGTCAGGAAAAACGGAAAAACGAAGCGATGATCGCCGCCAGTTTTGAATTGATCAAACAGTGCTGGCAATTATTAATTTAGCTTTTTCAACAGAACCGACGACAACAGAAACAAGCAAAAAAATTTGCTGTCGCCCTCGCTTTTTCCCAGATCAAATTCACGTTGTATTTGCAGCTTTTATTGTCATTCTCAACATCAATTTTTTGTCGCAGACGTATACAATCCGGACTACCGCAAATAAAAATAAATCTCGATGCCGGTAGTTCCTGTAAGCCGCACTGAAAGTACATGCTTTGAAAGCCCAGACTCTTATTATTCTCTCCGCCGGTCTTACCTCTATGCCCTCGATTGCACTGGCTGAGAATCTGCATTTGCTGATACAGGAATACGCACCGTTCTCGTATACCGAAGCGAAAACGGGAGAAATCCGCGGTTTCGTCACCGACAAAATTATAGAAATCATGAAGCGGGCAGGTGAAACCGCAGACATCAGCAGCACCTCACTCGCACGCGGGCTGAACGCGACTCTGAATGACGATAACACTTGCCTGTTCGCCTTTCGTCGTACGCCTGAACGAGAAAATTTATTCAAATGGGTAGGCCCGCTCACCAATGATAACTGGGTTCTGTACGGGCGGAAAAACGATAGCCGCGTATTAAAGAAATTTGAAGATGCCAAACCTTACTCTATCGGTTCCTACAAAAATGCAGCGACCGGCCTACAGCTGACAGAGCAGGGTTATCGCATCGCTTTCGCCAGCGAAGACGATGACAATCCGCGTTTACTCGTCAACAAACGCATCGATTACTGGGTGGTTTCCGAATTACATGGCATGTCATTGGCACAACAACTGGGTTTTGCCAATGACATCGTGCGCGCTGCCCGCTACAAAAACATCGAACTCAATATGTTGTGTAATATCCGCATGGATAAACAACGCATTGATCTCTTTAACAAAATCAATCGCGAATTAGATAACGACGGCACGATGGAAAAACTGATGCGTAAATATGGAATCCGCTGATGGCACGCTCGACGAAAGCAAGTAATGCAGTGCAAAGACTGAAAGACCGTAGCAACGGCACCGCCTATTCTATGGTCAGCATGGCCGATGGTCGTTTTTTTCTGACGCGCTCCAACGGCACCAACACGCCAGACGTATTACATGAGCCGCTGGAAATCGATGCCTTCGTCGCCTACGTCAATTCTCTCGAAAAACAGGCGCCGAAAAAAGTCAGCAAGCTCGATCTGGCGTTTGAGCAGAAATTACAAAATTCAAAAAAATAATTAATCGCCGTGGCGCGCATATCGAGAGCCGGTTGATTTTCTCGATTGCAGTCATGGCTTACTCAAAAAGGATGTTTTAGTGATGAAATCTCGTCTGCTTGTTGCTGCATTCGGTTTGTCTGTTCTTTTAACTGGCAATATTGCCACTGCACAAATGCAAAGTGATACCACAACAGTCGGTAACAGGTTGCAAAAAATCGACGTTAAAACCGGGACCGGACAAGAAATTGCAGCAGGAAATAATGTCCTGGTACATTACACCGGCTGGCTGCATGATCCTCTCGCTGCGAAAGAACATGGAACACAGTTTGACAGTTCTTCCGGCAGACCACTGTTCAGTTTTACAGTCGGTGCCGGCAAGGTTATTAAAGGCTGGGATCAGGGAGTTGTCGGCATGAAAGTCGGCGGTAAACGTACCCTGATTATTCCGCCGGAACTGGCGTATGGCGCGCGCGGTGCGGGTGGCGTCATTCCCCCGAATGCGACCCTGATTTTTGACGTGGAATTAGTCGGAATAAGGTAAAAAAAGCCAGCTATGCTGGCGCTTATCCTGGCTGAACGATTTTATTCCCGATCGCTGGTTTGTCGGGGTTCCGACTGCGGTGGATCGAATGTATACACCGCATAAAAAAAACAAGAAACCACCAGCACGGTGGCCAGCGTACCGATAAAAAACAAGGGTTCTAAACCCTGGGGGAAAACAAACTGGTACCAGTTAACCAGGCCAGACAATACCATCGCGGCGAAAGACAAATTCATTAACAAACGCGACCGACGCAAAGTCGCCACCGCAAATAACAGCATCACCAATAAAGATAATGAAAAGCTGATCATTCCCGCCACAATCTGACCTTTTGTTTTTTATATTATTAGCAAAATAACATAATGGTTTTGTCTCAGCCAAAGTTTTACATCTTTTTTCAATTTCCACACAGCAGGATCATCGATGGCTTATTTGCTCGCACTTGACCAGGGAACGTCCAGTTCACGCAGTATTATTTTCGATGAACAGGGTCAGATCGTTGCCTCGGCACAGCAAGAATTCCGTCAGATATTTCCGCAGCCGGGTTGGGTCGAACATGATGCCAATGAAATCTGGCAAAGTCAGTTTGTCACCTGCCAGCAAGCCATGCGTAACGCCAGTTTACAGGCAAATGACATCGCCGCCATCGGCATCACGAATCAGCGCGAAACCACGGTGTTATGGGATAAAAAAACTGGCCAGCCTTTATACAATGCAATTGTCTGGCAAGACCGCCGCACTGCCGCGTATTGCGAAGAGCTGCGCTCACAGGGTTATGCTGAAAAAATTCAGGCAAAAACCGGGCTGATACTCGATCCGTATTTTTCGGCCAGCAAACTCAAATGGCTGCTCGATCACATTCCCGGCGCACGGCAGCGGGCGGCACGCGGCGAACTGGCATTCGGCACCATAGATACCTGGCTGGCGTGGCAACTCAGCGAAGGCAAGCTGCATGTGACCGATATCACGAATGCCTCGCGCACCATGCTGCTGAATATTCATCAGGGACAATGGGATCAGGAATTACTTGATCTGTTTGATATTCCGGCTGCGGTGTTACCCGAAGTGTCGCCATCCAGCCATGTGTTTGGGACATGTGGCTTGCTCGGCAGCGCCATTCCCATCGCTGGTATTGCCGGTGATCAGCAAGCCGCGCTGTTCGGGCAGGCGTGTTTTACACCCGGCATGGCAAAGAATACCTATGGCACCGGTTGTTTCATGCTGATGCACACCGGCGCCCAAGTTGCGACATCGCACAATGGTTTAATCAGCACGAGTGCTTGTCAGACGGGCGTCACCAGCCAATATGCGCTTGAAGGCAGCGTCTTTATTGGGGGAGCCGTTGTGCAATGGCTACGCGATGGGCTGCAGGCGATACAGCATTCCACCGACGTCGAACAACTCGCCAGCAGCGTGCCGGATTCTGGCGGCGTGGTCTTTGTGCCCTCATTTACCGGACTTGGCGCACCGTACTGGGTGGCCGATGCCAAAGCCGCGATTGTCGGTCTGAGCCGTGGCAGCACGGTTGCCCATATTGCCCGGGCAGCACTTGAATCCATTGCGTTTCAAAGCACCGCCGTGTTGCTGGCGATGGTGAAGGATGCGGTATCCCCGATCACAGAATTGCGCGTCGATGGCGGCGCAGCAGCCAATAATCTGTTACTGCAATTTCAGGCAAATTTACTCGGCATTCCCGTCATCCGGCCAAAAGTAACGGAAACCACGGCTCTGGGCGCGGCTTATCTGGCCGGGCTCGGGGTCGGTATTTTTGCGAATCAGGATGAATGCGCGGCAACCTGGAGAATGGACAGACAATTTATCCCGACCATGAGCCGCGCGCAGGCACAAGCGCTGATGGCTGAATGGGAAGTCGCCGTCGGTCGGGTACGCTGAGCATCACAGTCTTCACCCGCAACGCCGATAGCATCACCATTAACACGGTTTATGGATAAAATGCAGGCTGGTTCGTGATCGGCAATGACGATGAACGAACCAGAACTGCCTTCGTTTTGCGAAACACAGCGAAGCTTCACCTGCGATTGACGCGGCATTTGATGCTCAGCGTTTTATATTTTTCTGTACTTTTTACTGCTCTCCACTCATGAAACTCAAGTGCGCTCTGGTTCTGGCAATGCAATTATTCAGCGTCTCAGTCTTTGCTGCTGATACCACGCCATCAGCGCCACCGGCACCAACGTCACCATCAGTAGCACCATCCGTCTCGCAATCGGTGTTCGTCGTCGCGCCGGAAGATTTACCAAAACAAACGACCGGTGTCGTCATCGACACACCGAAAATGCCTGAACCGGAAAAGAAAAAAGAATCTGCCCCTATCACTGCTGCACAAGTCTGGTCTGGCCCGGTACCACTGTCGGGTGGTTTGTTTTTTCTGGTCGCATCGATGCCTGTCTTAGCCTCACTCTATTTCGCGTATCAGTTGTATCTGTTCATCGTTGCCCGTCGCCGTCGCTTATCTATCCGGCATAGCAAAGAAAACTGAGCCCGCCGTTGGCGAAACACTGCTACCGCTGTTCGTTTTTCACCAAAACTTCATCTGTTTGTCACCAGCCTGTCACCTGCCCGGCCTACAGTCTCCATTATCAATAACGATAATCGGAGAACAATATGTCCAGCAAAGCACTGATCGCCAGCGCGGTGTTTAACTCGACGACCCAGGGTCGTAAAGGCGTCGCTGACAAACTGTTCGCGCACTGGTTCAGCCGCCTTGTCCATGCGCAGATCTGGGAAGACCCGCAAGCCGATCTGCATGCGCTGCAATTACGTCCCGGTGCCAACATCGTCACGATTTCTTCCGGCGGTTGTAACGCGCTGGCGTATTTATCTGCCGAACCGGCAGCTGTGCACGCGGTTGATCTGAACGCCGCGCATCTGGCGATGCTCAACATCAAACAGACCGCGATCAAACATCTGCCCGATTATGATGCCGTGCTGGCGTATCTCGGTGACGCGAATCATGCCGATAATCTGAAACGGTATAAACGTCATATCCGCCAGCATTTATCCGAAGATGCGAGTAGCTTCTGGGAAAGCCGCACCATCACAGGCAAGCCTCGCTATCACTACTTTACCGATCAGGCATATCAACACGGTTTGCTTGGCCGCTTCATCAGCTTCGCCCACGGCTTTGTCAGATTGATGGGCGGCGACATGAGCAAAATGCTCGAAGCTCGCAGCGTGCAGGAACAACGCGATATATTCGACCATTACATTGCCCCGGTATTTGATACAGGCTTGTTCAAACTGCTGGCCCAACAGCCGCTGGCGCTGTATAGCCTGGGTGTACCACTCTCGCAGTTCGCGGCGTTGAAAAAAGATGCTGGAGAAGGATTACATGTCTTATTCAAAGAAAGAATGCGGCATTTATCCTGCGATTTTCCACTGGATCAGAATTGTTTCGCGCAACAGGCATTTGGCCGACGCTATGACATACGGCGTCAGGCCGCTTTGCCCATGTATCTGCAACAAGCGCATTTTTTCAGCCTGCGCCGCAATATCGACCGCCTGCATGCGCATCATCTGACGATGACCGATTTCCTGCGTACCCAGCCACGTGCTTCAATGGATGCCTATGTTTTCCTCGATGCACAAGATTGGATGGATCAATCACAACTCATCAGTCTGTGGGAAGAAGTCAACCGCACTGCTGCCCCCGGTGCCAGAGTCGTGTTCCGTACCGCGGGTCAGTCATCGCCATTGGAACCGGCATTACCAAGCACATTGTTATCCACATGGCATACCGATACCGGACATAACCGTGCTTTGCACGCGATTGACCGTTCGGCCATTTACGGCGGCATGCATCTCTATCAAAAAACCTGAGTCTTTTCCTGATTTGAATAATTCCATCCCACCGCGTCTGGTGGCTGATGCCCTCTGGTTGCTGACCGCACGTTCGCGCGGTGGCAATCACTGGGTCAGTAATACCCATTGCCAGATCCAGACCATAGAATTTGGTGGCCACAGCCATCCCGTCAGCTTGCTTGAACACAGCAATTGGCAAGAATGCGCCGCGTCCAGCCCGCGTTCGGCTTGGCTGCGTGCCAACCGCTACCGTCTGACACAGTCGGCTTCCGCCACCGCCCGCATAGCTGATGCCCTGTCATGTCTGGTCTATGGGCCGTTATCGGCACTCATGCACACCGGCAAGCTGGATCAGGCTGCCCTGGTTGCCAATTACCTGCTGCCGACCAGCCTTTATCCGGCCTGGGGGGCAGACGATATCCGGCTGATGACAGAACGATTGCAGACAGCACATCCGCAACGTCCGCTGATGATGCAACATCTCAGCTCTGAAGTCTGTCCGCAACTGATGCAACATCTGCGTAATCTGGGTTGGAAAATGATACCGACACGTCGCATCTTTCTGTCGGATCCGCAGCAAACCCATCCAACCAGTTTCTGGCCTGACGCTGATGTCGAGATTGTCGGTCAGGATCAGCTCAGCAATAGCGATCTGCATGCATTGCATGCGCTGTATCAACTGCATAAGCGATCTAACGTCGGGCAAACAAACCATCTGCAGACAAATTTCAGTCTGGCATTTTTTGAATTATGTCTGGAAACCGGCTTTGTTGAACTGACTGGCCTGCGCTGGCAAGGACACTGGGTCGGCATCCTGGGAACTTATACACAAACAGACAGCGACTGGCTCACCGCCCCATTGATGGCGTGGGATTACAACTTACCTGTGTCAGTAAAACCGGAACACCTGCTACATGACTTATTCATCCGGGAAGCACAGCAAAAACAATTGCGCCTGCACTGCGGTACTGAGCAGAAAATCGCTCCCGACCACAGTCATAGTGCGATTGAATATACCGCCATTTACGATCAACACTTGCCAACTACTCAGAAAATCGCCAACCGGTGGTTCTCTGCGCTGTTTCAGCAATGTGTTTATCGTCCTTCATAATCAATCTGTATCAATCAACAGCACGACATCGCCGTTTTACTGAATACCGGAATAAAAATAAAGACAACACTTGCAAGCATTCAAGCTCAACGCCGAGCCTATAAAACCATAACAAGCGCAAAAATTAACGCCGAATCAGAGTTAAAACCCTGTGGATAAGGCTTTGCATATCCACAGTATCGTTTGGGGAAAACCGTCAGACTTTTCCCCAGGTTTTTATTTATCCCAAAACTGTCATCAAACGATACAAGGCTTATCAGAACAGATATACAGTCACTAAGTCTTTGTTTATGTGAATAAATAAGGACTTATCCACAAAATATCGCGCCGTTAACTATCACTACTATGTATATATAAACTAAGTTATATAAGTAAACCGGTTTTGAATATCTTTCAAAATTTCAGATCATCGCAAACCACAAACAGATTTAAATTTAAAAATTTTTAAATCTGATCCTGTTTCAACTCAATTTAAAAAAGATCAGCAATCCATCTAGAAAGAACGCCTGATTTTTTTTAAACGTCGAAAAAAATGAATAACAGCATGTTGAAAAGCCGGTTCTTTTACCCACAAAAGCTGTATGCCAGTGGAAAACAAGATTATTGCAGACCATTTTTTTATCAAAACAGCCGCAAAAAGACAGAAAAGCCACGTTTTTTGAAAATATTTTTGTGGATAAGCGCACTGATATCCACTGCATACATTGTGCGTAAACAAGTAAATGCTGATCAGATACTTTTCTATCCCAATTTTGTCCTGTGGATATACAGACTTTTTGCACCGCCTTATCAATTGCTTAAATAATTGATTCTGTGGACGTTTACTGACTTATCCACAGCAAATGAATGGCGTTAACAACTACTACTATTTATATACAAAGTTATTATCTTTAAAGGTATCCACAGGCAAAAAAAGCGAAATCCCCACAAGCAAAAATTTCCTTTAGAATCCGTTACTTAGAAATCCAGCACCGCATTACGGCGGGTTCTTCGTCTTTTTCTTCTGGGGATATTCATGAAACTTTGGCATACCTTGTCGCTTAGCCTGACACTCAGTCTTTTTGTGGCAACCGCTCACGCTGCTGCACCGACCGATGCGTCCATCAAAGAGTTATTGCAGGCAACGCAGAGCAAAGAATTGCTGCAATCGGTTCAATCGCAAATTGACAATATGACCGCCGGCATCATGCGTGACGCTGCCAGCAGTACGAAAATCGATGAAGAAAAGCAAAAAGCGCTGGATAAATTCCGCGAAAAGATGATTGCGATTCAAAAAGAAGAACTTTCCTGGGAAAAAATGGAACCAATGCTGATCAGCATCTATGCCAGCTCGCTGACGCAGGAAGACGTTGATGGCATTACAGCATTTTATAAATCACCTGCTGGCAAAGCCTACGTGCAAAAAATTCCGGCCATCATGCAGCAAACCATGGCGCAAATGCAGGCAAAATTAAAGCCGATGGCTGAAAAAGTGAAACAGGCTCAAAAAGAATTAAACGAAGAATTTGCGAATATCGATAAAAAGAAAAAAGCATTAAAATGATTTATCTTTATTTAAAATTATTTTAATTTTCATTAAATGTCGTTAATTTTTTTTTAATTCATTTTTCTGCTGATGCCAAAAAAATCTTCATCAGAAAAAAATCCCCGATTTGTTCCAGTTTTTAATGCATTTCGGGGGAGTATCATTAATTTCGGCTCTAATCTCAGCGTCAACATTGGGCTTTAAAATATACTCCCCCCAGTATTTTTTATCGCTAAAAGCTGATTTTGGCCGTTGAAATACGCTTATTTCGCTGACAATTTATGTATTTACGATCTCTCGATGCTGCCGACGCGACACACATTGCAGGCCTCTGGCTGACGGGAGCAGCAGAAAGTGGAAAAACAGAAGCCGCTTATTTACCGCAAGTATCTCAGCCAGCCTATGCGGCGACGCTCGCGGGCGATCTGGCCTCTGAGGCTTGTATAGGCTGGGGGATCTTTGACGCCGCCACAGCAAGCTTACTGGCCTATCTGACGGCAAAAATAACCACCCCCGAAGCTGAATTTAAGCAAGTTCCGTATTTATACCTGTTGGATCTGGATGTGCATCCACAACAGCGGCGGCGCGGACTTGGCGCAAAACTGATTGCCGCTGCCAGAGCGTATGCAGAGACGCAGAAACTTGGCAGTATCGAAGTCAATTGGCTCAGCGAAGACGCGCAGGCATCTGCATTCTGGCTTAGCCAGGGATTTGGACAATTTCTGGTACGTGGACGCTATCGCATATCCTGAGACTGCCTGCGCCGCTCAAAACGTCACCGGCCGCGTATTTGCAAAGCAAAAAGCAAAGTAGAAAGCAAAGCACTGCACAAAATCCTAAGCAAATGCAGCGCAAAAAAAAAGCCCGCACATCAGCGGGCTTTTTGCAAATGATGATCAGGCCGCAATCAGCTCGCCATCGCCATCAGGCTGGCATTACCGCCAGCTGCTGTCGTGTTGATGCATAAAGCCCGCTCTGCGACCAAACGCCAGAGTGGAATCTCAGCGGCATGTGTTGTCTCGATCACGGATGCAATCGCCCCGTCAAGCGCCGCAAAGACGGGTTTGTAAATATTCAGCAAGCTGCTTTCGACCAATGCAATCTGCGCGCCGCAGTCCTGCACTTCAGCGCTGATGATCTGCTGCCGCAGTTCTGCCGGAAAACTGGCTGGCAACAGCATCAATGCCTGTTGTGGCAGGACCGCTGTGTTACCGGTCGCGAGTGTCGCTGCAAGCTGATTCAACAGGCACGGCAGGCTGCTGGCCGCACAATAGATACGACCACGCGGTACAAACGATAAAGTATTGCGTTCGCCTGTTGGACCAGGCAGCACTTGCGTGATCTTATATGGCGTCTGATGGCTGTATTGATCGCCGAGATTGCCCAGTTCCTGCATGTGCTGGGTTTTCGCCCATACGAGTAAGGTGCTCAGCGCAGCAGGTTCTTGTCGCTCATAGACGGTGTGGCCGCCAAGGCTGATATCCGGTGTGCGTTGCAGACGTTTCAGATACAGCGGACCACCGGCTTTCGGGCCTGTGCCGGATTTACCTTCGCCGCCAAACGGTTGCACGCCGACGACTGCACCGACGATATTACGATTCACATAAATATTGCCGACGTGAGCGCGGCTGGTGATGAAATTAATTGTTTCATCAATCCGTGAATGCACACCCAGCGTCAGGCCAAAGCCTGTGCCATTGATCTGATCAATCAGTTCGGACAATTGATCGCGGCGGAAGCGCAAAATATGCAGTACCGGACCGAATACTTCTTTTTGCAGTTCGGCCAGATTGCTGATTTCTATAACCGTTGGTGGGATAAAGGTGCCTTGCTGGCAGCTTTCCGGCAGTGTCAGGCTGAATACCGATTTGCCCAGGCCACGCATTGCATCGATGTGCCGTTGTAAATTGTTTTGCGCTTCTGCATCAATGACGGGGCCGATATCGGTCGCGAGGCGATCAGTCTGACCGATACGCAACTCCAGCATCGCACCATGCAGCATTTCTATCGTTTTGTCAGCGATATCTTCTTGCAGACACAAAATACGCAGTGCTGAACAACGCTGACCTGCACTGTCAAAGGCAGAGGTCAAGACATCGTTGACGACTTGTTCAGGCAGAGCGCTGCTATCGACGATCATCGCATTTTGGCCGCCGGTCTCTGCGATCAGCGGTATATCGATGCCTTCAGCGACAGCGCGTTTGCTGAGGGTGCGGTTGATGATCTGTGCGACTTCGGTTGAACCTGTAAAAATAACACCTTTGACGCGGGCATCTGCAACCAGTTGCGCACCGACGACTTCGCCAGTCCCAGGCAAAAATTGTAATGCTGCACGCGGGATGCCTGCTTCGTGCAACAGCTGTATTGCGCGATACGCAATCAAAGGCGTTTGCTCAGCTGGCTTCGCCAACACCACATTACCCGCCGCCAGAGCTGCGCTGACTTCACCGATAAAAATCGCCAACGGGAAATTCCACGGGCTGATACAAACTACCGGCCCGAGCGCTTTGGTATCGGCGTGTGATTCGACCTGCGCTGCGTAATAGCGTAAAAAGTCGACCGCTTCACGCACTTCTGCAATCGCATTCGGCAGCGATTTTCCCGCTTCGCGTATGGCGAGTGCCATGAATTCAGGAGTATTTGCTTCCAGTAAATCAGCTGCTTTTTTCAGGCTGGCCGCACGGATCGATGGGGCAGTCGTTTGCCATTCCAGTGCGTAGTGTTCTGCTGTGTACAAGGCTTGTTGCACGTCTTGCGTATTGGCTTCAATCACCGCACCGACGGTATCAGACAGACAGGCCGGGTTGCGTACATCGCGCTGTTCGATGGCGCTGCTGTCACTGGCTAATAATGGCGTGGCAACGATGAACTGGCTGGCGGCGCTGTTGAATTCTTTCGATATTTCCTGCAGCGTAATTTCATTAGAAAAATCCAGACCGGCAGAATTCTGACGTTCATGACCAAACAATTCGCGCGGTAAGGCGATGCCTGCATGTGGCTTGCCACCGAGTCCGCGCGCAATCGCAATCGGATCCGCGATCAGTGACTTAATCGACACGCTTTCATCGACGATCTGATTCACAAACGACGAGTTGGCGCCGTTTTCCAGCAAGCGACGCACCAGGTAGGCGAGTAAAGTCTGATGCGAACCCACCGGTGCATAGATACGACAAGGCTTATTCAGCTTATCTTTACCGACAACCTGATCGTATAAAGTTTCACCCATACCGTGCAGACACTGAAATTCATAATCCGTCACACCCGCTTCTTTTGCCCAGGTATAAATTGTCGCCAGCGTCAGTGCGTTGTGCGTGGCGAACTGAGGATAAATCACATCGGTCGCCGCCAGCAAACGTTGCGCACAGGTCAGATAGGATAAGTCGGTATACACTTTACGTGTGTAGACCGGAAAATCACTCATGCCATCGACTTGCGCACGTTTGATTTCGGCATCCCAGTAAGCGCCTTTCACCAGACGCACCATAAATTTACTGCCGCTGCGGCGCGCCAGATCAATCAGATAATCAATCGCATACGGGCAGCGTTTCTGATAACCCTGCACCACGTAGCCTATACCTTCAAAGCCTTTCAGGTCGGGATCGAACGCCAGTGCTTCCATCAGATCGAGCGATAATTCCAGCCTGTCGGTTTCTTCCGCATCGATGTTCAGGCCGATGTTGTAGTGCTTTGCCAGCAGCAATAAATTTTTCAGCAGCGGCAATAATTCCGTCATCGTGCGCTCGCGTTGTGCACGTGAGTAACGCGGATGCAAGGCTGACAATTTCACCGAAATACCCGGGCCATCTTTGATGCCGCGACCATTTGAGGCTTTACCGATCGCGTGGATCGCGGTTTCGTAAGACTGATAATAATAGGCTGCATCTTTGGCGGTCAGTGCTGCTTCACCCAGCATGTCATACGAATAGCGGTAACCGCGTTTTTCATTTTCCTGACTGTTTTTCAGCGCTTCTTCTATGGTTTGACCAGTGACAAACTGATTGCCGAGCATACGCATGGCGAGATCCACACCTTTACGGATCAAGGGCTCGCCGCCTTTGGCGATCAGACGCGTCAACGCAGCCCCCAGGCCTTGTTCGCTATTGGTGGCCACTAGTTTTCCTGTCACCAGCAAACCCCAGGTCGCAGCATTGACGAACATCGACGGTGATTCGCCCAGATGTTTTGCCCAGTCGCCTTTACTGATTTTGTCCGCGATCAGGCGATCTGCGGTCTGATGGTCAGGGATGCGCAACAGCGCTTCGGCCAGACACATCAGTGCGACACCTTCTTCGGATGACAAAGAAAATTCATGCATCAGCGCATCGACACCGGAAGCGCGCGTGCGTTGCTGACGTACTGAGCTGACTAATTTTTGCGCAAGTTCTGCAACATTATTTTGTAACGAGGGGTAAGAATTAACTTGTGACAGCAGATACTGCACAGCCTCGGTTTCATTGCGACGGTAAGCGTTGGTAATTGCATTTCTGAGTGGGCTGATATTTACTAACAGCTCGGCATGCAGTGCCGCAAACGGGGATGTAGATGTAGTCACAGAGGTCACAGTCATATAGAAATAATAAAAACAAATATGATTTCATTGTATCGACGCTGCTCAATGATTAATTCTGGAAAATAGAACTCATATCGAAATTTTCTTTTTTGTGAGAAAATAATCCCGAATATTATTAATCACCACTCTGATCAATTTTTGACTTCTTATGCTAGACAAAATCAGTAAAAGAATTCTGGCCGAATTACAAAACGATGGCCGTATCAGTAATGTAGAACTGGCGACACGGGTTAACCTATCCCCGGCAGCCTGTCTGGAACGCGTGCGTAAATTGCAGGAGTCCGGCTACATTCTTGGTTACACAGCACAACTCAACCCGCATCTTCTGGATGTGGCTTTGCTGGTGTTCATCGAAGTTGTGCTCGACAGAACCACACCCGATGTTTTTGATGCGTTCCGCCGTGGCGTGCAGGCGATTCCCGAAGTACTGGAATGCCATATGGTTGCCGGTGGTTTTGATTACCTGGTCAAAGCCCGTGTGAAAGACATGAACGCCTACCGCGACTTCCTCGGTAAATCATTGCTGCAATTAAATGGTGTACGCGAAACGCATACCTATGCAGTGATGGAAGAAGTTAAAAATACCAGCTGTCTGCCGATTAAATAAGTGGCTTGCTATTGCCGGTATCATGCCGGTAATGGGTTCACTACGACAAGTGGATAACCCGCCACATACAAACGCTGTAAAAAATATTGGCCACCTGACGCAGGTGGCCAATTTTCATGCTGCGTTGTTATTGCTGGTTAAGTTCCTCAAGCACTGCAAGCAATTCCGTCAGACGCGCGTTCAGCGCTGCCTGACTGCTCGCTTTCAGCGGTGCCAGTATCCGTCTTTCATTTTCCACATGCGCTGCGACAGCACGATCGATCAGCTTCAGGCCACTGGCAGATAATTGCACCAGCATACTGCGGGCATCAGCCGGGTTTGGCAGACGCTTGATCAGTGCGCGGTTTTCCAGACTTTGCAGGCGGTGCGTCATCGTACCGGAGGTAATCATCATGCTAGAAAATAAGGCTGTTGGCGTCAGGCGAAATGGCTTACCTGAACGACGTAGTGTCGCCAGCACATCAAACTCCCAGGCGCTGAGGTTAAACTCTGCAAATGTAGCGTCCAGCTGCGGTCGTAACAGTGCTGTGCAACGCCCGAGTCGGCCGATAATTGCCATAGGGCTGACATCCAGATCAGGTCTTTCCTGGTGCCATTGCTCTAATAAGATGTCGACAGCATCTGACTGATTTCCGGTCATTGATATTCTCCATTTATCTTGATATCAAGATTATATATCTTCTCTTTGTCTTCTTTATGCTAATATTATTTATCTTCAAATCAAGATAAATTATGAGCAAATTTTCCGCGAATTCTGTCGCATGGGGCGACATTTTAATTACGGCACTCGCACCAGTTATTTGGGGAAGTACGTACATCGTCACTACGCAATTTTTACCACCGGATCGCCCATTTACTGCAGCGCTGATACGGGTGCTACCTGCGGGCATTTTGCTGTTGTTAATGACGCGTCGTCTTCCGCAATTTTCTGCCTGGCCACGATTACTGTTACTGGCCGCACTGAATATAGGATTTTTCCAGGCTTTATTATTTGTCGCTGCATACCGCTTACCCGGCGGTTTAGCAGCCGTGGTCGGCGCTTTGCAACCTTTACTGATGATCGTGCTGGTATGGGTGTTTGATCAGCGTAAGCCGGGTATGCCAGTGATTTTCGCCGCGATCACCGGCGTTCTCGGCATGGCTGCATTATTAATGGGGCCAGGCTCTGTTTGGGATCCGGTTGGCATTGCAGCGGCACTCTCAGGAACGGCCTGTATGGCAGTGGGAACTTATTTATCGCGGCGCTGGAACATTGCCTTACCAGTGCTGGCATTCACTGGATGGCAATTGCTTCTGGGTGGCTTAATATTGCTGCCACTTGCCTGTTTGTTTGATCCGCCATTACGGGTACTGACGCCGGTGAATATCGCCGGCTATGCCTATCTGTGTGTGATCGGTGCCTTGTTCGCGTATGTGTTGTGGTTCCGCGGTGTTGCACGGCTACCGGCAGTGGCCATATCGTCGCTGGGACTGTTTAGTCCTTTGACTGCAGTATTGTTGGGGTGGATTTTTCTCGGGCAAACAATACGCGGGTTATCGTTGGCCGGATTATTGATGGTGCTGTTAAGCATCCTTGCAGTGCAATGGCTGAGTAAGCCTGCAGCGCCGAAAAAATAGTGACAAGCGTCTTCTGTTCGACTTAACCTGCAAATGGTGTGATGACTGAATCTATGCAAGATGAATTCGTCATCAACCGAAAGAACGCATTTCACCGCGACAGATGAAATGCGTTCTGCCTGTCACTTTTCTGCTTTGATAGTGTTCAACAATTGTGCGCTGCTGACGCCTTGTTGTTGCAGGACTGATTCGAGTGCAGGTAACAGTGGACCCAGCGTTTCACTCAGTATATTGCGCACCGTATCGACGATTATCTGAGTGCTGCGCTCGATTTCTATATTCAGAGCAGCACCTACCTTTTTCTCTGCAAATACCGTCATGCGCAATGTTTCCGGGATCAGCCAAACTTCAAACCAGGCTTCTTCGCGGTTGACCTCAGCAATCGTCAGGCTGGCACCGTTGATGGCGATGTAGCCTTTAGCGAAGATGTAACGCAACCAGACTGGTGGAACCGCGATACGGATCACGTAGTTATTTTCCAGTTCACGAATCTGGGCGACGTGCGCTGTGAAATCGACATGCCCGGATAAAGGATGTCCACCGATTTCAGCGCCGTCTCTGGCAGCACGTTCAACGTTGACACGGCTGTTTTCGGCATAACTGCCAAGGGTGGTGATCGTGAGACTTTGTTGCATCACATCGAAGTCTGCTGCACGCTCACCATGCAATTGCGTGACGGTCAGGCAAACACCATCAACGGCAACGCTGGCACCGATTTCCAGTGCGTTCGCAAAGCCATCGGGAAACTCAATCTGAAACGTGCGCAAGCCCGGTTTATCGTTGATGCTTGCGATGCGGGCGATGCCTTGTACTATGCCTGTGAACATGATGATAACAATGGAAAGTAAATGGAAAGTTGGTGAGCAGCCGTGATTGTAAGGCGAATTGCAAATACAGATGCAGCTACACGGATAGTCGGCTATTTGATCCGCTAGTTAATCCGTTGGTTCAAGTGCCGGTCAGAACCTGCACCTGTGACGGAGATACCGCCGCCAGCGGTAATTCGACCATGAAACTGGTACCGGCACCCAGCGTACTGACGCAACGGACGCAGCCATCTTGTGCTTCGCTTAGTTTTTTAACGATGGATAAACCCAGCCCGCTGGAATGTTCGCCAGCCGTTGGTGTCGGCGATAATTTTGAAAACTTCGTGAACAAATGTTGTTGATCTTCACCGGACAAACCTGGCCCTTCATCGCGCACTTCGAACCGGCCCATACCATTGTGCTGACTGATTGTCAGCCAGATTGTTTTTTCTGCCGGAGAAAATTTGATCGCGTTTGAAAGCAGGTTATCGAAAATACGTATGCAGGCATTCAGATCAGCGGTAACAAAAACACTGCTGTCGATATCCACAACTGTATGCAGATTTTTCGCTTTCAGTGCCGATTCATATTGCTGAATGATGTCTCTTAATAACTGACCGAAATCGACGGTTTGTGCCGACAAATGAAAGTGTCCTGATTCCAGCGCATTCACATCCAGCAGATTGGTGACGATATGCATCATCCGCTGACCGCTGTTACTGATACGTTCCAGATACTGATGCTGCTGTTCTTCGGAAATCTGATGGCGCATCTTACGCAGCAGATCACTCATGCCAATAATGCTGGTCAATGGGTTTTTGAGATCATGTGCCGCAATCCCGAGTATGTCGTCTTTCTCTTTATCCAGCAGTTTCATGCGTTGAACCGCATCATCCAGTTCAGCGGTTCGCAATTGCACTTTGGCTTCCAGCTCATATTCAGCCTGCTGCGAAATTTTCAGTAACTGCCGCTGTATATCGACGCTTTCTTTTTTAATCAGACTGATTCTGTAAGCCTGCGCTAATGCCAGCAAGATCGCTTCCATTGCAGAACCGATCTGGAAACCGTAATCCGTGATCCAGCTGGATTCCAGAATACCGAGATTGCGTAAAGGCAGGAGAAAGATACTGACGACCCAGGAAACAGACGCAACACAAACGATATACCCCGGCAGGTACCCACGCAGACCTGCCAAAAAACAGATCGGTAAAAAAAAGATGACCTGAACCAATCCGACCAATTGCACAAACTCAGCAATGGTCGTGTTGTATCCAGCCAGAATAAGGGCAATAAAAATCAGCACCATGACCTGCATGATTTTGAATGCCTTGTAGAAAAATGGCATCGTTTCTTTAAGCCGCAGAAAACTGCTGATAAATAACGATGAGACGAGAATAATTAATTGCGGTAACAGTGCCGGCATGATGTCGACCAGCCAAGGCCAGTCGGGGGCGATAAACATGCCTATGTGGCCGTTGATACTCATACCGGCAGCCAAGGTCCCGAATGACAGCAGCAGGTAATAGAACATAGAAATATCGCGATAAGTGATCAGCAATATCGCGTTGTAGATAATCATGGCCAGCATCACACCGTAATAAATACCCATCAGGCTGGCGATGTAGTCAGAGGTCTCTGTGAATTTATTCGGTGTCCACAATACTGCGCGGAAAAAGACGGAGCTGGTGCTTTGTATCCGTAAATACACCGTCGTCGTTTCTGTATCCTGCAGATAAAGTTTGAAAATGGGATAGTGGTGCCGGATTTCCTGCTGCGAGAAAGCAATGTGATCGCCCGCCCGTTGAATTTCCATGCTGCCGTCTTTGCCGCGGCGATACATGCGGATATCGTCAAGCATAATGGGCATCATTTCCAGCAACCACATCTTATTGCTGTCAGCGCTGCTTCTTTGTAAATCCAGACGTAGCCAGAATGCCGATTCGGAATAACCTGCGCTCAGATTTTTTGACAGCGGTTTGAATTGGCGCGCGATCTCCGGTGACAGAATATCCTGAATATCAAGCTTGCCAGTGGAGTCTTCAAATAATTGAAAATTATTATGCAGAGGTATCTTTTGTTCGCCTTTTTCGAGCAAAGTCACTGCCGCCTGCGCTGTTAATCCTTTGAGTAAAAAAGATAACAGCAACAAGGCGAAAATAAAAAATCGGCGATAGCGGGCTGTATGCATCTTTCTGGGCGGGTAAGTCGCTATACGGAAACGAAGCGAAAAATCAACGCGGAATGTAAAAAACTGTTAAACAGATGAAGCAGCCTAACAAGTTTCAATCCGCTTAGCAATCAGAAAGAACAATAAGATACTTTTCAGTTATTCCGGTTTGTCCTGCTGCAATTCCGGGATCAGATTGGAATGCGTCATCGTGATCAGATTGTTTCTCAGCCATTGATGTGCGGGATTGCGGGCATCGCGTTCATGCCACAGCATATCGATATGTACCGCCGGGGTTTCAAACGGCAATTCTGTCCAGATCAGCGCGTCGGTCATGCCGGTGGCTGAAATCAGGTGTCTTGGCAAGACCGTCAGCAAGTCAGAATTCGCAACCACGCGGCCTGCTGTAAAAAACTGGTTGATGGTCAGCAATATGCGTCGTTCACGCCCCATTTTGCTCAAAGTTTCATCAATCAACCCATGGGCTCGTCCTGAGAAACTCACCAGCAAGTGATTGGCACCGCAATAATCATCGACTGTCAGGGTTTTCCCTGCCAGTGGATGATTCTGCCGCATCACGCAGACATAGTGACCAGAATACAGCCGTTCATGGCGGATGGCGCTGTTGCCAGCGGTCTGGCTTCCGGAAAGCTGAGCGACGACACCCGGAAAAAAACCAACCGCAATATCGATATCGCCATGTAGCAGCATAGGGCGAGGTTCGCGCGTTGTCAGCGGCATCATACGGACATTAATGCCGGGAGCGTCATTCTGAATGGAGCGCACCAGCGTTGGCATCCACAGTGCTGCAGTGGCATCTGCCATCGCCATGCGAAACGTCAGCTGCGCCTGTGAGACATCAAAGGCACCGGGCGCAATGGCTGATTCCAGGCTGGACAAGGCCTGCCGTATGGTTGGCCACAATGCCTCGGCGCGCGGAGTCGGCTTCACGCCGTACGCGGTGCGTATCAATAATTCATCGTTCAGTGAATGGCGCAGGCGTTTCAATGCATTTGACACGGCGGGCTGGGTCATCGCGAGTTTATCTGCTGCGCGGGTCAGGTTTTGCTCAATCATTACCGCATCAAACACCCGCAATAAATTCAGATCCAGTGTCAAAAAGTTCATGTTGTTTGCCTCCGTTAATATCGTTATCTGCAATTATTCACAAACAATATATTGATTATAGGAAATCGAAATTAGAATTATATGTTGCAATGCAATATGATCTGATTATTCCCAAATGTAAATAAAAGTAGAGATCATCATGACTTTCCTCAATATCGCTTTCCCTGCCACCAGTGCACTCCCTGTTGCCGAAGTTGCTATCAGCTCTTTGGTTGCCGCTGCCCGTCCTTTGATTGGCCTGAGCATCCTGACCACAATGTTATTGGTCTTTAAGCCATTGATTACAGGCATGTTGCGCGCATTGAAGCTGGCTGTATTCCCAAACAAAACACGCGAAGAAAAATCTGCCATGCGCAATTTGCGCAGCATGCTGGCCGTTCGCAATATCGCCAACGAACTCGACAGCACTTCGCCTAACATGGCCGCTGAGCTGCGCGCACTTGCGGCTCGCGGTTAATCAACAATTTTGCAATGCAACATAGCCCAGTGTACAGCGAGTTAACCATGTCTGCCTATACCCCAGCTTACCAGCGTACAACACCGCGTGAAGTCGCTGGTTCCAGAAGTCTGGCATCAATGTTGCCAAGTCTGCTGATGACAGGTTTGCTGACCTTAATCGTCACTGCCATCTTGCGTTTGTTGTGGGTTGGTCTGACTAACGACTTCTTCGCATCGTGGATGGAAGCATGGCTGACGACCTGGCCTATCGCATTTCCACTGGCTTACATGGCGTTGCCTGTGATTCAGAAAATTTCACGCAGCCTGAGCAAACCTGCTGTGTTGAAGCGTCGTACACAGGGCATCAGTATTGCAGCGATACAGCAAGTGTCTGATGACGTCACCGTGCAGAATGGCTTAACAGTCAAAGCACCACAACTGCCGAAAATTGTACGTTAATTGCACGTTGACCGACCCGATTTGTCTCAAAAAAGCCGCTGATTCGTAGCGGCTTTTTTTACGTGCTCTGCTGCTGTCGGCGTGATTATTAGCGTCAGTATTTTTGCTGTGCTGGTCAGGTCAAAACGGATAAACACTTATCACAGCTTGATTTGCATCGATATAAAAAAAGCGCGACATCGTCGCGCTTTTTTACCGGGCTGAATTTATTGCGCTGAGAAACTTACATGCTCAGGCGGTTTTTCAACGCCACACGGGTTGCTTCCAGTTCTGCCGGCAGGCGATACGCCAGTTTTTCAAACAACTCGGTATGCAATACCAGCTCTTCTTCCCAGGCGGTGACGTCAATCGATGTGATCGTGTGGAATTGTTCCTGAGTGAATTCCAGACCATCCCAGTTCAGATCATCAAAGCTCGGTGTCACACCAAATACGTGTTCAACGCCGTTGGCTTTGCCTTCGATACGTTCCAGCATCCATTTCAGCACGCGCATATTGTCGCCGAAACCCGGCCAGACAAATTTGCCGTTTTCATCAGTACGGAACCAGTTCACGCAGTAGATCGATGGCAAAGTCGCGCCGATCGCATCGATTTTCTTACCCATATCCAGCCAGTGCTGGAAATAGTCGCTCATGTTGTAACCCATGAATGGCAACATCGCGAATGGATCACGGCGTACCACGCCTTGCTGACCAGCCGCCGCCGCAGTAGTTTCAGAGCCCATGGTCGCCGCCATGTAAACGCCTTCGATCCAGTTACGTGCTTCTGTTACCAATGGCACTGTCGTAGAACGACGGCCACCAAAGATGAATGCAGAAATCGGCACACCAGCAGGATCATCCCATGCAGCATCGATCACAGGGTTTTGTGTTGCAGCGACAGTGAAGCGCGCATTTGGATGCGCTGCTTTACGGCCGGTTTCTTTGCCGATGGCTGGCGTCCAGTCTTTACCTTGCCAGTCGATCAGATGCGCTGGCGCTTCTTTCGTCATGCCTTCCCACCAGACATCACCGTCGTCAGTCAGCGCGACGTTAGTGAAAATCGTGTTGGCTGTCAGCGATGCCATGCAATTTGAATTCGTTGCCGTGTTGGTGCCCGGTGCCACGCCGAAATAACCTGCTTCCGGGTTGATCGCATACAAGCGGCCATCTTTACCTGGTTTGATCCACGCAATATCGTCACCGATGGTTGTGACTTTCCAGCCTTTGATTGCCGGAATCAGCATCGCAAAATTCGTTTTACCGCAAGCCGATGGGAACGCCGCTGCCACGTAATGTTTTTTACCTTCCGGTGATTCCACACCCAGAATCAGCATGTGTTCTGCCAGCCAGCCCTGATCGCGGCCCATGGTCGAAGCGATACGCAGCGCAAAGCATTTTTTACCCAGCAGCGCATTGCCGCCGTAACCAGAACCAAACGACCAGATTTCGCGGCTTTCAGGATAATGCACGATGTATTTCGTCGCATTGCATGGCCACGCCACGTCTTGCTGACCAGCTGCCAGCGGTGCGCCGACGGTGTGCACGCAAGGAACGAAATCGCCATCTGTACCCAGCACGTCATACACCGCTTTGCCCATACGCGTCATGATGCGCATGTTCACTGCCACATACGGCGAATCAGACAATTCAACGCCGATATGCGCGATTGGTGAACCCAGCGGGCCCATAGAGAAAGGCACCACGTACATCGTGCGGCCTTTCATGCAGCCATCGAACAGCGGGTTCAGCGTCGCACGCATTTCTGCCGGTGCCATCCAGTTGTTGGTCGGGCCCGCATCTTCTTTTTTCTCAGAACAGATGAAAGTGCGGTCTTCCACACGCGCCACATCGGTAGGATCAGAACACGCCAGATAGCTGTTTGGGCGTTTTGCATCATTCAGTTTTTTCATGGTGCCGCTGGCAACCATTTGCGCGCACAGGCGATCATATTCTTCCTGTGTGCCGTCGCACCACACGATATTGTCTGGCTTCGTCAGCGCAGCAATATCAGCGATCCAGCTGATCAGCTTCTGATGTTTGACATACGCGGGCGCATTAATTGTTGCGCCGATGGCCGCGCTGTCATTAGTGGTTGTTTGACTCATACTGACTCCAATAAGATTGCAATAAAAAAACCGGGGTAGCAGCGCGGCAGGGTCGTCATTAGAAAGTCAGGCGATGCGAGCACGAATGGGGAAATTCCCAGCTCCAGCAAGGCGAACACGATGGCGGCGGTTCTGTCGGATAATAGGCCACCGGGACGATGATCCCGATGCCAGCTTGCGTCGGCGCGGTAGGCGGACGGAAGAATCAAAAAGCTACGTAACCGGATATTCTACACGGACGCGCCCATTTGGGTGCAGTTCACATCAGATTTATTATCACAGTAGTACTGTTTTTGAAAGTGAAACTGTTTCAACAGTGGCGCTCTATAAGGAAAAAAAATCATGAAGATTGCCATCCTCGATGATTACCAGGATGTCGTGCGGCATTGTCAGTGCTTTGCCATGCTCAAAGACCATGAAGTCAAAGTATTCAGCAGCAGCGCCGTCGGCATAGGCCAACTGGCGATACGCCTCGCCCCGTTTGATGCACTCGTGCTGATCCGCGAACGCACCCGCTTTCCGCGCGCCCTGCTGCAACGCCTGCCGAATTTAAAACTCATCTCGCAAACCGGCAAAGTCGCAGGACACATCGACCTCACCGCCGCCAGAGAAAAAAACATCGCCATTGCCGAAGGCGTGGGCGACGCCACTGCCCCTGCCGAGCTGACCTGGGCGCTGATCATGGCCGCCTCGCGCCGCCTCACCAATTACGCGTCTTTACTGCAACAGGGAACCTGGCAGGCATCCTCCGTCCAGCCCGCACAGAATCGCCTCGGCAGAGTCTTAAATCAACGCCGCCTCGGCATCTGGGGTTATGGCAAAATCGGCAAACGCATCGCCAGTTACGCCACCGCGTTTGGCATGCACGTCATCATCTGGGGCAGCGCAGCCAGCCGCGCACAAGCAGTGCAAGACGGTTATCAGGCCGCCGCTTCGCGCGAGGCGTTTTTTGCCGACAGCGACATTGTCACCCTGCACCTGCGCCTGAATGACGCTACACGCGGCATCGTGCAGCCAGACGACCTGGCCCGCATGAAACCGGATGCCCTGTTCGTCAACACCAGCCGTGCCGAACTGCTGGCACCAGACGCCCTCGTCCACGCACTCGATGCTGGCCGCCCCGGTTTCGCCGCCATCGACGTCTTTGAAACCGAACCCGTACCGCAAAACCACCCGCTGCTGCACCGTGAAAACGTCCTCGTCACACCGCACATCGGCTACGTCGAACAAGACAGCTACGAACTCTATTTCGCCGCCGCATTTCAAAACATCCTGAATTTCGCCGCCGGAACACCGACTAATTTATTGCAGGGGTGAAGGTGGGGTGTGGATAAGATTGGATATATCCACAATCAGCGGCGGTACGCGATGTGGCGGCAGAACGTGTGAGTTTTCACCAGCGAAGGAAGAAACGTATCTGGTACACATACACGTTTTCAGCCGATAAGCGGTCATGCTGATAAGGCAAACGTTCGTGCTCCTGATCCAGCAAGCGCGGTTTTTGAGGGATGATGCTTTTGTTCATTTGTTTATACTGTATTAATTATCAGTATAAACAAATGAAGTCAATGTTCATGCGGTTTTCAAGGGGATTGCAATATGTTGATATTTCGATCACTAACGGTTAATGTTGCAAAATGAAAATTAAAACACGTTAGGCCTCATGGACACGACCATTCGCGAGATTGTCGATTATTGGACACAAAGAGAGTCCGAGTGCGGATTGTCGGTCGACTGGGCTGAAGCGCACCTCCTTTGCTGGCGATGTGCAGGCAAGCGGAGACTTCAGCGGTGTCACATTATTCCTCGAGCCTTGGGCGGATCGGATGCACCTAGCAATCTTGTATTGTTGTGTGGACAGTGCCACGCTGAAGCACCAAACGTAGCCGATAGCGAATTCATGTGGACCTGGTTGCGCGCCCACGCCACTCCCTTCTATGGAACTTACTGGCAGGTGCGCGGCCTTCGCGAGTTTGAGCTTATCTACAAGAGAAAACCGTTTGAAAGACTAATAGTGAGCGACGATTTCGACTCTCGCTTAAAGGCCACTGCGGCGCGTTTTACCGGTACCACTAGCACCCACTGGGGACAGGGCAAGATGAATCCGGCCACAGTTGCTTGGCTGATTCGGCAAGTTGAGAAAGAGCTCAATGAGGCCTAACCCGTCGTTGCAGCGGATCGCCTACGGCGCCCGCTGAACTCACACGTTGAATCCCAATTCCCAACCTTCTTCCTTCAACAATCATCGCATCAGCCTGAGTCTGGCATTGTCCATCTGCCCTCGATGATCGAATCCACCACCTCCCACAGCCTCAAAACGCCAAAAATATACTCCCCGGGGTATGTCTACAAGCCTAATGTTCATGCAGGGATTTAGGGTGTTTTCTTAAAAAAATGGAGGAGTATGCAGAATTCGGGTTGTTTTCCTGTATTTTAGAGGCAGATGTACTCGCGCTTGCCGGGTGTACCTGTGCGTAAATCCGGCGTTATGCACAGGCGTATTTTCTAAGTTAAAACACACTGGCTTACTCTACTCACACGATAGACTCACACGAAGGTTTTTGCGATGAAACGATACTGGCTCTTTTTGTTGATGCTCTTCGTTGTCGTCGCCAGCGGCGCGAATGCTGGTTTGCCCGATCCGCGTCAGGCACTGGGCTCGGCGGCGAGCGTGTGGGAGCCGCCTCCTGGTTTGCAGCAAATCGCGATCTGGCCAAATGGTGCGCCGGATAGGTCAAAGCGGCCTCACGTGCCTGAGACGGTTCAAATCAAACAGCCCCCCGAGGTGGCACCGGGGCGTGAATACACGGAGATTCTGGATGTGAGCACCCCAACGATGACGATTTTCCCGCCCAAAGGTGTGAATACCGGCGCGGCGATGGTAGTGTTTCCGGGTGGCGGATTTCGCATCCTCGCAATCGATCTGGAAGGCACCGAGATCTGCGACTGGATCACGGCCAAGGGCGTGACATGTGTTTTGTTGAAATACCGCGTGCCTAAGGGTAACCACTACTGGGATAAAGACTGCAATTGCCACATCACACCCAAGGTTCCTTTGGCGCTGCAGGATGCGCAAAGAACCATCAGGCTGGTGCGCGCCAATGCAAAGGAATTAGAGATCGAGCCTCACAAGATCGGCGTCATCGGTTTCTCTGCCGGTGGTTATCTCGTCGCGCAAACCAGCAACATCGTCAAGCCTAGCTACACGCCTGTGGATGCTGCCGATCAACTCAGCGCCCGGCCTGATTATGCGATCGCACTTTATCCGGGTCACCTCTGCCGCGCTGGTGCCACGTTCGACCCTTCAATCAAAGTCACCGCGCAAACGCCGACTACTTTTTTACTGCAAGCGTGGGACGACCCGGTGGACAAGATTTGCAACAGCACGCTGTATGCGAAAGCACTGAACGAAGCGGGCGTTCCAACAGAAGTTCACCTGTTCGCCAAAGGCGGCCATGCTTTCGGCCTGCGACGCAATCCCCATCCCATTTCGTCATGGCCGATGCTGGTTGAACAATGGCTCAGAAACATCGAGATACTCCCGCCATTGGCACCTGACCTGAAGAGTGAGCAATAGCGAAGCAATTGAGCTACATTCGATGGTTTCAAGGCATTTGAAGAAAATTGTCTTTTTTAACATTCCTGGTTAAGCTTCACTTTCGTTAGATTAAATAGAAGTTGGGCATCAAGGTAACGTATCCGTGCGAATTCTGACCTACAAGCGAACACACACAGGCGACCCAGATAGTAGTGGGCACTTTGGCATCCATGGATGCATGGGTCAAGTTAGAGGCTACCATTTTGACGCGGTAATCGGAGTTGGTGGCATTGGTACAGACCCACGCGCAGATGGAATTGACCGAAAAATTAATTGGGTTGGCATCAATCCAAAACCGACAAAGAATCAAGTAAATGGTGCACCAGTTATTTCCTTTGAGTATTTCATTTTGCTTGAGCAAGATGGGCCGTTATTGCACATCATCGCACCCAAATTAGCGCGCAGGATGTATGAAAATGGCGTCCGTATCTTAATAACTGGATATTCAGAGGAAGAAAAGGCCGAAGCCGTTTCCATAATAAACTGGGCTCGAAAAGCCAATCATAAACAAGCTGGCATCACGGCTGTTCAGCCCTCGCCAAATGTGGGTGATTGTTCGACGGGATGCGGAACCAAAAAATCAAAGGGAGGGTGTAAATGATGCCCAACCTAACGTTCGAGCGGGACTGCCGCAAAGCAGCCCGCGTTAGTCCGTCAACTTAACGTTATGCCGCATGATCTTCGCTGTAGAAACTGAGGAACGAACTCTGATCGCATTCCCGAGTGAGCTGGACGCAGTGGGATACTGTGAGGGCCTTGATGTGGCGGCTGCAGTGTGGCTTTTTTGGAGCGACCGTGGCGAACCGCTCGAACCGCAATTCACAGTTCCAAACAAGCGAGGATTCTTCGTTGTGCGAAACGGTACTTACAATCTGGTACCTGCAGAAGCAGATCACCATGCAATACTGACGGAAGCGCTGGAGGAGGTGCTCACGTTTGAATCACCAGCGCCGTTTAACTCCGCGCAGGGTGTTCGTAGCTACTTGGAAAGTCGCAATACTGCATAACCCGTCTCGGTCCAGTCGAGACAGCCAATGGCTGCCGCTGGGGATTCAACCACCACGGGTAACGTTCTTTTTCTGTTACTCAAAGGAAATCCAAGTGAATAGACTCGCCTATCGCGTGTATTACGAATATAACGGCCGGTCGCATGACGATCCTTTTCGTTCGTTGAAAAATCCCCACCAAATTTCCGAGGCGCTGAGAAACTTTCCAAACGACTTACCGCGCTACCTTTCTGATCATGACGCTACCGTTTTTCATGAGCCCACCGAGAAAGATGCCAATTCGATTATTGTCGTCGTCATAACATCACTTGACGAAACCAAGGCAGACGAGGCCATGAAACGATGTCTCAATAGCCTTGATCTGTTTGGCGAAAAAGCTTGAGTTCGTGTGAGCTAACCCGCCGATCAACCCCGTTCGCTTCGCTCTCTGGACGCTACGCGAAAAGGCCGCACAGCGCCTGTTAGCTCTACATTATGGTGAATATGACCCCTGTACGCTTCTACCGACTCTCGTTGCTTGCTCCAATACTGCTTCCGTTGCCCTTCCTACCGTTTGGAATCGGCACACTCTTGCTTTTTACATTGGGTTTCGGCGGTGTTCAATACGCCATCTTTGCAGCCATTCTTTATATTGCTATTGGTCGCCTCAAATCCGCCGAGAGTATTCAGAGGTTAGCGCGATGGGTGCCGGTTCTTTTTATTCCTTTCCAAGCAGCTGGGTGGTTAATCAATTGCTATTTCGAACGTCTGTCAAACCCAGCCTTAATCGGCAATTGGGACCCCTTACTTCCTTTTGCCGCTTATATACTTGTCGTGGGCTATGGGTATGTCGGTCTTGTGGCTTTAACTTACCACTTCGCAAAATCAGCAGGGTACATTGAGAACAATGAGCCCTAACCCATTATTCCTGCGGATCGCCTTAGGTGCCCGCTGAATTCAAACGTCAGGCGTTCCCAATTACTCATAGGTGTCAAATGTCGCTTTCTAGAATATTCCCAGATATATTGCGTGAGCTTCATAAGCTTGAATTTGACTATGCCGATGGAGATGGCATCGACTTCGAGCCATACCAAGAGTTCACTTCCCGCATGGACGTTCAAGACTGGTTCAAAGCTTGGACCGGAAACCAGAACTCCGACTGTGATGACTATTTGATCTTCGGACAGGATGGTACTGGTGGTTACGCCGCCATATGGCCTGCTCGGGAGAACAAGAGTCTGATCGAACAGCCCATTGTATTTTTTGGTTCTGAAGGAGAGTTGGGGATAGTTGCCTCAAATTTTTCCGATTATCTATGGCTTCTGGGTAACAACCATGGTCCATATGAGGCGGTTGCGTACCCGGACGACGAACGCTCATCAAACGAAGACTTCCTAGCGTTTGCCAATAAGTACGCGACAACACCTAGAAGGCAAGTTTCGGAAATAATTAAAGATGCTCAATCCGAATTCCCAAAGTTCGAGCAAAAAATCCGTGCCCTATGTGGCTAGAGATTCCTAACTGGACAATCAATTACACTGGCCCGCCATGCAAAACATCCTTGTCTACTCTGATTCTTTGTCCTGGGGCATAGTCCCAACGACGCGAAAGCGCCTGCTGTTTGAGCAGCGCTGGCCAGGCGTCATGGAAATGTCCCTCTGTTCCGCAGGTCAGAAGGTTCGTGTCATCGAAGATTGCCTGAACGGTCGGCGTACTGCATGGGACGATCCCTACAAACCAGGGCGGAACGGGCTTGTAGGGCTGGCTCAACGAATCGAAATGCATTCGCCGCTTGCGCTTGTTGTTCTGATGCTCGGCACAAATGACTTCCAGTCTATGCACGAGCACAACGCCTGGCATTCATCTCAGGGTATCAGTGCGCTTGTCTCCGCCATCCGCACAGCGCCCATCGAGCCAGGCATGCCCGTGCCAGAAATTCTTGTCGTTGCACCGCCGCCTATCAGAATACCGAAAGGGCCGATTGCACCAAAATTCGCGGGTGGCGACGTTAAGTGCGTTGGTTTGTCCGCCGCCTACTGGACTGTGTGCGAAGAAGCGGGTTGCCATTTCTTCGATGCTGGCAGCGTCGTCACATCAAGCAAGGTCGATGGCGTGCATCTTGATCTTGAACAGCATTTGATCCTTGGCAGCGCGGTGGCTGAAGTTGTTAAACCGCTGCTCTCGAAAAATGTAGCCTAACCCTGAGGTTCACCGGACGCTGCGCTATAAAGCCGCATCTGTGTCGGGAACCTCCATACCTTAAAACGCTATGACCATTAAAGACATCGTTGGAATGATTTTCTGCGGCGCAGGTGCTACGTTGGGGACAATAGGCTATCGGTTGCTGGGGCTGGAATGGTTCTTTGGTGCCTGTATTTTATTGATCATTGGCACATGTCTCATTTGGGATGCATCACGTGATCGAAAATTACGCGATGCATTGGATGATGTGCCTGGCGATTCGGGCGATCGGCACTACATCTCGGGCACAAGTTCTACGGATGGTTTTGATGTCGGAGGAGATGATGGCGATGCGTCTTAATTTAATGTTCAACAAGGAATCAACGATGAAGCCGTTGATGTGGATAACTCAACCTTAGGCGTCATGGAAATCGACATCGTTCCCTTGCAGCTCCTCGAACAACTCCTTCCGGCTTCGCTCATCTGCGTTGTGACATTGGCGTTCTTTCTATTTGAGCGAATTCGCCCGGGTCGCGCTTTGCCTCACGTTCGCGGCTGGTACAAGCGAGCAGCGCTGATGAATGTCATGCAGTTGACGTTGGTCGGTGTCGGCGGTCTCGTATGGAACAAATATTTCAGGGATCATGCTCTTCTCAACCTCGGGCATTGGGATAGCCCGATTCTGGAGGAAGCGTTCTACTGGTTCGTCGGAACGTTCATCTTTTATTGGTGGCATCGCCTGCGACATGCTAACGGCTTTTGGTTGGCGTTCCACCAGATTCACCATAGCCCCGCGCGCATTGAAGTTCTCACTTCCTTTTACAAGCACCCTGTCGAGATCGCAGCCGATTCTATCCTGACGGGTTTCCTCATCTACTGCGTCTTCGGGGGATCAGCGCTAGCCGGGGCGTGGACCTCTTTTTTCGGAGCCGCTGGCGAGTATTTTTACCACTCGAATATCCGCACGCCAAGGTGGCTCGGCTGGTTCTTGCAGCGGCCTGAGCATCACTCGATTCACCATCAACTAGATGTTCACAACTTCAACTTCGGCGACCTGACGATCTGGGATCGACTCTTCGGTACCTTCAAGGACACTGACAATTTCGCCAAACGGTGTGGTTTTCCTGGCAGGAACGAGGAAAGACTGCACGAAATGCTCGCCTTCAAAGACGTCTATGAGCCGGACCCAAGCGATTCCTGATCCCTCATTCAAGCGGGCCCGCCTGCGTAGCATTTAGGGTGATATACCGTATTAATAATGTTATTGAAGGTTTCAAAATTGCTTGGGATAAAAACGTTATTGATCAATGTGGAAAATTATTCGAGAGCGCCCAATTTGAGAAGCTGGTTGAATACCGCGACAAAAAGCGAATTCAATATCCTGAAGTGCTAGCGCAATCTGGTGGCCAGCGAAAGCCAAATTAGATTGGGTAAATAATCGAGAGCGCAGCGCCTTTTTTTGATAGAGTTTTGGAAATTGAACTCAGCTGGTAAGAAACTCACATTAATCCATACTTCAAAAAAAACTTCTAATGAGTAACGCTGCCTGAACATACAAATCAGTGGGCTGCCAGCAAGCAAGGCACCGCTTCTCATCTCAAACCTTAAGCATCATTCATTTAGTTTTCGTACACACTTTAAAAGGGGAAAAAAATGAAATGGATAGTTGGTTTGGTTGTCGGTCTTCTGGCGCTTGTCGCTTTGCTTGTCGTTGTTGGCCTGCTGCTACCAGAAAAGCACCGTGTCAGTGAATCAGCCCGCTTTCGTGTCAGTACCGAACAACTGTGGGAAATCATCACAAACTATAGTGCTTACCCCACATGGCGCAGTGGTGTCCGTGCGGTTGAGCGTCTACCCGATACGAACGGGCAGACCGTATGGAAAGAAACCGATTCTCATGGTGAAGGTATTCCCTATGAGACGGTGGAGTCTATTCCCAACAAACGCCTTGTAAGGCGGATCGCTGATCCAAAACTTCCTTTTGGCGGCACGTGGACACTTGAACTAGAAGCTGGCCCTGAGGGAGTTACCCTCACTATTACCGAGGACGGTGAGGTTTATAACCCCGTTTACCGTTTTGTCTCCCGGTTTATTTTTGGTCACACCACGAACATTCATGGTTATCTAAACGATTTGCAAATAAAGGTCGTGAGCAAGCCGTAATAATGCCCGGATGACGTTCGAGATGGCGGCGCATGTTGCAGAGGCAGTGAATAAATGCGGCGGGACTTAGAGAACCGGAGTTCTTCGCAAATCTGCTGTCTGGTCGTGGGAACACGCGCACCGGTCGATCACATCACCTACCCGGAACACGACCGGGTCTGTCTGCGGGATCGATCACTGCCGACGACCTATGGACAGACGCTGCTGGTCAGCCAGCCTCCCGTACTAGCGGGCGGCGTGCAAACAGGCGTGCGCCCGTCAGCCGAATGAATGTGCCCCGCAAGCTGGGTCACGCTTGTCATCTCACACCTTGAATCAAAAATTCGCCTGTTCCCTTCAACAATAATCGCACCAAGCTGACCACACATCGCCTGCACACCCTCGGTGATCCAATCCAACGCCTCCCACACCCTCAAAACGCCAAAAATATACTCCCAGGGGTATGTTTGCAAGCTCAATGTTCATGCAGGGATATTGGGTATTTTCTTAAAAACAGGGGGGAGTATGCAGAATGTGAGCAGCTTTTCGCGGGTTTGACGGCATGATGTGCTGCCTTTTGCTGGATGCGCCTCTTAAGACGATTGAAACTTAATTGCTATATATACATCATTGTGTTAATGTTGATTTAAAACAAGTCAGGCATGTATCTGTGCGTCAGTTGACCTGTTGCACATTAAGTGAACGAGTGGCCTGAGTTTCTATTATCAAAAAAGGAAGTTTAATGTCTGATTCTGTTGTGCAATTTGCTATTGGCACGATTCCAATTTTGGTCATCGGACCATTAATGCTTGCTTTGCTCGTCTGGACTTTCAAGATTTGTTGGAATCGTGTTTTGCCCTCGGTCTTTGGACTGAAAGAAATTGACTTTCTGGACTCAGCCGCCTTCCTGATCCTGTTGGCGATTGTCTTTTCAATGCTGCATGGCGCTGTTCGTTAAACCTTGCCGTAACTCGGCAAGTTAACTTTGCACGGTGTCGCTCTGTCGCCTCTGCCGTTGAACTCAAACGTTCTTTTCCAAAGTCTCAAGTTTCCTTCAACAATTATCGCATCAGCCTGACCCCGGCATTATCCATCTGCCCTTGGTGATCCAATTCACCGCACCCCACACCCCCAAAACGCCAAAAATATACTTCCCCGGGTATGTCTAAAAGCCCAATGTCTATGCTGAGATTAAGGGCGTTTTCTTAAAAATTAGGGGGAGTATGCAGAATTCGGGCTGTTCGCCTGTGGTGTGATGATGATTTTTGTTCATACAATTGCGCTGTATATAAATACAGTATAATTGTTTGCGGCAAGCTTCCATGTCGCTTACAAGGCAATGGGGAAAAATGTCTTTTTTACACCCAGAGTTAAGCTTTATTTTTGTTAAATTCAATCAAGGTTCGAGCTGACTAATGTCGATATTGCTATGAATACTCTTTCTGAATACAAACAAATCGTCGCACGCTTCAATCGTGAAGTCATTGAGCAAGGCAATATGCAGGCCTTCAATGAGCTGGTGGCTGCCGACTTCGTCAACCATACTGCGCCACCCGGCACGCCCAATGGGCGCGATGGTTTCGCGGCCTTTTTTACTAACGTCCTGCGGCCAGCCCTGCCCGATCTGACGGTCGAGTTACACGATCAGATCGCCGAAGGCGACAAAGTCGTCACCCGCAAGACGATTTCCGGCACGCACCAAGGCATGTTTCTCGGCGTCCCGCCCACCGGGCGTCGCATTCGCATCAACGTGACCGACATCGTCCGCATCAGTAACGGCCAGTATGCCGAGCACTGGGGCAACGCTGATCTGCATGGCGCATTGGCGCAAATGAAGTAATGGCAGCACCGTGCGCGCGCCCGGTTACCCACTGAGCGTGCGCCACACACCGGGGCGCAGCGATGCGCCCGACACCCTCTGAAATTTACCCACCGGAGCAACCATGACGCAATCCATCGTCCGCCTGAACCCACCGACCTTGCCAAACGCCGGCGATATGGGCTATTCACAAATATCCATCGTTACGCCGGGACGCATGGCGTATATCTCCGGCCAAGTCGCGTGGCGGGCAGATGGTCAGCCGGTGCCAGCTGGGCTGGCCGAGCAAATGCAGCTCGTCGCGCTGAATGCCAAAGCCGCACTGGACGCCGTCGGCGCCACGCCGCACGATGTGGTGCTGGCGCGTGTTTATCTGGTCAACCTGACGCCTGAACGCATGGAAGAACTGATGCCACCGTTTCTGACCACCTTTGAAGGCGCGCAACCCTGTGTGACCGGCATCGGCGTGGCGGCGCTGGCGGCACCGGATCTGCAGGTGGAAATGGAACTGGTTGTCCGGCTGCCTGATTAACTGCCGCATCCCGTTCTGAAACAAACCTGAGTGATCATTTCAGCGGATCACCAGATAGCGGCGGTTTGCCATCCGCTGAATTTGCAGCTCAGGCTTCATGCCAAATGCGACGCGGTAAAAACATCACGATCACAAATGCCTTTTGAGCGAAGGAGCGAAAGATGAATCCAGTCATCCACTTTGAAATGCCGTATCAAGACGCTGCCCGCGTGGCGGAATTTTACAGCGCCGCCTTTGGCTGGCAGACACAGGCGCTCGGCCCCGCGATGAGCAATTACGTCGTTGCCAACACCTGCGAAACCGCCGATGGACGACCCACGCAGCCCGGTACCATCAACGGCGGCTTTTTCGAGAAAACACCGGACAGCCCGGCGCAGCAGCCATCGGTCGTCATCGCGGTCGATAACCTGCAAGCCGCCATCGCCAAAGTGATCAGCGCAGGCGGCAGCATACTCGGCGAGCCCATGAATATCCCGGGCGTCGGCACCTACGTCTCCTTCCTCGACACCGAAGGCAACCGCGTCGCCATGCTGCAGGCACTGCCACGGTCGTAGCGCGGCACAGCAAGGCGAGCCCGGCATGGTCTATCCGCCCCCGGCGATCTAACCTGCTGCGTCCGAAGCCTTCAAAACGCTAAAAATATACTCCCCGGGGTATGTATACAAGCCCAATGTTGATACAGGGATTTGGGGGTTTTTCTTAAAAGCAGGGGGGAGTATGTAGAATGAGAGCATTTTCCCCACGGATTTGGGCGCATGCGTCTGTGCGCCAAACTGATGTGATAACCCGAAATATTTGAGCCTGCGACAAACGTAGGCAGGTTCCTGTTGTTATGCTGTATTTTTAATCAGTATAACGAAAAAAAACTAGACCAGATAAGGACTTGCGACACATTAAAACTTGTTGCTTGTTTTTCATCGAACTGATATTTTGCCATTTTGCACTTTAAAACAAGTTAGAGCCAATCAACCAAGGGAGCAGCAGTGAACGATTACAAAAAGCATGCCTTCGGTGAGGCAGTAAAAGGAATAACCGCCGCTTTAGTTGGGGCTTTGTTACTTTGGGGTGGACAAAAATGGTTCGTCAGTGATTTGGAGTACCAAAGGGCATATAAGAATGGCTACCTATCGGCACCGCTCGGACAACAAGGGCTAGCCATGGCTTACAACAATAAACCACTAAAAAATATCAGCGTTGTCGAATTTGGAATATACAACCGCACTCAAAAACAGCATAACGATGTCGATCTCATGTTCTCTGTTGATGATGCAAAATCATCACCAAATTTAGTTTCCGGTGGGGTCATTGCTCCAGCAGGAATTCCTCAGTCCCAAGCGGTTGAAGAAATTCCAACTAACGACCCTCTTGTCAAGAAATTCAGAATAAAGGTTCTTCCAAAGCAAAACCAATCAGAGTATTACCATGCCGTTTTTGTTTTTGATGGCGAAAAAGCACCTGAAATGTCAGTAGTCAGCCTCAGCAAAGAAGACACACTAATAAGTTATCAGCAGTGGCGTGATGTTTTTGTAGCCTTAAGCATTCTTGTTGGTATTGGGCTATTAATTGGAGCGGTTATGATAGCGCTTCAAAGTTTCATTGATTATTTTGCCGAGCCTGGGCGGCACAAGAAAAACGTTGAAAAATTTACATCACATGCCGTTGAATTGAAGAAAAAAGGGGAATTGAAGTCCACTGATCCTGAGGCTCTTGCTGATGCAGGGGCCATATATGCTTCCTTTACTCGTCCAAAACCTAGCAGGTTTTGGTCTAAGGTATTCGGTGCCCAACGGTATGAATACTAGCTCTAACAATTCGGTCAACTGGGACTGGCTTACAGCGGGCTTCGCCCGCCTCCAGCCAGCCCGTTACCTAGAACGTTGAATCCCAATTCCCAGCCTTCTTCCTTCAACAATCATCGCATCAGCCTGAGTCTGGCATTGTCCATCTGCCCTCGGTAATCTAGTCCATCACGTCCCATTGCCTCAAAACGCCAAAAATATACTCCCCAGGGTATTTCTACAAGCCCAATGTTCGTGCCGGGATTTAGGGTGTATTCTTAAAAACAGGGGGGAGTATGCAGAATTCGGGTTGTTCGCCTATATTTTTGAGGCTGATGTACTCGCGCTTGCCAGATGCACCTGTGCGTAAATCCGGCCTTATGCACAGGCGCATTTTGGCGAGATAAGTCAAGCAGGCGTGGAAAGTTTCAGCCCGATGATGCCGCAGACGATCAGGGCGAGGCTGAGCAGGCGGGCCGGGTTGGCGGATTCGCCGAACAGGATGATGCCCAGAATCGCGGTGCCGACGGCGCCGACGCCGACCCAGATTGCGTAGGCGGTGCCGACTGGCAGGCCTTTCATGGCGATGCCGAGTAAGCCCACGCTCACTGCCATCGCCGCCAGCGTCAAGGCACTAGGCCAGAAGCGGGAAAAACCTTCGGTGTATTTGAGGCCGATGGCCCAGACGATTTCAAACAAGCCTGCGGCGATGAGGATGAGCCAGTTCATGTTGTGTTCCTTGTGCGGTGGCAGGGTCGTCCTCTGGCGGGGATGCTGCTGAATTCGGCGTTATCGGCAGTGGTGGTGGCTGCGGTTTTACCGCGCTTGCGTCGAGGCCTGCATTGTCGTGCTCATTGTTGTGTAAACGGTGGCGCACATTGTGCTGCCATCAGGCCGCTACAGGCGTTGAAAATACTCTTCCCAGTATATTTTACAGCCCAATGTTGATGCTGAGATTTGGGGTGTTTTGTTAAAAACAGGGGGGAGTATATCTGCCGACACTGTTTAAAAATCGATGGGCAGGCTCCAGCCGGACGGAATCACATCGTGGCGCACGACGGCGCGTTGCTGGTGGCGGCGGGCGAGGCTGTCGGGGCTCCAGGTGCGTTCCCAGCCGGGTGGATACGGTAATTGCCGTTCCAGCGCGGGCTGGCGCTGGCGCACGCCAATGACGGGCAGATACAGCGGCAGCGGGTTGTCGGCGGTGTCGGCACCGAGGCTGTAGGCGTAATCGGGCAGCAGCGCATCGCAGACGTCGGCAAACCAGGCGCTGTGATCTTCGTCGCGGCCCAATGCCTGCGCCAATCCGGCGGGGTCGAACTGGGCCAGCGCCTGACTCAGTTCGGCGCTGCTGGCACCGGGCGCATCGCCCCAGCCCATCACCGGATTAAAAATATAGTCAGCGCCGGAACCATACCAGCCTTCGCGGCAGGGGCGTTGCATCCAGTTGCGCGTGCCTGTGAATAACTGCCAGCGCCAATGCAGGCCGGAGGCTTTCGGCCAGATATACAGATACAGTTTTTGATAACCGGCGGCGTGCAATTCGCGCACCATCGCCATCAGGCGCGCTTGCGGCATGCGTTCCGGCGGGTCGCGCCGAAACAGTATCGCGCTGCCGTCGGCATGTTGAATGTCGTCTGTGGATAAGTTCAGATCAAGGGTGCGCTTTTCATCGCCAAAACGGGCGGCGACCCAGCCGGTCAGCAGATTCACCGTCGTCAGCACGCCGTAGCCGCGATGACGGTGAAAGATAACAGTGCCGGGGGCGATCGTTTTCATGATGGTGCGTGGGACAGAAAAAACAGGTCAGCGATGATGAGGCGCAAGTGTAGCAGCTTTCAGCACACCGCCTGGCGCGTTACAATGACAGCCTCTGACACTTCATTTTTCCGGCACACCATGAGCTTGCGTATCCTCGCCACCGGCGGCACTTTTGATAAACATTATGATGAAATCGCGGGCAAGCTAAGTTTTGCCGAAAGCCATTTGCCGGAAGTGATACGCCGTGCGCGGCTGACGGTGCCGGTAGCGCTGGACATCTGCATGTTGATGGATTCGCTCGATATGGATGACAGCCACCGTCAGACCATCTTAGCGGCATGCCAGACAGCGCCGGAAAAAGCGATCGTGATTATTCACGGCACCGACACCATGCGTGAAACCGCTGAGGTGCTGGGCGCGGCGAATCTGGGCAAAACCATCGTGTTTACCGGTGCGATGATTCCGTATGAAATTGCGAATTCCGATGCCTTGTTCAATCTGGGTTTCGCCTGCGCCGCTGCGCAGTTGCTGCCACCTGGTGTGCATGTGGCGATGAATGGCAAAGTGTTCCCGTGGAACGATGTGCAAAAAAACCGCACGGCAGGCGTGTTTGTGAATAAATGAGGATGACATCATGAGATGGCTGCTGGCAGCGGTATTGCTGAGTTTGTCGACGCTGGCGTCGGCCGCAGATGTGCGTTTTGATGCGTTTTATTTCTTTCAGTCAGAAAGCGTGCTGCAACAAAAAGGCATCAATGTGGACAGCCTCGGTCGTTACACACGGGCGCTGCAATCGCAGATTTACAAAGCGTTCAAAAAATCGAAAGTCGCGCCCAGCACCGGTTATGTCGTGATCGCGATTCGCTCGGATGGGGCGACCTATTCCTGGCTGGATATGACGCCAACGGTGCACGAATATTTTGATAATCAGATTTACGATATCGTGCAGAAACTGCCGCCACCAGATGTAAAAACCGGCATCTTTGTGTTTGCGATGAAGATGGCGATTGATACGCCGGTGTTCACCAGAAAACCTGTACCCGAGCCAGCTGATTGGCCTGCTGCGAAAAAGAAAATCAGCAACCCGGATAATATTGAAGAACTGGTGATGTCGCTCTGGCCGGATTAAAAATCGCAGCAGCGGCGAACAGCGTATTTGTCAGCGCAAAAAAAGCGGCGTGAATTTCTTACTTAGAAATCACGCCGCTTTTGTTTGAATTGTCTGTTGCTGGCTCGTTGCGATAGAAAATGATTACGCCAGCAATTCTTCCAGCGCTTCGATCAGCAATTGCGATTCGGCATCGGTGCCGATGGAAATCCGCAGGAATTGTTCTATCCGCGGCAACCGGAAATGGCGCACGATAATATGCCGCTCGCGTAGGCGCTGCGCCAGCGTTGCCGCATCTTGTTCAGGGTGACGCGCAAACACAAAATTCGCCGCCGAAGGCAGGACTTCAAACCCGAGCTCCTGCAAACGTACCGTAAGTTTTTGTCGCGTGTTGATGACGGCATCACAGGTCAGTTTGAAATAGTCCTGATCTTCAAACGCCGCAATCGCACCGGCGACGGCGAGTCTGTCTAACGGGTAAGAATTGAAACTGTTTTTGACGCGGTTCAGCGCTTCGATCAGATCAGGATGACCGACCGCCAGCCCTACCCGCAAGCCCGCGAGTGAACGCGATTTGGATAAGGTTTGCACCACCAGCAGATTTGGAAACTGCGCTACCAGGCTGATGGCCGAGGTGCCGCCAAAATCAATATAGGCTTCATCCACCACCACAACAGAGCGCGGATTATTCTTCAGCAACTCAGTGATTTTTGCCAGACCAAGCGCGCAGCCGGTTGGCGCATTCGGATTCGGGAAAATAATCGCGCCGCCATCTGCCTGTGCATAATCCTCAACGTCAATCTGGAATTGTGCATTCAGCGGAATGGTTTTGTACGCGATGTCGTACAGGCCGCAATAGACCGGATAAAAACTGTAAGTAATATCGGGAAACAGTAAGTCGCTATCGTGTTTCAGCAGCGCCTGAAACGTGTGCGCCAGCACTTCATCTGAGCTGTTACCGACAAACACATGTTGCGGTGTGACCCCGTAATAATCAGCAATCACTTCGCGCAGACGGTCTGAGCCCGGATCAGGATATAGACGCAGATCGCCGGAGGTGGCTTGCGTTATTGCCGCCAGCACTTTCGGCGAAGGCGGATACGGGTTTTCGTTGGTATTGAGTTTGATCAGATTTTGCAGCTTGGGTTGTTCGCCCGGCACATACGGTGTCAGGGTGTGTACAAGCTTGCTCCAGTATAGACTCATGATGATGTTTTCATGTGGGACCGCGCACAACAGATGCCTGGCGCTGATCTGGTGAAGATAAAAATATCGCTGGTGTTCGTGATGTTGCTGGTATTACTTATCGCTGATTGCCGGAAAAAAGTAAGGGCAATCTGCCCTTACTTTTTTATCAGTCACAGATCAGCCATAGTTTAGCCGATCAGACCGTCTTCTTTAAACATGTGCTTCAGACCACGCAAAGCCTGACGGATGCGCGATTCGTTTTCGATCAGCGCAAAGCGCACATAGTCGTCACCGTATTCACCGAAACCGATGCCCGGTGAAACGCAGAGTTTGGCTTTTTCCAGCACTTGTCTGGCGAATTCGAGTGAGCCAAGATGACGGTAATGTTCAGGGATATGTGCCCAGATATACATCGATGCTTTCGGCTTATCGACCATCCAGCCTATGTCGTGCAAACCTTTGACCAGCACATCGCGGCGATTCTGATACTGATCGCGAATCTCGTGCACACAGGTCTGATCGCCTTCCAGCGCGGCAATCGCGGCGACCTGCACCGGCGTAAAACTGCCGTAGTCGTGATAGCTCTTGATCCGTGCCAGTGCCGCGACTAATTCTTTGTTGCCGACCATGAAGCCGATGCGCCAGCCCGCCATGTTATAGCTTTTCGACAGCGTGAAAAATTCCACCGCCACGTCACGCGCTCCCGGCACCTGCATGATGGAGGGCGCTTTCCAGCCGTCATACACGATGTCGGCATACGCCAGATCATGCACCACCAGAATATTGTGTTCTTTGGCGAGTTTCACCACGCGCTCGAAAAATTCCAGCTCGACACATTGCGCGGTCGGATTCGACGGGAAACCGAAAATCATCATTTTCGGTTTTGGATAAGTTTCGCGTATCGCGCGTTCCAGTTCGCTGAAAAAATCCACATCCGGGCTCATGCGTATCGAGCGGATATCGGCACCGGCAATCACCGCGCCGTAGATGTGAATCGGGTAGCTCGGATTCGGCACCAGCACGGTGTCGCCTTTGTCCAGCGTCGCCAGCATCAGATGCGCCAGACCTTCTTTTGAGCCTATGGTGACGATGGCTTCGGAATCAGGATTCAGATCGACGGCGTAGCGGTCTTTATACCAGCGCGCAATCGCACGGCGCAGGCGCGGTATGCCTTTGGAGGCCGAATAACCATGCGTATCGGGGCGTTGCGCGACTTCGACGAGTTTATCGACGATGTGTTTTGGCGTCGCGCCATCAGGATTGCCCATCGACATATCGATGATGTCTTCGCCACGGCGACGGGCGGCCATCTTGAGTTCGGCCGTGATGTTGAACACGTAAGGCGGCAGACGATTGATGCGAGAGAACGAAAATTTTGGCGAGGAAGCAGGCGTGGATGCAGGTGTATTTTCACCCGTTGAACCCCGGCCCGGCGGAGTAAGTGTGTTTGTCATGATCAGTTTGTGTGTGGTTAACGTAGCGCCCGGAACCGTCCGAGCGACGTGGAAGCGCGAACTTCCTTTTTTATTGTACCCACCAAATCAATATGTTCACAAGGCTTTTGTAAAGCGATGACTGTCAAAAAAAGAGGCATACGTTATGCTGTGGACATTGATCAATTTTGACAGAAAGACGGAGAAAATTATGTCGCAGCATCAGGCAGCAATCGTGCAGGATTTACCTTTGCACGCGGTGTATCTGAGTTTTGCTTTACAGGAAAGTGCGAGCCAGAGCGCGGTACGAGGGGCTTTGCAGCGATTACAAACGCTCGCTGACGGTGAACATCTGGTGATCGGCATCGGTGCTTCGCTGGCCGGATTTTTACAGGTCGGCATACCTGGCTTGCGCGAATTCACCGGCATCGCAGGCAGTAAAGTGCGTTTGCCAGCAACGCCAGCGGCGTTGTGGTGCTGGTTGCGTGAAGATGAACGCGGCGAGTTGTTGCATCAGCAAATCCGCTTGCAACAGGCATTGGCAGGCGCGTTTGTTTTGCAGCAAAAAACGGATGCGTTCAAATATGCCGGAGGCCGCGATCTCAGCGGTTATGAAGACGGCACAGAAAATCCGCAAGGCGATGAGGCGCTGGCGGTAGCGATTGCAGCCGATGGCAGCAGCTACGTCGCGATACAGCAATGGGAACACCGTTTTGAACGTTTGCAGGCCATGCCGCAAGCGGAACAGGACGATATGATAGGGCGGCGTAAAGACGACAATGAAGAATTGGAAGAGGCGCCGGAATCGGCGCATGTGAAACGCACCGCGCAGGAAAATTTCGAGCCGGAAGCCTTCGTGATGCGCCGTTCTATGCCGTGGGCAGATGGCGCGCGCGGCGGTTTGTATTTCGTCGCATTTGCAACTTCTTATGCGGCGTTTGAAGCGCAGTTGCGTCGCATGTCCGGTGCTGAAGATGGTATAACCGATGCGTTGTTTCAATTCACGCAGCCGCAAACCGGCAGTTATTTCTGGTGCCCGCCGCTGTTATCCGGTAAAGCCGATCTGCGCTTGCTCGGTGTGGGCTGAATGTTCTTGTTCTAACAAGCACATAAATTCTTCCATCGGCAAAGGTTTGGAAAACAGATAGCCCTGAAATGCCGTGCAGCTGTGTTTAATCAGAAATGCACGCTGGGCGCTGGTTTCCACACCTTCTGCAATAACGTTCAGACCGAGATTGATGCCCAGTGCGATGATGGCGCGAACGATGGTCGCATCATTTTCATCGTGGCTCAGATCCCGTACAAATGACTGATCGATTTTCAGCTGATTCAGCGGCAGTCGCTGCAGATAGGCTAATGAAGAATACCCGGTACCGAAATCATCCATAGAAAAAGCGATACCGAGTTTTTTCAGCTCGCGCATTTTTTCTGTAGTGGCATCGATGTTGTCGAGAATGGCACTTTCGGTCAGCTCAATTTTAAGCAGTGCAGGATTAATCTGATGCCGTGCGACGATCTCACTCAGTGTTTCGACAAACGACGTGAGTTGAAATTGTTTGGCACTGACATTCACTGCCAGGCTCAGGTTTGCGGTGGCGGCTGATTTTTCCCATTGCTTCAATTGCGCACAAGCGGTTTCTAACACCCACTGACCGATAGGAATGATCAACCCGGTTTCTTCTGCCAGAGGAATAAATTCAGCCGGCGAGATGAAGCCGCGATCCGGATGCCACCAGCGTATCAGTGCTTCAGCTCCCAGAAATTTACCGTCAGCATTCACCTGCACCTGATAGTAAAGCTGGAACTGGTTCTGTGATAATGCCAGTCGCAGATTCGATTCCAGCAGCATGCGCACCAGTAATATCGCCTGCATTGCCGGATCGAAAAAGCGAACGGTATTTCGCCCGGCTGTCTTGGCTTCATACATGGCGGTATCGGCTCGCTTGAACAAGTCTTTGACCGTGATTTCGTCACCCTGAAATAAGCACACGCCTATGCTGCTGGAACCATGATGTTCAAAATCGGCAATCTGGTATGGTTCACTCAGAATCTGGCGGACTTTTTCTGAAATTTTATCTGCCTGAATAATCGCTTCTTTTCTGTCTGCACTGAGTTCTTCAAGTATGACAACAAACTCATCGCCACCTAATCGGCCAACGGTGTCGCTTTCGCGTATGCAACTGCTTAAACGCTTTGCTGTTTCTATCAATAACAAATCGCCCGCATCGTGCCCACGGGTGTCGTTCAGATTTTTGAAGTTATCCAGATCGATGAAAAAGATGGCGCTGTGACTGCTGTTGCGCTGACGAACAGAAATCAGATGTTCCAGGCGATCCATCAGCAAGCGGCGATTCGGTAACTGCGTCAGTGAATCGTAAAATGCGAGTTTACGGATATCTGCTTCATAACTTTTGGAAAGACTGATGTCGGTGAATGAGGCAACATAGTTGCTGATTTCCTGGCCTTCCATGATGGCTGTCAGTGTCAGCATTTGCGGGAACGCTTCGCCATTGCGGCGGAGGCTCCACAATTCTCCGTTCCAGAAATGTTTCTCTTTCAATGAGTCAAAAATCCTCTGAAAAAAAGCGCTGTCCTGCTCATCGCTTCTGTAAACCGGGGGGCGTTTTCCCAGCATATCTTCTGCGGTGAATCCTGTGATCCGGGTGAATGCCTGATTAACTTTCAGAATTTTCCAATTAGCATCGGTGATGAAAATACCTTCTTGTGATTCGAAGGTGCAGGCAGCGATATGCAAATCTCTTTCTGCTTGTTTGCGGTCTGTAATATCGCTGAGAAAACAATGCCAGAGCATAGCGCCATCGGCTTCGCGCTCAGGCAGTCCATCGACAAACAACCAGCGTACACTGCCATCAAGGCGATAAAAGCGAAATTCCGTTTGCCATGGCGACAGTTCTCGGGTTGCCTGTGCGAGTTGTTGTCTGGCTGTCTCGACATCACGAGGATCGATTCTGTCTATGAGCTGTTGCGCGTTATCTTTGACGTCTTGATGACTGACTTCTAACATCTGCAAGATGCCGATACTGGCGTAAGGGATACTCGTGGTTTTGTCAGAACGTACCCGGTATTGTATTGCCAGGCCGGGCAGGCGGGACGTCACTTTATTGAGCCGCTGATAGGTTTCGTTTATTTTTTTACTGGCGATCGCGTTTTCTGATCGCATGGCGTTGATCATCAGAGCAATCAAGGCAATCGTGCTCACATACGCCCAGACCACAACCAGACCGGACGCCTCGAAACTGGAAAACCTGCCGAGATTATTCGATGCGGCCCAGGTCGAGAATATGGCCAAGGCCAGGCTGATGCTGCTGACCGTCAGCAGACTGAATCGCATCGCGGCCCAGATCATCATGGCGACAATCACGAAACTGAGACGCAGATAGTTATACGGCGACAAAAAAACGAACCAGTTCGCAGCTACGAGCAGAATCAGAAACATCAAAATTTCTTTTTTATGCTCAAGTGCACGTAAAGAGTGTCGCGATATTGCAAGTAACACCGGGCTGGCCAGTAAAGCACCCACGGTGTCACCGGCAACCCAGATGTACCAGGTGCTAACGGTGAAGGGTTTACCAGACAGAATGCTTAAAGCCAGTGTGCCAAATGTCGCAGAAATCATCGCGCCGGCCAGCGAAGACAGCGTAAACCACAGTACATCGCGGCGCGCCGCAAAGTGCAGGTCGAAATTTTTTTTATGAAGCATCCAGCAGGTCGCCGCAGGCCCTGTCGTGGAACCGATGGCAAGTAAGATTGCTTGATAAATGGATAATTTCCACCATAACTCCGTGAGCAGAATCGCGATGAAAATTGCTGGAATCATCACTTTTCCGTAGCGAAAAATAACGGCAATCGCGACACCTGCAGGCAACCAGAGCAGGCTGAGATTTGAATCGCGATAAGTAATGGAGATTGCCAGGCTGCAAGCGAGAAAATAGATCAGTATCACTGACAGTATCCGGGGAAGCGACTGCTTTGATCTGAAGCGGGCAAACAAGCTGGGGTTCTGCGTCTTTAACATGAAAATTGAATGATGACTAAGCCTGGCTATTATGCGTTATAACGGCAATGAATTGAGTTGGGACATTGCCGGAATTTTTTGTGCAGACATAAAGAACTGATGTCTCTCTTTTGATGTATCTCTTTCTTAGCGGAATGAATCATTCTAATAAAATGATGCTGCGGGTTCTGTCTGAGTCTGATCGGTTCTTTTGTGCAGAATGCTGTCCGGCATTTTTGCGTGTGTCGCATGAGGCGACACAGTTTCCTTGTCTGGCTTGAATGCTGTTAGCATACTCGGTAGAGTATAGGGGATCATGCCCGTATAACTCATATAAACACTACTCAGGAGAACGAAGATGGCAGATACTCCCCCATTAAAGATAGTTCCAGGGAATGCGTTAAGCGATGCACAGAAAAAAGATCTGATGCACAGACTGGCGCGTATCGAAGGTCAGTTGCGCGGTGTGCAGAAACTGATTGCCAAGGCGGATACGGCCGACGATTGTGAAGGTATCGCCCAACAGATGTCGGCGGCGCGCAAGGCGCTGGATCGTTCTTTCGTGACTTTGCTGACGGATTCTGTTGTTACTCAGGCTGAAAAAGCGAAGACGACGGCGGAAGCCATTGAGGGCAGCAAGCGCCTCGCAGCGCTGTTAGAAAAATTCGCCTGATGTTTGCCAATGCCACAGACGCTGCTTGCCTGAAGCATCAGCGTTTGTGAGCCTGTATTCAGGCAGCGATATGTCTGCTTTGGCGTTGCGGAGTGGCTTTTGCCGTCGTTTTTTCTGCTACGGGTTTACTGCTGCTTTGTTTGTGCTTGGCATCACCAGCATAATCGCTGGATACCAGCGCCAGCGCTGCTTCTCTTTCCATGCCACGTTCTTCCTGTAACCATTTGCTGACCAGGCCGGCCAGACGATCAAGGGCAATTCTGTGGGTGGCATCTGTACTCGTGTAAATCCAGTCAGAGAAAGCCAGGAAATTTTCAAATGGCGCTTCGGCCAGAATGACAGGGAGGGTGTTTGCAAAGCGTCCCGAGTTAGCCACCATGTCCCAGTAACGCGCAAAGCGCACCAGTTTTTGCATGTCGGCGAAGGGAACATCTTTATTCGCCAGTATCGTGTATGGTGGTTGCGGATCAAATACTAAGCCGAATGCTTCGGTATGGCGTATCACGGGTGTTCCGCGTAAGCGTTTCAAAATGCCGAATTGAATTTCATGCGGCCCGAGCGCAACCAGCTTGTTGAAACCCGCCGCAAAACTTTGCATCGTTTCTCCGGGCAGACCAGCAATCAGATCGACATGCAAATGAGCGTGCGAGTGTTCGCATAACCAGCGTATGTTCTCTGCCGCCTTGTCATTATTTTGCTTGCGACTGATCAGGCTTTGCACTTCAGGATTAAAACTCTGAATGCCGATTTCAAATTGCAGTGTGCCTTCGGGGAATTTTTGTATTCCTTCTTTCAGGGCGTCGGGCAAATGATCTGGAACCACTTCAAAATGCGCAAACACCGGGTCATCTGGTGCGGCTGCCAGCTTATCCAGAAAAAACTGCATGATTTTCAGGCTGGTTTTGATATTCAGATTAAATGTGCGGTCAACAAATTTGAATAAGCGCGCGCCACGTTGATACAGACTTTCCATCTCAGCCAAAAAAACATCGATATCAAACGGCCACGCGGTTTTATCGAGCGAGGATAAACAGAATTCGCATTTGAACGGGCAACCGCGTGAGGCCTCGACATACAAAGTGCGGTGGCGGATATCCTGATCGCTGTAGAGCTGATACGGCAGGCGGATATCATTCATCGGTGGCTGCAGCCCGGCATGAATTTTCATTAAAGGTTGCGGGCCGCGCAAAATTTGCTGACACAAATTGGCAAAGCTGATATCGCCCCAGCCGGTAATCACGTAATCAGCAAGACGGATAATTTCCTGATCGCCAGTTTCGTGCGACACCTCTGGTCCGCCAAGAATGACGATGACCTCAGGCGCCACCCGTTTCAGAATCGCAACGATCTGGGTAATCTCGACCACATTCCAGATATAGACGCCAAAACCGACGATGAATTTTTGTTCGGGTTGGCGATAGGCAAGAATTTTTTCCACCACGTCAGTGCTACGTGCACCGATGACGAATTCATGAATCTTTGTCTGTTCCTGTAACTCTCCCATATTTGCGAGCAGATAGCGTAGCCCCAGTGAAGCATGGGCATAGCGGGCATTAAGGGTCGTCAGCAGGATAGTCATGGAGCGGAAAGCGGGCGGAAAGCCGCTATTGTACGCTGGGAGCGGTTGATGCGGATTCATACCCGCAACCGCAGTGAAACGGAGGTGTTGGAAAGCATAGGATGCATTCTTTATTCCGGATATTTGTAATTTCAATCCTGCGTTTCTGCAGTTCGTCGCATACCGCTCGCTGCTGGACAAATGATCTTCTACAGTACACACATCAAACAACCACTGAAGGAGAAATAAAATGAAATCATCACTGAAAAACACCACAATTTTTGCAGTTGCTATGTGTGCTGCAGTCTTTATCAGCGGCAGCGCTTTCAACACTGTTAAGCATGGTACGCAGAATAAAATCCAGACCGTCACCATCACTGCGAAGGCAATGACGGAAGCACAAAAACTGGCTTACGACGCTGAACAAAATGGGATACAAACTGTCGTGATTTCTGCGAAACGTCTGACGACAGAGCAAAAAATCGCTATGGATCAGCAAGATCAGCAAGATCAGCAAAATCAATTCAAGCAACAATCTGTCGCAGAGAAAAACAACCGTCGCACTGCGATCTGAGGATGAACACAGATGATGTATGCATTCTTAAAAAATGGCGGGCAATCAGGGGTTGCGACTAACTAGCACGGGTGCGTTTTTAAAACAAAGTGATGCACCTGATTTTTGTAGTGGATTGCTTTGCTTTGAAAACATGCCGAAACGTGAATTTTTTGTCGCCCCCAGTATGTGGCATACTGTGACCCCTTTCCTATCAAGTGGTTGCATGATGAATACCGAAGAACGTCTGATTGATCTGGAAATCCGTTTGTCACGGCAGGATGATCTGGTGGATACCCTGAATACGCAGGTGTATCGCCAGCAGAAAAAAATTGATGAGCTGGAAGCTTTGTGTGCTGCGATGGCAGGCCGTATCCGTGAACTGGCTGTGATGGCGAGTCAGAAAAATACGGTACTCGATGAAAGACCGCCGCATTATTAAATTTCCACTCAGCATTGCCGGTTGCTGAAAATACGGCAGATAAAAAAAGGACGAAAGCCGCAAGGCGATTTGTCCTTTTTTGTTGTTGCCTGCGCTATGACGCAGGCACGAAGCTGATTATGGCTGTGGTGCGTAATTTAATGGTGCCCAGGCATAGCCTTTACCTTCTTTGCGCACATAGCCCAGACCCGGGAATGCCAGATGTGCCGCGCCTACCAGATAAGACTGTTGTGCCGCATCGGCATAGCTTTTCTTGCGTTCAACAGCCGCAGCTTTCGAGTCAGAATCAAATTGTATCGTGATAGATGGATTCTCAAACTGTACCGCTGCCACATGCATCAGATCCCCCCACAGTACCAGTGTCTGCCCTTTGCTTTCGATTTTATAAGTGCTGTGGCCTGCGGTATGACCGTGAGCTGGTATTGCCTTAATACCAGGAACCAGTTCTGTGGCGCTGTCGAAGGATTTGAATTGTCCTGCTTTGACATAAGGGTTCAGTGATGCCATTGCGCCTTGAAAGTAGCCTTTACTTTCTTGTGGCGCTTTGTCCAGATTGGCCTGACTCAACCAGAAGTCAACATCATGCTGATCAGCGCGTACCACTGCGTTCGGAAAGACCATTTTGTCGCCGTTCATCAGACCGCCGACATGGTCAGGATGCATGTGCGTGATGTAAATTTCATCGACTTGTTCTGGCTGATAACCCGCAGCTTTCAGGTTGGCCTGCATTTTTCCCAGAGTCGGACCAAATAATGCGCCAGCGCCGGTATCGATCAGTATCAATTTGCTGCCGGTGTTGATCAGATAAGTATTGACAGAGGTATCCAACGGGCTGTGCTGGTGCAATTTACCGAGTGCTTTATTGACTTTTGCCGGCGTGGTGTTTGTCAGCAACTTATCGACAGGAAGTTGTACCGTGCCGTCTGAAATTGCCGTGACTTCAAAGTCACCCAACATCGTTCTGTAATAACCCGGTGCAGCAGTTTTTACCATAGGTGCGGCTGCATAGGCCGTGCTGACGGAGAGTGTCAAGGCGCTGGCAGTAGCAAGGATTCCTGCAGATAACAGATGTGAAACTTTCATTTGTTCTTCCTTCAAAGTCATTGGTCGGGCAAACATGGGAAGCTGATTATGCCGAATAAATGCAAAGCCTGCAGACGACCAGTCTATTTTTAGTGGGCTGCTATGATTGACCGGGCTGGTTATGCAAAAAATCAGTGGATCAGCGCCTCGGTCAGGGAATCAAGGTCTTCTTTCGATTCATCCAGAATCTCTTGTAAAGATTTTTCTCCGACCATGAAGTCGATTTTACCGGTGTTCGCTGTCAACTTCGTCTGATGGCGTTGCTTCAGCGGAGAGACCGTATCGGTAAGGTGATTCGCCAGTAATAAGGTGTCACCCAGGCTGACTGGTGGAAATACAGGGGCTCCATGCCAGCAGCTTTCTATGCTGCTCATGACCCGCTTGGGAATCAGCAATTTTTGCAGCACTGCGCGGGCAATTTCCAGCTCGTGGGATTGGTCTGCCGACGGATAATCGATCTCTGTTCTGCTTTCTAATAATGCAGGAAATTCTTCTGCTCGCGACAGTAAATAGAAACCGCCAACTTCATGGACAACACCGGCAAACAGTGCAGTTTCAGGATCAATTTTACTGACTTTACGTGCTAACAGATGCGCCATTGCAGCGACGGTTGCGGAATGCACCCACAGATATTCCATCTTTTCCCGGATGGCATTATCGGAAATTGCCAGACATATCTGGCGCATGATCACGGCGGCGACAACGGAACGTAAGGTGCTGAATCCCAGAATGGAAATCGCCATGCGGACATTGGTAATGCCACCGCCAAAACGGCTGTAGGCGACGGAATTGGCGACGGCAATGACGCGGGCGGCGACCAACGGTTCCTGAATAATCAGTTTCGCGATCTCGTCTGTCCCGTATTTCGGTTCATCAAGCGCTTCCTGAATTTTTAAAGTAGCCCGGACGTTGGCGGGAAAAACCAGTTCGCCCGAGCTGATCTGTGCAACGATATTACGTAATGCTTCTGACTTTATAACTGCTGACTTCTTCATATCTGCTGACTATCGTCTGTTTTTCTAGACGTCTGATGGTGGGAGTCATGTTTTCATCCCTAGAGTTTTTACAATTGCTCCAGCCGTCGCAGAAAGCAGAGACATGGGTGTAGCCGTGTCGGTGATTTCTTTCTGCACCCGCTGTACGGGACGATGTTGACGTCCGTCTGTGTCGAGTTTAAATGCAGATACCGCACGTGCAAGATTGCCTGCCTGTTCTTCCATACTTTCTGCTGCTGCGGCGGCTTGTTCTACCAGCGCCGCATTTTGCTGAGTCATTTCGTCCATCTGTGTGATCGCACGATTGACTTCTTCAATACCGGAACTTTGTTCCTGACCTGCTGCGGTGATTTCAGCCATGATGTCCGCCACATGTTTAACGGAACGGACAATTTCATCCATGGTTTTGCCCGCTGCTTCGACTAACTTGTCGCCAGTTCCGACTTTTTCTACTGAATCACCGATCAGGGTTTTGATTTCTTTGGCGGCGTTGGCACTGCGTTGTGCCAGATTCCGGACTTCGCTTGCCACCACGGCAAACCCGCGCCCTTGTTCTCCGGCACGAGCAGCTTCTACTGCGGCATTGAGCGCCAGAATATTGGTTTGAAATGCAATTCCATCAATCACACTGATGATGTCGACTATTTTACGCGAACTTTCTTTAATCGAATTCATGGTGTGAACAACTTTGCCGACCTCTTCGCCGCCTTTGACCGCAAAATTAGATGCCGAAGTCACCAGCGCGTTTGCCTGACGAGCATTGTCTGCATTCTGGCGCACGGTTGCGGTGATTTCTTCCATGGAGCTGGCCGTTTCTTCCAACGCGCCTGCCTGTGTTTCTGTGCGTGATGAAAGATCAGCATTGCCGGTTGAAATTTCGACCGACGCAATGGCGATGGCATCCGTGCCTTGTCTGACTTCGCTGACAATGTGATAAAGATTGTCGTTCATTTCTTTCAGCGCCAGCAGCAGTTCGCTGATTTCATCATTGCCTTCAGGTTCTGTATGAAAAGATAACTCACCGGCGGCGACCTGCTTCGCAATTGCCACTGCTTCGCGTAATGGTGCAGTGATACTGCGTGTGAGTAACACAGAAAAAGCGATGCCTGCGCATAAAACCAGCAACGCCATGAGCACCAGTGTTCCTATGGTTTTGTTTGCAGAACTTTCCGATTGCGCCGCCAGTTCAGCCGAGGCGGCATCTTGCAATGCAACCAGCTTGTTAATTTCCTGCAGTGCTTTTTGTTGCAAAGGATCGATCTGCGTGGAGATAACTTTGACCGCTTCTTCACCATTAAACGACAGCAGCATTTTGAATGCTTCCTTGGTCGGGCCATCGACTTGTTGATCTAAGCTGAGCACGCTATCGAGAATTTTTTTCTCTGCATCGTTGAGCCCCAACGCTGTTAATTTCTGACGCGCCTCGTTAAATGCATTCTGCTGATTTTTGACGATCAGTTTTTGTTTGTCGATTTCAGCCAGATCTGTCTGCAATCCTATATTCCGGATTGCCATACCACCTTCCAGCATGCTGCTTCTCATTTTTGCTGCCAGTGCTGTTTTGCTATGAGACAGTTCTATGCCTGTCAGCATCTGTTGTCGGTTGCGAGCACTGAGCGCGCTGCCGATAACGAGCATCGCAATCAAAGAAACCAGGATAACGCCGAAACCAGTTGCGAGACGTGTTCCGATATGAAGTTGGCGGAGATTCATTTTGGCGTCCTTTGAGTAATTTTAATCAAATGATTGCATCTAAAATAACGTCCGTGAAATAATCGATCCGGTTCAGGTATCGCCTGTGACCGGACTTTATCGTTCACTCAATGCTGTTCAATCTTTTAAGCAAATGCAATGCCAGAAGCATCGTGTTGTTATACCGGCCTGTCAGCTTCTGAGTCCGCGATTCACTTTGTTGCATATCCTCTAAGATAGGAATTTGTCAGAATGATCCTGGTTGTTACTTTCGTATTGATATCTGCTCTTGCTGCGGCATTGCTCTTTGTCTGGTTGCGTACACGACGGGTCATGCGAGCCGACTATATCCGTAGTTATATGTTCCCGCCTGGCCTGTTGGAACGCTTGCATCAACGTCGTCCAGAATTATCATTAAAGGATAGACAACTGGTGGCCAGAGCACTGCGACAATTCTTTTTGGTGTATCTAACGTCTGGATACAAGCATATCTCTATGCCGTCACAAGTGGTGGATGATTTGTGGCACGAATTTATTTTGTACACAAAAAACTACGATGCTTTTTGTCAAAAAGCTTTTGGCCGTTACATGCACCACACACCGGCGGCTGTGTTAGGTGAGAGCCAGCGTAGTAATATCGGTTTGCGTCGCACCTGGTGGTTCGCCTGTCTCGAAGAAAATATTAATCCACGCAGCGCTACACGCTTACCTTTGCTGTTTGCGCTGGATGCAAAGTGGAATATTGCAGATGGATTCCGTTATGAACCAGACTGCAGTGCCTTACGCAAAAATGGCGATGGCACGGTGTACTGCGGCGGCGATTTTTATACCGGGGGCAGTACAGGAGACAGCATTGACTTTGGCGATTCCACTTCTTTTGGCGATGTTGCTGATAGTGGTGGTGACAGCTCATCATGCAGCGGTGGATGCGGCGGCGATTAACGATCGTTTGCCGGTGAATGAAAAAAACAGAAAGATGAAGATGGAACAAGTGTTATCAAATCAGGCAGAACATGCCGAAAAACTGAATCAGCTAGGCAGCAGTTTTTTACCTGGCCATCTTGGTGTACGGATGTTGTCGGTAGAAAAAGGTCGCTCGCATGGTGAGCTGGAAGTACTTCCTCATTTGCTGGCACCGAATGGTTTTTTACATGCCGGTAGCGTGATCACGCTGGCCGATACTGCTTGCGGCTATGCTTGCATGGCAAGTTTGCCAGAAGGCGCGCACAGCTTTACAACCATAGAATTAAAATCGAATCATCTGGGAACTGCCCGTAGCGGCAAAATCGAAGTAGTGGCGAGTGCATCTCACCTCGGGCGTACGACCCAGTTATGGGATGCCGAAGTGACATACGAGGGAAAGACGATAGCCTTATTCCGATGCACGCAAATGATACTTTATCCAAAATGAGGCTGGCTTGCAGATGGTGCATACAGCCTGTGCACCATCTCAGCGGATGTTTCTCAGTCTGTTAAGCCGCGTTATTTGCGGCTTCTTTTTCTTGCAGCAGGCGCCACATGATTTTGCCCGAACCAGATTTGGGTAGCGTCTCGACAAACTCAATCAGACGCGGCACTTTATAAGCCGCCATTTTCTCGTGCGCCCAGGTGATGATTTCTTCCGGGTGAATCACTGCACCAGGTTTTCTGACTATCAGCGCCTTCACGGTTTCACCGCGATACGTATCCCGTGCTGCGATGATGCAGCATTCCTGTATAGCCGGATGCTGATACATCATGGATTCGACTTCGGCTGGCCAGACTTTAAATCCGCTGGCATTGATCATGCGTTTCAGCCTGTCCGTAAAAAAGAAAAAACCTTCCTCATCGATATAGCCGAGATCACCGGAACGGAAAAATTTTTTACCGTCGAGTTCAGCGAACGCATCGGCGGTTTTTTCCGGATCATTCCAATAGCCTTGAAATAATTGCGGGCCGTGTATCCAGATCTCGCCGGTCTCACCTTGTCTGACTTCCTGCATCGTAATGGGGTCAACAACGCGGGAATCGACATTGAAAAAGGGTATGCCCAGACATTGCTGTTTCATTCTTTGTGGCGGATTCAGATGTGATGGCGCCATCGTTTCAGACAAACCGTAACCTTCCATATATACCTGACCTGACAGATCCAGCAATTTTTGTGCGATTGCCGCCGGCATCGCAGCACCGCCACCGGATACGCGCGTCAGTTTGGAAATATCATATTCCGGCAGACGTGGATTCGATAAAAAATCTATCATCATCGATGGCACCAGTGTCCAGTTGGTGACGTGGTAACGAGTAATCAGTTGCCCCGCAACGTCTCTGTCCCAGCGTGGCAAAATCACCAGCGTGCCGCCACAGTAAAGTGAAGCATTCATGACGGATTGCATGCCGGTGACATGAAAGAAAGGCAGCACCGCAAGCGCGACGTTATTCGGCACGATAGGGCCGGACCAGGTCGGGCTGGCGACAATATTGAACATGACCGAGCGATGGGTATGAATGCAGCCTTTCGGATGCCCTGTTGTGCCAGAGGTATAAGGCATGCAGGCCAGATCATCCGGTGTCGCCTGATGTGCGGCGGGAGACAGAGCTGCTGCAATCGCCGTTTTCCACGGCGTGATCTGAGGCGATGCTGGTACTTCGGCTGCGGCTTTAACGAACTCAGGAACGGTCAGTGTGGTGTCGCAAGTCAGATGATCTGAGTATGTCGCCACTACTGCATGCCGGAGTGCCGTGCTGCCGACGAGTGGTGCTAATCGTGGAAAGACATCCTGCGACACCAGTGCGGCTTTGGCGCCACTGTCTTTAATGTAGTAATCAAGTTCGTCCGTCATCAGCATCGGGTTGACTGGCACGACCATCGCGTCTGCCCGCAGAATCGCATAGAAACCGATGACGAACTGCGGGCTGTTCTGCATATCCAGCAGCACCCGGTCGCCACGCTGGATACCGCAAACCTGTTGCAGATATCCGGCTAAAGCGAGCACTTCCTGATGTAGCTGACGATAAGTCAGCACGGAGTCGTAAAATATGATCGCTGCTTTATCCGGGTAACGTTGTGCGGAAATCTGCAGATTTTCATACACACTGACGGAGGGGACGATCAAATGGTGCGGCAGCCCTTTTGGCCAATGGACGTAGTGAGCGGTATTCATTCAGAGTCTCCTTGGAATAGTGTTTTATTTAGAGTGCCATATTTCGGCTGGAATTGCATGATCGTCCGTAAAATTGGAACTAATTTCTGAGTTTTGTAATTTTGAACATATTCTGTTTTACTGCTGACGTTACAATGTGCTGTCAGTCTCAATTTTCATATCGGAGTTACCGTGGTTTTCAGCAGATTCATTACTTTTAGTGCCATCAGCATTCTGTTGTCCGCTTGTGGTGGAGGCGGTACGAGCAGCAGTAGCGCTGGCAGCACCCCGGTTGCTGTCAGCGTGCCCTCTGCATCCACGGTGTCAGTTGGCGATGCACTCAGCTTTGTCGGGCAGGCCAGCAGCTCTGCGGGACAGATAACGCAAATGTCCTGGCAGACCGAGGCTCTGACGCTGGGTGCCAATCCGCTGACAGCGATCACGAATGCCGACTGTAAAACGATGCAGACCTCGGGCAATTCGGCGAGTTGCACCTTACAACTGACGCCTCCCGCAAAACTGACTGCCGACTACACTTATAAGCTGACCTTGCTGGCAACTGATGCAAAGGGAAACACCTCCAGCTCTTCGACGACATTAAAGGTACTGCAATCCGCTTCGGTGACCAATAATCCTGTGGCGCAGACCGGTGCTGACGCGAGCGTGACTTCCGGTGATAAGGTGAGCCTGAGTTGCGCTGGTAGTGGCGGAACGCCTGCCACCAGTGGCGCCGCTTATGCCTATCAATGGGTGGTCGAAGATGCAGCCGGTCTGACGATTTCTCTGGCCAGTACGACTGGTGCCAGCAGCAGTTTTGTCGCACCCGTAGTGAAAGATGCCACGACCGTCAAGTTGCAATGCCGTGTCACTGACGATAAACAAAAGACAGGTACCGCGACACAGAAAATCACGATCACGCCTGTTCTCAAGCCAACGATCGTCCCGATTTCTTACAGTGGCGGCACCGTGCAACCCGGCGCTGCGGTGGCGCTGGATGGCAGCAAAACTACGATGTATGACGTTAATGGCAAAGAAGTCAGCGGTACGATTTATTATCTGTGGAAATTCAAATCTGGTCCGGCGGGCGCTACCCCGCTGACGGTCTACAACCCGACCAGTAGCGTTGCCAGCGTTGTCTTTCCCAGCGTCGTCACGACCACGTCAACTTATGTATTTACCTTGAACGCCTCTACTGCACCGATTGCCGCGGATGGTACTTCGGCAGATACCGTTAAACAAAAAGATGTGGTGTTCTTTGTCAGCGCCCTGCCGCCGATTACATTAACTTCATACAATCTGGTGCAGGTAGTACAGAGCGGAGCCAGCGTACAGTTGAAAGCAGAAACACCGAATTACACCGGATCATCGCCGCTGTATTTCAGCTGGACACAGACAAATACGCCGCTGGTGACACTGGTCGGTACGAATTCCCAGATTGCTGGTTTTATCGCGCCGACCGTATCTGTCGCGACAACGCTGAGCTTCCGGGTGTCGGCAGACTATTTTCCGATTACCGTGGCCAACCCCGGAAGTGCCAGTGTCGATTTGCTGGTGCAGGTACAGCCCAAGAACTGAAAGCGATATGCCGACGACAGAATCAGCGTTGCAAATGTCTGATTCTGTCGCGTTGATGTTGGCGATCCAGCGTTCTTGTTGCAACGATAATTTCACTCATAAAATAAACAAAGCTGCCGATCAGCGACAAAATACCGCCAACAAACAGACCCGCAATCAGTTTATCAAGGTTTAAACCAATCGCATCCCCGACGAACAACGCCGCAATCACCAGGCAGATCAATAAGCCGCAGGTTGTGCTCAGCGTAATCGCACGATTAATCAGATGTGAGCGTTGAAATAATTCAACCAGTTCCTCTTCGAGACCCACCGTTGCGTTTGTCTGCAGTAAATTTTCCACCACCCTCGCTCTGTCGATAATTCTTGCCAGACGGCTGGTCAGTACGGCGAGTTTCGTGCCAACACCGGTCAGCAGAAAAACGGGGGCAATCGCGAGTTGAATGATATGGCTGACGTCGCCAAGCTGAAGACTGATCATGGAATTCCTTTCTAATTTTTGCGTGATTCTACCTTGTGGTTGAATTGCATTGATGTTCTTGCCTACCTGCTTTTCAAAAATATTCTATCCTAGAGCCCGTTACTGTTAACTATCTGTAGCTTGTGTGCTTGCCTGATACCGGTTTGTGCTTGCAATAATTGACCTCAGGTTACATAGATTGTTGATAGATTCAAAACCAGATCACTGTCAGGACTTATTTATGACTCAGTCACAGCGCATGCCAGCCATTTTCGTCGGACATGGCAGCCCCATGAACGCAATCGAAAATAATATTTATACCCAGGCTTGGGAGGCGTTGGGGCAACGTTTTCCTGCGCCAAAAGCGATATTGATGATATCGGCACACTGGATGACGCGTGGTGTGGCGGTAACGGCAATGAAGCAGCCGCAGACGATTCATGATTTCGGTGGTTTTCCGCAAGCCTTGTTTGACATTCAATATCCGGCTCCCGGCGATCCGGCGCTGGCACAGCACATTGCACAACATCTTGCACCGTTACCGGTGGTACTCGATCAGCAATGGGGGCTGGATCACGGTACCTGGTCGGTACTGGTGAAAATGTATCCACAGGCGCAAATTCCAGTGATACAACTGAGTCTGGATCTGACCCAGCCGGCCAGCTGGCATTTCGAATTGGGACAGAGACTGGCGGCCTTGCGGGACGAGGGCGTCATGCTGATGGCGAGCGGCAATGTGGTGCACAATTTACGCCGTATGGCTTTTCAGTCGCCCGGTTTTGACTGGGCGCACCGCTTCAATAATGTTATGCGCAAGGCCATTCTTGAAGATGACACTGAAAAGCTGGTGAATTACCAGCAATTCGGTCAGGATGCGGCACTCTCCGTACCGACCTCTGAACATTTTCTGCCGTTGCTGTATGTGATGGGAAGTAAAAATGGTCATGACAAGACCGAGATCGTAGTGGATGGTATGGATCTCGGTGCCATTAGTATGATGACTGTCCTCATATCATGAGGCGAGTGCCGGAAAGCCCGCGACTATGTGACTATGGGTGACTGTAGGGCTTTCTGGCAGACAGTTATTGCGGATTCTGAATGGGCAGGGTCAGGCGTACTTCCAGACCGCCCTCGGGCAGATTGCGTAGCTGCAGTTGTCCGTCATGTTGTTGTGCGATATTTTGTGCGATGGTCAGCCCGAGGCCAGAACCGCCGGATTCGCGCGAGCGTGATGTTTCCACGCGATAAAACGGCTCGAATACTTTTTCTTGCAGTTCCGTTGGAATGCCTGCACCGCCGTCTCGTATAAAAATCTGTAAAACGTCTTTGCCGCCTTCTTTTTCTTTTGACATACTGACTTTTGCGTAATGTCCGTATTTGACAGCATTATCAATCAGATTCGTCAGGCAGCGCCGCAGCGCCTGAGGTTTGGCCAGGACGGTTATTCCTGGCAATCCTGAAAAACTGACGTCTTGCCCTGCCTCGCTGGCGTCACTGCAAACACTGTCAAGCAGTGAATCAATATCCAGCGGTCGGCGCGCTTCACTGCTTTCTATACTGCGCGCCAGATCCAACCCTTCCCTGATCATCATCTGCATGGCGGATAAATCACCGATCAATTTTTCGCGTAATTCAACATCACTGACTTTTTCGAGGCGCAGACGCAAACGGGTTAAGGGCGTTTGTAAATCGTGAGTAATCGCCGCCAGCATATGTGTGCGCTGTGAAATATGGTGGCGTATCCGGGCCTGCATCGCATTGAATGCCCGAGTTGCGGTGACGATTTCGCTGGCACCTTTTTCAGGTAAGGGCGGACGATTAATGTCTTGCCCCAGTGCCGTGGCCGCTTCTGCCATATGGCGCAGGGGACGCATCGTCATTCGGGCGATAATCAAGGCTAATACTGCAATGAAGGTCAGAAATAAAAAGAAATATTGTATGAAATCATCACGCAGCGGTGGCGCTGGTGTTTTTGGTGGCATCACCGTCAGACGTAACACGGTGCCATCGTGCAAGGTAATACTGAGCGCCTCACATGGCACCCGCATCAGCACAGCATTTTTGGGTGGACGCGGGCAGGTTGACGGATCCGTTGGCAGAGACAGTACGCGGAAATTCCGACCCAGCCGTTCGCTGACAGCTCTGGCGTAATCCGAGCGCGGGCCGGTATCGCTGATATTTTCGGGTAAGGTGGTGACCTCTAACCCCAACCTCGGAGCCGTCGCCAGAAAACTCTCGCGGTTTGCTGTGGGCAAGGTATCGAGCGCACTGATCAACTGTTCTATCCTATCGATAGAATGTGATTCACGGTATTGCATCAGCGTTTTTTCGCGCTCACCAAAGGCCAGCCATACTGTCAGTGTGGCGGATAATAAAACACCGATCAGAAGCGCGCCAAAGACCCGCCCCCACATTGACGACAACATCGCCATCAGTGCTTCTCTGCCGTTACAGTCACCGCCAGCACATAGCCGCCGTTACGAACTGTTTTAATGATTTGCGGAGAGCGCGCATCTTCCCGGAGTTTCTGGCGCAGACGGCTGATCTGGATATCGATAGAACGATCAAAAGGATCAGCATCGCGGCCGTGCGTCATATTCAATAACTGATCCCGATTCAGAACGCGATTCGGGTGTTCGAGAAAAATATTCAACATCCTGTATTCGGCACCGGACAAGGAAACGATCATATCGTCCGGGGCGATCAGATGGCGAGCTGTCATATCCAGCACCCAGCCGGCAAACTTCAGTTTTTGCAAACCGTCGTTATTCGAGCCCAGTTGATTATTTTGTGTCCGCCTTAACACACTGCGTATGCGGGCCAGCAATTCGCGTGGTTCGAATGGTTTCGGCAGATAGTCGTCGGCACCCATTTCCAGCCCGAGTATCCGGTCTAAGGGTTCACCGCGCGCGGTCAGCATAATGACGGGAATCGTCGATTTGCTGCGAAGATTCCGGCATAAAGTCAGACCGTCGTCTCCGGGTAAATTCAGGTCGAGGACGATCAGTTCAAATTGATGTTCCTGTAATGCCGCCCACATCGCGGTGCCATCCGCCGCCATGACGGCGGAATAGCCGTTTTGATCCAGATATTCAGCCAGTAAACTGCGGATATCGCGGTCATCGTCAACAATGAGTATTTTATTTGAGGTATCCATGGTCTTCATTATGAACCGGGTCTCCGTGAAAGGCATTGTGGGTTTGTATCGTCTTGTTATGATAACGCTTTGCCGACATAGTACGAAACATCGGACGGACACGCGTTCCGGCGTTGTTACACAGAGATACAAACCTGAACGTAATTGATATTTACCGGTTACAAGACGCAAGCACAATGAGGCCGTTGACTGTTACCCCGGCAAGATGTGTAACGGTTAATGTTGCTCAACTGCAGTTGTTTTATTTTATAGGACTGACGCAAAACCGCCCCAGCGGCGTCATGGCTCCTGGCCGTACGATTCGTACTGTCTGCGTTGCCATGCCTTGCCGGAGCAATTTTGCGTCAGTCCTGTTTAAAAAATAAGTATCTGCAAAGTCTGAGCTTTTTCCGTGCATTCAGAAAGATAAATGATGAAAAATTTCAAACAAACTTTGCTGGCAGTTGTTCTTACTTCCTGTTGTGGCGTCAGTGCGATAGCGTTGGCACAAACCGCACCGGACGTTCCTCCGCGTCCGCAACATCCTATGGGCGAGCCTGGTAAAAATCCAGAGCAGATGAAAGAACGTTTTGCCAAGCATCAGGCAGAGCTGCACGATACCTTAAAGATTACGGCAGCACAGGAGCCCGCGTGGAAAACATTCATACAATCGGTCACGCCTAAAGCCATGCCGCAGCGCGAAGATTTTAAAGAGCTGGATAAGCTGACCACGCCGCAGCGCATGGAAAAAATGCTGGAAAAAATGAAAGAGCATCAAGCGGCATTGCAGGATCGTTTGGCTGCTACCAAGACTTTCTATGCAACATTGACGCCTGAACAGCAAAAGATTTTTGATGAAAGCCATCGTCGCCTGCAGCACAAAATGCAGAGCCACATGGCGCGGCAAATGCATAAACGCGGTGATGCTCCCGGCATGATGGACAAGCCATAAAACATTCAGAAGCAAAATAAAACGGGCACCTTCATCGGGTGCCCATTTTCTTTTTTAATCGGTATCTTTGATATCGTCAGGCGAATCGTCGTGCCGCATCTAATCCCAAGCCTGCACCGATACTGCCGAATAAATCACCTTCCACCTTACGTGCGTTCGGAACAATCGCCGCAATTTGCTGACGCAAACCGCGCACGCCACTTGACCCACCCGTAAAGAAGACTGTGTCCACCTGATCTGGGCGAATACCCGCCTGCTGCAATACTTTGGCGACAGCCTGTGCAATATCGCGGCTCAGATGGCCGATGGCTGATTGTAAACCTTCTTGTTCCAGTATCAGTGAACAGGGCACAGATACCGGTTTGCTGCGCAGGCGTTCGAGTGGCAGATTGATTGCATCCTGATCCGACAATAAAATTTTTGCTTCTTCCGATTTGATCGCCAGCCAGTGTCCATCCCGGTCTTCGACCAGATTCAATAAGCGTTCAAAGCGCTGCCGCACATCGCTGCTTTGTATATCGCGATATACATCCTGTAATTCCCGCCAGACTTTTTGCGTGTAGGCCAGATTAATTGTGTGCCACGTCGCCAGATTAAAATAATAACTCGATGGCACATCGGTCTGATTCGCCAGTCTGCCACCTAAACCCAGCAAGGGCATGATGTGCGTCAGACTCAGATATTTATCGAAATCCGTACCGCCGATATGGATACCGCCATTACCCAGAATATCGTCATGCCTATCCAGTAAATGAGCGCGTTCCGGCGCCAGACGCACCAGCGAAAAATCGGAAGTACCACCACCGATATCGGCGATCAGAACCAACTCTTCTTTTTCTATGCGTGACTCATAATCGAAGGCGGCCGCGATAGGTTCAAACTGAAAATGTACTTCTTTGAAACCAACTGCGTGGGCAATATCTTCCAGGGTGTTCTGGGCGATCTGATCCGCCTGACGGTTATCGTCGATGAAATGGACGGGGCGACCGAATACCGCATGTTCAAACGCTTGTCCGGCGGATTGTTCGGCACGTTTTTTCAGTTCACCGATAAATTGCGATAACAAATCGCGAAATGCCAGTGGCTTGCCCATGACTTCCGTTTGACCGTCGATCAGACTGGTGCCCAGCAAGCTTTTCATCGAGCGCATCAGGCGCCCTTCATACCCAGCCAGATAGTTCGTCAACGCGGCACGTCCGTAGCTGACTTCATGTTCTTCGGCATTGAAGAAAATGACCGATGGTAAAGTCAGCTTATCTTGTTCCAGCGCCAGCAAAACGGATTGCGCGCCACGATGCCAACCCACGGTTGAGTTTGAGGTACCAAAATCTACTCCACAAGCTTGCGACATGAAACTTCCTGATAAAAAAACGAAAACGCCGTCAACCTGATGCTGGCGGCGCTGAAAATGAGTGACCTCTATACAGAAGCCTTTATTCCGGTGTTGCTGACGGTTCTTGCTGAAGAACGACCAGCAACTGATCTATACGGTAATGGTCGATATCGACAACTTCAAACTTATACCGGTCTACCATCACGAAATCGGTACGCTTCGGGATCTTTTTGAGCATCGTCATCATGAAGCCCGCAATAGTCTCATAGCTGCCCTGTCCGGGCAAGGAATCTATGTTCAGGGCACGACAAACGTCTTCTATCGTTGTCGCACCGTCAATCAGCCACGAGTTCGTGTCGCGCTGGACGATCTGGTCTTCCAGAAACGGATGCACCAGATTTCCCATCAGCGTACTCAGGACATCGTTGAGTGTGATAACACCGACAACCAGCGCGTATTCATTGAGGATCACGGCGAAATCCTCGCGCGTCCCTTTAAATTGCTCAAGCATCTCCGATAAAGTCAGTGAATCCGGTACGGCCAGCGCGGTTCTGATCGACAGTTCTTGCACTTTGGAAAAAGCCTGATTGGTCAGGACGCGCTTCAGAATATCTTTGGATTCGACGTAACCAACCACGTTATCGATGTGGCCGTCACAGACCAGAAACTTGCTGTGCGGATTATCCGCAATTTTCTGGCGTATCACGGCATCGGTGTCTTGCAAGGTAAAAAATACGATGCTGTCGCGCTGTGACATCGCGCTCGGGACGGTGCGGCTTTCCAGTTCAAACACATTGCCTATCATGTGGTGTTCACGTGCCTGCAGCACACCAGCCTCAGCACCGGCATCCACCATCGCATAAATTTCATCTGAGGTAATCTGTTCATCTCTTACGGTTGGTAAATTCAGCACTTTGAAAATCAGATTGGATAAGCCATTGAATATCCAGACCAGCGGCTTAAACAGGCGGGCGCACAAACGCATCGGGGTAATGACCACCATTGCTACTGATTCCGGCGCGATCATTGCCAGTTTTTTCGGAATCAGATCCGCAAACAGAATGAAAATGGAAGTAACAAAGACAAACGATGTCAGAAAACTTGCAGTATCGACCCAACTGTTATTTCCAAACATCGCGTGGAATACGGTCGAGAAATACGGCGTCAGCGCTTGTTCACCCAGAATACCGCCAAGTATCGCGACCGCGTTCAGGCCTATCTGTACAACAGTAAAAAAATGACCGGGCGCCTGTTGCAGCTCCAGTACTTTCGTTGCGCGTAACTCCCCTTCTGATTCCAGTACCTGTAATTTCATTTTTCTCGCTGCGGCAAGAGAAATCTCTGCCATCGAGAAAAATGCACTGATCGCAACCAGTAAAGCAATCACCAGAAAGTGATCAAATAAGGCCATGTTAACTCCCATGAAGCATGTTGTCAGGGTTAATCATATACTATGCAAACCTCCGCCTGAGAATGCGTGTAAGACGGCGACACCGCAAATTGATCCCTGAATTTTTATTGTATCGAAAGAGAGTGCAGATGCCTCCACCGGATTCTTCTGAGCAAACGTCTTTGTCGACGAATGTGCGTTTTGTGCTGATTACTGTCTTTCTGGATATTCTCGGCATCGGCCTGATTATTCCTGTTCTGCCCCGGTTGGTGGCGTCGTTTACTCTGCAGAGCGATATGCAGGCATATTGGTATGGCGCGATTGTCGCCATCTACGGTGTGATGCAGTTTTTCTTTGCACCAGTGATCGGCGCACTGAGTGACCGCTTTGGTCGCCGTCCGGTGTTGCTGACCTGTGTATTTGGGCTGGGGCTGAATTTTGTTTTACTGACTCAGGCAACATCCATTTACTGGCTGCTGTTTATCCGGGCTTTAGGCGGTGTGACTGCGGGTAATCTGTCTGTCGCAACGGCCTATATTGCGGATGTCAGCGCACCGGAAAATCGTAGCAAGGCGCTGGGAAAAATTGGTGCGATGTTTGGTCTTGGCTTTATCTGCGGACCTGTGATCGGCGGGTTGCTCGGTGAAGTCCACATTCATTATCCGTTTTATCTGGCTGCCCTTGTGTCGCTGGCAAACGTGGTCTACGGCTATTTTTCTTTGCCTGAATCCTTATCGCCGGAACACCGTAAAGCCTTTTCACTGTTATCGGCCAACCCATTTGCAGGACTGAACGGGCTTGCGCATTTACAGAGCGTCGGGCCGCTGGTATGGGTGTATGCATTGTCGATGTTTGCCCAGTTTATTTTGCAAACGACCTGGGTTTTATCGACAGAATTACGTTTCGGCTGGACGCCGATGCAAAATGGTTTTTCCCTGTTTATTGTCGGTATTTCCAGTGTACTGATGCAAGGTGTTTTTCTGACGCGTTATATTCAGCGTGTCGGTGATGCGAATGCTGTTTTGTTTGGCCTCACGTCTTCGTGTATTGCGCTGAGTCTGTACGGCGTGGCCACGCAGGGCTGGATGATGTATGTCCTGATCCTGTGCAATATGCTGGCATTTGCTTCCGGGCCAGCTTTACAGGCCTTTTTCTCCCGTGCTGTGAATGCGCGTTCGCAAGGTTTAGCCATGGGTTCACTAAGTGCTCTGGCGAGTATTATGAGCGTTGCGGCGACACTCACTGGCACTGCTTTGCTGGCACAGGTGAGTCATTTTCCGCGCGGTAGTTGGATGCTTGGCGCGCCTTTTTTTATGGCGGCAACAGTACAATTATTTGCGCTCTTGCTGGCGATGCGTCACCTGAAAAAATAGCGCATTATCATTTGCGTACGATAATTTGCGCTCATAAAAAAAGCGGACTAATGTCCGCTTTTTTTTTGGTCATCAACCGATCAGCGATGCCGTGGTACATCCATCATCGCTTCGTAATCATCACTGTCCACTGGATTGACTGAATTCAGGCCGTTTTCCAGTTGCTGCATGTTGACGTCATTTCCCCACTTTGCCACGACGATAGTTGCAACGCCATTCCCGATCAGATTTGTCAAAGCGCGGGCTTCTGACATGAAGCGGTCAATACCGAGTATCAGAGCGAGACCTGCAACCGGCACGTGGCCTACCGCAGATAAGGTGGCGGCCAGCACGATAAAGCCGCTGCCGGTGATACCCGCCGCGCCTTTGGATGTCAGTAACAGTACGGCCAGCAAAGTGATTTGCTGCATCAGGCTCATTGGTGTATCTGTGGCCTGCGCGATGAACACAGCTGCCATCGTCAGATAAATTGAGGTGCCATCGAGGTTAAATGAATAGCCAGTCGGAACAACCAGACCAACGACAGATTTTTTCACGCCCAGTTTTTCCAGCTTCGCAATAATCCCCGGCAATGCGGATTCAGAAGAAGAGGTGCCGAGCACGATCAGCAATTCTTCTTTGATGTATTTGACGAATTTCCAGATGCTGAAACCGTGGAACTTAGCAATAGTGCCGAGGACAACGAAAATGAAAATCAGGCAGGTGCCATAAAAAGTCGCCATCAGATAACCGAGTGACAGCAGTGAGGAAACACCGAATTTACCGATGGTAAATGCCATCGCGCCGAACGCACCAATTGGTGCCGCTTTCATGATGTAGCCAACGATGACGAATAAGACGTGCGAAAATTTTTCGATAAAGTCAAAAACCAGCGTGCCGCGACCACCGAAACGATGCAATGCAAAACCAAAAAATACCGAGATCAGCAAGACTTGCAGAATTTCACCTTTGGCAAATGCATCGACGATGGTTGTCGGAATAATGGCCATCAGAAACTCGGTCGTTGTCTGCATTTTTCCCGGAGCAGTGTAGGCGGCGATTCCTTTGGTATCGAGCGCATTCACGTCGATATGCATGCCGGCACCGGGTTGTACAAGATTGATCATGACCAGCCCGACAATCAGCGCCAGCGTACTGACAACTTCAAAGTACAGCAGCGCCATACCGCCGGTTTTACCGACTTTTTTCATATCTTCCATACCGGCGATACCGATCACTACGGTACAGAAAATAATCGGTGCAATCATCATCTTGATCAGCTTGATGAAGCCGTCGCCCAGCGGTTTCATTGCCGCGCCGGAATCAGGGTAATAGTGACCTAATAAAACGCCGATGATAATGGCGCTGATCACCTGAAAATACAGGGATTTGTAGATTGGTGGCTTATTCATTTGCCGTCTCCGTTAATTTTGTGGAATTTGATGGCGGGAATGAATGCGCCATATCAATCACGATGATTTCTAACCGAGAGCATTATCAAAAAATAGGCAAATCCGGGCAATTGTGGGTTTCCACACGATTGCCAATCTGCCAAGCGGGGAGCTGAGTGCGGAAAACCGGGCTTGAATATGTGTTTATTTTCAGGCCGGATCAGTTTTAAGCCGCGATGTGCCGTTCCTGATGTTGACGTTGTCGCGCCATGGCCGTGATGATGTGTCCCAACTGACGCAGGGCATTATCTAATTCCGGCGTGAAATGCTTGCCACAATTTAAACGCAGGAAATGATCGAACCGGTTTGAGTTTGAATACAGCAAACCTGGCGACACTAATATCCCCTGTTCTAACGCGGCCTCAAATACAGCTTGCGACGAAAGCTGATGTGGCATTTCTATCCAGAGTGAAACGCCACCATCTGGTATCGTCAGGCGCGTACCCTCAGGAAAATAGGCGGCAATTGCTTCGGCCGTGCGCTCGCGTTGCTGAGTCAGAACATGGCGCAGCCGTCGCAGGTGGCGGTCGTAGGCGCTGGAGTTAATAAATTCGGCCAGCACGATTTGCGACCATTCTTCGTTGTACCGGGTCTGGGCATATTTCAGCATGCTGATTCTGGCGTGCCAGCGTCCGGCGACCATCCAGCCGACGCGCAAGCCCGGTGCCAGAATTTTATGTAGGGACGCACAATAAATCACATTGCCGGTTTTATCCCAGTGTTTGGCGCTGACCGGTGTCGCGTCGGCATTCACTAAGGCGCTGTACGAATCATCTTCAATCAAGGGAATTTGCTGCGTTTCACACAGGGCAACCAGTCTTTGTTTATGGCTATCCGGCATGATGCTGCCCAAAGGATTTTGCAAATGCGGCACGACAACGACGGCTTTGATATTGTCATAGGTGCGCATTGCCAACTCCAGCGCCTCTATCGAGATGCCGGTTTGCGGGCTGGTCGGAATTTCCAGCGCCTTCATACCCAGACTCTCGAGCACTTGCAGCAGACCATAAAACGTCGGCGACTCTACCGCGATGACGTCACCGGCTTGCGCCACTGCACGTAAAGCCAGATTCAAGGCTTCGATACAACCCATAGTAACAACGACGTCGTCGGGCTTGATGCTCATACCTATGCCCAGCGCACGCTTTGCCAATGCTGCTTTCAGTTCTTTATTGCCGCCCGGCGAGATCGCCTTGGTCAGCAATTGCGGCCGCTGTCGCAGCAAGCGTATGGCCAGATTTTTTAACTCTTCCTGTGGATACATATCCGGCTCACCGTTGGCTCTGGCGAAATTGATATTCACCGGACGCTGCCCCTGCGCGATGATGGCCGACACTCGCTCGTGAATACCGACGAACTGCGCCGGGTCAATCGGTGCATTGATGGGCGGCTCTGTTGCCGGCACCAGATTAATGCGTCTTGGCAGACGCACAAAATAACCCGAGCGCGGGCGCGCTTCCAGCCATCCCTCAGTTTCCAGCTGGCGGCACATTTGCAAAGCGGTTGATAAGCTCACGGTATGCAATTGCATCAGCTTGCGCACAGACGGCATACGATCACCGACCACCAGCGTACCCGCCTTCATCGCCGATAAATAATGATTGGCCAGCCGTCGGTATAAAGGCAGAGGCAAATCATTCTCGTGATTCGGGTTGTACAGTTGAAATGTGCTGTGTTTGGGCATGCGACGATGATCCTCTCCGCCATACAGGATGAACAGATACAGTTAGCGTGAATAGACACAATAACAGATGCCGGAATTCTGGTTTGCACCGATGCAGTCTGTGCGTTTTTGTGTCTGTTATGGCTGTTTGCCCTGACCTATTCTGTGTGCATATCTTCAGATGAGAGCTCAGCATGCATATCACTACTTTGCAATCCACACAGTCGCTTCAGGTGTATGTTACCGCCGGGACTTTATTACATTTAAGTGTCGGCCAGGTCGTTATTCAGATTCCCTCGTTGGAGGTTGACGCTTACGCTTACACAACGCAAATTTACATGCCGGAAGGTGCTGTCTATGCTGTTGAGCACAGCGGTTGGATACAGATATCGGCCCGGCGTCGTAGCGAGATTTTGACGCAACTGCCAGAACCCACTATGGCTGTCCGATTCTGGTGTGCCTTAAAAAATCTCACTCTTCGCTGGTGGCGTCGCAGTTGGCGCAGGCGTGTACCAGGTTGATCGCGCAACTGTGTCTGAAGGGCTTAACGGCCGCTGCCAAAAAACTCTTTCATCATGAAATTTTCCAGCTCTGCGGTGTCTTGCGGTCTGGCTGATAAGGTAACTACCCGGCCAAGGCGATGTGACTCCCAACTGAAGTCGCCCTGATATTCCTCACGGATTAACATGATCATGCGCCGGATGATGGCGATCTCAATGTCACCACCCAGACCGGCATCCACTTCGATAGTTTTTTTGAAGCTGTTTTGCCGATCAGGTTTCCAACCGCGGAAGGTAAAGGTTGCTACGCGTAAGCTTTTGCTTGTGATCTGGAATACCCCGCCCGTACCTTCGCGGCCATTCGCTTGCTGCATACTGCGACGCACATTGGCTTCTGCGACTTCTTGCGGACTCATGCCGCGTCCAGACTGATTTGCCGCATTTTCCTGATTCGACGGATCCTGCGCACGGCGTCGTTCACGTGCAGCATTCAACATGCTCATCATATCTTGCTCAGGTGGTGCCTGAACGATGGGCGTGGGCGGTGTGACGGTTGTTTGCGCCATCTGAACCGGTGCTACCGGCGGCGTTACCGGTGAGACGATGGATTTTTTCGGACGTGGAATGACTACGGGCTTGGAAACCGGCTTTTTGGGTTCAGGTGCTGCCATTTTTGCGACGGTTGCCTTATCCAGCATCAGAACGATGGCATTTTGTGAGGCGGCGTCATCGCCCTGCTTTTTTTTCTTGACCGGATGCATATTCAGTAAGAAGTACAGCAGCAAGGCATGAATGATCAAAACAATCACGATACCTACGAAATTGGCGGGTCGAAACCGGATATGCAGATGAATTTCGCCAGACTTGGCAAGATCATTTTCTGGTGCTTCGATACTCAACTTCATGGATGGCGGTCAAGAATTTCTGGATGGCAGGTTGGCAAGGATACCTTAATCTGTGGCACGGACTGTAACAAAGATTGATGATTTAGTAGCAGGCATCCTCTACATGAAGTTGTTTTCGGAAACGAATATGTAACAAGAATTAATATCGTGGTTTTCAGCGACTGCGCTATTCTCCTATGAAATCGCTTGTTTTGTAGCGGCTTTATGCGTTCATTTTGTGAAGAGCGCATACAAATTCAGTGTGCGAATCCAGCGGCTGTCTTCTATGCTATTCCGGATTCGCCAACGGTGTCTGGCATTGCATGCATACAGAAGGAGAAATACATGCTGGTTCAAACTGAAGATGAGAACGTTCTCGGGGGTGATCCGCCCCGCCTGCATGAAAATTCCGGCGTGGGCTTACCGGCTGCGGCGCTCGTATCGGCCACCCTGTTGAGTGCTTGTGGCGGTGGTGGCGGAAGTACCGGTGGCAGCGGCAGCACCGCTCCCGTTATCAATGCCCCGCCGGTCACCGAAATTCAGGCATCGCGGTTTCTGGCGCAGGCGTCGACCGGTGCGACCCGCGAACAGATTGCCCGCGTCGGCGCGATTGGCTATGCGGCATGGATCGATGAGCAGATGGCGATGTCGCCTTCCCAGACCCGTTGGGACTGGCTGGTAGCCAAAGGCTTTAACGCTGCGGCGAATATTTTTACCCAGAATGGTTTTGATTCTGTGGTCTGGTACAAGCTGATTAACGCACCAGATACTTTACGTCAGCGCGTCACGTTTGCCTTGTCAGAAATTATCGTGGTCGGGATTGATGGCCTGGTGGGCGCTGGCTGGCAGGCATTTTCTGCGGCTCAGTTTCTGGATTTGCTGGAAGCGCAATGTTTTGGCAATTTCCGCACTTTGCTGGAAAACGTGTCCACCAGCGCGGCGATGGGACAATACCTGACTTATCGCGGCAACACCAAATACAATGCCAAAACCGGTGCGCTGCCTGACGAGAATTACGCTCGCGAACTGATGCAATTGTTTTCTATCGGACTGCTCAAGCTCAATCCCGACGGCACACCACTGACCGTGAACGGGGTGCAGCAGGAAACCTATACCCTTGACGACATCACCGGTCTGGCCAGAGTTTTTACCGGCTGGGATTTCGATTTATCGACCAGCAAAACTGATACGCCGGATTTTTTAAGGCGTCCGATGACGCAGGTCGATAGTCGCCATGAAACAGGCGCATCGACATTTCTTGGTGCGACGGTGCCTGCCGGCTTAAACGGGGTGCAAAGTTTAAAAGCGGCTTTGGATATTATTTTTGCGCATCCGAATGTTGCCCCATTTATCTGCCGTCAGCTGATACAGCGACTGGTGACCAGCAACCCGACGCCAGCCTATGTGCAGCGTGTTGCGAGTGTATTCCTGAACGATGGAAAAGGAGTGAAAGGCAATCTGGGCGCGGTGGTCAAAGCGCTGCTGCTGGATGATGAGGCGCGCAACGCAGCCAATCTCAGTAATCCGCAATCCGGTAAATTGCGCGAACCGGTGTTGCGTTTGCTGGCATGGGCGCGTGCGTATAAGTTATCGTCCGTCAGTGGTAACTGGAATATCGGTAATACCAGCGATCCGGCGACCCGCCTCGGGCAAAGTCCTTCGCGCTCTTCATCCGTCTTTAATTTTTTCCGTCCCGGTTATTTGCCGCCGAATAGCGCGATCGGTGCCGCATCTCTGGTCGCACCGGAATTTCAGATCACCAATGAATCAACCGTGGTCGGCTATGTGAACTTTATGCAGCGCTTGGTCAGTCTTGGTAATACCGATTTAATCCCCGATTACAGCAGTTTGCTGCCCTTAGCTGAAAATGCACCGGCGCTGCTGAAAGAAATCAATCTCGTGCTGGCAGCGGGGCAAATCAGCGATGAAACGCTGAACAATATTGCCACGGCGGTCAACACCATGCCAACCGGTACGGATGCGCGCAAGAATAATCGCATTTATGCCGCACTGACCCTGGTTCTGGCTGCGCCAGAATTTCTCGTCATCAAATAAGGAATTCATCATGACCGATCAAACCATGATGAATGCATCCCGCCGTGCTTTTTTGCAGCGCGCTTCAGCTTTATCAGTGGCCGGTATTGCGACGCCATGGGCCTTAAATCTGGCGGCGATGTCCGAGGCTGCAGCGGCCACCGCGACGGATTACAAAGCTATCGTCTGCGTATTTTTATACGGTGGTAACGATTATGGTAATACCCTGGTGCCTTACGATACCAGCTCCTACAATGCGTATTCAGCATTGCGCCCGACTCTGGCGTATGCGCGGGATACGCTGACGGCGACGGTACTGAGCTCGCTCAACGATCCGAAAGACAGCGCTGGTGTCAGCCACCAATATGCGCTGGCACCGAATCTTGCGCCGCTGATGCCGATCTTCAATGCCGGTAAATTGGGCGTGATCCTGAATACGGGCACGCTGGTACAACCGACCACTAAATTACAGTACACAAACAAGAGCGCGCCTTTGCCGCCGAAACTGTTTTCGCATAACGATCAGCAATCGGTATGGCAGTCGAGCTCTGCCGAAGGTGCGCGTACTGGCTGGGGCGGCCGCATGGGTGATCTGTTCCAGGCAGCTAATACTAACTCCACGTTTACCTGTATCAACGTCTCCGGAAACGCGGTGTATTTATCGGGAAATACAGCGGTGCAGTATCAGGTATCGACCAGCGGATCAGTGCCGTTATCGGCCTTGCAGACTTCGATGTTTGGCTCGAAAGAATGCTCTGCTGCCTTACAAAATTTAATCACCCAAAGCCGCACGCATTTATTTGAAAATGAATATAACCGCGTGACGAAACGGGCAATTGATGCGAATGTCATTTTGTCTTCGGCGTTGGCCAGCGCACCTGTACTGAACACGCCATTCCCGACGAAAAACAGTCTGGGTGATCAACTGAAACTAGTTGCCCGTATGATTTCCAGCGCGACGACACTAGGTGCAAAGCGTCAGGTGTTTTTTGTTTCTATGGGTGGTTTTGATACGCATGATGGTCTGGTTGCGAATCATCCCGGTCTGATGAAAACGCTGGCAGATGGCATGGCGGCGTTTTATAACGCAACAGTAGAGTTAGGTGTCGCGGACAGGGTGACCACGTTTACCGCGTCTGATTTTGGCCGTACGTTGAGTGGCAACAATGACGGTTCAGATCATGGCTGGGGCAGTATGCATTTTGTGATGGGGGGCGCGGTGAATGGTCAGCGCTATTTCGGCACACCGCCTGTCGTTGCGTCGAATGGGCCGGATGATGTTGGTCAGGGACGTTTGCTGCCGACGACTTCAGTTGATCAGTACGCCGCAACATTGGGTAAATGGCTGGGTGTATCCGACAGTAATTTACTGATGTTGTTGCCCAACCTGGTGAATTACAACGCCAGCAACCGTACTCTGGGTTTTGTTTAAACCAGCCCGAACCAACCCAAAAGCGCACCCGCCGCCAGCAGCCACAACAAATGCAGGTTGGTGCGCCAGACCACCAAGGCACATGCTGCCGAGAGCAGCCACAGTGGCCAGTCGCGCACCACAACATTGTGTGAACTCGCCATGATCCAGCCTGTTGCAAGCAGCAGACCGATGACGATAGGCGTCATTGCGAGTTTAAAACTGCGCACACCGAGCAGATCGCGGTTTTCATGACCCCAGCGGGCAGCCATGTAAGTGAGCGTGGTACTTGGCAGCAGAATGCCTGACATCGTGATCAGCACACCGAGTAAGCCCGCCCACATGCTGCCGCTGTTGAGACCGACATTCCAACCCATCAGGGCGATAAACAAGACATTCGGCCCTGGTGCGGCTTGTGCGATCGCGATCGAGGCATTGAATTGCGCGTCCGTCAGCCAGTGTTGCTGATCGACCAGATAACGGTGCATGTCCGGGAGTGTTGATACCGCGCCGCCGATCGACAACAAGGACAGCATCAGATAATGCAGCCACAGATGAAACCAGTCGCCCCAATTCATGCTGATGTGTAAAACCGGGTGGATTGCTTCGCTCATTATTTCAGCTTCCTGAACACCAGCGCCCAACTGATCGCACCCAGTCCCAGTAATACATAGACCAATGGCAGTTTGAAAATTGCGACGCAGACAAAACAGACGGCGCTGAATAACAGTGCCAGACGTTTGCCTAATGGATGATGATTGAGTGCAGGAATCAGCTTCAGACCGGTGGCAGCAATTAGCCCGGACGTCACGGCGCTCATGCCGCGCAAAGCTCCGGCAACGCCGGGATGTTGCGCAAACTGAACGTATACCGCTGCCATCAGCAACACGATGATCAAGGGAATCATCAATAAGCCAGCCAGCGCCATCAATGCACCCGGCAGACCAAAGTAGCGATTACCTATCATCAGACAAAGATTGATGACGTTCGGGCCGGGCATGATTTGCGCAACCGCCCAATCCTCCACAAATTCTTCGTTGGTCAGCCAGCGTTTGCGTTCCACCATTTCTCTTTGCACGATCGCGACGACGCCGCCAAATCCCTGCAATGCCAGCACGGTGAATGAAAAGAAAATGTCTGCTAAAGATGTTGGACGTGCGCGTGCAGGTTGAGGCTCGGTAGACATGGTATTGGAAATGTCAGCAGGAGCACTATTGTAAAACAGAGCTGCGGGTAGCGCAGAGACTCACTCCTGAGACTTGCGATGGGCGCGGATACGAGCGCGCCATTCGCCGAGCGCGGTTAAGGCACCCTGAAATTCACGCTCAATCAGATCAGCTTCGGCATCGGTGATGACGCCATCAAGCAGCGCTGTGGAAACGGCTTCCGCCACATCGCCAACCTGACTCATGACGCGGCAGACTGTTTGTGACAGATCATCTTTCAATACTTCGTCCGGTTCCGGTACGACAAATGCTGCCATGCCGTGGCGTCCGAGCAAGGCGTGCAATGGCAGATGCGCTTCTTTTACCCCGGCGTTATGGCAGTGTTCAACAATGACGGACAGCTCTTCAAACGAAGGATAGTGCGAGTCAATTCCGGGGGCTAGTTTGTTTCTGAGGACGTTGACGGAAATATCCATGCGCAGCGCCAGCGCTTCCAGCCCACCCGGATATGCACGTGCGACTTTGTACAGCGCATCGTGCTGGTTCATATCTGAATATTTACGTGTCATCGTGCGTCCTTGATTGCCGGGAGATTGATCATGACCAGGCCGCATGGTGCAGCATAGTGGTACGCGATTGTACTGATTCAATATCTGCTTATCAATCAGTTGTAATCAAGGCACTGCCCACCGCAGAAAATATCAGTAGCGGCTTCTTTCTTTCCTCACGCGGCGGATCGCTCACTGAGGAAGGTCAGCCAGCGATCTGCACCTTCCACTTCGCTGAAGACCTGCGCGAAATCGGTCACAGTGCGGGCGGCACGTTCGAGTAACTGGATATCTGCTTCATGCTGACGAGCGACATGCGGGTCTTCCAGAAACAGGATGCGCCGTATTTTTCTGTCGAGTACCAGTTCCGCTAACTGGGCATCGCCGCCGAGCGGGCCGGAAAGAAAGGGCTGAACCCAGTCACGTCCTGCTTCGCCTTTGATTTTTTTTGCTAACTGATTCAGCAGACCGCCGGTGGTGCCGGTCGCATACCGATACGCAAACTTATCCAGCACACTGAAATGCTTTTCTGCCAGCGCCAGCATTTTTTCTTTCATGGCATCGTGTGCAATCAGCGCAATACCTTCATTGTTCAACGCGAAGCTGGCGTTGAGTGCGGGATCGGTGGGAGCGCCATTGACGGTCGCTTCCAGTTCCAGCCATTCGCGGGCGCCGGCCAGCGTGGCCAGAAATGGCTTCCTGTGAATCACGCATTGCCGTTTTAATGCGACTGCCTCTGGAAAAACAGACGATGGATCGACCGGATCAATCAGATAAATCACCGCATCCACCGCTTTGGCCGGATCACTGTCAACAACGCGTGAGACCAGCTTCATCAGGCCGCCGTCACGACCATAAGGAAAACGTTCAACATGCTGGCAAATATCCAGCAGACCATGCATAACCATCGCATCCAGCGTTCTGCCGACGACGACAAACTCCGGTTGCAGGAATGTGATAGCCTGACGTGAACCGCGCAGTAGTTGAACTAAGGCGGAATCCTGTGCATCCTGATGAGAGCGGTTTGCAATCAGGCCAATACGCAATTTTTTAGCGACGGTAAAGCTCACGGTTCATCCTTTTCTTAAGGGCAGACCGTCAGTGTAACCCCGGCACAGGAACACGTCATCAAGGATGACTACATTTTGTTACCTTAATCGACAGAAGCGAAATATGTTTCCGTCAGGTCAAGACGTAACATCACGACTACCGACAATAGTGGAAGAAAATCATGAAAAAGTGGCGACATTTGTTTTGCGCGCTAGCGATCATGTCTTCGTGTGCGACGGCATCAGGCGATGATGATTTTGACGACGATGAACTGCAGGTTCAGCGTTGGGCTGTACTCGGCGATATGCAGGCACAAAATACTCTGGCGTTGTCGTATCTGAATGGCGACTTTGGCTATCAGAATGTGGACGAGGCCCGCTTCTGGCTGAAGCGCGCAGCCGAACAGGGGCATCCTGGTGCGCAGACCAATCTCGGCCTGCTGTACTTATCCAGTCATACTAATGCAGAAGAAATGCAGCAGGCGGTGGATCTTTTGTATCAGGCCGCCGAGCAGGATTTCGCTGCAGCTCAGTTAGTATTAGGCTCATTACATGAATCAGGAACGCTGCTACCGCATAGTTACATTGAAGCTGCTGCCTGGTATCAGGATGCGGCCGAGCAGGGCAATGCGAGCGCACAGTATCATCTGGCGATGTTGTATCTCAATGGATCAGGTGTACCGAAAGACGAAAAGCAGGCCGTGTACTGGCTCAATCTTGCTGCTGTTCAGGAACTATCGTCTGCTGAATTTGAGCTTGGTCGTCAATATTTGTATGGTGCTGGTGTGCCCAAAGATATCTTGCTGGCATATCAGTATTTACTCAAGGCCAGCATCAATGTCGGTAGTAAAGCGATCGATAGCCGGGATCTGGTCAATACCGGGCTGACAGCCGAACAACTTGCCGCCATTCAGGAAGATAGCCGTCACTGGCAATTCAAATCCTGAATGACTCAATTCAGTCTTACTTACAGAAATTTTTCTTCAAATTCGCTGGCAGATATGGCTGGTGAAAACAGATAACCCTGAAATTCATCGCAGTGCAGATCGAGCAGGAAATTTTTCTGTTCCTCAGTTTCTACGCCTTCGGCAATGACTTGCAGCTTCATCGCATGCGCCAGATGAATGATCGCCGTCACAATCGCGACATCACTTTCGTCCGTTGGTAATTCATCGATGAAAGAACGGTCAATTTTCAACTTATGAATCGGAAAACGCTTCAGATAACTAAGGCTGGAGTAGCCGGTTCCGAAATCATCGATCGATAATTTCACGCCTAGTTTTGCCAGCGATTCCAGTTTCTTTAAATTCTCTTCGACGTCGCGGATCAGCACCGATTCCGTCAGTTCTAATTCAATTTTATCCGGACTGAGCTGATGTTCTTCCAGCGTCGCTGCTATCGATTCAACAAAATTCGCTTGTTGGAATTGCAGCGCGGAGACATTGAAACCCATCCGCAGCGAATAGCCAGCGCGATTCCATTGCGCGGCCTGACTGATCGCCGTTTGCATGACCCAGTTACCGATAGGAACAATGACGCCGGTTTCTTCGGCAATCGGAATAAACTGCGCCGGGCCGATTTCGCCGAGATCTTTGTCATTCCAGCGCAATAAGGCTTCAACACCGAAAATCTCACCGGTACTCAGATTGATCTGAGGCTGGTAATGCAAACGGAAGCGATGATGTTCCAGTGCCTGACGCATGGCGTGATCGAGCTTCATCCGCGACAACAAACCGATGTTCATCTGGCGCTGATAGAAGCGGAAATCCGAGCGCCCGCGTTCCTTGACGTGATACATCGCGCTGTCGGCGTTTTTGATCAGGTCATCCATGTTTGTGCCGTCATCAGGGAACAGCGCAATACCGATACTGGAGGTCACGGTAAAGCTCATTCCCTCCAGATTGATTGGCACGGATAATTCTTCCAGCACGCGCTGCGCACAGACTTCAGCGCCGGCAGCATCGGCTTCATGAAGCAGCAAGACAAATTCATCACCACCCAGACGTGCTGCGGTATCGACCTGGCGGATACATTTTTTAAGGCGTTCAGTCACTTCCAGCAGCACCCGGTCACCGAATTGATGTCCAAGTGAGTCATTGATTTGTTTGAAGTGATCCAGATCCAGAAACAGCACGGCAAAACTGCTGTTGTCCCGCCCTGAAATCATAATCGATTGTTTAATCCGTTCTGATAACAGCAGACGATTCGGCAAGCCTGTCAGCGCATCGGAAAAAGCGAGTTCCTCGATTTTTTGTTTGGCGACGTGCGTTTCGGTTCTGTCTTTAAAAAAGCCGATGTAGTGCAAAGTTTTATTGTGATCGTCCTGCACTTTGACCAGCGTGATCATGCACAGATAGGCATGGCCGTTTTTGCGGCGATTCCAGAGTTCGCCTTCCCAGCAGCCGTCTTTTTCCAGCTTTGCCAGCAATTGATCAATCAGATCAACGTTACTTTCAGCGGCAAAAAAATCGCGCGGCGTCTTCCTCTGCATTTCGCTTTCGGTGTAGCCACTCAGACGTTCAAAACTGGGGTTGGTGGTGATGATGCGTTGATCTCTGTCGGTGATGAAAATCGCGTCGGTGCTGGATTCAAACACTTTTGCTGCCAGTTGCAAGCGCGCTTCATCGGCGAGTTTTTGCGTAATATCCCGATACGAATATACCCTGCCGATAGGACGTCCGCGCGCATATTGCGGTAAGGTCACGCGCTCCAGAATTTTCCCGGAGCGCAGTACCAGCACGTCACTGGCTTCCATCAACGGTGAACGGCTGATCGTGCCGAGGCGCTCGGTATAACGATCCGCGTCTATCATGCATTTATCCATCCATGCATAGATGGCCGCATCGTCTCTCTGCGTCATCAGTTCATCAGGCAAGCCCCAGAGATCGGCGAACAAATGGTTATAACTGCGGATAGCCCCGTCGAGATCAGTAACAAGGATACCGTCGGCAGTTGACTCCAGCGTCGCACGCAATTCTGCGATCAGTTTTTCCAGTTCATTTTCGGTTTGTTTCTGACTGGTACGGTCACGTACTGCAACCACAAAAATCGAGTTGTCCATACCAACTCTGACTAGACTGACCCGGCGCTCGACCTGCACCACCGTTTTATCGGAGCATTCGAGCAGGGTTTCAGAGTAAATATTTTCTGACAAACCCGCCGCAACATCTTCCCAGAAAAATACATCTTCAGGCGCTGCAGCCAATTCCACAATACCTTTGCCACGCAGACTTTCTTCCGGCACTTTTAACAAGCCATGTACGGCGCGATTGGCTGCCAGTATGCGTAAGGTAATCGGATCGACCAGAATGACGGCTTCCAGCATGCCCTCAATCAGCGCCTGTAGCTGGTGCGCTTTCATACCAGACCTTCGTTTGACTTGCCTGTCCGGGCTTCCATTCCGCGTTCGAAGAAATAACATAAACGCTTGCGTGGCGACAGGTAGTCGTATGCGGCCTTAGGCAATTGCAATGGCTTCAGGCTGCGGTGTATGCAAAGTTGCTGTTCGTGTTCGAGATTGATCACCAGCGCTTCATCGCGGTCTATCGTGGGATCATGAATAATGACTTTTGGTTTGATCGGCCGGGTAGAATTCACCGATACCACCAGCGCATATCGGTCATCGCTCAACTGCACCACTGAGCCTGGCGGATATATTCCCATCATGCGGATGAAAGTCGTCAGCGTCAGTTCGTGGAAGCGGGTTTTGTACTTGGTAAATATCTGCGACAAGGCTTCATGTGGCGTCAATGCCAGCGCCGGATTCGCCGGATTGCACAGATTGTCGTACTGATTCACCAGCGCTACGATGCGGCTCAACGGCGACATTTTTTCACCCGGAATACGACTCGGGTAGCCGCTGCTGTCGTGGTGTTCGTGATGCTGTGCCATCAACAGCATGGCGTTGGGTGCCAGATCCATTTTGCGTGCCAGATTCACACTGTGCATCACATGTTCCTGATAGGCCAGTTTCTCGGACGCACTGAAATGCTCATCGATCCAGCGCACCCGATCCGGCAATTCGATTTTACCGATGTCGTGCATAAGTGCGCCGACACCCAGATTGAGCATCTCGGTCTTATTCAGATCCAGAGCTTTACCCAGCAACAGCGAAATGACGGTCACATTAATCGAATGTAGCGAAGTCTTTTCCCCTGCTTTTTCTGACAACAGGCGGATGGCAGCCTCATCTTCGCTGAGTATCTGCCCGAGGAAGCCCTGAATCAGTTGTTCGACCAGTTGTTTTGCCAGCCCTGGTTGCGCATGAACATGCTCGGAAACTTGTTTAAAAGTTTGTGCGGCGTGATTGAATTGCCGCTCACAGACCTGCAGACTGGCAGCCTGACTGGCAAGCAAGGCCCGGCGTCGCCGTAAAGCGTGTTCGGTCGGCGTTTCTGTCACGGCGGAGACGATGGCATCAGCAGGCAGTGCGTTATCAGCGGTCGCATCGGCGGCAGAGCTTTTATCAGGGGCATAACGGATGCGCTCTATTCCCAGCGAGCGTATGGTGTCGATCTGTTCTTGCGTACTGATTTTGAAGTTACTGATCGGAAACGGATGATCCATCCAGCCTACGTCCAGATAGACGTACATTCCTATCCGCAGTTCGGATAGTTCGATAAATTGGGTATGAATGTCAGTCATCGCGTTTGCTGACAAAAGACCGGCAAGATGGAAGGGGATAGCCCCGTGGTATTTTCAATTTTAATCATTTAAAAAGCGAAATTTTTAACGGAAAACAGCTTTTTGTAAAAAATACCACGTTATTTTTTTCCAATACTAACTGAAATCTTCCCGAAAAATGACATGTGCGGGTTTAATTCTTTGTCGATGTTGTTATCGAATACACGACTCAACTGTTGCGTGTTCTATGGTAGCAGAAGAGCGTTGTTTTTTTAATCGCCGTCCCGTTTTCGGAACGCCAGCCAGCCGGCAATGACCGTAAATGTCAGCACGATCGCCACCACGATCCAGAAGCCGTATTCGTGTTGTGCGAGTGGAATGCCGCCGACATTCATGCCCAGCAAACCGGCGATCATATTGATAGGCAAGGCCAGCACCGTGACGACAGTCAGCACAAACAGCGAGCGGTTGTTTTGTTCATTTTCGCTGGCGGCGATTTCTTCCTGCAATAACTTGATGCGTTCCTGCAACGACGCCATGTCGCTCAGCACCACCGCGAATTCTTCAGTGGATTGGCGTAATTCCTGCACATCACTTTCTGCCAGCCATACCGGCGGCTTTTGCAGCAAGCGGAACAAGGCCGCAGGCTCCGGTGCCAGCAAGCGTTGCAGGCGCACCAGCACACGCCGGATTTCGCCCAGATTGGCGCGTTTTTTGTTGAGGCGATCTGCCAGCAAATGATCTTCGATGTCGTCAATTTTTTTGATCACATTGCGCACGATGCCGATCAGCACGTCGGCCTGATCGCGTAACAGGTGCGTCAGCAATTCGCTGGGAGAATGGAAAATTTCACCGTGATTGACGGCATTGCGTAAGCGATCAACCGATTGCAAAGGCTTGCGGCGCGCGCTGATCATGATGTTATTGGTCACACTCAGCCACAAGGTTGCAATATCGGACGCTTCAAATGCAAAGTCATGCAGCACATCGTTAATCACCGCAATCAGATTATGATCCGCATGTTCAATCCGGGTTGAACGCGAACCTTCGTGCAGGGTTTCGTAGAATTCTTCCGGCAGCGAAACATGTTCATGCAGCCATTTTTCAGCCGCCACATTGGTCAGATTGAAATGCAGCCAGATAAAGCTGTTGTCATTCGCGGCGCGGTTCGTTTGCAGCCACGCCAGTGCTTCGTTAGTGTGCAGCGCTTTTCCTGCCTGACCATGGGCAAACAGGTAGCCGCAGATTAAACCAGACTGATCTGAGCCATACGATAAGTTATCCAGCACCATCTGATTTCCTGCACAACGATAGAGCCGCTATTGTAAGACAGCGCCTGTACCGATACCGACATTTTTACTTCGCAGCCGATCAGATTTCATGTAGGTGTCACAATCCTCAACGCCTCGCACTTATGTCGGTGAAACTGGAACAAGGCGCATGCAAAGGCCTCAGAGCGCTTCCCAGCGGCTAAATATACTGGGGGGGAGTATGTTTACAAGGCCAGCAAATACGCTGAGAATTGATGCAAAACGCCATATACTCCCCATTTACTCCACATTTTCTGCTGGTAAAGGATTACAGATTCGGTGCCAGCCAGCGTTCGACTTCTTCTTTTGCCACGCCACGTCGTGCCGCCATATCCGTGACCTGATCGTCGCCGATTTTACCGACGCTGAAGTATTTGGATTCTGGATGCGCAAAGTAAAAACCAGAGACCGCGGCACCCGGAATCATCGCCCATGATTCGGTGATGTGCATGTCGATTTCTTCGCATTGCATCTGCTTGAACATCACGGTTTTGACCGTGTGTTCCGGACAGGCCGGGTAGCCGGGCGCTGGGCGTATGCCTTGATAGGATTCTTTGATTAACTCTTGATTACTGAGTTTTTCATCGGCGGCATACCCCCACAGATCTGTGCGTATGCGTTCATGCAGATATTCGGCAAAGGCTTCGGCCAGACGATCTGCCAGCGATTTCAGCATGATGCTGCTGTAATCGTCATGCGCGTCTTCAAACCGTTTTTCGTATTTTTCGATTCCCAGACCCGCAGTGACAGCGAACATGCCGATGTAGTCAGCGACGCCGCTGTCTTTCGGCGCGATGAAATCGGCGAGGCATTGATTCGGACGCTGTATGCCATCAACCAGCGGTTTCTCGGTTTGCTGGCGCGTGCCGTAATAAGTGAACGCGACCTGGCTGCGGCTGTCATCAGTGTAAATTTCGATGTCGTCGTCATGCACGCTATTCGCAGGCAGCAAAGAGACGACGCCGTTCGCTGTCAGCCAGCGGCCATCGATGATTTTTTTCAGCATCGCCTGACCTTCGGCAAAGACTTTGCTCGCCGCTTCACCGACCACGCTATCCGTCAGAATCGCAGGATAAGGGCCCGCCAGATCCCAGGTCTGAAAGAACGGACCCCAGTCGATGTACTGCGCAATCGTTGCCAGATCGACGTTTTTAAACACGCGGCGACCGATGAATTTTGGTTTCACAGGCGCGTTCGCACCGTCAAAGCTGAGCTTCATTTTATTCGCACGCGCCTGCGCCAGCGTCAGCAATGGTGTGGTTTTTTTATTCGCATGTTGCACGCGGATACGTTCGTAATCCGTCGCCAGCTCACCAATGTACTGATCGCGACTTTCCGGCGTCAGCAGCGATTGCGCAACCGATACTGAGCGCGATGCATCCGGCACATACACGACCGGGCCCTCGTAATTCGGCGCGATTTTGACGGCGGTATGGGCGCGGCTGGTGGTGGCACCGCCGATCAGCAGCGGGATCTTCATCATGCGGAAATGCGGATCGCGCTGCATCTCTTTGGCGACATACGCCATTTCTTCGAGTGACGGCGTGATCAGACCGGAGAGGCCGATGATGTCGGCGTTTTCGGCTTTGGCTTTGGCCAGAATTTCCGAGCACGGCACCATCACACCCATGTTGACGACTTCAAAGTTATTACATTGCAACACGACGGTGACGATGTTTTTACCGATGTCATGCACGTCGCCTTTGACGGTGGCAATGACGATTTTGCCTTTCGGCTTATTGTCGCCGCTGCGTTTTTTTTCTTCTTCGATGAACGGCACCAGATGGGCGACAGCCTGCTTCATCACACGTGCGGATTTCACCACCTGCGGCAGGAACATTTTGCCCTGACCGAATAAATCACCGACGATATTCATGCCGTCCATCAGCGGGCCTTCGATCACCTGTATCGGGCGGCCGCCGTTGTCCATAATGGCGGCGCGCGCTTCTTCGGTATCTTCGACAATCCATTGTGTGATGCCATGCACCATCGCATGTGCGAGTCGCTTGGCGACCGGCTCGCTGCGCCATTCCAGCGTGGCTTCTTCTTTCTTGCCGCCTGCTTTCAATGTCGCCGCAAATTCGATCATGCGTTCAGTCGCATCTTCTCTGCGGTTCAGCACCACGTCTTCCACGCGTTCACGTAATTCGGGATCGAGCTCGCTATACACGCCGACCATACCGGCATTCACGATGCCCATCGTCATACCGGCCTGAATCGCGTGATACAGGAAGACGGTGTGGATAGCTTCACGTGCCGGGTCATTGCCACGGAAAGAGAAACTCACATTCGAGACGCCGCCGCTGATTTTTGCACCGGGTAAGTTTTGATGTATCCAGCGCGTGGCTTCGATGAAGTCCACTGCGTAGTTGTTGTGTTCTTCGATACCGGTAGCGACCGCGAAAATATTCGGATCGAAAATAATGTCTTGCGGATCAAAATCGAGTTGATCGACCAGCAGGCGATAAGCGCGTTCGCAGATTTCTATCTTGCGTTGATACGTGTCCGCCTGACCTTTTTCATCAAATGCCATCACGATCACCGCAGCGCCGTAACGCTTGCACAAGTTGGCCTGGCGCAGAAATTCTGCCTCGCCTTCTTTCATCGAAATCGAATTGACAATCGCTTTGCCTTGCACGCATTTCAGGCCGGCTTCGATCACACTCCATTTGGAAGAATCGATCATCAGCGGCACGCGGGCGATATCTGGTTCCGATGCGATCAGATTCAGGAAGCGCGTCATGGCTGCCTGAGAATCCAGCATCGCTTCATCCATATTGATGTCGATGACTTGCGCGCCGTTTTCCACTTGCTGGCGGGCGACTGCTAAAGCGTCGTCGTATTGCTCATTCAGAATCAGACGCGCAAAGGCTTTGGAGCCCGTAACGTTGGTGCGTTCACCGACATTCACAAACAGAGATTGTTCATCGATGGTGAAAGGCTCTAAGCCCGACAAACGACAGGCCGGCGCAATGCTGGGAACCGCGCGCGGTGCCTGGGTTTGCAGGATATCGGCAATCGCCTTGATGTGCGGCGGCGTAGTGCCGCAGCAGCCACCGGCGATATTGATAAATCCGGCTTCGGCAAATTCTTTCAGCAAGGCTGAGGTGTCCGCAGGCAGCTCATCAAAACCGGTATCGCTCATAGGATTTGGCAAACCGGCGTTTGGATAAATACAAACAAAAGTATCGGCGATTTTAGACAGTTCTTCTGCATACGGCCGCATCAGCGCTGCACCGAGCGCGCAGTTCAGGCCGATGGTCAGCGGTTTGGCGTGGCGCACGGAGTTCCAGAATGCTGGCACGGTCTGACCAGACAGAATGCGGCCAGAGGCATCGGTGACGGTGCCGGAAATCATGATCGGTAAGGTCTGGCCGGTTTCTTCAAAATACTGATCAATCGCGAACAGGGCTGCTTTACAGTTCAGCGTATCGAAAATGGTTTCGACCAGCAGCACATCGGCGCCGCCTTCGACCAGACCACGGGTTTGCTCATGGTAGGCAGCAACCAGCTGATCGAACGTGACATTGCGCGCTGCCGGGTCATTCACATCCGGTGAAATCGAGGCGGTTTTTGGTGTTGGCCCTAAAGCGCCAGCGACGAAGCGTGGTTTGTCTGCGCTGCTGTATTTATCACAGGCCGCGCGGGCGATTTTTGCCGCCTGCACGTTCATCTCATAGGCCAGATGCGCCATGTGGTAATCGTCTTGCGCGACGGTCGTCGCACCGAAGGTATTGGTTTCGATCAGATCGGCACCGGCGGCCAGATATTGCTCGTGAATTTCCTGAATGATGTGAGGCTGCGTCAGCGTCAGTAATTCATTATTGCCTTTGACGAATAATTCTTTGCCGGGCACTGCAAAATCTTTGAAACGTTCGCCGCGATAATCTTCTTCCGTCAGCTTGTAACGCTGGATCATGGTGCCCATCGCGCCATCCAGGATCAGGATGCGTTGTTGCAGTAATTCGCGCAAACGGGTTTCGGTGGCGGAGACAGGCAGGGTTCTGGTCATGATCTTTACTCGCAAAAAACAAAACCCGATCGGCTCATGCATGCAGGCGGATCGGGCGACGTCCTTTTAGCAGCACTTATTACGCGCCCGCAATCTGAATCTCAAATCGGCGCTGGGAAGCGTAAATTATACGTCAAATCAAGGACTTGACGCCGAAGTTGCGGGAGTTTGCCGGTTTTTGCTTATACATTGTGGTTAGATCGATATATGTTGATCGCATCAATGGTGCACTTTTTTGCGTAAGTGTTAACAAAAAAGGGCATATCCTCAAACGAGAGATATGCCCAAAGGGAATACTTATTACGATTAAATCTGCCGCGTCGGAAAGCGTGTGATTAATGCTTTTTATGTCGAGTGGCGATCAGGCTGGCAATAATAGAACCGCCAAGAATCAGGCCAATCACCATCAGCGAAACATCGGTCGGCACATGCATCCATTTCACAATCAGCATCTTGATACCGACAAACATCAGCACAAACGCAAGACCGAATTTCAGTAAATGGAAACGGTCAGCCATATCGGCCAGCAGGAAATACAATGCCCGCAAACCCATAATCGCGAAAATGTTTGAGGTAAATACGATGAACGGATCAGTCGTCACGGCAAAAATCGCTGGAATCGAATCGACTGCAAAGATGACATCGGATACTTCAATCAGGATCAAGACCAGCAGCAACGGCGTGAAGACGCGCTTACCATCAACTTTGATACTGAATTTTTCTTTGTGAAACTCTTTGGTAAATGGCAGTAATTTTTTTGCCAGTTTCAATACCGGATTGGCGTCGAGATCAGGCTCTTCTTCCGTCGATACCAGCATACGGAAACCGGTGATCAGCAGGAACACACCAAACAGATACAACACCCATGCAAACTGGGTGACAACCCAGCTACCGGCGAGAATCATGATGATGCGCATGACGATCGCACCCAGTACGCCGTACAGCAGCACTTTGCGCTGATATTGCGGCGGCACCGCGAAATGGCCGAAAATCAGTAAGAAGATAAAGATGTTATCGACCGACAGTGATTTCTCGATGACATATCCGGTCAGAAATTCCATGGCTTTGGCGGTGGCGATCTCGCGCCCGACGGTTTCTGTCAGGTATATCCACAGACCAAAATCAAATGCCAAAGCCAGGCTGACCCAGACAATCGACCAGGCCGCCGCTTCCCTGACGCTGACTTTGTGGGCACGTGAACCTCCAAGCGCCACAACGTCTATGGCTAACATCGCTAAGACAAATGCGATAAATGCGACCCACATCCAGGGTTGAGCGACGGTATGCAACATGATTTACTCTTTTTCGATAAAGCCCAGCAATTGCAGCAGGCTGGTGAACAGATTGAAGATTGTGACGTACAGGTTGACTGTCGCCATGATGTAATTGGTTTCGCCACCGTGGATGATATTGCTGGTTTCAAACAAGATCATGCCGGACATCAGCAATACCATGACCGCAGAAATCGTCAGCGACAAGGCTGGAATCTGGAAGAAAATCGCGCCCAGACTCGCTACCAGTGCGACGATCATACCGACCATCAGGAAGCCACTCATGAAGCTGAAATCACGTTTGCTGATCAGTACGTAGGCAGACAAACCCATGAAAATCAGACCGGACATACCCATTGCTGTCATCACAATGGAAGTGCCGCCTGGCATTTTCAGATAATGAGAGAGGATAGGGCCGAGGGTGTAGCCCATGAAACCGGTCAAGGCAAACACACTGGCAATACCCCATGCGCTGTTACGCAGTTTGTTGGTGGCAAACAGCAGGCCAAAATAGCCGATCAGTGTCAGAAAGATGCCGGGACCTGGAATCGCGAAAGCGATAGTCGCACCTGCGGTCAATGCAGAAAACAATAAAGTCATCGACAACAACATATACGTGTTGCGTAAGACTTTCTGACTGTCACTGGCTGTGGTGTCGATATAGTCAACGGTTTGCACATCATGTGCAGTAGAGCGACTCAAGATTTTCATGCTTTTCTCCTGAAATGTTGAAGTCTGACGAAAAGACACAGGACTTCCCCTTCTCAACAGAAGGTGGAAACAGTCTAGTTGCAAGAAAATTGAAAGAAAAGTCGAATATAATTGATAAATACTTCGTAAAAATCGATGATTTGTCGATGATCTCTCTTTATGCCAGCACTGAACTACAAACACCTGCACTATTTCTGGATGGTTGCCAAGTCAGGCAGCATTGCGCGTGCCAGTGAACAATTGCATCTGACGCCGCAAACCATCAGCGGACAACTCACTTTGTTTGAAGAAATGCAGGGCGAGACTTTGTTCCGTAAGCAGGGGCGTAATCTGGAACTGACTGAGGCGGGTCGTTTGGTGCTGAGTTATGCAGAAGATATTTTTGCGCTCGGGCGTGAGTTGGAAGAAGTGCTGCATCACCGGCCGACCGCGCGCACTGTGCAGCTACGTGTCGGGGTGTCGGATGCGGTGCCGAAAACGGTGGCGTATCAATTGCTGGAGCCTGCGATGACTCTGCCGCAGACCTTACGGATTAATTGCCGCGAAGGCAAACTCGAATTACTGTTAGCAGAGCTGGCGATGCATAAGTTAGATGTTGTGTTATCCGACAGCCCTATGCCGGTGACAGCGAATGTTCGTGGGTATAGTCATTTGCTGGCCGAATCCGGCATCAGTTTTTTTGCCACCCATGATTTGCGTGCCAGCTTGTCCAGTACTTTCCCCGCACTGCTGGATGGCGCACCATTCTTATTACCTGGTGAAGACGCTGCGCTGCGCGGACGTTTGTTGCAATGGCTGGATCAGCAACAATTGCATCCAAAGATTACCGGTGAGTTTGACGACAGTGCGCTGATGAGTGCATTCGGTCAGGCTGGTGCTGGCGTGTTTGCTGCGCCGACCGTCATCGTTGATCGTGTGATACGCCAGTATGATGTTGAGCTGATTGGTCAGACACAGGCGATTCAGGAACAGTTTTACGCCATATCGGTTCAGCGAAAATTGACTCATCCCGCGGTGTTAGCCATCAGTCAGGCTGCACAGCAGAACTGGGTACAACATTTCTCAGCAGAAAAATAATCCGGAAGCGAACCGTGTGTTGAACGCATATGGAGTTCGCTGCCGCAAAGAGGCTAAAAAAAAGCACCTGAAAAATCAGGTGCTTTTATCCAGTGCTTTTTTAAGGCTGTGTTGCCAATACTTTATATTGATGGATCAGCGACGACCCAGCAGAGATTTGACAGTACGATCCATAGGGACAGCGTAGTCATATGTACTGAGGACGATATTGTCGACCGGGCGTATCAGTTTCAGGTTAACGAAAACCAGCTTTTCACTTTCCGCATACGTACCAACGATGACGGCCTGTGCCTGATGATTTTGTGCAACTTCCTTAATTTCGCGCGTCAGCAGCAGTTCACCGACATTTTGCTTGATCAGTACTTTGTCGCGGAATTTCATTTCCAGCATTTGATATCCAGCGCGGGAAAACTGACCGGAAACTTGTTCAGCGACAATACGTCCGAATGGAGAGGACTCTTCCAGCACATTGATATTCGCCAGCGTAGCAACGATCAGTGGGCGCGATTTATCCAGAGAATTACCGGCAGCAGCGATCAGGGCTGTTGCTGCTTTCTGATTGGTTGGGATAAATTCGTTCGTTTCAGCTTCTTTCCAGGACAAGGCGGCTGTCGATGTCGATGTGCTGGCCCCGGTGAGGTTCATATTTGAGCAAGCGCTGAGCAACAGACCACAACTTACTGCAAGTGCAATTTTCTTTACCATGATTAGCCCCCGATCACTTTAAAATTAAATTCAGTTTCTTTATTGTATAAAGACGCGTCATATTCATTGACGGGATACGCATCAGTCCTGCGTGCTACGTATTGTGCGTTTTTTATCAGTGACGTCGTCACAATTACTTCATAGACGGATGTCGTGCTAGTCGTTGACGGGCCACCGAAAACAAAACGGCGGTTGACTTGCCGATCAGTGGAGAAGCGCACTAATTGAGTATCGATATCTACGATTTGCGCTGTACCATCATTGACTTTTCTGACGGTCACACCTTGATTGACCAGGGACGTTACTACCTGAGTGTAAAACGCCTGACTGAATTTACTCGGGTTTTGCGGCGGAGTGACAAATACTGGAGCACCAATTTTGTCGGTGCCTGATTTGATCTGGTCAGCAACGTCCTTCGCGATCAATAACCAATTTGAGACGACTTGAAGTTCAGGAGCAGCAGTCTTAGTGTTGTTATTATAAGACGCGTTAGTGTTATTCAATGGAGTTGAGCAACCGGCCATCAGCATGACGGTAACAACAACGGGAACGATTTGTTTCATGCACTTCCTTTTCTAGCGTTCGGGTCAGGGATTTGGGCGGCAAAATCCAGCGCACACCATTAGTTAGCGTAAGAGAATACAACAAGTCTCGCAGAGCAACAAAGAATTTACTTGTAACCAACAGTGAATCGGCCTAATTCCTGCTTAATGTGGGAATTGTGTATAAAAGTGTCCCGATTTGTCGTTTTTTTGCTTCACACTCAGCCGGTTCAGGTTCGATTGAATTGCATATCAGGAATCATGGGAAAGCCTTGCAGGAACTCTGCAGCAGGTAAACGTTTTCCTCCTGGTTTTTGTAGTTCGGTCAGTTTCAGTACCCCTTCCCCGCAGGCAACCAGAATGCCTTCTTGTGCGGATGCCGTCAGAATTTGCCCCGGAGTTGCGCCAGTTTTATTCGCAGTGACCATTTGCGCAGCCCAGATTTTGATCGTGCTGGTGCCGTACTGAGCATGTGTGCCGGGAAACGGATTGAAGGCGCGGATTTTTCTTGCCAGTACATCTGCAGGCAGGTGAAAGTCGAGCGCAGCTTCTTCTTTACTGATTTTGGCGGCGTAAGTCACACCCTGCTCAGGCTGCACTGTCGCAGCCAGGGTGCCTTGTTCCAACTGGTGTAAAGCTTGCACTATCATTTCGCCGCCCATCGCTGCCAATTTGTCGTGAAGGCTGCCTGTGGTCTCAGAGTTGTTAATGCTGATGCTCTGTTTTAACAGCATGGGGCCGGTATCCAGACCTTCCTCCATTTGCATGATCGTGATACCTGTTTCGGCGTCGCCAGCCTCAATCGCTCTGTGGATAGGCGCCGCACCGCGCCATCGTGGCAAGAGCGAGCCGTGAATATTCAGGCAGCCTAAACGGGGGATTGTCAGTACAGAGAGAGGCAATATCAAGCCGTAAGCCGCCACCACCATGACATCATGTTCTGTGTTGCGCAGTATGTCGTGCGCCTCTGTCGCAACATCAGGATATTTGCCGTTCAATTTCAACGAGATAGGTTGTGCAACGGGAATGTTGTGTTCCATTGCGTATTGCTTCACAGCCGATGCGTGCAAATGCATGCCTCTGCCAGCCGGCCGGTCTGGTTGCGTGAGCACCAGAGGAATGTCAAAGCCCGCCTCATGTATGGCTGCTAAGGCGGTGGCGGCGAATTCTGGCGTCCCGGCAAAAATGACTTTCATTTGCGATTCCCGGAATGGCGTTGCATTTCACGTTCTTCCTTGACCAGTTTCGTTTTGATGCGGTTTCGCTTCAGCGGCGACAGATATTCAACGAAGACTTTACCCTTCAAATGATCAAGCTCGTGTTGTATGCAAACAGCGAGTAAATCTTTGGCATGAATTTCGAATTCTTTTCCATCGGCATCCAGTGCTTTGACTTTGACTTCGGCAGGTCGTTCAACACCGTCATAAATACCCGGTACAGACAGGCAACCTTCGTCGTAGACTTTTTTTTCTTCACTGGCCCAGATAATTTCGGGATTAATGAATACTTGTAACTGATCGTTGGCTTCAGAGATATCGATGACAACCAGTTGCTCATGCACATCAACCTGTGATGCCGCCAGACCGACGCCGGGCGCGTCGTACATTGTTTCAGCCATGTCCGCAATCAGTTGCTTGAGGCGTGCATCAAAGGAAGTTACCGGTTTTGCCACTTTGTGGAGGCGCGGATCGGGATACCGCAGTATATTTAGTATGGGCATATTACATTTCGCAACAAGCTGGTTTAGCTTTTGCGCTGTTTTTCTTGCTAGTTCAAGGATTTATGGGCAGAATTTGATCCAATTTGGCAATTATTATAAGCAGATTGCATGCTTGTTTGCCTGTTTGCTGTATGACAGCATCTCGTATCGGATATGTTTATGAAAAAGTTTAGCACAATCGCTGCCATCCTCGTTGGCAGTCTGCCATTCGCTTCCAGCTCCGCGTTTGCGGTATCGGGAGAAGCGACGATTGCGCAAGCTCAGGTTGTGGCTCGCAGCAGCAAATGTGCTTTCCTGCCGGATGCTCCGGATAAACATGTCGTTGTCAGTGGCGATACTTTGTGGGGAATTTCTTCTAAGTTTTTGCAAAACCCCTGGTGCTGGCCACAAGTGTGGGGCATGAACAAAGAAGAAATTCGTAATCCGCACTGGATTTATCCAGGGCAGATTGTTTATTTTGACCGTGCGAATCAGCGCCTGCGTCTGGGGAATGTTTCAGGTAATGGCGTTGTCGGTGGTGTTCCTACTGTCAAATTGTCACCCAGATCCCGTGTTGAAGGATTGGGGGCGAATGCAATTCCGGCTATTCCTGCATCAGCGATTGAGCCGTTTCTGGTACATCCGATGATCGTCGAGGTCAATACACTGGAACGTACACCGCGCATCGTCGCGGCACCGGAAAGTAAAGTGAATATGGGACAGGGCGAAAAAACCTATGTTCGCGGTGATCTTGATGGCGGCACCTCATTTCAGGTATTCCGTCCTGGCGTACCATTGAAAGACCCTGATAATGGGAACATCATTGGCTACGAGGCTGCTTTTGTTGGCACGGTAAAGCTGGCGCGCGAGCCAGATGATGATAACGACGTCTATACTTTCAACGTCGTTAATTCAAAACTAGAAATGTCTGTCGGTGACAGGTTGTTACCTGTAACACCGACTCCGATTCTCAGCTACGTACCTCATCCGCCGGAAGATGAGATCCGTGCGCGTGTCGTCAGTGTTTATGGTGGTGTGTCGGTTGCCGGACAAAATCAGATTATTACGATTAATCGCGGCAAAGAGCACGGCCTCGATCTTGGTACTGTGTTGTCCCTGCAGCGCTACGGTGAAGTAATCACGGATCGCACTGATGGTAACCGCAAGGTAAAATTACCGGATGAGCAATATGGTCATGTGTTTATTTTCCGCTTGTTTGACAATATCTCTTACGGCTTGGTGATGCAGGTCACTGATTTTGTCAAAGTTGGCGACGTCGCCAGATCGCCTCAATAATCAAATGGAGGTCTGGAATTGTTGCCGGACTTCTTTTCCTGGTTAAGGCTGGAACAAACGCCGGGCGTTGGCCCTGGCACTGCCTGTAAGTTGCTTGCTGGCTTTGGCTTGCCAGAGCATATCTTTACAGCAAGCTACGAGGCCTTGTGTTCTGTCGTCACGCCAAAAATCGCCCGCGCCTTATTACTCCCGCCGCAAGAAGATTTTCTCAGGTTATCTGAGATTACTCAGTCCTGGGCTATGCAGCCGGGCAACTATGTTGTCACGCTTGCTGATACGCTGTATCCACCGGCATTGCTGGAAATTCCCGACCCGCCGCTGATGTTGTATGTGAAAGGAAGGCCGGAAATACTGCGACAGTCGGGGATAGGTGTGGTGGGCAGCCGGAATGCGACTGCGCAGGGAATACGGAATGCGGAACAATTTTCTGAAGTTTTAAGTCATGCCGGATTGACGATCAGCTCCGGTCTGGCCGCAGGTATTGATGCTGCAGCACATCAAGGAGCGCTTCGCGGTATCGGTTCGACAATCGCTGTGATCGGCACAGGGGCGGATATTGTTTATCCCGCCAGAAATCGGCTGCTGGCACATCAGATAGCAGCAGAGGGCTGCATCGTCAGTGAATACTCACTTGGCACGCCCGCGATTGCCTCTAACTTCCCTCGCCGTAATCGGATTATTTCTGGGTTGACGAAAGGAGTGTTGGTGGTGGAAGCTGCTGCGCAGTCGGGTTCTTTAATTACGGCAAGGATTGCGGCGGATCAGGGGCGGGAAGTGTTTGCGATTCCCGGTTCCATCCATTCGCCGTTAGCAAAAGGCTGCCATCAATTGATCAGGCAAGGTGCGAAACTGGTGGAGTCTGCGCAGGATATATTAGAAGAGTTGCAACTCAGCCTACCACAAGCAACCGTTGTAGCGGGTTCGCTTCCAATAGCTGGGACGGCTGACGCGTCAGCCGGCTTGCTGACGCTGATGGGCTATGATCCGGTTCCGCTAGATGTGCTGGCATTACGTGCTGATCTGGATGTTGCAAGTTTAACAGGGCAATTACTGGAACTTGAGTTGTGCGGGCAGATTGAGTCATTACCGGGTGGAATGTTTCGCCGTCTTCATTAGGTTATGTACAAATCATGCGCTAAACCCGGTGTTGGCCTTTAAATATACTCCGGGGGAGTATATTTAAAGGCCCAGTATTGACAGAGACTTTCTGGCAAAAAATGCAGATACTGCCCCGAAATAGTTAAAAATCTCAAAAAACCGAGGGGATATCTCAGGACGGGACTTGTTTGAAACTGTTTCAGCAGATAGAGTACCGACATGTTTGATATTCTTGTTTACCTCTACGAAACTTATTATCGTCCTGACGCCTGTCCGGATACCGCCGCTCTGGTCAAAAAACTTTCCGCTGTTGGTTTCCCTGAAGATGAAATTTCTGAGGCACTGGATTGGCTGACTGGTCTGGCAAATACAACGGATCAGTCGTTGCCATCACCATTAAGTTCAAACGGTTTCCGGGTCTATGCTGGAGTTGAGCTTGCTGCTCTCGGTACGGAAGCGATTGGTTTTATTCAGTTTCTTGAATCGGCAGGATTGTTATCCTCCTTGCAACGTGAAATCGTTGTCGAGCGTGCGCTGGCTGTGAACGAGTCACCGCTGCCGCTCAATAAACTGCGCATCATTGTCCTGATGATGTTGTGGAGCCAGGGCGCCGAACCAGATATGTTGATGTTTGACGAACTGTTGTTGTCAGATGACGACAATACGCCTCGTCTTTTGCATTAATCGTTTCATAAACAGAAGATTTCTGGCAAAAATCGCAGCTTGGTTGCGGGTTTTGCGTTTGCACGTTTATCATTCCGCACTAACTTAGGTTAGTCTTACGCTTATTTAGCAAAAAATGTTGTTTGTTAATCATTTTTTGTGCAAAAAACATTCGAGAATTCCGAAATGACAAAAACGCTCATCATTGCCGAAAAACCTTCTGTCGCCGCTGACATTGCGAAAGCACTTGGAGGTTTCACTAAGCATGATGACTATTTCGAATCGGATGAGTATGTATTATCTTCCGCAGTAGGTCATTTGCTGGAAATTACCGTTCCTGAGGAATATGACGTCAAACGCGGCAAATGGAGTTTTGCGCATTTGCCGATGATCCCGCCGCATTTTGCACTGAATCCTATCGCCAAAACCGAAACGCGCCTGAAGGTGCTGAACAAACTGATCAAGCGTAAAGATGTTTCGGCACTGATTAACGCATGCGACGCGGGTCGTGAAGGTGAGCTGATTTTCCGTCTGATTGCGCAAAATGCCAAAGCCAAGCAACCGGTACAACGCTTGTGGTTGCAATCGATGACGCCGGCAGCGATCCGGGACGGCTTCAAAAAACTGCGTAGTGATGCAGAAATGATGCCTTTGGCCGACGCTGCACGTTGCCGCTCGGAATCAGATTGGCTGATCGGTATCAACGGTACCCGCGCCATGACTGCATTCAATTCCAAAGAAGGCGGATTTTATCTGACGACAGTCGGACGGGTGCAGACGCCAACCTTATCGATCGTGGTTGAGCGTGAAGAAAAAATAAAGAAATTCGTTTCCCGTGACTTTTGGGAAGTTCGCGCCGAATTCGTTTGTGCCGCAGGCATTTACGAAGGACGCTGGATGGATCAGCAGTTCAAAAAAGATGAACATGATCCTGAGAAGAAAGCGGAACGACTGTGGAGTAAGCTTGCCGCCGAGTCCATCGTCGCGGCATGCCGTGGACGTCAGGGCAATGTTACAGAAGAGTCTAAGCCTGCGACGCAGATGGCGCCGGCACTATTTGATCTGACCAGCCTGCAGCGTGAGGCGAATGCCAAATTCGGCTTCTCTGCAAAAAATACCTTAGGTCTTGCTCAGGCTTTGTACGAAAAACACAAAGTGCTGACTTATCCGCGTACGGATTCCCGCCATTTGCCGGAAGATTATCTGGATACAGTCAAACAGACGCTGGAAACGGTTTCTGAAAGTAATAATTATCATCAGTTTGCAAGCCAGATTCTGAAAAATAACTGGGTCAAGCCGAACAAACGCATTTTTGATAACACGAAAATCAGTGATCACTTTGCGATCATTCCTACTGGTCAGGCACCAAAAAATTTGTCTGAACCCGAGCAAAAACTCTACGACCTGGTGACGCGTCGCTTTATGGCCGTGTTTTTCCCGGCGGCAGAATTTCAGGTCACAACGCGCATCACGGAAGTGACCGGGCACCACTTCAAAACCGAAGGTAAAGTCATGACCAACGCAGGTTGGCTGGCGATTTACGGTAAAGAAGCACTGGAAGAAAAAGATACGGAAGGCAAAGGCACGCTGGTTCCGGTTGCCAAAGGTGAAAAAGTTCTTGCCGATAAAATTGAAGCGCATGGCTTGGTGACAAAACCACCGGCTCGCTACAGCGAGGCGACCTTATTGTCGGCAATGGAAGGTGCCGGCAAACTGGTAGATGACGGAGAATTGCGCGAAGCCATGGCGGGCAAGGGGCTTGGCACTCCGGCAACAAGGGCGGCGATTATTGAGGGCTTACTGACCGAGAAATACTTGCTGCGCGAAGGTCGGGAGCTGATGCCGACGGCCAAAGCATTCCAATTGATGACCTTGTTGCGTGGTTTAGGTGTGGATGAACTGACTTCGCCGGAGTTGACCGGTGAATGGGAATACAAGTTATCGCAAATGGAGAAGGGCAAAATCAGCCGTGAAGAATTCATGCGCGAAATTGCCCAGATGACACAAATCATCGTAAAACGCGCTAAAGAGTATGACAACGACACGATTCCTGGCGATTATGCGACGCTACACACACCTTGTCCGCATTGCGGCGGTGTAGTCAAAGAAAACTACCGTCGTTTTGCCTGCACTAAGTGTGAATTCTCTATGAGCAAAACGCCCGGTAGCCGTCAATTTGAGGTAGCCGAAGTCGAAGAATTATTAAGTAAGCGCGAAATTGGCCCTCTGCAAGGTTTCCGCTCGAAAATGGGTAGACCATTCGCAGCTATTTTGAAGATTGTTCCGGATACAGAACACAATAATTTAAAGCTTGAATTTGATTTTGGCCAGAATCAGGATGACGGCGAGGACGGCGAGGGCGTTGATTTCACTGGTCAGACTGCATTAGGCCCTTGCCCGAAATGTGGCAGCGGCGTTTTTGAAATGGGCCTCGCTTATGTCTGTGAAAAGACCGTTGCCAAGCCTAAAGCATGTGATTTCCGTAGCGGCCGCATCATCTTGCAGCAAGAGATTTTGCCCGAGCAGATGACTAAACTATTGGTTGACGGCAAAACTGATTTATTGCCAGGCTTTATTTCTCAGCGTACACGTCGCCCGTTTAAAGCATTCCTGGTCAAGGCGAAAGACGGCAAAGTGAGTTTCGAATTTGAGGAACGCAAAGCCAAGGCACCTGCCGCTGGCAAAGCAAAAGCGGCGGCACCTGCTGATGAGGCTGCAAAACCCGTCAAAAAAGCAGCGGTCAGAAAGAAAAAAAACGCTTGATATTGCGTGAAGTCAGCGTTGACTGTGCTTATCCGCTCCGCTTTAAGTTGCAGCAGATGCCATTCCTTCGGTATATTGTATGAAATGATTTTCTTGCAATAAGGTATATATGGCATTGGTTGAAATACTGTCGAGCGCACGCAGAGAATTTTTTAATGCCTTTCAAAATGCCGCTGCAACTCTGGTTCCACGTACAGTGGAGACTTTGTTTTCTAAGGTAAATTCAGAAAATAGCCCGATAGAACAGGCTGACATCGTCCGTGCTCAACTTTTGTTGCAGGAGCATCGCCACGAAATTGAGCTGCAACTGACGAAAAATATGCAACAGTTGCTTGATAGGAGCATGGAAACGACCTATCAGAACTTTCGCCCCAATTTATCCGCCCTTTCTATCTCTGCCGATAATCTGAGTCTGCTTGATTCATCGGCATTTGAGAGTTCGCTGCGCTTTAATGAAGTCACACAGCTGTTCCGGAATGTCGCAGAGCAAGAATTGATTGATCTGAATATCCGTATCGCTGTTTTGTTCGGTCAGGACGATATACGCGAGCGGGAAAATCCTTTCCGGCCTTATCTGATAACCCGTTGTATTTTTCTCGCAGTAGAAAGTTTGCGCCTCACTCAGGAAATGTTTTCGATACTGGCGATGCAGCTGGGTGAAACCCTGACGGTGGATATTCCGGGTATTTATCAGCAAACCAACGCCGAATTAGAAAAACACGGTGTGCACGCACACCTTTCCTTAAAAATAAATAAATCAGCAGAGACGTTGCATCTCAGAGGCAGCAGCAGCGTTGGGACGCAGCAGAATGTTATTGGTAGTCAACAGATCAATAACGCTTTTCCGGCATTTAATCAGTTGGATTTTCCCGCAGTGGAAGATGTCAGATCGGCGCCGTTGTCTCCGTCCAGTAATCCGTCAATTAACATAGACCAGCTGTTTCAGGTTTTGCGCGGTAGAGAAAAAACGGCATTTTCAGCATATAGCCCAACGGTTGCTGCACAAGATAATTCTTCGTCACCTGCATGGCTTGCCAATACATCCGATTTGCCTGAGCTTTTGCGAAAAACCTTTGGACAATCACGTCCTTTCCAACGCGGAAGGGATTTTGATCTTGCAAGCCAGCAAGCGCAACAGGAGACTCCTTTACTAAGCGCAGAGATGGCGCAATCTGTGATTCGCGGTTTAGTCGAGCGCTTTAGTCATTTACCTGGTCCCGAAAAAATTAACGCTGCGCCTCCAGAATTAGAGAAGTTGTTGATTGAAAAGGATTTGATTCATACGCTCGGTTATTTGCACCTGTCAATGAAGCCGGATCTGAGTATTCTGAATGAACGCGGCGACGTCCGTAATCTGATTCGTGAACAACGCGAGGCATTTTCAGCATTAGCTCGCTCGACCGAGGAGCTCATGATCATTGATGTGCTGGCGATGTTGTTTGAGTCGATATTATTCGATGATTTGCTTTCGAAAGAATTACGAGAGCAGTTGGGACGCCTTCAGTTTCTATTGTTGCAGTTGGCTTTGAGTGACCGTACGTTTTTGAGTAACCAACATCAAGCTGCCCGGTTGCTGCTGAACCGGATCGCATCCGTATTGCTTGGAACGCAGCATTTACCTGTGACTCAGCGCAAAATTGAAGAAGAAATTTCCAGGGTATTTAAAACCTTATCCCGGCATGATTGTCGTGTACCAGAACTGTTTGAGCGAATATATAACCGATTCGATACGTTTATTTCTACTGAATTAAGAACTCAGGATAAGTTCATCAGGCGCACGGTGAAGTCGATAGAAGAAGCTCAAATCCGTTATCTGCGCTCGGAACAAACTTCCTCGCTGCTGATGGACGGCTTGGCGAAGCTGGATGTTCCCCAGCATTTCGCTAATTTTTTAGCGACGGAATGGGTGCGGGCAATTAATATCGCCGAGCGAACCGACGCGTCACTGGCCTCCCATTTGCGAGCATTGGTGCCGGATCTGATATGGAGCATCCAGCCTAAAAATTCTCAGGAAGAACAAAGTCAGCTTTCCGCGCTGCTGCCTGGAATGTTGACTGATCTCAGGCGCGGTATTGCAATGTTGGATTGGACTCAGTTTAAACAGAATGCCTTATTGAACTGGCTGCATGAAAGGCATCGTGGGGTATTGCTTCCCACGCAGGAATTTTCAACATCTAAGACTTTAGTGCAGGCTCGGGAGATATTTTTAAATTTTTTGGAGCAGCCAGCAGTAGTTTTATCTGATTCCATCGAAAAAAATAAGTATCACGAAGTTGAAAAGTATCTGCATGAGGTACTCGCGGAATTGCAGTTGAACGTTGTTTTCATCGAGGCCAGCAACACACAAGTTCCCCTGAAAAATGAAGATGTTTTATCCGTAGTAACGACGCAGGGCGAAAGTAAATCTTCGGAAATCCAGCAGCGCTTATATAGTGGAGCACCGATAGAACTTGCAATTGATAATCTCATTAAGCGAGGCTGTATTGCCTGGGTTAACCCTAATATGAGCAACCTCCTATTGAGTCTGAATCAACAAGCTGAACCCGTCATTATCAGCTACGAAAGTTTCTCCCATTATTCTGGCAATGGAGCACTGACATTTGTTGAAAGCGCTCCTCTGATAGACAGAGCTGTTCAGGCCGTACTTAAATCTGCAGAGATAATCGAGAAGCAAGCTAGCTGACTGACTTCTGACGTAGGCGCAGGAAGTACTAACTTAATATTAATCAAAATAATTTACCTGTTAGATTGCGAATTGAGGAAGGTTTTGCTATAGTTCGGCTCCCGCTGAAAGGCGGGGGAAGAAAGTGAAGTGAAGCAAGAATTCACTGACAGTCAACAAGCCAAGGCCAAGTGATCCGATTGGTGCCCGCACAACAAAATGCGGACGCTGAGAAGAAAAAGCGAAGCGAAAGGGTGAAGGGAGTTGACAGTGAGTGAGAAGTACTTCATAATCTCGTTTCTCTGCTGCTGACGCACACAACGATGCGAAGCAAAACTCGGAAGAGTGAAGCGGAAAAGAATTTCAGGATTCGCGGTTCTTTA
>NZ_JACOGE010000019.1:0-300 GCF_014284265.1 Undibacterium sp. CY21W | reverse complement strand
GATGAGTTCGTGTCCGTACAACTGGCGTAATCATGGCCCTTCGGGGCCATTGTTTCTCTGTGGAGGAGTCCATGACGAAAGATGAACTGATTGCCCGTCTCCGCTCGCTGGGTGAACAACTGAACCGTGATGTCAGCCTGACGGGGACGAAAGAAGAACTGGCGCTCCGTGTGGCAGAGCTGAAAGAGGAGCTTGATGACACGGATGAAACTGCCGGTCAGGACACCCCTCTCAGCCGGGAAAATGTGCTGACCGGACATGAAAATGAGGTGGGATCAGCGCAGCCGGATACCGTGATTC
>NZ_JACOGE010000018.1:0-429 GCF_014284265.1 Undibacterium sp. CY21W | reverse complement strand
TCAGCGTTAGCTTATCAACGATGCCCTCTGTACTGCTTACTGCAAAAAATATCTGTCCTCTGCTTGCTGAGCGGCACTTTTCATCATTTTTATGCCATCACTTACTTTTGAGTAAGCAAGACGACACGCTATACGCGCACCTCTTCTCATCTTCTCAATATCGGTTTGAGAGGCTGATTGCCGGGTGCGGCGTTCAATTTGTATTTTTGGGTTCAGAACGACTAATTTCTCAGGTGCAAATAGTCGTTCTAAGGGATCCGGCAGGAGGCGTGGTAACGGCGCAGCCAGGTTGGCATGACAGAAGATGTATCGCCGCTGATGGATCTTGCTCGATTTAAAAGCGGGAGAACGTTGTCGTTGCTGAGTGTTGTGATGGCGACGACACCATGTCTTTTGGTTGAGAGTCTTCTGCTGACTCTGTTGAAGTCC
>NZ_JACOGE010000017.1:0-1646 GCF_014284265.1 Undibacterium sp. CY21W | reverse complement strand
TACCAGATTGACTAACAATTCCTTCTACCATTCCATCAACATACTGCACAGTGCTAACTGCACCGACGCCATTGGTTACTTGATGAATGCGATCAAGGGCTTGCCCAGCAACAGCAACATCAATCGGCGCAAATACTTCCCAACGACTACCCGTACCATCAAGTTGACCGGCATGATATTGCACGATCTGTGTTCGCCCCGTTCCTAGTAAATCTAAGAAATATACTTTACCAAAAGGGAAACTAGTGTTAGCAACCGTCTGAACCTTAAAGCCGTTCCAAGGCGTACAAACAATATTGCTGTCATCAACTCCGGCACCTCCGGTCGTATCATCACCGATGAGATGGCACATTTGCACGTCGCCACTGGGTCTCGGTCGTGAACCTAAAACAGGATTCAATCTGTCGACTAAAATAGTTGCCTGCCCGTCGCCAATAAAGTTACCAACTGCACGGATCGCAACATATTCCGGGCCGCTGTATTTTTTTCTTACACCACAATCCAGGGCTCGGCCTGTCGACAAACATATGGTCAATTCAGCGCGTGAGTACGCGGAGATGTCAGTACTGGTAGGATTCGCCATTTCAGTGAACCCGAATGCCAGAGAATTATAACCAGAACCATTAAAATCGGCCGCCAAGTTGCCCATTTGATCATATTTATCAAATAGGTATGGTAAATATGGTGTATTACGTGGCGGCTGCACATATCGGTCATAGGTGTAATTCGCCATCACCCCCAGATTTGTCGTAGCACCTGGTGGATTGAAATTATTCAATACGATTGTTGGCTGAAGATTTTCGTAATGCGGGTTATATATCGACTCAGTTCCGTCTTGGGTATACTCTCGAAAATTCACTGTTGTCCAGCGGACGTCGTAAGGCTTTCCGATACCGGTAAAATCAACCACCTGTGATAATTTGAAGTACTGATTTTGGGCATATTCCGGAGAACCATCGTCTGGAGAGATCATTGTCAGTACATTTGGCGGACTAAAGTCTTGCTGGCATTTCCCCTGAATACAAACCGTCACAACCCCACTATCATTAGAACTGTAGACGGCCGAACGACCATCGCCACGCACATCGACCACGTAAGGCGCCCCCAAAAACGTTGGAGGCCATCCAGACTCACAGTTGAACACGATAGGGGAACCCGGGGGAGGCAAAGCCCCAGGGTGATTCAAAGGAGACAAACAAATTTTTTGTGGCAACAGAAACCAGTTCTGATTCGTCCCTGGTCTCACTATGATATCCAACGCACCATCGCCATTGAAATCGCCAGTATCTAAGACAACAAAAGGTTCACCAGTACTCAACTGGTAGGTGTACTCGGTAAACCCATTGCCATTATTATGGAAATAACGATATTGAGTTTGTGGAACAACCCGCTCCGGTCCAACCTGCATTGCCGGCGCTTTTTCTAAGATATCGGTATAGCCGTGATTCTCAAAATCGCTGAATACAAATGCTTTGTCATTAATAACAAGATCAGAATATCCGTAAACGGTTCTAGGAGCACTCATAGTCGGAGCGCCAGCCCAAATCCCTTTACTCTCAAAGCCCGGCGTCTTGCCTGGATCCGGTTTCCCCCACGCAAATGTTGTCGCCGGTAAGCAATCCATACCTCCCGTCTGTGGATTACGC
>NZ_JACOGE010000016.1:0-1682 GCF_014284265.1 Undibacterium sp. CY21W | reverse complement strand
TACCAGATTGACTAACAATTCCTTCTACCATTCCATCAACATACTGCACAGTGCTAACTGCACCGACGCCATTGGTTACTTGATGAATGCGATCAAGGGCTTGCCCAGCAACAGCAACATCAATCGGTGCAAATACTTCCCAACGACCATCTTCCTGCCAGTTGTCTCCAACATATTTGCCACTGTGGTATTGCACAATTTGAGTACGCCCAGTACCCATCAAATCTAAGAAAAATATATTATCTTTTTCAGATGAAGTACCAGCAGTTGGAATATTGAAGCCTGACCAAGGTGTACAAGTGATATTGGCATCATTAGTACCATTTCCATCGGTCGTATCATCCCCCATCACGCGGCACATTACTAAACTACCGCTCGCTCTTGGTTTTCTCTCTGGAACATAGGACAAGGTATCTGCTAAAAAAGCAGGCGCCCCGTCGCCAATAAAGTTACCGACTGCACGGATCGCAACATATTCCGGGCCGCTGTATTTTTTTCTTACACCACAATCCAGGGCTCGGCCTGTCGACAAACATAGTGTTAACTCCGCACGCCCATAAGAGAAATAAGAGTTGCTTGGATCCCATTGCAACTCAAGAAAACCAAACGCAAGCCCGTTATAGCCAGAACCATTAAAGTCAGTTGCTATCCCTCCCATATCAGTATCTCTATCGAACTGATACGGTAAGTAAAAACTGTTTTTCGGCGGTTGAGGGTACTCCTTGTAAGTGTAGCTAGACATCGCACCAAACCCGAATGCCGTACCAGGGAGATTAAAATGATTCATGACCACCGCTGGCATCAGGTTTTCATAGTGTGGCGAGTAAATTAGATCGACTCCATCACGGACATAATCTGCCAGGCTAACTCTCGTCCAGCGAACATCATAAGGCTTACCTGTACCCGAAAAATCAACCACCTGTGTCAGTCTCGCAAATTGATTTTGTGAATATTCAGTTGAACCATCAGTCCTGCTCTGCACTTGCTCTAAACCCAGTGGAGGTGTCAAATCTCGCTGACATTTATCTTGAATACAGACTGTTACATAATCACTATTATTTGTACTGTAATGCGCCGAGCGGCCATCTCCTCTCACATCAACCACATAAGGAAAGTAACTAGGGATATTTGCTCCAACCGCAGGGCGATTAGGATCACAAGTAAAAATAATCGTTGAGCCAGCTGCGCCTAATTCTTTAGAGTTACCTAAAGGAGATAAACAAATTTTTGCGTGCCCGGCTTCCAAACCAGAAGTAGTGACTAACAAATCGAGTGCGCCGTCACCGTCAAAATCACCGGTATCAAGCACAATGAATGCTTCGCCAGTATTCAGCTTGTAAGCATACTGCGTGAACCCATTGCCGTTATTATGAAAATAACGATACTCCGTCTGCATTGTACCGGGAGGTATTCCATTCAGCTCTATGACGGGCGAACCAACTCCCCTCACCCGTTTTTCCAGAATATCCGTATACCCCCGATTTTCAAAATCACTAAACGCAAAATAATCCGGATGGTTCATCGTGCTTCTTATGTTCCCATAATTGTAGAACGTACTCATAGTCGGAGCGCCAGCCCAAATCCCTTTACTCTCAAAGCCCGGCGTCTTGCCTGGATCCGGTTTCCCCCACGCAAATGTTGTCGCCGGTAAGCAATCCATACCTCCCGTCTGTGGATTACGC
>NZ_JACOGE010000015.1:0-2717 GCF_014284265.1 Undibacterium sp. CY21W | reverse complement strand
ACTTCAAGAACTGCTCATTGCCGACCATACCGATCTTGGTCACCCCAAGACGCTGGGCCGAGGCCATCACCGCGGCGACCGATTTGTACGGCACCACCGCATTCGGACGCAGATGCACTTCCGGTTGATTCGGCTGTGCCGCCACTTCACCCAGCTTCGCTTCGAGTTCGTTACGGCTGGCTACTGCCACTCCGTTCCACAATACCGTGCCATCAAAGTCAACGTCGATATTGATCACGACCGGTGGTTCTGTCGGCTTACTCGGGGTGTTGGTCGGCATGTTCAGATTCACGGAGTGATTCTGAATCGGGATCGTGATGATGAGCATGATGATCAGCACCAACATGACGTCGATCAACGGCGTCATGTTCATTTCTATCATCACTTCAGGATCGGCGGAGGAGCTGCCTGAGCCTATTTGCATTCCCATATCTGGTCCTTTTCCTTAATTCCGTGGTGGTGGTTCGATCACGAACCCGACCTTGGTGATCCCGGCGCGCTGGGCGGTCAGGATGGTTTTGCCAACGAATTCGTAACGCACATTCTGGTCGCCACGAATATGGACTTCCGGTTGCGGTACTTTGACGGCTTCGACTTTGAGTTTGTCAAACAAACCTTCGGTGCCGCCTGGCAGGGGTTTCATGCCGCCGTTCCAGTAGACGTCACCATCTTTGCTGATCGATACGGTGATGTTTTCTGGTTTGGTTTTGTAAATCTGGTTGCGTTCTGCCGGGAGCTTGAGTTTGACCGTGTCAGTAATCACCGGGGTGGTGATGAGGAAGATGATCAATAAGACCAGCATGACGTCGACCAGCGGGGTGGTGTTGATGGTGCTGTTGACTTCGTCTTCGCCATCACCATCGTTGCCGATTGCCATTGCCATAGTGTGTTCTCTTTCAGATTGCACGCCGGTGCGCTAGGCAACCGGCGTTGTGACTTGAGTCGTTCGTGCTTGTGACTGTGTGTCTGGTGTGCCGTCTTATTTCTTAGCTACTTTGTTCATGCTGCCAGACAGAACGACGGAGTGCAGATCACCTGCAAAGGAGCGGACTTCTTCCATCGCGCTCTTGTTGCGGCGTACCAGGAAGTTGTAGCCCAGAACCGCTGGAACCGCCACTGCCAGACCGATCGCGGTCATGATCAGCGCTTCACCCACAGGACCTGCCACTTTGTCGATCGATGCCTGACCGGACATACCGATCGCTGTCAACGCATGGTAAATACCCCAGACTGTACCGAACAGACCAACGAATGGTGCTGTAGAGCCAACAGTCGCCAGGAAGGCCAGACCATCTTGCAGACGGCTTTGTACTTTGTCGACTGCGCGTTGGATGGACATGGAGACCCAGGTGTTCAGATCGATTTGTTCCAGCAGTGCGCCTTCATGGTGTTCTGTGGCTTTGATACCAGAGTCAGCGATGAAGCGGAATGGGCTGCCTTCTTTGAGTGCAGCGGAACCGGCCTGGACGGAAGCGGCTTTCCAGAATTTGCCAGCGTCTTTAGCTTGGCCAGAGAGTTTGACCTGGTCGATGATTTTAGTGATCAGGATGTACCAGCTACCCATGGACATGATGACCATGATGATCAGTGTGCCTTTGGCAACGAAGTCACCTGTTTTCCAGAGCGCGTCTAAGCCGTATGGGTTTTCAATCACTTCTTTCGCAGGCGCAGCAGCGATGTCGCCGGCAGGTGCGGCAGCAGGTGCAGCAGCGTCAGCCGCTGGTGCGGAAGCAGCAGGTGCTGCAGTGGAGGCAGCTGCGGAAGCTTCTTGTGCGGAAGCTGGAGCGACGGCAACAGCGGCAGTCAATGCCAGGAGAGCTGCAGCCAGAAATGCGGAGAAACGGGTTTTCATTATGGTGCTTCCTTTAATAACAAATATAGAAGGTTGGTATTGCTTACGACTGTTTTTGTTGTCACTTCGTTCAGGTCTGTTTTGTCCTGCACGAGGGTGACGTTTTTAATTCATGCTGTTTTCTGGGTAAAGCAGGAAGTCAGGCACAGAGTGTTGCGTGTGTTGACTTCTTGCTTTTGCCTGGACTCAGGATTAGTTATCCAGTTTCCACACGTACTGCACTTTCGTCCAGGTCGGTTGTGGTTTGCCATCGACGGTACCTGGTTTGTTTTTGCAGGAACCAGACAGCAATTGGGTACGGACGGCATTATCGAGACCACGGTAGCCACTCGATTTGTCGATCTTAACGTCAGAAACGGAGCCGTCAGCACCGACTAAGACGGAGAGAACAACCGTACCGGTTTCTTCATTACGCAAAGAAGCGCGTGGGTACTCGGGTTTGCAGCCAGCGACGTTGAAGTCGATGACGCCGGGAACCGTCACAGGGCCGGTTGCTTTCGGTGCTTCTGCCACAGGTGCCGGTGGTGCTTTACTGAACACCGGGTTTTCAGGTTTGACGTTGGATACGGCAGAAATGGTGTTCTGTGGCTGTACCTGTGGTTGTACCTGCACTTCCGGCGGCGGAATAAATGGTGGCGGTGGAGCCAGCAGTTTCGGCGGTGGTGGCGGTGGCGTATCTGGTGGTGGTGGCGGTGGCGGCACTTCTTCGACAATTTTTGTCTCTAAAGGCTTTTGCACGATTTCGATGAGCTTGGTGCCCAAGCCATTGAGCAGTGCATACACCAGCACTACGTGAAACGCTATGACCAGCCCTATGCCCAGGAACTTCTTGCCCGGCTCTTGCTGGCGATCTGAAAAATCCATT
>NZ_JACOGE010000014.1:0-3066 GCF_014284265.1 Undibacterium sp. CY21W | reverse complement strand
GAGAGACAATTGCTGGCGATCGCTTACGGGAGAAAGAGAATCGTGTTCATGCCGTATGAACAACCCACCTCTTTACACCGACTATTTCATTTACTTTATCGACGTAAAAAAACAACAACATACCGCCGTAATTTGAGGATTGGTAGTCTAGGCTAAGCTTGCACTGGTTGACGTGAAGCGGCAAGAAGTGATCAATCTCATTTTCTATACCGGTTATAGCTCTGCCCATTCACCGGATCTTGCACTAATGGATCACCAGAGAAAATTTACCCAGCAAGGGTTTGTACACGCGCCCATTCATGTGCACCAGATCAAGCTGATCGAGCATTTCATGGCCGGTGTAGCCTTTGTTGTCGACTTGCCCGTCCAGATTATCCGGTGTCGCGCTGCCGTCGGTGGTTCGGCATTTGCCCCAGCTGTCGTAGGCCAGTTTTTCTTTGAGATGACCACTGCTGTCGCTGATGCTGATGATGCTACCCAGTCTGTCGTGGTGGCTCCAGTTGAGTTCGCTGGTGTTGCTGCCCGGTTGGTCAATCTCAACACCGAGCCCATACGGCCAGTAGGTTTTGACGGTGACCTGGCCATTATTGATGTCGGCTTCTTGTGCCCCGGCGTAGTAGGTGGTGGCTGGCGGATTGCCATTTGGCTGGCTGGTTTTGGTGTGTTTGCTGCGTACTGGCAGATTGACTGCGGGCGAAGCAGTACGCGGTGCAGCAATACGGAAAACATCGGTCAATCAAGCATTTTTAGGGGGGTATATGGCAAAAATGCCTTCATCTCCTTATAAATAAAGGGCTTTTAATATACTCCCGGGGGTATATTTTTAGCTCCAGAAGCCATTTCTGCGCGTTGCTGGAATAAAAAAGGCAGAACCTGTTGCGGTTCCGCCAGAGACATACGATGTTAGCGAGTATCTGACCAGCAAGCGTAGCGTGCCTGTTCCGTTGGGTGCAGTAAGCACAACGCGTTCCTCAATTAAACTACTGCCAGCAGACGAACATCGATATCGCCTAATTGGTGCGTGTGACGCACCCTACGCTTGCCAAATCAAAATGGATGGTACTTACCGTGGAAGCTTGCGAGCTAACTCGCTGGACTCAACCGTCGGACGCAGCAATTCTCCAGGCTTGCGCTTATGTAGCTTCGCTCGTTCATTTGAGCGCCTGCCATTCTTCCTCAGTCAATCGGAAGTTTAATTGTCGGGAGAGTATCATTTGCATGTCCTTTATTGATAACAATTGTTATACAACATAGGTCATTGATTTTCAACATAAAACAGGTGTGAGCCGACTTTTTGTGTTGAAGTGAGGCTTGGTGTGTCTGCCGCAACAAACCGTTGCCCAGCTTAGGTTTCCGGGCGGTTTGGAGTATGCACGTAAGCGCGCGTCATGTGTGTGGTTTAAATGGGGGAGATTTTGGCAGTTTTTGCGCTGACTCATTGCCAGTGTTTCAACTGATAGGGTTCAGCCTCGTTGGAGTCAACTTTTGGAAACCTGGGAATTGTGGGTTAAGAGAGGTTTAGCTGAATTTTTGGGAATTCAGCTAAATTTAGATTTTGCTCAGGCAGGGATTTTGAGGCGGTTTTTAAAAAATGTACTTTGCACCGACTTTGCGTCAATTTGCAGGCGTACGGTCAATTAGGTTTTGCTAATCGAACTTATTCATACTCAAGCGGCCAGTAAATCAGCCTTTGAGGCTTTTGAGGAAATCAGGGTCAATCCATGCTTCCTTTACTTGCCCCGGTTTCAACTTAACAGTACTTACATCAAATGGCTCAAGCAAGTTTAGGAATAAGCCAAAATTGGCCGCAAGTCTTGTGATGTTGTCTGGCTGCTCGTGATCCCAAAAATACACAGCTCCATTTTCACCTTGGCAAATAAGTACATAATTCCCTCCTTCTGCCCATGCTACTGGAAATGAGAATTGCGGAAGATTTTCGATTCTTGAGGATTCCTTGTAAATTTCCTTCACTGGAATGAAACCATTCACACCAGATTCATTAGCCTCACTAATCTTAAAAATATTTGTTTCAGGTTCAGCACCATCATTTTCCACTGCAAACTCAACAAATTCGGGAGCAATAGCCATTCCGATTTTTCGCTCAAGTGCAGTGATCTCACTTCGCGATGCCGCACGTCCTTTTGTTAATTTCAGTTTCATCAGTCAAATCCTCCATTACGAATCACAGCTGCACCACCAGTGTGCCGAACCTCATTGTGAACATCTTTAGGAACGAGTTGCATCGTCCTTCCATCCTCAACGTGGTGCCAAACATAATCAGACGGCGTCTTACTCAAACCCACTGCCTTATTTGCAAGCGCAGCATCTTTTGCATAATTACCTGTAAGCCCATCAATTCGAACTTGAGCCTTTGATACTGAACCAAAGTCTGGGAAGCCTTGTTTATTGAATTCAATTCCACTCGGATGTGCTTCGCCTGCATACCTGCTATTAATTGGAACACGACCACCAATAGTAGGTATTTCACTGGTTGCCGCCTTCAATGGCGTCAACATCAACAACCCACCCTCAACCGCACGGAGATCCCCAGCAGCATCCTGCGCAACCGGGTTTCTATAATCCCATAAATTTCCGACACGCCCAAACGAACCATCCGATTTGTGCAAAAACTCTTCTGTCCAACTGGCAACACCATTAATAATATCGCCAGGGGTGTTAAGTATAGAACCAGCAAATGCGCTGCCAATTGTTTTCGCGGTCTCTAAATGAATGTTTCCTCTATTTGCCGAATTGTTTTTCGGATTTATCTTACCACTTCCGACTACGTTAAACATCGTAGGCGTGGATGGGGGAGTGGAACTAGACGGATTTGGTTTCGCCGCACTCACTTCGGCAGTTGGTATCCCGCCAACCTTTGTCAAATCTCTAATGCCTGTTTGACAAAAGTTCTCTTGAGTTGCACTTGGAATACAATCAGCAAACCCAGTTGGATCGGTCAAGTTCGTCGGGTTATTGAGCACATAACTATACCGGTTATAGTTCTGCCCGTTCACCGGATCTTGCACCAACGGATCACCACTGAGGAATTTACCCAGCAAGGGTTCG
>NZ_JACOGE010000013.1:0-3240 GCF_014284265.1 Undibacterium sp. CY21W | reverse complement strand
AAACCCAGTTGGATCGGTCAAGTTCGTCGGGTTATTGAGCACATAACTATACCGGTTATAGTTCTGCCCGTTCACCGGATCTTGCACCAACGGATCACCACTGAGGAATTTACCCAGCAAGGGTTCGTACACCCGCCCATTCATGTGCACCAGATCCAGATCATCCAGCATTTCGTGACCAGTGTAGCCTTTGTTGTCAGTTTGACCGTCTAAACTATCCGGTGTCACTGTACCATTCACTGCGCTGCTGTCGAAGGTGCGACGCTTACCCCACGTATCATACGCGAGTTTTTCTTTCAGATTGCCGCTCGCATCGGTAATGCCAACGACACTGCCCAGACGATCCAGGTGGGTCCAGTTGAGTTCGCTGGTGTTGCTGCCCGGCTTGTCGATTTCAACACCAAGCCCATTTGGCCAGTAGGTTTTGATGGTGGTCTGCCCATTTTTAATCTCGACTTCTTGTGCTCCGGCATACACGAGGCTGTTTTCTGAGGTTCCACAGTTGATGTTACTTGTCTTGCATTGGCGCGTGCGCTGATGTTCGGGACCGTATGCAAAGCTGTCATTGATGCTTCCCTTGCTCATGGTGCGCGGCATGTCAAAGCTGGTCCAGCTCATGGTGCGCCCTGCTCCGGCGATCATGTTGCCGTTGTTGTCGTAATCAAAGTTGCCGATACCGGCAATACTTTGTACGGCGTGTGGACGAACGGATGCAGCTCCTTGCGCCGGGTAACTATAAGTTGCGCCATTATTGACATTGCCTTTGCTCAGGAGGCTGCCTGCAGCGCTATAGCTGAACAGTTGTTGTGCTTGTCCGGCGACGGTGCTGCTGTGGACGCGGTTTAATTCGTCATACTCAAACCCTTCGACGAAGCCGTTACCATCCCAATACTGGGTGCGTTGCGATACGCTGCCGAGGTTGTCGTAACTATAGCTTTCGTGTAAGTGAACGACATTGGCATTTGTGGTCAGTTGCCCATCAACCAGGCGCCCGCTATTGGGATCATACTGGCGCAGTTGTTTGAGTCCATTACCAAACCAGGTTTCACTCGTGCGGTTCGCTGCATCTTGTGCTTTGATCTCGATCAGGGCAAGCGGGCCACGCAGAATCTTTGCGAGGTACCCCTGACTGTTGTAGCGAGAATCGTAGGCTTTGATGCTGTCATTATTACGTTGGTATTGCTGGGTACTTAACCGGTTCCAGTCATCGTAGATTTGTGTGCTGGTGTAAATACCATCAACCAGGGTTTGCGCAGTTTTGTTATTTCTGCCCAGATTATCGTAGTAGTGCAGACGACGATAATCTTTTTGCGTCGGCGTGCCGGTGTAGGCTTCGACCAGTTTGCCGATGGCCATGCCTGTGTTGCCTGCGTTATCAAATACCCAGTGACTTTCCAGATCGGGTTCGAAGCGGGCAGTCATGCGGTTCAGATGGTCGAACTCCATACTGGTTGCCGTTTGCAATTGTCGTTGATTCGGACTGGTTTGTTTCCAGGTGCGACCAAGCGCATCAACGTCGTAGTGAATCCAGCCAAGATCAGGGTCTTTCAGATCGGTCTTGCGGCCCAGCAGGTCATATTGCACATTGATCACGTTACCGTCGGGATCAATGGTTTGCAGCAAATTGCCAAAGGCATCGTAACTAAATTGAGTCACCCCTATTTTCGCATCAATGACGGATATCACTTTGCCGAGCGCGTTATGGAGGTCGGTGCGGCTGTACTTTCTGGCGTTGGTGAGGGTGACGTAGTTTCCTTTGTAGTCGGTTGTGGTTAACAACGCAACGCCCTTCGCACCGTAAGTTGTCATCACAGTGACGCGATTGAGTTCATCGTAATCGAGCGTGCGATCCAGATAAACGGGGTCCCCGACATAGTGCGGCTGTTCAACAATGTGAAGGCGTCCTAGCGTGTCGTATCGTTGGTCTTGCACGGTCTGGCGACCGTCAAAGCCCCAACTCTGGGTACGCAGGAGGTGACCAGCATTGTCCTGATAGCTGATCTGTGGCACGGCAATTCGAACACCATTGTGCAAGACGTCGCGTATGTTGGCAACGACAGCACCCTCTGGACATGTACTGTCGCATTGTTTTTGGTAAGAGCGAATTTCATTACTATCCGGCTGCACTTCTTTCACGACGCGGCCAAAGGCGTGCACTTCCCATGTCGTCGTCAACTGATTGGGATCAGTGGCTTTGGTTTTGACACCGGTTGCAGCATCATATTGGTAGGTTGTGGCAAATCCCAGTGCATCTTTGACTGTTATCGGAAAGCGTCCATTGGGATCATAAGTAACATCAGTAACAACCCGGGTCTGCTGACCGGGGGCTCCGTGTGCGGGCGTTGAGATCGGGTTGTACCAAGTCTCGCTCTTTTTATTGACTAAGCCAAAACGATTCCCCGAACGATCATAGTTGGTGACGACCTGCAACAACTGGTTGCCTGGCATTTGTGCTTCAGATTTCAGTAATCCAGTTGAATCATCATAATCGTAGTGATGTTGACGACTGATCGCACCATTGACTGGATCTGTCTTCGTGAGGGTGACACTTTGCGGCTTACCTATCACCCAAGTCGAGTTGTTATTCAAATACGTCGTTACGGTACTGGACTTAAACGTACCACCTTCGCCATCCACTTTAACGTCTTGCTGGTTGAGGTTACCCCAGCCATCGGTATATTGATTGTCGGTCGTTGTCGTGTTGAGATAACTTCCATCGAGGTCATAGGTCACGACGACGCTATGATCCACATAAGGGAAATAAGTCTTTTGACCATTGGCCTGGTTAATGACGACTTGCTTTTGCGTCATCGTACTGCTCGACAACGCAACTGACTGACTGCTACTGGTTATTGCCGTTAAGGGCATGCCAACATACGGCCATGTTTGACTGTAGGTAGTGCTGGTAACAATGTTGCTTTGCTCATCAGTTGATATTACTTTAGCGAAGCCGATTGAACCTCTTCCAGCAACATCAACACCTGCATCTTCATATCGATAGGACACCGTTCGATTAATCGCACTACCATTACTGATGCCATTATTGCGTGTGATGGCGCGGACAATTTTCCCGGGACGGGGTGTCACTCGCTGTGGGTATGTCAATGCACTATTACCAGATTGACTAACAATTCCTTCTACCATTCCATCAACATACTGCACAGTGCTAACTGCACCGACGCCATTGGTTACTTGATGAATGCGATCAAGGGCTTGCCCAGCAACAGCAACATCAATCGG
>NZ_JACOGE010000012.1:0-4281 GCF_014284265.1 Undibacterium sp. CY21W | reverse complement strand
ACTCATAGTCGGAGCGCCAGCCCAAATCCCTTTACTCTCAAAGCCCGGCGTCTTGCCTGGATCCGGTTTCCCCCACGCAAATGTTGTCGCCGGTAAGCAATCCATACCTCCCGTCTGTGGATTACGCGCACAAGCAGAAACCGAATTCAGTAAGCTGCGACCACTTGTCGGGCTTTGCTCGTAGTGCATCGTGTAATCGCGCACGATTGTTCCACTTGCACTCACATCACCATCCAGGTTGTTGCCTGTGTAGGTTTTGATATGGGTGATACGCTGGCGCAAATCGTTACGCGATTCATCTATGTAACGCTTCCACGCATCGGGTCTGCCTTCATAAGTCAACTGTACTGCAGCGTGGGATGACGAGCCGTTACCACCATAACGGATGAACGTCGCGTGATGTTCGCCAGTCTTGTCATCTTGCTCGTAACTGAAACGAACATAGTTACCGGAACGATCTCGCATTTCACTGATCGCCCAGGATTGCGCTCCATTTTTCTGCTGCGGCTGTGGTGCAGTCGTACCGCTATTCACTGGGCCAACGATCGCTTGGACAAAGCTATCTTTGGTGTTGCCAAAGCTCATTACACGGCCATCTTTACTTTCAACTTTGAAGCTGCGTTGATTGCCACTGCCTTGTGCCGTAATTCTGCTGAAACTCTCAATTTCAGTCCGGTATTCCGCGTTGTCTGCCCAATAATTGTCGTCAGTCAACGGCAGGTTCGCTAATATCAGGCGCTGACCATCAAGACATAAACGATCTCCATGATCAAAGCTGATCCGTCCATTGACGTCGTCTTGGGCAATCGTTTTGCCGCAACGATGGATACTGGATAACCCACCTAAACTCCAACCTAAACCAAGTACGCTATTATTCCCCTGACTATCGTAATTGAGCGTCAATTGCGGCTGTAAACCACCTGTTCCTGGCGGCACGTCAATTGCCATACTGTAGGTCGCCCCACCATTTTTATTCACATCCAAACTTCCTGGCAATGTTCCGGCATCAGGATTACCTAAATGTGGAGGCGTAATATTGACTGGCAACAGAGCGCCTGTCCCACTATCCGGCGTTGCCGTCACTGTCAGGTTCGTCGCAGGTGATGTTGTCAGGAGCGTACCGGCACCATCAAAGGCTTTTGCCGTTATCGCATAGCTCGCTGCGGCACCGGCGACCCATTGCGCCGTCCATTGGCCACCATTATTCGTGCCGCTGGCAATCAGTATGTCGTTTGCATAGAACTTCACACTTCCTGCGGTGCCCGTGAATGTCGCCGACAGATTCACTATCGCGCCAGAGGTGACACTTGCTCCATTCGCCGGACTATTGACGGTGAGTGTGGTCGCAACCACGCCATCAACATAAATGCGGTTGGCAACGGAATAGACGGTGCTGTTGCCTTTACGCACTTTGGCCATCACCAGGTACGGTGTACTGCGCGGCGCCAAGCCTGTTTTATTCGCAAAGTAGGTATCTGCTGCCGTATCTGCTGCACCGGCGATCCACTCATTATCAATACCAAATGCAATTTCATCATAAGGTGCCGCTGCATTACTGAGTTTCGCCCGCATAAATACGTTGGCTACACCTGTGTAGTGATCTCCATCAACCGGGGTCGTCAGGCCAATTCGCAAACTGCCGGGGACGGTACAGTTATTGTCGCTACAAGGAAGTAAGATGGAATTATTACCGGTCTGAGCGACGACATAGACCGTTTCTCCGGCATATTGGGCACTGTAACTATTGAGATCCATCTGGAAGTGATGGGATATCCCCGGCGTGTGGCATTGTGCCTGCACTGCTTCAGTATCTTTTTCTGTCGCGATGTTGGCCACACCGGACGCCAGAAGTTGTCCGCCGAGATTGGGCGGTGCTTTGACATACACTTGGTAATTTAAGGCCTGGCTATTACCATCCTCACACACCCAGCCATTCAGCGTGACGTTGCCGCTATTGTCACTGCGAACACCATTCACCTGCCCTAATAAACTACTGTTAGTGACATTGACGATAACGGGTGCAGATTCAGTGAAGTTGCCATTATTGTCGGTACTGCGCAATTTAAAACGATACAACCCAGCACCCAGTAACTGGGTGTGTGAGATCGTTGCATTGGCACTGTTGGCAGTCACAGTGTTAATCGGTGTTGCGCTATATCCGCTGCCATTATCACCATTACCGCTATCCTGAAACAGATCCAGCCGGGCGATATAGCCATCGCTATCTGAGCCACTACCCGTCAACACGATCGGTGTGGTACTGCCACTATTCACTCTGACATTGGTTGGCGTCGCTTGCAATGCGGCTGCCGGCATAGCGCCGACTGTCGCAGCACGGGTGGTTTTGAGAATCTCGGTGTAACTGGCTGTTTTACCACTGGCACTTGTCGCTGTATAAACACAGGTTGAATCAAATCCTACCCACCCAGGATCCGCCAAACTGGGTGCCCCTGTACCATTTAATGGCGTGAGCGACCCACTCCCCTGGAAACCTGTCCCTGTAGATGTGCAACGGTAGGTCAGTGAAACCGCATTGCTTGTTTGCCATTGCAGTGTCTGGTTTTGATTTGCCACCATCGGTGATGGTGTACGAATGATGTTGATGGTGGGTTGTGGATCGACGATGACCGGTGCTGGATTTGTTTTGAGCGTTTCGGTAAAGGTTGCAGTGACACCCTCTGGACTTGTTGCGGTATAGACGCAGGTTGAATCAAATCCGACCCATAATGGATCCGCAAGCGTTGGTGTTGATGTTCCATTCACCGGCGTTAAATTACCCGATCCCTGGTAGCCGGAACCAGATGCAGTGCAACGATAGCTCACGGATGCTGCGTTCGTCGTTTGCCACTGGATATAGTGACTCTGGTTGGCCACCATGGGAGATGGTGTCCGGATAACGTTGATGGTGGGTGCCTGCCGGACCACGAGCCCGACTGTCACACTGGCAGAATTTCCAGCATTCGGAACGGCCGTTAATGTGCCGCTGTAGGATCCGGCAGCGGAGTCGGTCGTAACTAAAACCGTTCCGCACGTTGCACCTGCGGCACAAGAGTTGGGTCCCTGAACATGGATGCCCGGCAGACTGGAATAGCTAATACTTGTTGCCGGAGTCTGCCCGGCATTGTTTAAGGTGCAGCTCATGGAGGCTGCTGTTGGACCTACGGTGGGACTGTTGGTACTGCAAGCGCTAAAATTCAGTGACGGTGGCGTTAATGGCTGTACCCGGCTCCAGTTCGTATAACCGCAAAATGTATTGCTGTTGTCGGCATTGCTGGCATACGCATGGGTATTAAAGTTACCAAATTCCGGGTTTCCTTGTTTATGATTACTCAGATTGATATCTGCAATCCAGGTTCCTCCTCCTAAGTTCGTCCCTGGATACCAGACCAGATCATCTTGTCCGCCACTGTCACCCCATGTCGGAAACGATACCGCACTGGCATTTTGCACGCCGGTTGCAAATATCCGGAACGTACCTGAGGTCGCACTGGTCGTTGATGCCTGGGCATAAACAGATTGACAGGTCGGCGCAGGTAATGGGGCTGGATTTGTCGCGAAATAGTCAACGGCCGAAGATGAAGACCCATCTGCGCCGACTGCAGTCCAGATACAGGTCGTCGGATACCCCACCCAACCCGGCTCAGCGAGTCCGCTGGATTGTCCATTCAGTGGCACTTCGCCTTCACCGGTAAAACCGGTGCCGCTAGAGCTGCAGCTATAACTAAGACTCTCCGCATTCCCCGCCGACCAATAAACGCTGTAAGGTTGTCCGGCAACGAGAGGAGCTGGTGTCCGCGTAACCGTCAATCTGGGGGCATTCGGATTATAAGGTGCCGCCAATACAGTGTTGCCAAGAAAGAGGCATAGAGACAAGAGAAGACAGAGCCAACTCCATCTGCGCAGGGTCGCCGTATCAATAAAATCACGCTCAGAAGCGTTGATTGGGTGGTGAGAGGATGTTGATACGCCTGAACTAAGAGAGAAATGCTTCATCACGACTTCCGTTGAGCCACATTCGGCAACAGTTGCTTTTTATGGTAAACAAAAAGCAATGTTTATTTTAAAAAACAGTGAATGTAACGAAACATTTCTATTAAGGCAATCAATATCTTTATAGTCTTTCTACTGAAAAATATAATAATGATGATTTACCGGAGAGACAATTGCTGGCGATCGCTTACGGGAGAAAGAGAATCGTGTTCATGCCGTATGAACAACCCACCTCTTTACACCGACTATTTCATTTACTTTATCGACGTAAAAAAACAACAACATACCGCC
>NZ_JACOGE010000011.1:0-5764 GCF_014284265.1 Undibacterium sp. CY21W | reverse complement strand
GAAGGGAGTTGACAGTGAGTGAGAAGTACTTCATAATCTCGTTTCTCTGCTGCTGACGCACACAACGATGCGAAGCAAAACTCGGAAGAGTGAAGCGGAAAAGAATTTCAGGATTCGCGGTTCTTTAACAATTAACAGTCAATAAATGTGAGCACTTGATGAAAGCGCACCAATCAGTTTAACTGGTTGGCATGCTTAAAAAATATCAAATGCTTCACAAGAAATAAAGCAAGACGGATTTCAGCAATGGAATCTGAACTGTCAGTATTTTGAGTGAGCGACTCGTTCGAAAGAACGAATTCCAGAAATGGAAACAAGTAACAGAGATTAAACTGAAGAGTTTGATCCTGGCTCAGATTGAACGCTGGCGGCATGCCTTACACATGCAAGTCGAACGGCAGCACGGACTTCGGTCTGGTGGCGAGTGGCGAACGGGTGAGTAATATATCGGAACATACCCTAGAGTGGGGGATAACGTAGCGAAAGTTACGCTAATACCGCATACGAACTAAGGTTGAAAGTGGGGGATCGCAAGACCTCATGCTCATGGAGTGGCCGATATCTGATTAGCTAGTTGGTGAGGTAAAGGCTCACCAAGGCGACGATCAGTAGCTGGTCTGAGAGGACGACCAGCCACACTGGAACTGAGACACGGTCCAGACTCCTACGGGAGGCAGCAGTGGGGAATTTTGGACAATGGGGGCAACCCTGATCCAGCAATGCCGCGTGAGTGAAGAAGGCCTTCGGGTTGTAAAGCTCTTTTGTCAGGGAAGAAACGGTGATCTCTAATATAGATTGCTAATGACGGTACCTGAAGAATAAGCACCGGCTAACTACGTGCCAGCAGCCGCGGTAATACGTAGGGTGCAAGCGTTAATCGGAATTACTGGGCGTAAAGCGTGCGCAGGCGGTTATATAAGTCAGATGTGAAATCCCCGGGCTCAACCTGGGAACTGCATTTGAGACTGTATGGCTAGAGTGTGTCAGAGGGGGGTAGAATTCCACGTGTAGCAGTGAAATGCGTAGATATGTGGAGGAATACCGATGGCGAAGGCAGCCCCCTGGGATAACACTGACGCTCATGCACGAAAGCGTGGGGAGCAAACAGGATTAGATACCCTGGTAGTCCACGCCCTAAACGATGTCTACTAGTTGTTGGGTCTTAATTGACTTAGTAACGCAGCTAACGCGTGAAGTAGACCGCCTGGGGAGTACGGTCGCAAGATTAAAACTCAAAGGAATTGACGGGGACCCGCACAAGCGGTGGATGATGTGGATTAATTCGATGCAACGCGAAAAACCTTACCTACCCTTGACATGTACAGAATGCCGAAGAGATTTGGCGGTGCTCGCAAGAGAACTGTAACACAGGTGCTGCATGGCTGTCGTCAGCTCGTGTCGTGAGATGTTGGGTTAAGTCCCGCAACGAGCGCAACCCTTGTCATTAGTTGCTACGAAAGGGCACTCTAATGAGACTGCCGGTGACAAACCGGAGGAAGGTGGGGATGACGTCAAGTCCTCATGGCCCTTATGGGTAGGGCTTCACACGTCATACAATGGTACATACAGAGGGCCGCCAACCCGCGAGGGGGAGCTAATCCCAGAAAGTGTATCGTAGTCCGGATTGTAGTCTGCAACTCGACTACATGAAGTTGGAATCGCTAGTAATCGCGGATCAGCATGTCGCGGTGAATACGTTCCCGGGTCTTGTACACACCGCCCGTCACACCATGGGAGCGGGTTCTGCCAGAAGTAGGTAGCTTAACCGTAAGGAGGGCGCTTACCACGGCAGGGTTCGTGACTGGGGTGAAGTCGTAACAAGGTAGCCGTATCGGAAGGTGCGGCTGGATCACCTCCTTTCTAGAGTAGCGCCGTAATTAAGTGTTCACTTTTATTGACTGTTAAAAGAAAAGACGAGAAGAGTAGTAAAGAGAAGTAAAGCTGCTTTGAAGTAGGAAGTAGTGCCTGAATGGGGGTTTAGCTCAGCTGGGAGAGCACCTGCTTTGCAAGCAGGGGGTCGTCGGTTCGATCCCGTCAACCTCCACCAATACTGGGGCTGTAGCTCAGCTGGTTAGAGCACCGTGTTGATAACGCGGGGGTCGTTGGTTCGAGCCCAACCAGCCCTACCAAAAGTATGTTGAAAAAACAAACGCAAATGGCGCGTGCGCTGTTTAGGTTTGTTCTTTCAAATCGAAAGAGAGTCGGAAGACTCAGTAACAAGAAGTTCTCGTTCTTTAACAATTCAGAAGAAGTAAAGTAGAAATAATCAAAATTTATTTCTGTAAAGGAAGGATCCGGAAGGATGCTTCGTTTGGTGTGACGACAGTCATGCTGAATAATTTATGGAAGGGTTATGATTGTATCGAACAAACAAAGTATTAAAAGAGTTTGATCAAAAGCAGCCGAAAGGCAGTTTTAGAAAAAAATAAATTCTTGAGATACGGCAAACGCTAAAGTAATACTCATAAGTAGTAAAGAACTATAACCGTTTCTTGGTGATGAACCTGAAGTTAAAGAGATTTAACGGCAGACACCAGGAGTTAAAGTTATAGGGACAAGTGACTAAGTGCACATGGTGGATGCCTTGGCGATATCAGGCGATGAAGGACGTAGTAGCTTGCGATAAGCTGCGGGGAGTGAGCAAACACACATTGATCCGCAGATTTCCGAATGGGGAAACCCGGCCGTAAGGTCATTTAACACTGAATACATAGGTGTTAAAAGCGAACGTGGCGAACTGAAACATCTAAGTAGCTACAGGAAAAGAAATCAACCGAGATTCCCAAAGTAGTGGCGAGCGAAATGGGAAGAGCCTGCATGATTTAGCATCTTTGATAATAGAACAGATTGGAAACTCTGGCCATAGAGGGTGATAGCCCCTTATATGAAATCATCGGTGTGGAACTAAGTATGCGACAAGTAGGGCGGGACACGTGAAATCCTGTCTGAACATGGGGGGACCATCCTCCAAGGCTAAATACTCGATATCGACCGATAGTGAACCAGTACCGTGAGGGAAAGGCGAAAAGAACCCCGGGAGGGGAGTGAAATAGAACCTGAAACCGTGTGCATACAAACAGTAGGAGCGGACTTGTTCCGTGACTGCGTACCTTTTGTATAATGGGTCAGCGACTTACATTCAGTGGCAAGGTTAACCGCATAGGGAAGCCGTAGAGAAATCGAGTCCGAATAGGGCGAATCAGTCGCTGGGTGTAGACCCGAAACCAAGTGATCTACTCATGGCCAGGTTGAAGGTGCGGTAACACGCACTGGAGGACCGAACCCACTAATGTTGAAAAATTAGGGGATGAGCTGTGGGTAGGGGTGAAAGGCTAAACAAACTTGGAAATAGCTGGTTCTCTCCGAAAACTATTTAGGTAGTGCCTCAAGTATCACCGACGGGGGTAGAGCACTGTTATGGCTAGGGGGTCATCGCGACTTACCAAACCATTGCAAACTCCGAATACCGTTGAGTGCGAGCTTGGGAGACAGACATCGGGTGCTAACGTCCGGTGTCAAGAGGGAAACAACCCAGACCGCCAGCTAAGGTCCCAAAGTATAGCTAAGTGGAAAACGAAGTGGGAAGGCTAAAACAGTCAGGAGGTTGGCTTAGAAGCAGCCACCCTTTAAAGAAAGCGTAATAGCTCACTGATCGAGTCGTCCTGCGCGGAAGATGTAACGGGGCTAAGCTATACACCGAAGCTGCGGATATCCTTTTAGGATATGGTAGGAGAGCGTTCTGTAAGCCTGCGAAGGTGTCTTGTAAAGGATGCTGGAGGTATCAGAAGTGCGAATGCTGACATGAGTAGCGATAATGGGGGTGAAAAGCCTCCACGCCGTAAGCCCAAGGTTTCCTGTTCAACGTTCATCGGAGCAGGGTGAGTCGGCCCCTAAGGCGAGGCAGAGATGCGTAGCTGATGGGAAGCAGGTTAATATTCCTGCACCGTCGTATGATGCGATGGGGGGACGGATCACAGAAGGTCGTCAGGCGGTTGGAAGAGCCTGTTCTTGACTTGTAGAAGGCACTTAGGCAAATCCGGGTGCGTAATTCAAGGGGTTGAGACGAGTGAACTTGTTCACGAAGCGATCGGAAGTGGTTCCAAGAAAAGCCTCTAAGCTTCAGTCATACGAGACCGTACCGCAAACCGACACAGGTGGGCGAGATGAGTATTCTAAGGCGCTTGAGAGAACTCGGGAGAAGGAACTCGGCAAATTGGTACCGTAACTTCGGGATAAGGTACGCCCTTGTAGTTTGACCCCCCTGCGGGGGAAGGATGAAGGGGTTGCAATAAACTGGTGGCTGCAACTGTTTAATAAAAACACAGCACTATGCAAACACGAAAGTGGACGTATATGGTGTGACTCCTGCCCGGTGCTGGAAGATTAAATGATGGGGTGCAAGCTCTTGATTGAAGTCCCAGTAAACGGCGGCCGTAACTATAACGGTCCTAAGGTAGCGAAATTCCTTGTCGGGTAAGTTCCGACCTGCACGAATGGAGTAATGATGGCCACACTGTCTCCTCCCGAGACTCAGCGAAGTTGAAATGTTTGTGATGATGCAATCTACCCGCGGCTAGACGGAAAGACCCCATGAACCTTTACTGTAGCTTTGCATTGGACTTTGAACCAATCTGTGTAGGATAGGTGGGAGGCTTTGAAGCGTGGACGCCAGTTTGCGTGGAGCCATCCTTGAAATACCACCCTGGTTTGTTTGAGGTTCTAACCTTGGCCCGTTATCCGGGTCGGGGACAGTGCATGGTAGGCAGTTTGACTGGGGCGGTCTCCTCCCAAAGTGTAACGGAGGAGTTCGAAGGTACGCTAATTACGGTCGGACATCGTGATGATAGTGCAATGGCATAAGCGTGCTTAACTGCGAGACTGACAAGTCGAGCAGGTACGAAAGTAGGACATAGTGATCCGGTGGTTCTGTATGGAAGGGCCATCGCTCAACGGATAAAAGGTACTCTGGGGATAACAGGCTGATTCCTCCCAAGAGTTCATATCGACGGGGGAGTTTGGCACCTCGATGTCGGCTCATCACATCCTGGGGCTGTAGCCGGTCCCAAGGGTATGGCTGTTCGCCATTTAAAGTGGTACGTGAGCTGGGTTTAAAACGTCGTGAGACAGTTTGGTCCCTATCTGCCGTGGGCGTTGGAAGTTTGAAGGGGGCTGCTCCTAGTACGAGAGGACCGGAGTGGACGAACCTCTGGTGTATCGGTTGTCACGCCAGTGGCATTGCCGAGTAGCTATGTTCGGAAGAGATAACCGCTGAAAGCATCTAAGCGGGAAACTCGCCTTAAGATGAGACTTCCCAGAGACTTGATCTCTTTAAAGGGTCGTTCGAGACCAGGACGTTGATAGGCTGGGTGTGGAAGTGCAGTAATGCATTAAGCTAACCAGTACTAATTGCCCGTAAGGCTTGTCCCTATAACCTTAGCAGGTATAGGCTGCAAGTGAGCAATATGAAGTGTGAGCCAATGAATGTTGGTACAAATCATAACCAGGAATAAATAATAAATTGAGATTGGTGCGAGTTGAAAAGCGACGCACATTCTACTGAACTCTTCTGAATTGGATTTGTTGTGCCCCACAGAGCAACGTGGCCACAACAGATCGACAAGTTATGCCTGATGACCATAGCGAGTTGGTACCACCCCTTCCCATCCCGAACAGGACCGTGAAACGACTCTGCGCCAATGATAGTGCTGCAACCAGTGTGAAAGTAGGTTATCGTCAGGCTTGTATTCTGCGAACCCCCCGTTAC
>NZ_JACOGE010000010.1:0-48124 GCF_014284265.1 Undibacterium sp. CY21W | reverse complement strand
AGATGTATCGCCGCTGATGGATCTTGCTCGATTTAAAAGCGGGAGAACGTTGTCGTTGCTGAGTGTTGTGATGGCGACGACACCATGTCTTTTGGTTGAGAGTCTTCTGCTGACTCTGTTGAAGTCCAGCAGAGAGTGGTTTATTAAGACGGATACGTAACATGTAAGCTCTACATTCTATTAACAGTCACATGACTGCAAATACGTATAGAAACAACGAGGGGGGATAAAACGAATATTTTTTAAAAAGATGCGTTGCGATCGCATTTGCTACTTTGGATTTAGGACGCACACTCGTTTGCGTCATCTCCTTTTGCGCCTATAGGCAACAAACATGAGGACACTGACAAAGTGAGACCAACTATTGCACTGGACGCTGATGGTGTCCTTCTCAACTACCACCAAACTTATCAATTGGCCTAGCAAAGAGCGTTCGATGTGCTTCCAGCGTTACGCGATCCCATTGCCGGCTCATCGACCGATGGGATATGCGCCGATTCGGTGGCGACGAACTGGATCAGTTCCGGCGCTGTTTCGACTACCAGTTTTGGGTCAACAGACACAGCATTCAGTACATCGTCTGCATCAACGCCGTTCGTACATCTCCCGCCGTAACCGCTGCATCAAGCAGCTTCTGAACCACTGGTCTTAATCTCTACCGGAAGTAGTCCGGCAACGCACTGACGGTGGGATCGCCTGAGCTAGTCGCTGACGACGATAACGCCCTTCCACTGTTCCACGGGCAGTGTCGGCGGAGCCTTCGCTTCCAGCCAGGCCACACGCATCCAGACGTGTTCGCCATCCAGCTTGATGTCGAAATCGACGCCCGGAAGCCCTTGGAGGTCAGCTCGGCCCTTAAGGAACCCCTTGTAGCCCTGCAGCTTGAAGCCGCGAGGGTCAATTTCCTTGTCTTGCTCCAAGACGTAGCCCAAGAGTTTGTTCAGCAAGCTGTTTGGGCTCATCGGCCCTCCCTGTTCATGGTGTTTTGGTACGGCTGTAATCTGTGGTCATCTAATCAGCAAGTTACATTTTGGTGCGTCTTGCGGCAATACTCCTGAGCCCTGCCCCGCTGCGGTATGGCGAGGCGTTACAGGTAGATTTGCTCCTGGTCGACGAACTTGCCGTGGACCTGAAGGACCGGAATGAGCTGGGCATCCGCATAGGCACAACCAGCGATTTCGAGTGGCTTTTGACCTTGTTTGTCCGCAGCTTCAGGGGAGTGCCCCTTACCCTCTTCGAGCACCACTCGCATCAATGAGTAGCCGGGTTCCCAGGCGGTGAGGCTGGGGAAGCTTGTGCGCATAGCAGACAAGATTCGCATACCTGACCAATCCAGGTCACCCCAGAAGAAAGCGGGTGTACTACCCTTACCAAAGAGCCAGACCTCGAAGCCATCGCGGAGGTCTTGACTGATGCCGCCGCGGGCGGCGTAGTAGAGCGAGCAGCCGTCAGGCGTCCGAAGCCGCTGTGCGCTGCCCTTGAACCCCGACGCATAGACCAGAGCCAGCCCCTCAAATGCTGAGCTCATCGAACGGGTAGCTCTCTCAAAGCTCATCAGGTTCTCGATGAACAGGACGCCCCGATAGCCCGCCGGCGGCAGGAATACCTGCAGCTGAATCGGAGATTCTGGGAAAGGACATTCATCGACGCCCAGGATGGCCGCGACCAGTCCCTGTCGCTTGTCCAGAACTTTAGACATGCCCCAAAAGAGCTGTGACGAGACTTCGCGTAGCAGCAGGGGCTTGCCGGCCAGCGAAGGCAGTTCGTTCAACCGCTCGACGACCTCCGACATGGCACGGTCCGGCATGTCGACGCAGAACTCGGACACTGCTGCCTTGACTTCATCGGAGCCTTGAAGCCCTTCCCTGACAGCCGCGCGCCAACGCTCCGGCGCCGACTTGATGCGCTCGCCGCGGCTCACCGCCCTCCGCACTTCCGCCTCATTGGCGACCGTGACGCGTGGCGAATTGGCGTAGCCCGATTGGGAGCGAACTGCTGCGTCGGGTTTGACAGCAAGCCAACCCCATTTCGCCAGCTCTCCAAGGTAGCCCCATAGCTCTTCCTTCTCGGACTCCCGTTGCGCTTTGTAGAGCGCGGGCCAAGTTCGTTCGCCAAGCGCCACAGACTGCGCATTCGCGCTGCCGCGTTTCTCGGCGGAGTCAAGTCGGTCTACGAGCAGGTTCAACAACTGTCGGACAGGGACAGATTGAAGCCAAAGCGGTTGCCCTGTCACTTCTCGGCTCCCGCAGCGTCATCAGGCTCCGCTGAGTCAAAGAGCAACTTGGCCTGTTCACGAACCGCTTGCCGCTGAGCTTCCCAAAGTTCGCGCATGCGGTCCTTCTTGAAAATGCGCTCGTCGCACTCGGAGACGAAGTCAATCTCGCCGTTGTCCGGGACATTCATCCGGCTGAAGCTGAACTCGCGGTCGAACTCAGGCCGCAGCGCGCCGGCGTTTCTCGTAGGCATGGCACTGACCAGCTGCAGACCCATGCTGTCGCACAGATATCGCAGGACAGCGCGCGTCCGAGACTCGTCCATCCGGGCGAATGATTCGTCGCTGACGAGCAATTTCAAGCTGGCGCCCTTCTCGAAGAGCCGCAAGCGGTTCGTCACGACTGCAGCGCGGACGATGTACGCCGGCGTTTCCAGCTGACCGCCCGAGCCCGTTCCCCACGTCGACAACGCGATGCGCCCGCCGCTGTCCGAGTCGTTCCAGATTTCGTAGTGTCGGTAGTTGCGATAGTCAGCGATACGCAAGAGCTCCCGCCCTGCCCTGTCTTGGTCCGGGTCCAGCAGCAGCTTGACAAGGCGGTCACGGACTTCGACATGCTTGGCCGACAGTTTCGTCTCGCCGAACAGGTCCACCGATTCCGGTGAGTCGGCGAGTTCGGCCACTGCAGAGAAGAACCCGTAGTACTCCTGGAATTCAGGCTCCCACTTCGACCAGTCGATGCAGAATCGGTCAGTACCGAACTTCATCTTTTGGAGCTCGACGTTCAGCTGGCGGAGCATCCGCACGCCCTCATCGACCTTGCTCTTGATTTCGACGCAGAACTGCTTGGTGAAGACGTCGTGGAATGACCGCTCCGCTTCTCCCACCTTGGCGCGGTTGCTGTACAGACCGATACTCTCCAACTCGTTGTGGAGCGTACTGACTGCGCGGCCCAAGATGACCAATGGGCCATAGTAGGGGTCAAAGTTCTGTGCGTCGGCCAAATGCGGCAGTGCGGATTGAAACCGCTCATCGAACCGAACTGCAGCGTTGTATTCCGCCAGCAGTTCCCGCACGTCGCCCAAGTGCTTGTCCGGTTGTGTGCGGAGATGCGCCAATCTCGCCTGAACTGCCGGCACGTCCATGGTGCGTGAGGCAATGAGGTCGTCAACCTCCTGAGACATCACCGTGTAAGTCTTCTCCGAATTGGCCTCGCAGAGGTGCTTCAGCCGTCGAATTTGGCTTTCACGCTCCTGGAACCGGGCGTCACGACCGGAGTTGATGCGCTTAATGACTTCCTCAGCGGTCACGATGCGCTGCTCCGCCAACGTGACGGCCTTGTTCGCTGCGTCGATTGCCGCCTCATGGGTCGTAATGAGCTCTTCTAGCCGCGAAAGCTCGGTGCGGAGTTGCTCGACTTCAGTCAAATCGAGCTGTGACAAGGACCGACGAATCGAATCCAGGTCACTGGCGTGCTGGGCCAACGGCTGAGCATCAAACGTCGGCTCCTTCAACGTCGTAAGCATCCGCCGGAAGCCTTCCAGGGTTTCCTGTGAGTCTCCGAGCGCCTGGATGTCGCGGTCAGCGGTCTCCAGCATTTCCGTGGTGCGCTGCAACGCCCGTTCCCGAGCCTTGCGGCCGAGCACAAATTCCCGACGCTCGCAAATGAACATCGTCATAGCGCCGCTGCCCTTGCCGTCTTTGGTGAGCCCACGCGGAGTGCGCCGCAGCTCTTCGGAATCTGTCACCTTCACAACGGAACCGAACTGCTCAATCAGGTAGGCCTTTGCGATGGGATGGTCCGTGCGCAACTCATGGATGATGGACGTCCCCGGTACGCGGGATTGGTCGGCGCGCTCCAAGCACCGCTTGCCTTGAACAACCTTCGAGCGCGAGCCCCAGGACTGCAGGAAGTCAATCGTGCGGGCTTCCCATTCCGGCTTGACGATGAGGTTGAACCTCGCGCCATCCATGTACCCCTCGATGGCACCTTGCCACTCTTCGGACACCGGTTCGACCAGGTCACACAGAACCTGAACACCTGCTTCGGGCAGCCTTTCCCGAATACGGTCGAGCGCCGCGCGCGTATCCCGGTTGTAGTCGCCCGCGCCAGCCGCAAGCCGCTGCTTGCGTTCCGCCAGCTCACCCCGTTCCTTCTTCGCGGCCTCGACACGCTGGCCGAGCGATGCCGATTCCGCAGCAACAGCCATGAGCACGCTGGCTTCGGTGCCCACCAGAGAGGCATGGAGCTGACCCAAGCCAGTTTCGATGCCCTCGAATGCGGGAGCCAGTTGAAGGAGCTTCTCGACCGACAAGACGTCATCCCGATTGGCATCGAGCACAGAATTGAGCAGTCCCGCCAGTCGGTTCACATTGGTGGTCGTCAACGCCTTGGCGACAGCGTCAACCGCAGCCCGCAGCTTCAAGAACTGCTCGGGAACCGGTCGTTTGACGATGGTGTCGGCAGTGTTCTTGATGTGCGCCGCTGCGTGAAGGTTCGCATGTAAGTCGGCGAGCGTGCTTCGGGCTTCCGACGTCGCTCGACGAAGGTGCTCATCCAGCGACTCCTTCTCGGCATGTGCCGGAATTCCACTCAGCTTTGCCGCAATCTCGATGCGGCTGTTGTCCACATTGCGCTTGAGCTGCAGCTCGGTCTTCGAACTGAGCTCGTACTTTTCGGCCAGCGCCGTGTCGTCCTTGATTTTCTTCCGCTCAGCTGCGATACGGTCCTCGTCCGCGGCGACCTGCATCTTCGCAAGCAGCAGGTCGTACTGAACTTGCTCCTCGAAGGAAGCCGTGGTCTTGCCGACCACGTCCTTGAGTTCTCGAAGGCGGGTGACGGTCGATTCAATCCGCTTACCTTCGACCTTCAGGCTGGTCACCTGACGCATCAAGTCGCTGATGCGCGTGATGCTCTCTTGCAAGAGCTTTCCGTCGAATTCCAGGATTTCGTTCCGCACCAACTCGTGCACGGAGCCAATCGGCTGGTACGCAATGGACTGCGACCAGGCTCTGGCAGCGTTCTGAGCTTCGTCCCAAGCAATGGAACCACGGCCGCGGAACCTGCCGTACAGGCCGCAGAGGTAGTCGCGCTTGTCGTCGTCGTAAGCGACCACCTTCGAATGCTTGGCCTTCAAGCGCTTGACGACATCCTCGACCGGAATGCAGATGCCTTGGTCAACGTCTTCGAAGAAGTCTTCAACCGAAAGTGCTGCTTCTTCGACGATGATGAGAACAAGACGCTCTAACTTGATATCCCGACGGTCACCATTGCCATCCACCCGAGCGGATACGGCAACAACGGCGGTAAACATCTTGGCGGAGCCCTCGTTCTGACCAGGTCGAAAGACAGCTGCGATGTAGCCTTGGGCACCGGCGGGTCGGGAGAACAGGCTGTACTCAGCGCCGACGACGAATGACTCAAGCGTCCGCTTCGACTTCCCACGACGCTGGCCTTGCTGCACCTCTTCCTGGCCAGGGTTGTAGGCCACGATGCCGTGGTAGGCAGCAGTCATGATGGTTTGAATGCCGTCCAGCATGGTCGACTTGCCAGCACCGGTTGACCCTGTCAGCAAGGTCATGTTGCCCATCTCGTAGTTGCCCGGGCACAGCTGGCCCCAGTTCACCAGAACCAAACGGTCGAGCTTCATTCGTCTTTCCCCTCGGCAGTCGTTTCTTGGTCGACCACGCCATCTGCATCAAGCGCTGCACTCAGCGCATCGTTGGACACGATGCCCAAGATGGTCGGTCGAATTGCCAACAATGCGTCCTCGTCAGAAATCGAGAATTCGGCGGTGTAGCTGAGCAATCGGTGCCGTTTCAGCTCGGCCACCAGCGCCAGCTTGTCGCCCATGCCACTTGGCAATGGACGCTTCAACTGCGTTTGCATGGTCGCCGCGATTTCCTCGAAGTTGACCAACGCCTCACCTTGCGGCTGGATGTCGCCCGAATTGAGCTTGTTTTGGTACAGGAAGCGCAGCGCGAGGGCCATCGCCACGAAGTCGGGAGACACCCGAGCCCGCAAGGAGGGTGTCGGCTCCAGCGTGTCTTCCGTCAAGCCATCGACAACAGCGCCAGCCACGTACAGCCGGTAGAACTGGTTGTTGCTGTCATGATGCAGTCGGAAGCCTGCGACATCGAAGTAGTCCTCGAGCAAGTTCTCCACACGCCTCGCGTCGTCGTACATCAGTTGTTCGACGCGGTCTTCGTCACGCACGATGACGCCGTAGGCCATCAAGCGGTTGATGATTTCCCGGAACCGGTCTGGCTTGATGTTGGCAAGCTCAAGTTGTTCATTGATATGCGACAGGGTGCTCATTTTTTGAGGTCAATCTCGTAGTCGTTACCGCTGTACAGTTCGTTGTCTAAGCGGATGGAAAGCTTCTTGATAGATAGATCTGCGCCAACCTCGCTTCGAACCGCCTCCACGGCCTGCATGGCACGGAGTGTGTCGCGGGCGGTAGCCGTTGGGAGCGTTGAAATACGAATGGGATGCTGAAAGATGCGCAGGTCGCGCCGAAGCATCTGGGCAACCTCTTCGTTGGGAATGGAGAAGGCCTCAGCCTCAGCCTGGGCCATGGCTGCACTCAAGCGCTCTTCGCGAGAGGGTCGCGGCCGAACAGAAATCGTGATGGCCTTACGACGCTGGGCAGCGGTTCGAAGCTTGAAGCTTGCTGGGTCTAGCAATCGTACCTCTGCTGGCGCCAAGAACTGCCCGATATGCGTGAGCAATAGGTCCTGTCGTTCCTTGGGGGCCTCAGCGACCTGTTGAATTGCTGCGAGGTAGGCATGCCTAGTCTGACCTGCACGCAGCATCATCGACTGCAGCGCCAAACCGTTGACCCTCTTGAGGTAAGTTTCCATGGCCTTCAGGAAGCCAGGCTGCTTCGATTGGCACGCAGCATCGACGATGTCTTCAATGCGGGTCAGGAGCCAGTCATAGACGGACGTCCCCACGTGTTCCTTGACAGCCCAATGGGCAACGTCTCGCAGTTGCTCGTCCATCCGCTTGAACTTGCTCTCTGGGACGAGACGAAGCCGTTCCAGTTTCTGGACGATGGCCTGCCGGTTGAGAGTCGCGTTGTCGGAAGTGAGTTGCTTGGAGTAGTCGCGTTGGAAGCGGTCTAGGAACTCGACGAACTCACTCCATTGCGTTTGCACTGACGCTGTCAGCATCAGGTGCCGCACCAGCTCCTGGAAATAGTCGATGCCATCGGTCAGGTCCTCGATGACCTTCTCGGCGTACTCGTAGGCGTCGACCAGGTCGTGCGCATCTCCACGCTCGGACAGCGCGGCCTCCAGCGCATTGCGACAACCACGCATGTTCCGCTGCCGGCTCCGGCTCGGGCGGTCGAGCGACCACAGTGCCTCCGCAAAGAGCTTCCCTGGTCGGGAGAAGCGGAAGGCCGAGACAAGGCCGGCGCGGTCAGCAAACTGCTCAAGCCACGCGTCGGTCAACAACGCCTTGATTACCATGTTAACCAGCGCCTGCGGGTCTTCTGTTTCAGCAGCACTCAGTTCATCGTCGCCCCCCTCTTGTGCTTTGACGCTTTGGTACTGACGGACGACCGGCAACAGGAGTTCACGCAGCGCGTCTCGAGTTAGGTTGTGGGCATAGTCGGCCATAGGGCCATGCAGCCGGTCATAGAGCGTGCGCAAGCAGGCGGCGACCAGCTCTCGACGGACGCTGTTCAAGGGGCGGAAGAACCTCTGACGCTCCGCCTCAAAGAAGACCGGGTGACCCGCCGGCGGAGTCACTGATTCAGGCGATAGGTCTGTCGATGTCAAGGCTATCTGCTCCCATTGGACCTTGCATAGCCCAAGCATTTTTGAAGTATTATCTTAAAAGATAACTTATCTTGCAAGATAAAATATGAACGAGTCACTCACCCCGGCGCAGCTGCGCGTGCGAGACATGAAGGAGCTGCTTCGTTGGGAAGGCGAGATTGGTAACAGTCGCCTTCGCGAGGTGTTCGACGTTCAGTCCGTGCAAGCCAGCCGAGTTCTTGATGGAGTTCGCAGATACCTGTGGATAGCTATGACGAAGAGGATGTGGAAACGCTGACTATTGAGATCTATCAGCATATCTGGAGGGCGTACAAACCAGAAGGTCGAGTCGCCACGCGTTGGCCTGGCGAAGCCTCGGGGATGGTCATGCTCATACGTCATTGAGCCAGAATCCCCCCTACCCCACTTCACTCAAACGATGACAATTAAATTATTAATAAGTTAATTTTAAAAATGCAAATTTATGTGCAGGGTAGACGAGCTCTCCGACGTTAGAGAAGAGTCATGTGACCCCTGGTCGCTGTCCGACTTCATACAGGATGGTAATAAAGTGAAACGAACTGAGATTACACAATTGTCAATTAAATAATGATTGTGGATTCATTTTACGACGAACCTCTTCATGCTGCCCGTCACAAACTACGACACAAGCAATCTGAATAACAGAAGGCGGAGTACAGCAAAGGCATGTCTGGCAGGAGAAACACTTTGCACTGGAAAATACAAAAGTTGCTCGATAGGAGGCATGGGGTCTCGTTACGACTAAGCGGCTGACGAGTCGTCACACAAAGGCACCAGTGTGCTGACTTCATGATTCCAGTGTTGTCTCCCCTGCTCACAACATTACTGGTGCTGGCCAAGTCGCCACTCTGTTGACCCAAGTAGCAAGCGCGGTGAATCGTAAGTGACGTCTGAAGTGATTGTCTAAGAGAGTGACGCAGGCACTCAACAAGGAACGACAATTGACGCAATCTGGCAACCATGAGGTGCCTTGTGAGTCGCCTGCTTAGTCGCTTGATAGACGCTCAAGAGGCAACCAACAAAGCAACTAATCACGCTCTACCAACAGCAAAGTTGCGATCTGACCAGCATTCAATGTGGCGCTGCATGATAGTGATACCCTCCCCGCCTGGGATCGCTACCTCTGGTTTGTTGGCGACTCCCCTATTGATGTCGGATAAGGACGGTCAGTTTTTGTTCTTTTCTGTCACAGGCGAACCTGCAAAGTATTCCTCATCGGTGACCTTCTCCATCCAGATGACATTCTTTCCATCAAGCGCCTCCTGTACGGCGATATGAGTCATTGCTGTCGTGGGTGTGGCACCGTGCCAGTGCTTATGTCCGGGAGGACACCAGATGACGTCCCCTACTCTGATCTCAATGATAGGCTCACCTTCGCACTGAGTCCAACCGCAGCCAGATGCGACTATCAGCGTCTGTCCCAATGGATGCGTGTGCCAGGCAGAGCGGGCACCGGGTTCGAATGTGACGCTGGCGCAAGAGACACGTGAGGGAGCGGGCGCAATGTTAAGCATGTCGACGCGTACATTCCCGGCAAAGTATTCTTCAGGACCTTTTGCTGAAGGCTGTGAACCTGGGCGTTTAAGTTGCATAATTTGTGTCCTTGGGATTAATTATTCGTTTCAGTTTTATCGTGCGAGGTGTAACGCCGATATGCCTGTCAGTTACTTCGGAGCGAGTTCTCCGTACCAATAAGATGCCGTCACACCGCCATCCATCAGGAAATCGCTGCCGGTGATGAATCGTCCCTCCGCACCCATGAGTAATGCACCGACAGTCCCTACCTCGTCCGGTGTGCCGCCACGTTTGGCGGGTGACAGATTAATCATGCGGCGATACCCTTCACCGCGCGGGCCATTCAGTTCGTCCCTGGCGAGAGGAGTGAAGATAATGCCGGGACTGATCGTGTTGACGCGTGCGCCATGTTTCCCCCAGCGCACAGCTTCGGCCATAACCCGCAGAGAATTCCCGCGTTTTGCAAGTTGATAGGCATGTAACGAGTCTTTGACCTGGTCAGGCTGAAGCATCGGCAGCGCTAGCAAGTCTTCCGTCGGCGTCGTCGCGAGCGCCGTGTTTTGCTCGGTGCTCAGAGCGGGCAAGCGATGTCCCGATTGTGAGGCGATGACGACGCCAGCGCCTCCCTCTGCTGTCACGTTACCGAATTCTTCCAGAACAAGGGCGGTGCCGTATAGATCAACTTTAAGAATTGTTGCCGGAGAAGCTTGCGACGGTGAGACGCCTGCGGCATGGATCAAACCCATGACGCGGCCGATTGCTGTCGCGGTTTGTACGAGGGTATGAACCGACACGCGTGACGATACATCTACGACGGCCGTTGTTACCTCAAAGCCGGCATCAGCAAGAATCTTCGCAGCGGCATTCGCGTTCTCCTGTTTCAGGTCGGCGAGCAACACGTGTTGACCGGCGCTGACGCGGCGTGCGATAGCCTGGCCGATGGAACCGGTGCCAATAACAACAATCACATTCTTCATAGTCATTCCTTCTGGATAAATGATATTGGTTAGCGTTGGATCTTCACTTGCCGACCAGCTTTTGACGATCTGCAGAATAGCGCGCGCCTTGCACCGGAACGCTGGAAACGACGGCTTCAATTTCGCTCAGTTCATCTGGTGACAGCACGACATCCACAGCACCAAGGTTTTCCTCAAGTCGATGCAGCTTGGTCGTGCCTGGAATCGGAACGATCCAGGGTTTCTGCGCGAGCAGCCAGGCGAGCGCAAGCTGAGCTGGCGTGACCTGTTTGCGGGTAGCAATGCCTGCCAGCACCTCCACCAGCGCCCGGTTGGCCTGACGCGCCTCCGGTGCAAAGCGTGGTACGGTATTGCGGAAGTCTGTTGCGCCAAACGCCGTATTTGCATCAATAGCCCCCGTCAGAAATCCTTTTCCTAAAGGACTGAAAGGCACAAAGCCGATACCAAGTTCTTCAAGCAATGGAAGAATTTCTTTTTCTGGATCACGCCACCAGAGCGAATACTCGCTTTGCAAAGCGGCGACGGGCTGGATTGCGTGTGCACGACGAATGCTCTCCACCCCTGCTTCCGATAAACCGAAATGCTTCACTTTGCCTTCCTGGATCAGCTCTTTGACTGTCCCAGCCACATCTTCGATCGGGACATTCGGGTCAACGCGGTGCTGGTAAAACAAGTCAATACGGTCGGTACGCAAGCGTTTCAGCGCTTCTTCAGCAACCTGACGAATGCGCTCAGGCCGACTGTCGAGCCCTTTGCTGACGTCGCCCTCCCTGAAACCGAATTTGGTCGCGATCACGACCTCATCACGCACAGGTGCCAGCGCTTCTCCAACGACGCTCTCGTTGATAAACGGGCCATAGACTTCCGCCGTATCGAAGAACGTAACGCCGCGCTCGACACCGGCACGAATCAGTTTAACGGCCGCCGCCGTATCGGTTGCAGGTCCATATCCGAAACTCAAACCCATGCAGCCGAGGCCGAGTTCAGAAACGGTAAGGCCGTTACGACCTAGCTGACGTGTTTTCATGATGCTTTTCCTGTTGGTTATTGATGTCGTGTAGGTTAGGTCAATTGACATTCAATGACTAGACTGCTAAAACGACATTCACATATTAGGAGAACTAATCAATGGCAGTATTCGATGATCTTGCCGCCTTTGCGGCAGTGGTAAGAGCGAAGAGCTTTACGCGTGCAGCAGCACAGATTGGCGTTACACAATCCGCTCTCAGCCAAACAGTCCGGTCACTGGAACAGAGACTTGATCTGAAGCTGCTCAACCGCACGACGCGCAGTGTTGCACCGACGGAAGCTGGCGAGCAGTTGTTCCGGACGGTTGAACCAAGGTTGCAGGAGATTGAAGCCGAGCTGACAGCCCTCGGTAACCTGCGTGGCAGGCCAGTTGGCACTGTTCGAATCACAGCGACCGAACACGCGGTACGGTCTATCATTTGGCCACGACTTTTGCCGTGGTTACCAAAATATCCGGAAATCAAGATTGAGATCAGCAGCGACAACCGATTTGTTGACATCGTGGCGGAGCGTTTCGATATCGGTATCCGTTTAGGCGGCGATGTTGCTAAAAATATGATTGCATTTCGCATTGCACCTGACATGCGCATGGTCGTCGTGGGAAGTCCCGCTTATTTCGAACGTAATCCACCTCCACAAACACCATCGGATTTGAGCGAACACGACTGCATTGGATTACGTCTACCGACCTACGGCGGTTTGCTGCCTTGGGAATTCAAGTATGGTGAACGAATCTCTTCCATTCACGTTGATGGCCGCCTCGTGTTTAACCGTAGCGACCTGATGGCCGAAGCCGCCATTGCTGGGAATGGACTTGCCTGGCTTCCGGCAGACATGGTGCGTGAACACATTGACGCAGGACGGCTGCTGACAACGCTCAATGACTGGGAGATTACTTTTCCTGGGTATCACCTCTATTATGCAAGTCGTCGCTCTTCGTCAGCGCTTTCGCTTGTGGTTGACGCATTGCGACTTCCTCAGTCTTGAGATTTAATCTGAAAGAAAGTCGCACTGGTCACTCTTGATGGAGGACTGATAACAGAACGCTGAAGATTACTGATGAAGTCCATTTTTAATAGATACAATTTCAGCGATAATTGACAGCGCGATTTCTACCGGAGTCTTACTACCAATAGAGATACCTGCCGGTCCATGCAATGCATCTAATTCAGACTCGGTAATATTAAAGTATGTACCCAAACGTTCTCGTCTTAGCGCACTGTTGCGACGTGAACCTATAGCACCCACATAAAAAGCTTGGGATTGCAATGCATCTATTAATGCCAAGTCATCCAATTTGGGATCGTGTGTTAGAGCAACCACCGCGGTACGTGTATCCGGTTGCAGTCGCTCAATCAGATCATCTGGCATTTCTTGGCTGACTTCCACGTCGAGCAATTGCCAGCTTTTAATATATTCCTCACGCGGGTCGCAAACAATAACTTCAAAGCCTAAACTAAGCGCAAATTGGCATAAATAGCGTGAAAGATCATTGGCACCGATGACAATGGCCCTGGCTTGCGGACCAAAATAAGTAATCAATTTTCGTTCATCTAGCAGAGGCAAACCATCGTGCTTACCAGCACAATGGCTGACATTACCAGTTTGCAAATCCAGTGTCCTTTCTATACTGCGCCTCTGTTCGCAAGCTACCAATAATTCATGTAGACAACTATGAGCTGACACTGGTTCTAGCACCAGTTCCACTGTGCCACCGCAGGGTAGTCCGAAGCGATGAGCCTAGTCTGCAGAGACACCGTATCGCAGCACCAATGGTAAGGCATCAGAGCAAACTGCCGATATTCCTTCCTCTCTGATTCGATGGATTAGGTCGTCTTCGATGCAACCACCAGATACCGAACCTACGGTTTCACCACTTCCATTGATCCCCATCAACGAACCAGGTGGGCGAGGTGAAGACCCCCACGTACGCGCCACTGTCACGAGAATGACGGGCAAGCCCTGCGTATGCCAGGCCAAGGCAGTACGTAATACCAAGGTGTCGATATTTTCCATGGTGCTTATTCCTTTTACTCTGCCTAGCTCACATTGAACGGCAACCGGCGTACTGGCTTGCCAGTCAGCTTAGCGACGGCATTGGCAAAGGCCGGTGCCAGTGGCGGTAAACCGGGCTCTCCCATGCCGGTTGGTGGCTCAGCACTGGGCACGACATGCACATCAATGGTGGGCATGTCGGTGATGCGTGCAACCGTATAGTCACCAAAATTGCTTTGCTCAACCACACCGTCCTTGAGCGTGATAGCCGCCCCCGGCAAACACATGCCCAACCCCATCAGCGCCGCACCCTGTACCTGTGCTTCTATCGTGCGCGGGTTGACAGCCAAGTTGCAATGCACACCAGCCGTTACCTTTTTTAGTACGGGGCGGCCTTGCTGCATGCTCGCCTCCACCACATAGGCCACAACGGTAGAGAAGGATTCATGCACCGCCACGCCCCAGGCACGCCCGACAGGAAGACGCTTCTTGCCATAACTACTTTTATCCACCGCCAGTTGCAAGGCAGCGCGGTGACGTGGGTGTTTGTCGCCAAATAAGTTCATTCGATATGCAACAGGGTCTTGCTTGGTCGCCCGGGCAATGTCATCCAGCAATGTTTCCATTACAAAAGCCGTGTGCGTAGAACCTACGCTGCGCCACCATAGCACTGGCACATTCAGTTTGGGATGATGCACAGTCAATCGCATTGGAAATGGGTAAGGATCACGCATACCTTCGGTAGCAGTTGCGTCGATACCATTCTTGACCTGGAATTGTTCAAACACCGAGCCAGCGGTGATCGACTGACCAACGATCACATGATCCCATGCCAGTACATTACCCTTGTCGTCAAAACCGATGCGGGCGCGGTGCAAATGCATGGGCCGGTAATAACCGCCGCGCATATCGTCTTCACGGCTCCAGATAGTACGCACTGGCACATTCAAACCTGCTGCGCGGGTTGCTTTCGCGATCTCGCAGGCTTCCACCACAAAATCGCTGCTGCTGGCAAAGCGGCGACCAAAGCCCCCCCCTGCCATCTGCACATGCATGACTACCTGTTCCGGCTTGATGCCCAGCGTACGTGCCACCGCTGCCGCATCCAGTCCAGGGCATTGCGAGCCGGTATAAATATCTGCGGCATCATCCTTCAGTGCAACGGTGCAGTTCAGCGGCTCCATCGCGGCATGCGCAAGGTAAGGGAAGATGAATTCAGCTTCCAGATGTTTTGGCGCAGTACTTATTGGCGCAATGTCTGCATCAAACTGGCGTGGGCCCGGCTCATTGGCCAGCTTGCGGTAATCAGCCAGTTGTTTTGTGCTATCGACCTTTTCGATACCGGCAGTATCCCATTCCAGCTTCAAGGCATCACGTCCCTGCTTGGCGGCCCAATAACTATCGGCTGCCACGGCCACTCCTTCGGCACCACGGTCCAGCGGCAAGCGGAAAACTGCCTTCACACCTCTGATGGCGCGTGCTGCACTGTCATCGACAGTTTTCAGTTTTGCGCCGAATACCGGCGGGCGTGCCACCACTGCTGTCAACTGACCGGGTAAGTGCATGTCGATACCGTAATCCTGTTTGCCGCTGCTTTTGGCACGCGCATCCAGGCGCCCCGTTGGCTGGCCGATCAGGCGAAAGTCTTTCGGATTTTTGAGTTCGACTTTTTCTGGTACAGGCAATGCCATCGCAGCTTCGGCCAGTTCGCCATAGCCCAGCTTGCGGCCATCTGTGGTAATCACATTACCTGCCTGCGTACGCAGGGTAGCAACATCGACATTCCAGCGCGCTGCTGCCGCAACCAGCAGCATGGCGCGGGCGCGTGCACCCAGTTCACGATATTGCATGAAGCTGTTCTTGACGGAATTGGAACCGCCGGTGAGATGGATGCCAAAGAAAGGGTCGTGATAGGCCGCATCACTGCTGCCATGACGACTGCGAACCAGGCTCCAGTCTGCATCCAGTTCTTCTGCCAATATCATCGGTAAGGCAGTCTGCACACCTTGACCAAATTCCAGGCGGTTGATGATGACCGTGATCTCGCCATTCGTCGCAATTTGCACGAAGGCAGAAGGCTGCTGTGCCGGTCTCAAACCTGTTACTGCCTGAGCCAGCGCAAGTTGCGGAAATGCACCCAGTGCCAAGCCACCTATGCCGGCAAATTTAAGAAAACTGCGACGTGTCAGCGTGGCTGTCTCGACGGTTTGGTTGGCTTGGTCGCGCTCTAACATATGCTGTAAGGCACGTGGCATTTCGCTGTAATCAATATTTGGCAACATGATATTTCCTTCAGATAATGGCTTTGGCGGCATCGGCAACGGCAGCACGGATGCGGGCATACGTACCACAGCGACAGATATTGCCGGCCATGGCCGAATCAATTTCTGACGCAGTTGGTTGTTTGCCACGCGGCAGCGATTTTAAAAACGCCGTGGCGCTCATGATCTGCCCGCTTTGGCAGTAACCACATTGAGCGACATCGTGCTTGATCCAGGCGGCACTGACGGCATTGCCAACCTTGTCATTGTCACCAGTTGCTGCTTCTATCGTGGTGAGTTTTTTGCCTTCAACCGCAGAAGCAGGCGTGATACAAGAACGTATCGCCTGCCCATCCAGATGTACAGTACAGGCACCACACAAGGCTGCGCCGCAACCAAACTTGGTACCAGTCAGTTGTAGCGCGTCGCGTAACATCCACAACACAGGGGTGTCAGGCGAGACGTCGACACTGATATTCTTGCCATTAATCGTTGTGGTAATCATTTCAATCCCCGGTGTGAGTAAGAAAAAATAAAATAGAAAGAATAAAAATCCCCTCGAGTCAAGATGCCTTTTAATTAATTCACGTCGGATAAAATTTGCAAAATGCGGCACAAGAGATAGAAAATTTTTATTGATTGCTATTGTGTCGCCAGCGTTATAAAAGTCGATTGCCTGATTCGATGCATTTGTTGCCGGATTCAACGGATTGCCAGCGAGAATGAAAATTCCGGCATCGAAAATGGTAGGCTTTAACTATATAAAAATTTCTGGGACTAGCATGCAATCTGGACCTCAAACATCATCTTTGAATAGCCATACGCTAGCTGAGTTAATCAGCAATATTGCCCGAAGTGACGGTGACTACGATACTGATATACCTGGTGTAATGATGTTCCGGCGAAGCAAGGTCACCGATCCCATGCCGTGTATCTACGGCCTCGGTCTCGGTGTGACAGTGCAGGGAGGTAAGCGCGTCATGTTAGGGGATCAAATTTTTGACTATGTGACGGGACAGTCACTTGTGACTTCACTTGATTTGCCGGTGGTGTCTCACGTAACACGTGCTAGCATTGATCAACCATTTTTGGGATTAGGTCTGACGCTGGACGCTCACGTCATTACTCAGTGTGCAGCCGACATGAATTTTACAGCTCCGTTGAAAATCTCAACATCTTTGGCGATGTCGGTTGTTACTCTCGATCAGGGTTTGCTCAATGCAATTACCCGCTTAGCGAGTCTGGTAAGCGAACCACAATTGATACCTTTGGTTGCACCATTGATAAAGCAAGAAATTATTGTGCGCCTACTCAATAGCGAGCATGGTCCAATATTGCGCCATTTGATGGCGGCAGGCTCACCTGGGCAGCAAATTGCCAAACTTATTACTTGGTTAAAACGACACTACACCGAAAATATAGCTATAAGCGATTTGGCAGACAAAGCTCACATGAGTGAGTCTACGTTTCGCCAGCATTTTCGAGCTGTGGCAGGTATGAGTCCGTTGCAATATCTAAAACATCTGCGCTTGCAGGATGCTCGGCAACTTATGCTTAATGAAGACATTGACGCCGGCAGCGCAGCACTGAGGGTCGGCTACGAAAGTGCATCACAATTCAGTCGTGAATATACGAGGTTGTTTGGTGCACCGCCTTTGCGCGATATCAAACGCGTTAGACTATCGATATAGTCATAGCAATGTAATTTTTTATCGTAGCTAACTTGTCATTCGTTTAGGTACAGATCAAATACAACTTCAACGAACCCTTTCGGTTAACTACAAAGGATTGCTGAAATAAGAAATTGCAATCATTCCAATTGAGGCATTTCAATCCAACTCTTCCTCCCCCTATTTGAATGTCATTTATTGAAACTAACACTACGAACAAGTTTAGTTTCTAGAGTGATTGCATTCTTTGTTTTGACAGACATTCATCGAAATAGGCAGGAAATGCGTCAAATCTAGCAATCGGTTTTACGACTCGCTACGGCATACTACAGTCATTAAATGACCATCAATCGCATGCATCGGATTCCGTTGCAATCTCGAAGGAGTAGTAATGAAAAATATCTTGATCATCAACGCACACCAGTTTTATGAAGGCATTTCTTCTGGAAATCTAAACAAGACGATGGCCAACGTTATTAAAGACGAAATGGAAAAATCCGGATATCAAGTACAACAAACTAACGTTGAGCTTGGATATGAGATTGAAGCAGAAGTGCAAAAGCATTTATGGGCGGACGTCATCATTCTGCAATCACCAGTCTACTGGTTCGGAATGCCTTGGATATATAAAAAATATGTTGACGAAGTCTTCACTGCAGGAATGATGCAAGGGGCTTTCATTATGGGCGATGGTAGAACGAGAGAACATCCGAGTAAGCAGTATGGAACTGGTGGGAAATTGCAGGGGAAAAAATACATGCTATCCCTTACTTGGAACGCGCCAAAAGAAGCGTTTGGCAATAAAGAGCAAATTTTGTTCGAAGGAAAAACTGTTGATGATGTATTCATCGCGAATACTGCCAACTATAAATTTTGTGGAATGGAAATACTCCCTTCATTTTCTAGTCATGACGTTATGAAACAACCCGATGTTGAGGGCGACATTTTATTACTTCGTCAGCACTTGACGAACGTCATTAAAATAACCGCGTAAGGGATCGCACGTTGGTAATGGCCTTCCCCCAGCAGCACGGACACTTAGCATTATAAGTAACGCGATGGCAAATCTCATGAGCATCCTAACGTACAAGCTCAGCGGACGGCGAAGGGTTGCACGTCACAGCAGGCCAGAGCCTCAAGCTCGCGAACATGCAGAGACCGGGGCAGTCCTTCCCCGCCGCCTATGGCACAACTAGCGCACCAGCGATCGCCTTCCAAGGCGCGGAGTATTGCTTTCCTGAACTGCAGAGATGCTGCCCGGGCATGCGCTGCCTGAAGTGCTACTCCCGCATAGTCGCAGTCGCGAAGCCAGCCAAGTCGATCCGATTCAGTTGCCAATTGCGCGAACAGCGGGGAAAGAAGCGCTGGGTCTTGCGAATGAGCAATTGCCTGCACCACGGCATCAGCAGTTGCGGTGCTTCCGCCAGTCGCCTGAACTTCGTTGCGATATGCGTGCAGTTCATCCATGACTTTCAACGTCGAAGTTGAGCCGCGAGCTGCGGCTGGGCAAGGAAGGCCCAGAATGAAATGAGGGCTTGGAGTGACCAGCCGTTGCGAGCCGGCTCGAACGCCCGGTTAGCCATCTTCGCGCCTAGCGTTCGCATTGCATTCCCTCATAGTTCCACCGACCTCCGCTGTCGAGGCAGCGATCAACCTGGACAAACTGATGGACGCTTGGCCAAACGCCGAGCACTGCTGAAACTACAGCAAGGGCAATTGTGATTCGCGAAAGCGCTGGAATCTCTCGAATGACGCGGAAAACGGCAAATCCAGCAAAGGCGACTGCGCCTGCGTATGCCAATTGAGCCTGAGATCGCATTGCCCAGCCTTGTGGAAATGGATTTGGCGGCCCGCCCGACATCCACGCCGAAAACGCCGCTCCGTTTAGAAAGAGTAAGGCGAATCCGAGGGCCACAAGAAGCAAAAGCCAAGCAGCGCCTGCGCGGATGATGGAAATTGCTGCGCTCATATTCACCAGATGGCTAACGTGTTTTAATTTTCATTTTGCAACATTAACCGTCAGTGATCAACATGTCAACATGTTGCCCCCCCTTGAAAAGCGCATGAACATTGACTGCACTTGTTTATACTGATAATTAATACAGTATAAAAAAATGGACAAAAGCATCACCCCACAAAAACCGCGCTTGCTGGATCAGGTTCGCGAACGTTTACGTTATAAGCACTACCGTTTATCGACTGAAAAGTGTACGTGTACTGAATACGTTTTTTCATACGCTGGTCCGGGATGCGTCTTCCGGCGATAAAAGTCACGGACCGAATTCTCGGTGACGTTCTCGCTGCAGCGTACGACTTGGATGGAATGTCCCCCCATCTGAATACTTGCCTGCCTCGTGGCTCACAGGGCGCATGCCAATCGGTAGCTCAGTCTCAAGGACAGCAAGCATACCCTCCCCCTAAGGGATCTAATAGACGGCATTGCTGCAGCCACTAAATTTCCACAATAAGGTTTGGATCGAAACCACCATTCTCTGCGTTGCCACCACGCTTCATATAGCCACACGGGTTGCAAACAACCCTACACTTTCCCAGTTTATAATCAAACGAGTCGTGCATGTGCCCATGTATCCATAGGTCTGTTTGCTTGACCAGTTCATCTGAGTTGGAAGCGTATGCCGCAGAAACCATGTCATCGGCGTATCGTTCAGCAACAGAAAGCATCGACGGTGCCATGTGGGTGACGACCACCGTTTTACCTGAGAACTCTTCCGCCAATTTCGTTTTAAGCCAGTGTTTTTGTATCGCATGCATTTTTGCCGTGTCGGATGCTCTTAATTTCCGATATCCAGCGTTGGCCAGTCGAATGCGCTTGTAATCCGTCATGACCGCCTCTGCTTCCCGCATTGCCGCTTGCCTGGCATCGTTCCCAAATAAACAAAAGTCAGTCCACATTGTGGCACCAAGAAAACGAACGCCATCAACAATGAGTTCGTCTTCATTGAAGAAATGGACATGGCTGGTTGCCTCGCAGGCTTCTGCGATCTCAGCTTGTACGCTATCGAGATTTTTACCGTAGGCTTCGTGATTCCCGTGGACATATAAAACAGGAATACCTGCAAAAGTCTGAGCGGCCCACTCCACTGCTTTCGCACCAGTGTGGATGTCGCCGGCCAGAACAACTACGTCAGGCCGGCTGATCGAGATATCAAACTTCGGTGCGAACTCTTTCCAAAGTTCGAGATGTAGATCTGAGAGTGGAAGAATACGCATAGCAGTGCTTTGGTTAGATTTTTTAACGACGTCGGTCTCGCCAGTCTTAAACTCTTCAGAAAAGAGTCCACATTAAGCCAACACTATCGAGGATTATGCTTCGCGCGAGAAACACTAATCCGTAAATGCTGAGATACAGGTAAAACACCTCCCAACCACTCTTTAAATTTTGGCGGCAATACTACGTTTTCGTAATCAATCCTACTAACATAATCGACCATCTTCGATGGGTCATACCCTCGCCCGTAGTGAATCTCGCTACCCTGTTCACGGAAGAAAGCACGGTCGGCGTCCCTAGGCATTCTTCGACCGGAATATAATTGTCCGAGTCCTGCAGGCCATTGTTGCACAAGCTGTATATCTCGCAAGCAATCTTCCAGAGAATGCCTGAAGCTATGGTTACAATAGCCAGACGGAAAATTCAATTCTTGCTTGAGAAAGCGTAAAAACGCTTGACTATAAGAACGACCAAGTACGGGAGACTTACTCTCATCATCAGGAATAGATGAGGGAAAGAGAACATTGGTTTCCTTCCAGGCTGAGCAGTGCTTTACGTAATCGAGCAATCCTAACTCAATCAACTTCGGATGAATTGGAACTACCCTTTGTGTTGCTTCATTTTTCAGCGTACGCTTGAGATCTCCGCTCTGTTCCTCCTCGTTCTCGTCAACTGCGATTCTCAGCATGGCGGGCTCACCAAGTACGATATCCGATTTAAAAAGCTGTAGGGCTTCGGTAATTCTGAGACCGTGATAAAGACAAATTAGAGGCACCCAATAACGCGCAGCAAGGTCACCACGCATTTTCCCGTGCCAATTGTTTGAACTAGGGTCGTACCAATCTGACGAAAAAAGTTGGTTGAGATGAACAGATTCAAAAGGAACCCTTTTTTTCTTCCTTTTGGACTCCTCTTTCTTGCTGATTTTTGGATTAATTATTAGTTCCAGCACAGGATTTTTATCGCACAACCCCTTTGTCTGTGCCAGAGAAAAGCCATCTCGAATCAGGCTTTTCGCTTTCAGCATTGTCGAGGAAGCCCAAGGGTCAACATCATCTTTTAGACGACTCTCCAAAAAATTAAAAACGTCTCCTACTGACACATCAGCGAGCGGCTTATCGCCACAAAATGCGATGAAACGCTGCCAGAACGATACCTTTGCATTCTTGTTTTTCGTGACCGTCGTCGAAAAATGATTACTGAGAAGAGGAATAACATCAGACAACTTAGGTGCCTGTTTCAAAGTTTTTCTCTTTGTGTCTGTTATAGATTCCCACGCAGCAGGAAGCGCCTCGACCGTGAAAGGAACGGTCGGCTTGACTAAGTTACCTTCCTGCCGTTCAGCTAATGCACGATAGCCTGCTTGAATGCTCACCAGCACATCGTAAGTCAGCGTTTGCATCTCCTCCAGCGTTCCGTCTAGCGTGTAGCCGCGGCCTAGCAGTAACTGCGACACGACAGGGAAAAAGGCCTCCACCTCACCAGTGGCAATGGCTCTATTTATCCGTGGGAGCATATCCTTGATATTTTCGGAGAGTTAGTCAAACTCGTCGCCGTCAAGTGCTCGAGTACGCCGAAGCTCCAAATCGACATCGAGACCGGCCAGGTACAAGGACGAGACTTGCTCGCTTAACCCTGCGGAGTTTGCCTTGATGGTATTTAGTCGGGTGCCTGGTGATCGTTTGAGATAGCTATCAATCGAATTCTGGCCCGCCATCATCTGACGCGCGTCCTCAATCATCTTCGTGACCTGAGCCTCAAGCTTAGCGCACTTCGATTTGGCTAAAAGATAGTCTTTGCCAAGGGATTTCTTGAATTCGGATTTATTGATGATGTGCCGGACATCGGCTGGAATTAACTTGCGGTAAGCGTAACCGCTGCTCGTTTTTACCATATTTAGAGGCATATCGACCTTTTCGATCAAAGCTACCTCTAACTGCTTCCTTGTACCAACCATTTGTACCATTCCTCTTCTCTAGAGGCTTGATATTAAAGGATTTCAAGGACTTTGCAAATTTTGGCGGAAGCTGTGACCGCCATTAATAAATCCAACCAATTCCAAATTGGTTGGATTTTATCTTATAAATCATACAGTTAGATCGCAACCATTCCAGTAAAGTCCAATTTATTCCATCAATATCTCACCCAAAATGGCATACCAGATGGCATACTGGATGTCATACTGACTTTTCTCAAAATCAAACTCATTATGGCTATTCTCAGCGATGCAAAAGCACGCAATATCAAACCGGATTCTGGTGCCCTCCCGCACGGTGGCATTATTGGACTCTCGTTAGTTCCTTCGAACTCGAAAGGTTCTGGCAAATGGGTTTTACGTTATGTCAGCCCCATGACGGGCAAACGCAGGAATGCCGGGTTAGGTAGCTATCCAGAGATAGGTATTGCTCAAGCAGGAAAAGCAGCGATCCTCATGCGCGAAAAAATTGCGAATGGCGTTGACCCCTTGGAAGAAAAAGCAAAGGAACTTCGCGCGCCGTCGATGCCAACATTTCAGGAGGCAGCTGAAATTCTCCATAAAGAGTTGCTCCCTGGCTGGAAAAATACCAAACATGGCCAGCAATGGATTAATACGTTGACGCAGTATGCTTTCCCACGTATCGGCAAATTTCCTTTGGACCAAATCCAGCCGAGGCATATTGCAGATACGTTGCGTCCTATCTGGTTAGAAAAAGCAGAAACAGCCAGTCGCCTAAAGCAAAGAATTCATGCGGTAATGGCATGGGGATGGGCGCACGAATTCTGTCGTTCTAATCCGGTTGATGTCGTTGATCATCTACTGCCACAACAACTTGGAAAATCAATACGCACTCAGCATCAACCAGCGATGCCTTGGATGGATATTCCCGAATTCGTCAAAACAGAATTACACGTCGGTAGCCGTTATGATGTTACGCGTCCAATGCTTGAGTTTTTAATTTTGACGGCAGTTCGTTCAGGCGAGGTTCGTGGAATGTGTTGGAAGGAAGTGGATCTGGTGAATGCGGTTTGGACGATTCCAGCAGAGCGGATGAAAGCGCAATTGCAGCATCGTGTGCCGTTATCGGATCGTGCTATCGAGATTCTGAAAAATCAACAAGGAAGACATGAGAATTTAGTATTTCCCTCCCCTCGTGACCAAAAAGAACTCTCCGATATGGTATTGACCAGTTTTTTGCGTCGGGTGAAAGCGAAAAGTGATACCGCTGATCGATGTGCGACAGCGCATGGTTTTCGTTCCAGCTTCAGGGATTGGTGCAGCGAACACGGCTACGCTCGCGATCTGGCAGAACGCGCATTAGCGCATATGGTGCAAAACAAAGTGGAAGCAGCCTACCATCGGACTGATTTGCTGGAACAAAGGCGACCGTTAATGGAGGCATGGGCGAGGTTTATTCTAGGGATATAGACGAACCTCTGTCACGTCCAGCTACATCTTGTCGATGAACTGATGAATTCGCGCCAGAATATCTTCCAGGTCTGGCTGTCCGTTGTAATACAAAGCTGCCGTTTTTTTGTATTCCCTGGAAAAACGTCCCCGCTCCTCAGGGTTCTCAAGCAAGAATGCAGGATTCTTGGCGGCGACCAATTCATCCCCACTTCGGAACCGTTGGATTTTTCTGGCCTCATAGGCTGACGTACCAATAAATTCCTGCACTTCAGGAAGCATCAACAGAGAATAGATATCGTAATAGTGACGCATGAAGTTAGCAGGAAATGCCTCGCCCGCTTTCTGTAGCCGATACTTGGTTGATACGGTTTGCAGCTTTTCAACAAAGGTGTACGTTGGCAAGTAGCATGGGACATTGACTGCGCGATTATCGTAAATCTTTACACCTGCACTCACTGCCGTATCGTAAGCCCAGGACGAGATCGTCACCGGACGATTTGGTGTTGTATCGTCAAACCCCAGTTCCAACAAAATGCCATCCTTAATACCTTCCTGTTGCGCGAATCGATTGGGATAACTCAAGCGAATCCCGGCACTGCGCATTTTTTGATCGTCGAACGCAGTATCACGTTCTACCGTTTCGATTCCCGGAATACGGATGTGTTGTGTCAGCCATTCGTAGTAAGTACGTCGAGATTCAATATGCGCAGGCTTATCATGGTTTCGCCCCACTTTGACTTGTAAATCATCTGGTGGCTCAATGCGAATATCGATGTCTTCCGAAAAACGGTGAATAATACCGAAGCCTTTCGAGAGAGACGTTCCACCTTTCAACTCAAAATTAAAGTGCAGCGCCTGCAAACCCCATAGGCAATGCATAATCCAGTAGTCTTTCTCAACGAGTACGGGATCAATTCCTCGCTGCTCCGCAACGATAGCCAAAAGGTCTTTGAAATCACTTCGTGTGTGCAACAACTCAGCCATGTAACCACCTCTTGAAGCGTTTTTTGGTGGCGACAGATGCAAAATCAGAGATGGCACGTTTCAACTCACCTTGATCAAATCCCGATAGCTTCCGCTCGACCATCTGAAGCACTTGACTCTTATCTTCCGCCAACTCGTCCAAGTTATTGAGTGCATCAACCAATAGGAATTCGGAGGTGAGCTTTTTCGGAAAGCGCGGTTTGACACGAAAATCGAACTGGCGATTTCCGAAGGAAAAAATGCCATGGCGCTTGTGGTTATACACCAGGGTTTTGTTATACAACTGCGACGTTCCCAAACCCAAAGTGTTGTAACTAGAAGGAGAAAATACCAAAAAGTCTTCGTCTCGCAAGAATGTAGCCACCAGTTCATGATCGTCTGGAGGGAGCATGCCAAACACGGATGTCTTAGGCGCATAGTAAAGCCCTTGCGCCAGTCGTTTCAACGTACCGCCAGAAACCAGCGCTCGCAAATGCCGGTCAACGGCATTAGAAACTTGCGCCAAGTCCTCTCTGCGATAGACCTTACCGGCATGAAGCATCCCCGCCACTTGATCTACAGCGTATTGTTTTACAGGTAGTGATGAATCCGAGATGGATGTATTCCGCCGTTCCATTGAATGAATCCTTATTGACGTTTCATGCAAATTATAACAATTACCAGTGATCTATAGAAAAACTATGAGTAACCAGCATTCTGTGTCACCGAAAATCCAAAATAGCTCCACACGTTTCGTGACATTTATTTGCCACGAAACTTGGCTCAATAATCGTCACTCCGCAATAAATATAGAAAAAGTGCAAAGACCAGTCCTATCGCAAAAGCCAGATCGACTCGTCGAACTAATTTCAATACACTATGAGACGCTGACATAAATGCACTTCTACAAATTACCGGAGATAGCGTGTTACTGCAAACCTTGCAATGAATGATCCTGGCGTCAGTAAGCGTGCCAACGTGACATCGACAGGATCGAAACCTGCAAGAATCACTTTGTTGAGCTATTACTCGCGGCGTTCAAACAGGTAAGTTTCTCTCCACCCTCCGAATGCCACGTTTAATGTTGAGAAGACATCTCCGGTCACTGGGGGTTTGGGAAAATGTGATAAACACCGGTTGTGCAGGGTGATATAGCATACCGTGTCGTCCTCTATGGAAGCGCCAGCCTGATCGAATCAATTTTGCGACGAGTTGATTAATATCTTTGTCTTTGCAGTACTGCATAGCTGATCCTTTGTTTTTCTCTAATAGATCAAAAGAATCCAGCTTTTCAGCCATGCAGTCCCGACAGGCTACCGAAAAAATTTATCAAAATGTTCTTTTTCAAAACCTACTTGTGAAATTTTTTCTGCCTGCCCATCAAGTAAGAAACAATGGCATACCGCCCATGGTCAATCCCAACCCAGAGCGCATCAAAGCGTTTAATTGAAGATGGTGGCATTAAGGTCAAATCAGGATCGCCACGATTTATGCCAGAATGCTCAACAAGCATCTTGAAGACTTCAATATCTCCTACTCCAGCAACGAAGAGTGTTGGCGCCCATTCAGATAGATGGTGCGACACAACCTTGTAGCGTCGGTTCGCATTTTCTCCACCTTGGAGCAACGCTTGAATTACCTGACGATAGTCGTCTGCTGGTCGAATGAAATACTCTTTCACTTCCTTAAATATCTTGCGATACTCTTCTGAACTATTAACCATCGCCATTTATGATTGCCGCCGCACCACTAAATCTACGTCCAAAACCGCACCATCTTTCGCATCGTACACATCACTACGATGTCTTTCCCATGAGATATGCCAATTTCTGAGTGAGGTCATCTTTGTGCAGGCTGTTATCTGACGCCAAATCAATTTGCAGACAGTTTTTAACCGCGGATTCTAAATTGGTTTCGTACTAATTTTGGGGGGCAGGTCACAACGTGCAGAGAGGGGCGGGACGGTAGAGTCGTAGCAATCCCACGTGGACGACACGGTGCAGAAGGGCCAGACGGTCGTGTTAGGCTGGTGCCAAAGCGTTAGCACATGAGCTGACGCTCCTCCATCAGTGTCGGTTCGCGCGACACTGGAAGGGCGCGGCTGCCGCGTCAGTGGAATTGCCCAACGCCAGTTCAGCGCTATGACGAAGTCGAATTATTCAATGCGAGGATCGGGCACTTCTTCCAGTGATGCCGCAAAACTGCACTCCCGCAAGTGCTTTTCCAACAAATCCTGCTCGGGAATATCTATTTCCACAGCTCGGTAGTAGCCTTCGATATCAGTATTGTCGAAACCCTTTACTCGGAAATCGACCGGAACTATACACCGAGCAAAAAACTCTGCCTTGGGCGACTTTCTCAGGGCACTAATTATGCCATCGACAACCGATCCCTCCGGGCCTATTTGGACCGGCATTTTTAAAGTGTACTCTTCGAGCCCCCGAGTCACTCCGAAATGGATTCCGCCTAAAATAACGTTATACAGTGTATCCCAGTGACAATAGCATATATCGTCGTCATATATACCTTCGCGCAAGTACGAATTTGTGACAACCAGACCAAAAACCTTAGTTACCTTCTCGCGCAGAGAATCATCGTCAGCCCACTCAGCAATTTGATTTAAATCTCGCTTCAGGGCAGCGCATTGCTTACGGCATTGGTTCGACTTTTTCTGGAGCCGATCCTCTATATCGCAAAATTCATAAGCTTCGGCTGGCGAAGGAAGGGAAGCAGTCTCGATGACGAATGCCGTATCATCAACTATAATCAGCAAGTCTATTTCCTCGTCAGACTTTTGACGCGGATGCAAACTTGTTCCTATGAATTTCATGTGATCCCGATGGGGGCTCTTTGCGATTGCATCACGTATCGCCTCGGCCAATAGTCGTTCGTTAGCAGGTCCCTTGCTATCGAAGGCAATCTTCAGTTCTTCATGATTTTTTGACCAAGCATTCAACAAACGAGCTTGATGCGCTCCTTGCAATGGCCACCAGAGCAACAGCACATCATCCCCGGCAGCGAGCAAGGGCTTATCCCATAGCGTAGCAGATTTAGATGGTGTGAAACTGAGAAACTCAATACACTCTTTCACCCTATCTGCAGACAAAGCAACACAGTGTTTAATAGTTTCGATGATTTGATCGCGCAGCAATCGGCTCTCGATAAGGATTGATAACTTATCCTTATCCTTCACGATATCTAACGGCGATGTTAACCGATAAATTTGAGCTGCCATCGTGGACAGCTCGGTCCAAATGACAATGATTTCGCTGATATAAAGTCCCACCTGCGGATGCATTTCTCGTATAAAGTCTGCCAGCGAGGCATCCTGCAATATGCCGTGTGAGCGGCGTGCTTCAAGCAATAATTTTCGTTCCTCATCAGGCACGAGAAAAGCTGGTAGTGGCTGCACAACCAGGCGCCCTTTATACAGTCGCACGTAGGGAACAAAGACGTTGTTATCGGATGTCTCGCTGTTCTCCCTCTTGAAGCTATCGATGGACCTTGTCATCAAGGCTGGCCGTCTCGATAAATCAACGGTTGCGCGCACCGCTAAGTCACTTGCGCATTCATCGACGAAGTAGCTACCGCAGTCATGGGCGACAACAACGGCAGTTCGCCACCAAACTACCGAGTTCCATACGCGTTGAATCGACAGACTGTGCTGGGCTAAATCCATGAGATTTCCAAGCACGTCTTCGATAGTCATACCTGCATGTTGCTCGCTTTTTAGTTTTCCGAGTCCGCCGGTACGTCCGAGTAGTTTCAATGCACTACCGATGGCATCTACAACAGCCTCCATCGGTGGCTGAATTGCATGAGAGTTCCCCGCTGCATCAGTGTAGCATCGCATTTCACCAACACGCTCGCTAGCAATGACATCAACCCCTTTCAGCGCTTTTTCGAGACTCTGGAATACTTGAAGCTGCACGCGGTTTATCCGCGCGGAGAAAAACCGGCTTAATTCTTCAATCGTTCGAAAATGAAGGCTTTCGGAAAGCCTTTCAACGCTTGCGTGAACACGCTCGGTTTGATTAGCGAGCATGAGCCCTAAAAGGTAAACGTTATGATCTTCGGGACTGCCGTCGCGTTGTGCCTCATATGCCTGTTGCCAAACATTCTTGTCAAACCCATATCCCGTAGGATTAGGTATCGACTTTGGTTTTTGCCGAATTGTTTCGATAAAGTTCAATCTCATGAGAAGTCTCCTTCCATCTATAATTCAGACGCAACTATACTTGCAATATTTCGACGGACAAGCTCGACATAGGGTTTGTGGCCCAAAAACTGGGAATCCGCGGATGCTGACGCGAACTCAACTCGCCTTTCCTAGATTGCGTTGCTTTGCATCGGAGTGCTCTGCTGCTGGCATGTGCTCGCGCTCAGAGTTGCCCACGGCTCTGCCCTGTAAAGCGGCCGTACGAGAGGTTAGACGCGCCGCCGAAGATAGTATCCGAAGCAATCGGGGAAATCGCACATTGATTGAGAAATTTAAATTTTTACCGTCCTTTTTCCACATTTATCGAAAAATTCGCACAGTTTCCGGAAAAGCCTTAAGTTGAACGCCCCCCCTGCGAACGTGCTCCCCCTGAGAGACCGAATGAACACCGCAATAACAGACGCAACCACAGCACTGTCTGAAAATTTTCTCGCCGTACGTTCAGACAAACTGAAAGAGTTGCGCATCTCTATGGCAACCCTGCGCCAATTGAACTATCCGATGGCAGCTATCGCCAAGGTTTCGCTAGTAATCGATACGAATATTCTTCTCGGAGAATTGCGCTGGCTATCTTCGAAACGGCACACAGAAGACGCCAAAACGAGTCTGATGGAAGTGATAGAAGCCGAGACAGTGACGCTGTACGCTCCACCAGTTTTTTTTGAAGAGGTAGAAGAAAAAATTCCGCTTATGGCGATAACCCAAGGTCTGGACGCCGAAATTATGCAAAAGCACTGGGAGGTGTACAAGGCTAAAATCATTCTCGCAATTCCCGACAAGAACCTAGTTGAGTCATTGAAAGCCGGAGTTGACCCGAACGACGCCGAGTTCGTGGCGCTACAGCAAACGCTTGGGGCCGATGGGGTCTTAAGCAAAGACCCGCATATCGCAGCGATGGGCGGAAATAAGGTCTCGCTCGATTGCATCTTTTATCTGAAAAACTACTCTCGCACAGCTGCCATCGAACTCAACATCAAAGTTGCTGGCGCAAGCTTTACCCTCGCCGGTCTGACAGCGATTCGCGCATGTGTTGGCGGCATCCAAGCGCTCTCGCGAAGAATTCAAACAGCACCCGACTGGCTGAAGTTTGCCCTATTCCTCGGCGCCCTGCTCACACTTGCAAATCCGCGCAGCAGAGCCAAAGTGTTAAATGCCGTTAATGCCTTGTTGGAAGGCGCGGCCACTACCCTGCCTGCAGTACTCGACTTAGTTTCGGTGGCTGCGCAACTAGCAAACGAAAAAGAAAGCCAGTCAAAAGCTCATCTGGATAAAGCTCTCGCCGATATATCAAAGTTCAAGAAAGCCGGTTAAGCCGATGCGCCTAAAACAAATTTTCTCAACAAAGGGTTACCGGTAGCCGCAAAACCGGGACGGTAAAGACCAGGTGCCAACGAGAAAATTGCACTTTCATCGAGAAATCTGCACACCGTTAATGCAGCCACCATGGACGTTTTTTTCCATACAATTTTTCTCGACGCAAGCGACTCCATTTCTCCAGACGGCCATTCAATTCCGCATTTAGCGTCACAAAGAATCGTCCGAAAGGACTTGCAGCCTCAGAGCTCAATGGCCACATCTGATAACGGGCATCGGCTATCTTCAAGAACAGGCGCGAGTACCTCCAGAAGTCTTCTTGGGATAGCGCACCCTGCATTAAGTCGAACCAATGGCGTGTCCATCTATTTCGCTGATAAGCCTGCCAAGCTGCCTCTCGTGCCTCGCCAATCATCCCGGTCGCTTCTACATACTGCTCCAACAACCGGAGGGACTGCTGGCATTCGTCGCGGAAGCCAGCAACAGTGAGAGCACGGCAAAGATTGACTGGCTCTCCAATCGCTAATTGCTGAGCGATATAATAGTCAAGCGCTCTTCCTTGTTCCGCACTCTCCGCAGCGTAAACCTCATGTGCGATTTCAGTGTCGCTCTGCGCGAGGTTCAATCTATCGAAACAGATTTGAGATACGTCGGACAAATCTGCGCTGCGCCAGAGTAACCAGGTAAAGACTGAAATGCCGTGGTAGCTACGAACGACCGTCGTCAAAGGCTGATGGTGCACTAACGCCAGCAATGGCCTAGTATCTTTCTGGACATGGGCAAAACCCATTACCAGCTGCTGCCAAAAATGAGCAATCAAACGTTGCTGAGTTGGCCCTGCAGCCCCTATCCATCCAAGCCAGGTCTCAGCAGCAACGGGATCCGCGAGGACGATAGCGTCCACGCAATCCTGGCTGAGATGGTCCAACGCCAATTTGGCATCATCGTCAGACAGCTTGGACTCAAGAGCAAAATAGCTGGTCCACACGGCATCCTGCCAAGCATCCCACGCCTTCTCATTCTCGTCGTCCGTCATCGATTCAAGCAGATTGCGTGACCGTTCATTTGGAATACGGGTAGAAAGCAGTGGGGGCAGCAAATCGAAGTCTCTAACTTCCCCCTCTTCGATGGCTTCCAAGTTGGGGGCGTAATTCAGATTGAGAACACGTTGTAATGCGCCCGCCACTGCAGCGGCCACAGCATCGATACCGTCAGCGCCGCACCGAGCTATGAGACCGTACGAAGACAAGGCCATTCTTTGGAGCGCAGCATTTGGCTCAATCATCCGCAAGCGACATGCCGCGGCTAATACGCGTGAACCGGCGTGTCCCTCCAATGCCTCACGGCGGTTGTGCAGAGCGGACGCACTCCAATCCGAATCAACGACTATTTGAATGAGGTGAGAGTCCTCGGTTCGAGCAACGGCAGCAAGTGCGTGCGCACGAATTAGCCAATCCGAATGACACACCAACTGCGGCAACGATTCCTTGAGCGTCCCAGGGAGCGAAGTATTCGAGTAAGCAATGAAGAGCAATGCGTTACTCAACTTCGTCGTGTCGCCTCCATCTTCTATACGCTTCCAATCTCTTTCGATAACGCCTTCTTCAGCAGCGTTCAACATTTCCACCGAGCGGCGCGCAATACCTGTATTGGCACAATTTTGAAACAATGCGAATTGCTCATTCCCATCCAGATGAGGCAATACCGCCTTGGTCGCGTAGTGCTGCACGAACGGTGCGTCCTGCTTGTTGAGTCCGCGCGAGGATTCTTTCGCACTACACTCGATTGCGATGTTGGTCAGCGCAGGGAAGAGCGAAGGCTCTATCAACGCACTGGCAGCTAACAGTGGTTGAATGCCTTGGCGGAGCGGCAATTTATCTCGCGTCAACACGTCAGCTATCAGTTCCCTATATTTTTTTGACGCCAATTCAGGCATGAATCGGCAGATGCCTGTTGAAGCATTTTGAAAGAAATGCTGTTCCGTCGTTTGTCCGATGAGCGTGTGTAAATCATCGGGTTTGGCGTCTGCAAACTTGGTCGCGGTTTCAGCCAAATTTGCGGGAATAATTGTTGTAGGGTCGCACGGGTCGACCGCACACATCTTTTCTCTCAACGACCATGATTCACTCCGGCCGTCGGATTGCGTTAATTCATCGTAGAACGCTTTTGCCTCCGCGCTGTCGAGTAATGCTCCGGTCGATGTCAACAGACGCCACAAAGCCCACTTTCCTTTCTCGGACACTTCTGGTTCGCGCAGCCTTGAGCTCGCACGCAAAATAGCACCGCGAGTGTTTTCCCAGTCTTCAGTGTTGTGCTGGACCAATTGCAGGAATTCGTCATGCAAGCTGTAAAAACTCGATAGCAAAGAGGTCCCCAAAGACCAGGCCACCATCTGTTGAGCGAACGGGGCTAGTGCGCGGCCGCGCATTAACAAGAACGCCAGCGAATGGTAGGGTTTAACGTCACGGCTAATGCATACGCCGTTCACTTCATCCAGAATCGCCCTCTCCGCTTGCGACAGGTTGCGCAGCCGTTCCTGATATTCTTTCTGGCGATTCTGAACTCGGACCCTTTTCTCCGCCTGGTCAACGCCGCCAATATCATCGACAACATCGGACCGTAGGGTAAGCCAGACCGCTATGCGCTCATGCATAGCGGTCCACGCTTGACTATCATCACGAATCGCGCTGAGGGTGGCTCCGATGAGACCGCCATCCGGGGAATGTCCTTTTTCAATCGCGACTTCTGCAGCATCCAATACCAAGCCAGTTCGGCGGCGTGCTAAGCCAAGAAGTGCAGCTTCTTCGCTCGAAGGTCTGTTCTGCAGATTGCAATATCTGCAGAACAGAACAGCTCCAACCTTAGGGTCCCTTGCGGTATCCAAAAACGCGACCATCACGGCCGCGAGCATTGCATCGGCAGTAAAATCGAGCGCCTCAATCGGCTCAATCAAACGTTCAAGGTGCTCAGCTGGGTCACGATGATTGCGTGCCTCCTTGTCCAGCTCGGAGATAATCCAAAACCCTAGCGCGAGTGACAGCCCCTCCCTATGGATAGCGTAGTGATTACTTTCCCATTGCACTGGTTGGAAAAATTGGCTGTCAGCAGCCGCAATCACACCCGCAGCGAAATCAGTGGAATACACATGCAAGTCATCGGTTTGATTTTCGTTGATGCGCCGCATAAATTCGGCTGCAAGCCCCTGCAAAGTCTGCGCGAATTTTCTCGGTTCGAGCTGCACGGCGCTATCTCGACACGCTTTATTCATATACTCGAACAACAGTCGCTCAGGATGCAATTCTTCGAGCCCATTTATTTCGCGTTTATCCAACACTTCAAACGCAATACCCAACAGACGTGGATTTCTGAGCGCCGCAAACACCTGTGGCGTCATTTGGGTAGACTCAATCTCTAGCGACTTCAAAATTTCAGACAGCTCTTGCTCAGTCCACTCAGGGACGTTTAGGTGTCGACACGGCGAGGTCACCGTATCAGCTAGACGCTGTGCTACCTCCGGCCGTGCCGAGACAATGAGCCTTCCACCAATCGACTGAACGTAGGCCGAGAGAGATTCAATCCACTGCCGCCAATTTACCTCCGGAGATTGATTAATACCGTCCAGGTAGACGACCAACTGGATGCGCTCAGTCTGCGGCAATGTCTCCCATGTTTTCAGCCGACGGCGCCAGCGCTTTAGAGCATCGCCATGTATGGTCTGCTCCGACTGCATCGCAAGCTTACTTGCGACGAACCCTTCCAGGTCATACAGACGTGCAGAGTCTCTACACTCGTCAGGAAGAATGAAAACTAGAATCGGTGGGCGCGCCAGTTCATTCCAAGTCGAAGCTAATAGCCAAGTCTTCCCTGCCCCTTCGCAGCCTTGCATCATCCAGAATCCTTCGTCTGGTGCCGAGGTGAGCGCTACCGCAAGCTCGGTCGCCAACGCAGGGCGCGCTCGGTAGTTGCCGGCGTTGCTATCGAAAGGCGCGACCGGCTGATGAAGGATTCCTCGAGCATCTCGAACGCTGGCGAAAATTTTCTTGAACCATTTTTCACTACTCTCACGTGCATAGCTGAAAGATGCGAGAGGGCTAGTTAGCTTCGACAACATTTCCGCCGGCAATCGGTTGTCGACCCTGGATTCCAATTCAGAAAGTGCACCCGCTATCCTCTCTGCTTTGTCGGGAAGATTTTCCGCAAAAAAACGTCGAGCGACTTCGATGGCTAAAGTGAGTAGCACTGCCAATGCTGGCGTGCCTAAACTAGATTCCTCCCAGTCCAACAGCAGCAGCTCGATGCCGATGTCATCACAGGCCTGCGCGTAGAATTCAGCGTGCTGTGCGCTTACAGGACACGTAACGGCCAGCACGAAGAGGTCAATATGCTCGACGCCTCGCACACTAAGTTCCAACAGCTTGTCTGAAACGGTGGGCCTCTTCAAGTCGCTGATGTATCGTTTTGCCTCGAAATACACGATCCCGTCGTCACCATCTCGCCCGCCCTGCGAACCGCTCGCAGCAAGCCTAAATGGCCGGCCGCAGGCATGGGTCAAAACTTCCGCGACCAGCCCTTCGAAGCCGTCAAGTCCCGCAGCATTCAACGCTGTCATTCCTTCCCGCAGCACATCTAAGTAATCTAGCGGATTGCCGGTGCTATCTGAGTTTTTCTCTACGGGTGATTGCATACGTCGCGAAAGTAAGAGGTCTGGACAATGGCAGCACGTTACCGAATTCGGATTCAGTTGCTGGGCTGGTCGTTCTGAATAGAATACCATTTTGCCTGCATGAATAAAGCGTCTAGCGAGGACCTCTCTGAACCAAGCGAAGGTAACCAAGGGCCCAACATTGCAAAAATTTGTAAACAAGCGCATGAAGCGCCTCAGATCAATGAGGGTGCTGATGGGAGAGGGTTGTCGATTAAAACCTGAGGTATGAGATGGCCATGAAACCAGTCAACTACAACAACAATTTCTCAATCTTCGTATTACTAAGTGCCTCTAACGTACTTCTGCTTTTATCTCAAACGAAGTTGTAATCAGACGCTCCCTCTCAATTCTCTGTTGATGTAACAAGTGCACATTTTTGAGCTGCTTTTTTTCTGACAACGCAGCGATAAAATGAATAAGTGCAGCTTGATCTTTCGCCTCACCACGGAGAATGATCAGCCTACTGCTCTTTGCAGGTTCAAATTCTAATAATTCAATGTCGTTACCAGCAGTATCTTCCATCGCCTCAAAAATTCCTGGCCACGGAAAACTCCGTTCAGCCTTAAATACGCCCCACTGTTTTTTATCGTCCGCATCACTCTTTTTTGGTGTCGCCCGATGTTTAAACTCGTTGGATGATTGAATTGCCGAGAGCAATACATTCATTCTTTCGTATTGTTGACGCTGCTGATAAATCAGCGTAGATAAACCAACACCGGTCACTATCAAACATGCGATGGCGAATTTGAACTTCGCACTTGTTCTATGTATTGGTTTTAAGAAGCGGGTAGATATTTCCATCAATATCTCTCCATCTGTGATTGTGCAAATTGAACATTGGCATCAGCAAAGAAATATTGGAACAACGATTTTAAATTAGCTTCGGAGACAACCTCGGTGGCTGACCAGCAACTGATTCTCTTTATCTGGTGATCAAGCTGCACCCGGGTTAATAATCGACGAACTGAAATGTCTTTTTTACTCGTCAATACCTCAACGTCACACCCGAGCAGTCCATTCTTCCCATAAACGAAACTACTGACCCGGTCTTTCTCAAGAAGAAGGAGTAATCTTGTTTCATTCCATTTTTTTCGTTGAACGGCATAAAAAACAGAAGCGGATTTTGGCTGAATATTCTCTATGCTGACATGTGCTGCTTCAGCAATCGTGATCAGACGTTCGAGGCTATCTTTTTTCAGAGCATACGCAATGCCTGGTTGGTTGTATCGAATGAAATCTGAAAATATCACCCACGACTCATCGAGCACAATGCCTTGCATCGCAAAACATATTTTTGCGTAGGCATTCAGCTCTGCTGCGGTATTCAGGTTATCTTGCCATGGAAGAGTAACGATACGAAAAAATGCGTCAGAGAGCGTCATCGACAGGCGATCATTTTTCTTTAAAACGTGCTTTGATACGGTGAGCAATTGTTCGAATGAAGAATAAATATCGAGGCTGACATCGTTGATTTCAGCCACTTTCTGATTCCCATGACAAAGCCAGCTGTGATCGTTAAAGACGCCTAGCTGCCACCTTTTAGGCCACAAACGTAACACGATTGACCTCCTGTAAGGTTGTTTGCCCATTCCGGACCAGGTCTAAGGCAACGTCGCGCAAAAACCTTGTGCCATCCAACCTGGCTTGTTCTTTCAATGCCCGGATCGATGCGCGACTAATGATCATCTCGCGAATTTCATCTGTGAGTCTCAGTACTTCAGCAATCGCTTTGCGGCCTTTGTATCCTGTATTACGACAATGGGTGCAGCCACGTCCTGCATGAAAGCGATAGTTCTCCGGATCGTGGATACCTGAATCCAGCAGCAGCGCTGAGGGTATTTCTGTTGGTGCATTACAGTGGGTACAGTTTTGACGAACCAATCGCTGAGCGACGACACCTGTTAAGGACGACACAAAGTTGTAAGGATCCACCCCCATGTGAATAAAACGCCCAATCACATCGAACGTATTATTGGCATGAACAGAGGTAAAGACCATATGTCCGGTGAGTGCGGATTGCACAGCAATTTGTGCTGTTTCCGAATCACGAATTTCCCCTACTAAAATTTTATCCGGATCATGACGAAGAATTGATCGTAACCCGACCGCGAATGACAATCCTTTTTTTTCATTCACAGGAATTTGCAACACTCCTGGCAATTGATATTCAACTGGATCTTCGATCGTGATGAACTTGTCTTCGCCGTGATTAATTTCCGTCAACGCCGCATATAGCGTCGTCGTTTTGCCACTTCCTGTTGGCCCAGTAACGAGCATCATGCCGTACGGCTCGGATGCTAATCTTTTGAGTAATGTGATCGTAGCATCATCAAATCCCAACGAGTCGAGCGTCAGGCGCTGCACGCTATCAATCAACGCTTTTTTATCGAGAATACGGAGAACGGCATCTTCACCGTGAATGCTCGGCATAATAGAGACACGTATATCAATGTCTCGTCCTTTCGTGGCAACGCGAAACCGTCCATCCTGAGGAATACGCTTCTCAGCAATATCCAATTCCGCCAAAACCTTAATTCTGGCAATAGCATGTTCCGCTAACGTTGTGTTGTTGACGGAAGCGATATGCGTCAATACGCCGTCAATCCGGAATTTAATTACAAGACCTTGTGGTAATGACTCCAGATGAATATCGCTCGCTTCAATACGGAGCGCATCAAACACAGTGGAATTGATCAGACGAACGGCAGGACTTGATTCCCCCTGAATCGATGAGAGAGTCAAGTCTTCACTGTTGTCGCGAACAAATTCATCAGGCTGTCCCAAGCCAACAGCATCGGCGACGGCGCTAAATGAAGATTCATGCTGTTCTAATTTCTCTGATACTGATTGTGGGTCAGCAAGATAAATTTCAGAAACACTGGCTGTTAAGCTGGCAAGAAAAACACCGATTGTCTGATCCAGTGGCGCGCTGATCACGGCGCATAATTGTTTTTCTTTATCGAAACCAACTAAGGTCGAACGAGATACCATGTCCGCATAGCTAACCAGATCAAACGCTGGATCGAAACTTAAAACGTCATCATCTGACAACACAGGATAAGCGGATAATGCACCCACGTCCCTCAATGCATCATCTCGTGATTGTTCAGTGAGCAGCGACAGCCGTGATAACCAATCCTCTCCTTCATGCTCGACAAGACAGACCTGACGTAATAACTCCAGCGTGACCATATATAAAATACTTTCTATACCGCGTTTGCCAAATCAAAGATCGGCGAGTACAACATCAAAACAATTGCGCCAATCACTAAACCGATACCGACCATTAAAATTGGTTCAATCAAACGCCCGGCGGTATCAACCCATGTCGCGGTTTCCTGATCATAAAAGTCAGCAATTTTTTCCATCATTTTGTCGAGATTCCCTGAGGACTCCCCTGCGATCAACAACCTGAGCGCAATCTCACTGCCTAACTGAGATTGCTTCATCGACGATGAAATAGAATTACCCTCATTGACCGCCTGCGTGGCATTTTCTAAATTTTTTCTCATGACCATTGGCAGTGATTCACCCGCCATTCTCATCGCAACCAAGATACTGACACCGCTTTGCAACAGCATACTTAACGTCCGATACATGCGAGCGAGTTGTAAAATCCAGATCTTGTCACCTAACCACTTAAAGCTCAGCATCTTGATAAATAACGTATTCCGGATACCTGGATGAAGAACGCTGCTAACGAGTATTCCAACAAAGGCGAATACCCCAAGCCACGCTAACTCTGTGTTGTAGCGGACAAACCGTCCCCAGGTCTGAATAAATCCGGCAGTAGCATTTTTTGTTAATGCCACATCATCGAAAACGACGCTAAACCGTGGCACGACATACAGCATCAGAAACACGATCACAATGAAACCAACAGCAACCAAGATGGCGGGGTAAATTGCAGCGGAGACCAACTTACGCTTAATATCATCTGCCTGCTGCTGATAGGTCATAAATCGTTTTACTGACGCATTCACCGTTCCTGTCGTCTCACTTGCGCGCACCATGGCGACATAAAGAAGAGGAAAAACTGACGGAAGTAATGCCATCGCATCTGAAAATTGCTTCCCCTGCCTCAGGCTTTGCAACAGAGAATCGTAAATAGCGACGTTTTGTTGGTGACGGTCGTTTTTACCTAATACTTCAATTGCCTCGACAATGGGCTGCCCTGCCTCCAACAAGGTATGCAACTGCTGATTAAAGACGGTCAGATTAAAAGAAGTGGAACGCCACCTGTACTGATTCATCCCGGAACGCAATGGTGTAACACTTAATATTCGACCACCGGACGATCCGACAACGTTATTGATCTCCTCGTCGTTCTCTGCCTCTAGTTCGAGAATTTCCACTTTCATAGAGGCATTGAGAATTTTTACACGGTAACGCATACGTGTATTGAACGATTAGTTCGTAATATCAGCATCATCACCCATACCGCCTGCCTTACCATCTTTACCGTAAGAAATGATGTCGTAATCTTTGCCCGGTGTGCTACTGGGAATTTGATAAATATAAGGATTTTCCCAAGGGTCTCCCGGAACCATTTTCTTTAAGTAAGGCCCTGCCCACTTTGGCTCATTAGAAGGCTGTGTAAACAACGCAGCCAATCCCTGTGCTGCAGTAGGATAATGGTTTGTATCGATACGGTACTGATCAAGTGCTTTGTCAAACGCTTCGATTTGTGCGCGTGCCACTTGTGTCTGGGACTTATTGATTTGAGAAAAATATTTTGGTCCCACAAATGCAGATAGCATGCCAATAATTAAAAGGACAACCAGCAACTCCAATAAAGTAAATCCTGATTGACGTTTTTTCATGTCGTTCTTCATATCCAATAATGCCTCTTAATTCGGTTGATAAATAAACTTCCAGTCCTGGTATGTTTTTGCATTGGTAAAGTGAAGATACTCACTTTGAAACTGACTTACTTTAATCGGTACGAATGTTGATAAGGAATAGACACCCATAATTCCTCCATCTGGCGCAGTAACAATACCCCAGTTATGACTTCCACTGATGGGGTCAGCGTAGAGCTTCCGTAAATGACGATTCAAGCGAGACGTTCTGCTATCTTCCAGAAGCGACGCCAAGTCCCTTGGAAACTGCTTCGCTGTACCCGGTGTATTGTCGTAATAATTTTTTATTGCAGTTCGATAAGCATGCCCAACATATAACAACTCCAACTCCTTCATCCGTCGCTCCTTGGTTACAGTGACTTCGACACCACGTACCGAAACGACCGCCAGAACCGCGACCATAAATAGCGCGACCAAATAACTAAATCCTTGTTGATGGGAACTCATCTACCAATCCTTGAACCAAGTTCCATCTCTTGCCTTATTCGGCGCACTACTATGTACGTTGTAAACACCTCCCATACTGGTGTCTGCCGGTGGCGTTACGACCCAGCTGTTGGAACTTTCCGTCATGGGATCTTTGGGAATATTTCGCAAATAGCGTTGTGTGACCAAATCTTCCAAGGTACTTGGATAAACATTTTTATCTGAAAAATACTTATCAATGGCGTCGCGCAGAATATATAAATCCTCTCGCAACACGGCTTCTTTCGCGTTATCGACATTATTAAAATATCTTGGTGCCGCAAGAGACAAGATCGTCGCAACAATGACCAAACTGACCAAGAGTTCGATTAAGGTAAATCCACGCTGTCGCATCACTACCACTCGTTGTAAGGAATACCGTTCAGACCATGTTGTGTCGACTTTGAAGAAATATCGAACACATCATCGCCTGGGCGTGGATTGTCAGGAGGCGACTGAAAACTTCTCACCCGCCAGGTGTCAACAGAAGAAACTGAAGCATCTTGAGAAAACGGATCTCTCGGAATTCTTCTCAAAAAATAGAGTTTGCTTCCTGGTTGTGATGCATCATCAACACCCGAGACCAACTCCTCTAATGTCTTTGGATACCCACTCTCCTCCGCACGCTTTGCAATTTTCCCGTTTATGCTGGCGGCTTTATATGCATCAATTCCTTGGCGAATATCCCGAAGTGCCGTTCTCAGTTCGTTCTCCTTTTGACGACGAACAGTCGTTTCCGCCAGCGGCAGCGCAACAGATGCCAGCAAACCCATGATCGCGACCGACGCTAAAAGCTCAATAAAACTGAACCCTTTCATCGCAACTTTTCCAGAGGCAGTCATCGTCATTGCGTAATATTGATTTTTAACGGTGCAAGAGTCTCTGGTTTACCTATGGCTTGACTGCTGCCGATGGGCGTAACGGCCAATAACTGAATTTCAGAGGATGGGTTTTCTTTTTTAGCCTTGAACTCTACTGCCATCAGCGTCCCTCCTCCTTTTGCACCACCGGCGTCCGAGGTTGAGGTGCCGACTGAGACGCGGCCACTAGGTTTATCAATTACGTGTGCAAACGTCGACTTACCACTTTTACTGAAGAAATTACCTTCCCTTACCGCGACGACCTCCACATCGTCAGGATTAAATCCTAATTGAAGTGGTGTGGCGCGCAATGGCTCACGAGAGTCAATAGACAATTCAACGGTAAATGATTCTCCCACTTTCACTTGTGGTGCACCTTTCCAGCTAAATTTCAGGCCACTTGTATTGACCGTCGAAGGCGATGATCCTCCCTCAGATGGTGTTGCCTGAGTCGGATTAGTCTTTACTGGATTTTGAGCAGAACTAGTATCTAGCGAACGTAATTGCAACGGCTTGGTACGTAAGGTTGACTCCGTACCCGACCAGAACGATTCACTCGATGGATCTTTGCGTTGAATGTTTCGGATTAAATGCGGGGTGATCGACATCACAATCTCAGTTTTTCTGCGATTATCACTTTGACTTGAAAACAAGCGACCAAGAACAGGTAAATCTCCTAATAAAGGAATACGATTCGCGGAAGATCGATCATCATCGCTAATTAATCCGGCCAGAAGCTGTGTTTCACCGTCTTTCAAACGCAAAGCGCTGGAGTAGTTTCTCGTGCCAATTTGGTACGCCTGAGAACCGTTATTGGTTTTGATCGCAGAGACTAAAGAGCTGACTTCAAGGGAAATCTTTAACCCAATTTCATCACGCAAATGCATATTAGGTTCGACTTCTAATTTCAGGCCGACATCCAGATATTGAATATTCTCAGCAACAAATCCATTCGCAGTACTGGTTGTGGTCACGACGGGGACCTTGTCACCAATCATTATTTTGGCTTTTTCCCGGTCACGGACACGCAAACTTGGATTTGCCAATAAATTGGCATCCCCATCTGTCTTTTGGAAATTGAGCGTCGCCGTTGGCACGGTGATTCCCAAAGTGTCACCGTTCAGATTTCTTAAATCATTTAACTTAAAGGTCCGTATCCCACTGCCTGTTGTTCCTGATCCACTTGAGGTAACAGTTCCCCCCAAGGGCGATACAGTGAGCTGATCGGGAAACTGAACTCCGAGGTTTAATAGACGTGAGCGATTAACCTCTAACACCGCAACTTCGAGCATGACTTCGGGTTCATCTAAGTCATGCAGTGCGATCAGTTTTTCTGCAAGCGCAATCGTCTCGGGATTTTCTCTTAAGATGAGCATATTGTATTTGTCGTCAACAAATACCTCTTTGACCTTCAAGACTGTTTTGAGCATACTCGCTGCCTGCTTCGCATCCACATTCGCGAGATAAAATGCTTTCACCATTAAGTCCTGATACTCTTTCACTTTGGCTGGCGTATTCGGATAAATCAGCACACTGGTTGCATTCAATATCTTTTTTTCTAACTGATTCGTCGTCAATATCACATCAATCGAATCTTCCAGCGAGGTTTGCTTTAAGAATACCGTTGTGCGTTGATCTCCTTTGACTTCGCGATCAAAGATAAAGTTAATGCCAGTGGTACGGGACAAGGCTTCGAACACCATTTTGACGTTGGCATCCCGAAACTCCAGGTTGATCGGTTTTTTATACAGGGCACTGAGACTCTGCGTCGTCTGGATGATCTTCGACTGCTGTAATTCGATCTCGCGTTTTACTGCTTTTGCTTCACTCTGATCCGGGTAGTTTTCCAACGCTCTTGACGCCCACAGGGACGCCTGCGCAATATCCCCTTGCTTCAGCAACTTTCTCGCTTCCGTCGCTTCTTCGTTCGCCTGCCCGATTCGGGCGATATCTTGCAGCCCTTTTAGCGCACGGGCATTTTCCCGCTCATATTTCAAAATTGTTTTGTAATGATCGGTTGCCTCGGGCAGATGCCCTGCATTAATCGCTGCGTCCGCTTTACTGAGTAAAGTGGTGGTTGCTAATTCGCGTTTCTGCAGCCAATCCTTTTTGAATTCGACATCTTTAGGCGCTAAATCAACCGCTTGCTTCAATTCGTTGATCGCAGTCGCATAATCACCTTTATCCAACGCCGACATCCCGGCACGATGATGTGAGTCGGCAGCACAACTCGCCAGCAACATGACGGAGAGCGCGATAAATGAAGTACGTAAAATTGCAGGCAAAATGAGTAGAGACATAAATTAGTATTCGGAAGCCGGAAGTGCCAAAGTTTGCTTTTCACCGCTCGGCAAATACTCAAACTCAATCTGCTGTTGTGTGATGGAAATGACCTTATAACTACTATCTAAAACGTCACCGACATGGGCTAACACCATTTGCTCACCACGATTCAAATACACCACTTGATTACCTTCATCGTTCATGCGTCCAGTAAATTTAAATGGTAATGGCGGTGGCCCGGTCACAACCGGGGGCGGCGTCACGGTCGCATTCACCGTCACCACAGGCGCTTCGACGATAGCCACTGGCTCCACTACCCAGTTTCTGGCAGAAAAAGGGTCCACCTCTGCAACAGGAGTAGGAGTATTTTTTTTCGACGGATCGGAATTAACTTGCCCTGCCGTTTGTTCTGTTTTAGTCGCAGTGACTCGTTCAGGATGACGTTTGCTTCCGTCTTTAATCGCCTTCTGGTCAGGATAGAAACTGGCAATCATGGTCAGCGTTAATGCGATCAACAAAATAGATCTGCGCAACCTGACCCGCTTATCCACCGGCAGGCTTTCGATAAAAAGCCGATAGACTCAAATCACAATTCAGCGCTTTCACCCCGATATCGTCTTTACGGCAACTGATGCCATCCAAAGAAATTTGCGGTTGAAGACGTTGAAGTTGCTCAACGAAATGACGGACAACTGGGTAACTGGCATCAACAGATAAATTAATGTGGTATCGAAAAAATGGCTGGCCCGCATTCGCATCGAGCACATAGGTAATTTCATCCACAGGCATCTTGGATTCCTCTGCGACCTGATGCACAACCGCGATGAGTTTTGCATTATCAAAATCGGGAAGAACGATGTCTTTTTGCTCTTGAGATAAGGCGAGTTGCGCTCTGACAAGAGTCTCTTTTTTTACGTAAGAAATCTGATCATGAAGTGTTTCAGATCGGTAATGATATTGTCCATAAACAAGCGCTAACGCCAGATTTAAAAAGACAAAAATACAGATCATGCTCGTGATGCCACGTTGCAATCGCCAAAAACGAAAACAGTAAAAGCGAGCTGGCAACCACAACGCAGAAAACATAATCAGATGAAATAGATGTGCAAATATAAAGATAAAAAATTATATCAGACTGACAATGAATAATTTGATTCATCTGTGGAAATACAACGGATTTTTTTAAGGTTACACAGTCAGTAGGTTTTAACTGTCGCCTGACCATTGTTGATGTCGGCTTCTTGTGCTCCGGCGTAGTAGGTGGTGGTGACTGCCGGGTTGCCATTTGGCTGGCTGGTTTTGGTGTGTTTTCTGCGCGCTGGAGATTGACTGCGGAGAAACGGTAAGCAGCGCAGTAACACAGAAAACATCAGTCAATCAGACATTTTCAGGGGAGTATGTGGCAAAGACGCCTTTATCTCCTTATAAATAAAGGGCTTTTATATATACCCCAGGGGGTATATTTTTAATGTCAGAAGCCATTTCTGAGCGTTGCGGGCATAAAAAAGGCGGAACCTGTTGCTGTTCCGCCTGTGAGAATACGATGTTAGCAAGTATCTGACCGGCAAGCGTCACGCGCCTGCTTCGTTGGAAGCAAGACACACATCGCTTGCCTCGATTAAACTACTGCCAGCCGACGAGCATCAATATCGCCAATTGGTGCGTATGACTCACCCTACGCTTGCTGACTACTGGCAAAGCGCAGTGGTAAGCGAATTGGTAGCGAACTTTGTTTCACCTGACCAGGTTTTGCTGCTCGTCGAAGCTACAACCATTCCGACTGGTTGGTGCTAGCTTGGCGCACTACTTGCCCCGTGTGCCTGGTCAACTTCTCTGCACGAACCGCAAGTAGTGTGACAAGCGGTTTACAGCGCAGGTTGCACCCGCACTAACTTATAAATTACTACTTATCGCGTTGGCTCAAATACACCTGCAAATGGTGGATCAGGTCTTACGAGACGCCATACTTCACCGGAATCGATATGAGTAAACCATTTTTCGTCTAACGTTGATGCGCCAGCATAACGCTGCTTAACAAATGTTTCACTGGCGTCATTTGCAATTACCTGTTCATTCATCCAAGCTACAAAACGATTGAACTCTGAGATGCTTTGAAATGCATCAATTTTTCCCCAAGGACACTTTTTCATCTAATTACCCAAGCAGGATTAACATTTTGCATGAACACTTGATTACCGCCACCAACCAAACCACCTTGACGAGCAGCGACACCTTCAAATTGCCGAAGCAGAAGCAGCGCTTCGTCGTGGAAATGCTGGAGACCATGCTGGCCCAGGCGAGCGCCAACGCCAACGCATAGCCGGCTTCCTTAGCAGCTAAAAAATAAAGCCGCACCCATCACCCGCGCCTTCGGCAGCGGGTTGGGGACGGCTTTTTTTATTTCTAATAACAACTACCTGCACGACCCGCTTCCCTCTACGGGGTTTGGGGTCAGCCACCAGCATCGCCATACCACCGTGTTCCATGCCCGCGCTCAACCGGCCGCCGCTTTGCCGGCAGGGGCGATTTGAGCCGAGCGAAGGCGAGGTAGCCCGCCAGGGCGTACCCCTGCGTCTGCCCGGCGCTCCTCCAGAGCGACCGGCCGATATCCGGCGAATATCGATAGCCCGCGCCGCTCCCGAGCGCCCGCCCGCAGCGTCAGCGAGGACGGCCGCACGGAGGCGACGCGCAGCGTCTTGGTAACAACACGAAATCACAGGCCGCTTTTGGCATCTGCAAGGCATGAAATACTGTTTAAATTTATACACTTAACATCAGAATGATGCAACGCGAATCGGCGCGAGTTTGTAGGAATTCATCTGGCGCGGGCAACATGCCGATTGAGCCGACTGAGGGACTTGCTGGAGCGTTGGGGCGGTAGCATGGCGCATCAAAAGATCGATGCCGGGTGGCAACAGAGCGCACCCGAATGCGGCGATTTCGACCTGGTTTTTAGCTTTGAAGCGCGGACCGGCAGAAACGGCCCCCCATCTAATAATATGGGGGGTAAATACCCCTTCACCCCCTATTTTTACCACCATGTGGAAAATAGTCGAATTTCATACCGCGATGTGAAATATAGGGCATGGCCAAAATGTTTGGTGTAGGGCCGTTGAAATGGTTGCCCGGCCAGTGTGGCCGGTGTTGTTTTTTCCGTCGAGTGTTGTGACCAATGCAAAAAACCACCCTCGCCGAAAATTCCGGCTGGGTGGTTTTTAATATTGAAGCCGACAACGGCCCGAATCGATTAGCTTTGCGTCACGCAGGACCTAGGCTTCGCGCAATCTCGAGGACCACTCGTTGAAGTCGACTTCCGTGTACAGGAAGTCTCGATCTGACGCAGGTAAGTCGACTGCGCCAAGGTCCTTTAGAACGTCCCAAGTTACACCATCGGTCACGCGAATTGAATCATCCTCGATGATTGAAACAGCCCAAGCGGCGACGTCTTCCCGCTTCGTTTTGCCCGAACACAGATTCTCCAACATGAGAAGCAGATCATTGCGCGTAGGTATGCTCGCCATATTATCGTCGTCCAGTGTAGTTGCCGTCAGCATCGAATATCCGATGGTTTAAAGGTTCTGTAACAGGCTTGGGTGCGACACTTCGCACGTTCCCTGCATGATCGAGTGTTTCATACCACGTGCGTGTGGCACCGTTCGCCGGGTCCCATTCCCTCACCAGTCGCGCACCCGCCATCTCTCCTTGTGTACGGGCAGGCGTCAACGTGTCGTAGTAACGAATTCGCCCACTTTCAAGTTCCTTAAAGCCGGCTTTCCCATATTTTTCAAGATACCCTAAATGCTTGGAAAGATTCGCTCCTGACGCAGCGCTTTCCGCCCCACTTGAGGCAGCTTCTTTGCCGAAGAATGCCGTAACTCGCGCCCACAACGTAGGTGCGGCTCGCGCGATGCCAATACCTCCCTCCGCCGCCAGAATCACATTGACGCCGACGTTGATCGCCTCACCTTCTTTCGGAATGGCTTCCTTAGCACCAGGAATGTTTGAACGACCTGCCGCAGCTAATGTCTGGGCAACAGTTACGTTGTTTGCCGAATTGTTTTTCGGATTTATCTTACCACTTCCGACTACGTTAAACATCGTAGGCGTGGATGGGGGAGTGGAACTAGACGGATTTGGTTTCGCCGGAGTCAATATGGCAGTTTGTATCCCGCCTTCAATTGACGCATCTCTCATATGCGTTTGACAGGCCCTCTTATCACTCTCACTTTGAATACAACTAAAAAACCCAGTTGGATCGGTCAAGTTCGTCGGGTTATTGAGCACATAACTATACCGGTTATAGTTCTGCCCGTTCACCGGATCTTGCACCAACGGATCACCACTGAGGAATTTACCCAGCAAGGGTTCG